>OZ255840.1:1209786-1814680 GCA_965277795.1 Lapillicoccus sp.
CTGGCCAGCATCTCGGTCGTCACGCCGCGCTGGAACAGTGCGGCCTTGGTGTATGCGGACACGTCCTCGGTCGTCTCGAACGTCCCGAACGCGCCCGATCCCTTGGCGTGCACGTTGCGCTCTGGGATCCGCTCGCGGTTGAAGTGCGCCATCTGGTTGAGGAAGTGCACGTCGTGCAACAGGATCGGCCCGTCGGCCCCGAGCGTGAGGGAGTTGCGGTCGCTGACAGCAGGTGCGCCGTTGTCGGTGGTGGAGCCGAGGGAGGCCTCCGTGCTGGGCGCGGTCTGGATGGACTCGCTGCGGTTCGTGGTGTCCGTCATCTTTTCTCCTCTGAGCTCTCGGATGTTCTCTGGTCGACAAGCGGTTGGCGATGGGGGCCGGCAGGGTGTTCGGCAGGGTGTTCGGCAGGCGTGCGGTCCCCGGCCGCGGCACCCGTGGTCTGGCAGTCAGGGCAGGTGCCCCAGAAGACGATCTCGGCCTCCTCGACGACGAAGCCATGCGTGTTGCTGGGCTCCAGGCACGGCGCCTCGCCCACGACGCAGTCCACGTCGCCGATGGCGCCGCACCCGCGGCATACGAGGTGGTGGTGGTTGTCCCCGACGCGGTTCTCGAACCGGGCGGGTGAGCCGGAGGGCTCGATCCGCCGGGTCAGGCCGTGCTGGGTCAGGACGCGCAGCACGTCGTAGACGGCCTGGGTGGAGACGGTGCGGTGCCTCTCGCGGACGGCGCTGGCGATCGCGTCGACATCGGCGTGCGGCAGCGAGTCGAGCTCGTGAAGCACGGCGACACGAGGCCCGGTCACCCGTAGTCCCACAGACTGCAGTCGGGTCTGGACGCTCGCACTGGTCTCCGTCGTCACCCTTGACACCGTTCCACCTTCTCTGGAACGAGTCAAATACATCGGTGTTCCGACGGCACCGACGCCTGGGAAACCGGGATGACCACTGTCGTGCGTGGGTGGGACGCTGTCGGTCGTGTCAGTCGTGCAGCTGTCTGTCTACCGTCCCGTGCTCGCCATCCCGGCCGCACGCAACGCCCTGCTGCTCGGGTTCTTCATCCGCGTCCCACTCTTCGCCGGGGGCGTCATCCTCACGCTGCACGTCGTCGGCGCCCTGCACCGCTCCTACGGGGCTGCGGGGCTGCTCACAACGGCCGCGACCATCGCGCTCGCCGTCTCGAGCCCGTGGCGCGGTCGGCTCCTCGACCGCAGAGGTCTGCGCCGCGTCGTCGTACCCTCGCTCGTCGTGCAGGCGGTCTGCTGGTCGATCGCACCGTGGGTGGGCTACTGGCCGCTCATGGTCCTGGCCGCCCTTGCCGGACTGTTCGCGGTGCCCACCTTCTCGGTGCTCAGGCAGGTCCTCCTGGCCGCCGTGCCCGAGGAGCAGCGTCGCACCGGTCTCTCGTTGGACTCGATAGGCACCGAGTTCTCCTTCATGGCCGGCCCCGCCCTCGGGGTCTGGGCGGCCACGATGTGGCACACGAGCTGGGCCATCCTCGTCTTCGAGTGGCTCTCCATCATCGCCGGGATCGTCCTGGCGGTCCTCAACCCCGTGATGCGCCGGCCCGACGCCGAGATAGACGCCGAGATAGACGCCGAGATAGACGCCGAGATAGACGCCGAGATGGACGCCGCCAGCGTCACGGCGGGCGCACCACCGCGCTCGTCCTGGTTCGGCCTGCCCGTCCTGGCCGTGCTCGCCGCCGCCGCGGCCACCACGGTCGTGCTCGCCGGCTCCGACGTGGCAATCGTGGCGAGCCTGCGGGCGATGAGCGCCCAGCAGCACATCGGGTGGGTCCTGGCGTTGTGGGGGGCCGGCTCCATCGTCGGTGGCCTGGTCTACGGTGCCTGGCACAAGTCCGTCTCCGTGTTCTGGCTGCTCGCGGGGCTGGCCGTCGTGACAGCTCCCGTCGCGCTGGCGGCGGACCTGCCGACGGCAGCCGTCCTGCTGTTCATCTCCGGCCTGTTCTGCGCCCCCACGATCACCGCCACCGTCGACCGCCTCACCCGGCTGGTCCCAGAACGCGCCCGTGGCGAGGCGATCGGATGGCACGGCTCCGCGATGACCATGGGCATGGGCATCGGGGCCCCGATCGCCGGTTTCGCGATCGACGCAGGTGGGTGGCAGGCAGGGTTCCTCGCGGTGAGCGGGATCGGTGCGCTCGTGGCGGTGCTCGGCGCCGGCGCGATGGGGCTGCGAGCCAGGCGCGCCGGCACGGGACGGGACCGGCTCGTCGAGGCAGCCCGCACCGAGGTCGCTACCGAGGTCATTCCTGAGGTCATTCCTGAGGGCGATGCTGAGGTCGATGCTGACGTCACTGCTGAGGTCGGTGCCGACCAGCTCACCTGACCGCGCGGACAGCTCACCTGACCGACGGGACCTTGTCCGATTCGGCCTGCATCCGAGAGCGCTGCTATCGTGGGTAACGACCAGATGGGTGCTGCGTGGCTTCGGCTGCTCTCACCCGTCGTGCAAGAGAAGCCTGGCTTCCACCCGCGTCGACTCTCGAGGTCGCCGGGTACACGGTCCGACACGGTAGGGCATCGCCTTCGCCTCGGCGAATCGACGCAGGACCGTGGTGCAGGGCAGCCAGCTGTCGCGCATACGGACCCGGACTGACTGGCTCCTCACGCACCGGACGGTGGTGGGGAGCCTTTGTCGTTCTCGCTGCTGCACCGCTCGAGGTCACCCCCATTCCTGACACGAAGGAGCATCACCATCAGCGAGCCTCGCATCAACGAGCGCATCCGGGTTCCGGAGGTGCGCTTGGTCGGCCCCAATGGCGAGCAGGTCGGCATCGTCCGCGTCGAGGACGCCTTGCGTCTCGCCGCGGAGGCAGATCTCGATCTCGTCGAAGTGGCCCCGATGGCACGCCCCCCGGTCGCCAAGCTCATGGACTTCGGCAAGTTCAAGTACGAAGCAGCGCTCAAGGCCCGGGAAGCACGCAAGAACCAGGTCAACACGGTCATCAAGGAGATCAAGCTCAGGCCGAAGATCGACCCGCATGACTACGGCACCAAGAAGGGCCATGTCGAGCGCTTCCTCAAGGCGGGCGACAAGGTCAAGGTGACGATCATGTTCCGTGGTCGCGAGCAGTCGCGACCGGAGCTCGGGTATCGACTCCTGCAACGTCTGGCCGGCGACGTGGGCGACCTCGCCTTCGTCGAGTCGAGCCCGAAGCAGGACGGCCGCAACATGATCATGGTCCTCGGCCCCACCCGCAAGAAGGCCGACGCCCGCGCCGAGCAGCGCCGCCGCCGCGAGGGTGACAGCGAGGCTGGGGACCCCACCGAGCTCAGCATCGACCAGGTCCAGCAGGTCGAACAGGTCCAGCAGGTCGAACCGGTCCAGCAGGTCGACCAGACCGAGACGCCGGACGAGAGCTCGTCGGCCGCGTCCGCCTGAGATCCGCCCAACACACCCCGCCCCAGCATGATCATGACGACATGATCACGACGACGAAGGAGATCGGCCGCCATGCCGAAGATGAAGACCCACAGCGGAGCCAAGAAGCGCTTCCGCGTCACAGGTACCGGCAAGATCATGCGTGAGCAGGCTGGCGGTCGCCACCTGCTCGAGCACAAGTCCAGCAAGAAGATGCGCTCGATCTCGGGGGACCTCGAGCTGTCCAAGCCGGACACCAAGAAGGCCAAGAAGCTCCTCGGCCTCTGAGCCGGTCACCCACTGAACCGCAGTCGACTGCCTCCAACTGAAGTCGACTGCACTGAAGCACAAGGAGAACTCACGTGGCACGCGTGAAGCGGGCGGCAAACGCCCAGAAGAAGCGCCGGGTGACCCTGGAGCGCGCCAGCGGCTACCGCGGACAGCGCTCACGGCTCTACCGCAAGGCCAAGGAGCAGGTGACCCACTCCCTCGGGTACGCCTATCGCGACCGTCGCGCGCGCAAGGGTGACTTCCGGCGTCTGTGGATCCAGCGGATCAACGCCGGCGCCCGAGCCAACGGCATGACGTACAACCGGTTCATCCAGGGATTGAAAGCCTCGGGCGTCGAGGTCGACCGTAAGATCCTCGCCGACCTCGCGGTCAACGACGAGGTGGCGTTCACCGTCCTCGTGGAGCTCGCCCGGGCCAACGTCCCCGCGACGAGCAACGCCGCCTGATCACGAGTCCAGCCTCCGACCGGGTGAAGCGAGTCCGCTCGCTCTCACGACACTCTGCCCGCACCCGGCTAGGGCTCTTCCTCGCCGAGGGTCCTCAGTCGGTGCGTGAGGCGGTGCGCCATCGCCCGGACCTGGTCAGCGAGCTCTACGCGACGGCGTCGGCGACGACCCGGCACTCCGCGATCCTCGCCGAGGCACAGCAGCACGATATCGGCGTCGTGTCGGTCAGTGACGAGGTCCTGGCCGCGATGGCCGACACCGGAACGCCCCAGGGTCTGCTGGCGGTGTGTGCCCCGCCGACAAACACCCTCGAGCAGGTTCTCGCGGCCGGACCACGGCTGGTCTGCGTCCTCGCCCAGGTGCGCGACCCCGGCAACGCCGGCACCGCCCTGCGAGGTGCGGATGCCGCCGGTGCCGACGCAGTGGTGGTGACCGACAACAGCGTCGACGTCTTCGGGCCCAAGGTGGTTCGCGCGGCCGCCGGGTCGACCTTCCACCTGCCGGTCGTGACAGGAGTCTCGCTTGCCGTTGCCGTTGCCGGCTTGCGCGCCGCCGGGCTGCGGGTGCTCGCGGCCGACGGCGGAGGCGACCGGGTCCTGGGCGAGGTCGACCTGGTCGAACCGCACGCGTGGGTGATGGGCAACGAAGCCTGGGGCCTGAGCGCCGACGACCGTGCTCGGTGTGACGAGACCGTCCGGGTCCCGATCTACGGCCTCGCGGAGTCGCTGAACGTCGCGACGGCCGCGACCGTCTGTATGTATGCCTCGGCGGCCGCCCAGCACTCGTCGACGTGAACCCTGGTCCGGGCTGCTCCCTATGATCGAGGCCATGGCAGAGCAGCGGGCGGTGTGGCCTCCAGACGCTCCCCCCGCGGGGGGGATGGACCCGACCAACCCACCGCCCTCGGTCACGGCCATGGCTGACGTACTCCCCGACGGGCTCGTTGTCGTGGACGGCCGTCGCGTCGTCAGGTTCGTCAACGGCCGCGCGGCGACGCTGTTGGCGCGTGATCAGGGGGGGATGGTCGGTCGCCCCGTCCAGGAGGCGCTCGCCCTGCACGACAGCGAGGGCCGGTCCTGGTGGGACTACGCCGACCCGTGGGCGAGCATCCACACCGTTACCGGACACCGCGAGAAGCTGTTGTGGACCGACTCGGGTGTGGAGCTGCTCGTCACTGCCAAGTACCTACGCGCTGCACGGCGTGCTCCCGTCGGGCGGGTGCTGCTCTCGATCCGTGACGCGTCCAGTCGACAGCGGGCTGAGCAGGACCATGCCGCCCTGATCTCGACCATCGCTCACGAGCTGCGCTCTCCGCTCACCTCGGTCAAAGGCTTCTCCGCCACTCTCCTGCGGGGATGGGACAAGTTCACCGACGACCAGAAGCGCTTCATGATCGAGACGATGGAGACCGACGCCGACCGGGTGTCTCGGCTGATCACCGAGCTGCTCGACGTGTCCCGTCTGGACGCCGGCCGGCTCGACGTGCGGCTGCAGCCGGTCGTGCTCCACGACGTGGTCATGCATCACGTCGACCGGCTGAGCGGCAACGGTCAGCCGCGCGGCCGGTTCGACGTCCGGGTCGCCGACGGGCTGCCCGAGGTGTGGGCCGATCCCGACCGGCTGCACCAGGTGCTCTCGAACCTGCTCGACAACGGGGTGCGGCACGGCGACGGAACGATCACGGTGGGCATCATGACCGCCGATCCCGGACCGAAGCCGCGAAGCGGCAGCGAGCCCGCGCTCCTCGTCTCCGTGGCCGACGAGGGCGATGGCGTGCGCGAGGACCACCTGCCCCTGGTCTTCAACCGGTTCTGGCACGGCGCGCGACGGGGCAGCACGGGCCTCGGCCTCTACATCGTGCGGGGGATCGTCGAGGCGCACGGCGGCACGATCACCGTGGGACGCGGGCCGTCGGGCGGTGCGGACTTCCGCTTCACCCTGCCTTCGGGCGCCCCCGAGCACCTGGTCTGACCGCCCAGCCGACCCGGCCGGTCCGACCTGCACCACCTAGACTCAGGCCCGTCCGGCGTCGAACGCTGCGCTCCTGCAGGAGCCCGAGCCGTCGGCGCCGTCCGCGTGACCAAGCGAGACGACACCGACCGGAGACAGAGAGCAGACACGCAGCGATGTCCGGACCCAACAGCCAGTACGACCCGGTCGAGGTGGCCGCCCTCGACCCGGCCCACCTCGATGCCGCGGTCATCACGGCCCTGACCGCGTTCGCGCGAGCGAGCAGCCTCGACGAGCTGAAGACCGCACGGCTCGCTCACGTCGACAAGGGCGCTGTCGCCCAGGCCAAGCGTGAGATCGGTGCGCTCCCGCCGAGCGCCAAGGCCGTCGCCGGCAGACGGGTCGGCGCCGCGCAGGCCGCGCTCGGTCGCGCGCTCGTGGCCCGCCAGGTCGAGCTCGAGCAGGAGCGCGATCAGCGCATCCTGGTGGAGGAGTCCGTCGACGTCACGCGCCCGGTCTCCCGCCGCTCACGAGGCGCTCGGCACCCGCTCGAGCTGACGTCCGAACGCCTGATGGATGCGTTCATCGGGATGGGGTGGGAGGTCGTCGAGGGCCCTGAGGTCGAGTCGGAGTGGCTGAACTTCGACGCGCTCAACCTCGGCAAGGACCACCCGGCCCGACAGATGCAGGACACCTTCTTCGTCGACCCGCCCGACGGTGGGCTGGTCCTGCGAACCCAGACCTCGCCGGTGCAGATCCGCACCATGCTGGAGCGCACCCCCCCGATCTACGTCGTCTCCCCCGGGAAGGTGTTCCGCACCGACGACCTCGACGCAACGCATACGCCGGTTTTCCACCAGATCGAGGCGCTGGCCGTCGACCGGGGCCTGACCATGGCGCACCTGCGGGGCGCGATCGACCAGTTCGTGCGAGTGATGTTCGGCGAGGGGACCCGGACCCGGGTCCGGGCGTCCTACTTCCCCTTCACCGAGCCGAGCATGGAGACCGACTTCGTCTGCTTCGTCTGTCACGGCGACGACCCCTCCTGCCGCACCTGCGGGGGGTCCGGGTGGATCGAGCTCGGCGGTTCGGGGATGGTCAACCGCAAGGTCCTCGTCGCGTGCGGGATCGACCCGGACGTCTACACCGGGTTCGCGTTCGGGCTGGGCATCGAACGCGCCCTGCAGCTGAGGCACGGCGTCACGGATATGCGCGACATCGTCGAGGGCGACGTGCGCTTCTCACGTCAGTTCGGCATGGAGGTCTGAGATGCGCGCGCCATTGCACTGGCTGGCCGAGTACGTCGACCTGGCGCCCGGAGCCACGGGGGCCGACGTGGCCGCATCCTTCGTCTCGGTCGGCCTCGAGGAGGAGGACCTGCGCGGCGGCGACATCCGGGGCCCACTCGTGGTGGGCCGCGTGCTGGCGTTCGACGAGCAGGTCCAGACGAACGGCAAGCGGATCCGGTACTGCTCGGTCGACGTTGGTCCTCACGGTCAACGGTCGACCGACGACAAGGCTCAAGAAATCGTCTGCGGCGCAACGAACTTCGCGGTCGACGACCTCGTCGTCGTCGTTCTGCCCGGGGCCAGCCTGCCCGGCGGGTTCGACATCGCTGCGCGCAAGACCTACGGCCAGATGTCGAACGGCATGATCTGCGCCGAGGACGAGCTCGGCCTCGGCCACGACCACGCGGGCATCATCGTGCTGCGGAGCTACCTCGGCGACGAGGCGATGGACGGTGTGCAGCCGGGCGACGACGCCATCGCTCTGCTCGGGCTCGGCGAGGAGGTCGTCGAGGTCAACGTCACCCCGGACCGCGGCTACTGCTTCTCGCTGCGTGGCCTTGCTCGCGAGTACTGGCACTCCCAGGGGTCACCTCTCGGTGGGTTCCGCGACCCCGCAGGAGTGTCCGCACAGGTCAGCGCAGGCGACGGGTATGCCGTGCGCCTGGCCGACGCCGCGCCGATCGACGGGGTCCCGGGATGCGACCGGTTCGTCGCCCGGGTCGTGCGCGGTGTCGACCCGTCTCGGCCGTCGCCGTCCTGGATGCAGCGCCGGTTGACCCAGATGGGGATGCGTCCGATCTCGTTGGCAGTGGACGTGACCAACTACGTCATGCTCGCGGTCGGCCAGCCGCTGCACGCCTACGACCTGGCGACGTTGACCGGGGCGATCGAGGTGCGGCGGGCGCGGCCTGGAGAGACGTTGCGCACGCTGGACGGCGTCGAGCGTGTCCTGCATCCCGAAGACCTGCTCATCACCGACGGGGGGCAGGTCCCACTGGGGATCGCGGGTGTCATGGGCGGTGCCACCTCCGAGGTCACAGCGGCCACAACCGACGTCGTCGTCGAGGCAGCCCACTTCGACACGACGACCGTCGCCAGGTCCTCGCGCCGCCACGGGCTGTCCACCGAGGCGTCCAAGCGGTTCGAGCGCGGCGTGGACCCCGAGCTGGCTCCGGCGGCTGCCCAGCTCGTCGTCGACCTGCTCGTCGCACACGGCGGCGGGACGCCCGACGTCGCGGGGACCGATGTCGACCAGACCCCCGAGCGGGAGCCATACCGGCTCGACATCACGCTCCCCAGCCGACTGGTCGGGGTGGACTACAGCCGGGACCGTGTGGTCGAGATCCTCGGCCGGCTCGGCTGCGCCATCACCGGCGAGGGTGACGTCGTCGACGTCACCGCCCCCTCGTGGCGACCCGACCTGGTCGACGGGCCTGACTACGCTGAGGAGGTGGCCAGGATCGACGGCTACGAGCGCATCCCGTCGGTCCTCCCCACGCCGTCCAACGGGCGGGGTCTCACCCACGGACAGCGGGTGCGGCGCATCGTCGCGAACGCTCTCGTCGCTGAGGGACTGGTCGAGGTGCTGACCTATCCCTTCACGTCCGTCGAGCTCGCCGACGCCTTCGGACTCACCTCCGACGACGAGCGCCGCGAGGCCGTGCGGGTGGCAAACCCGCTGTCCGAGGAGGCGCCGCTCATGCGCACGTCCGTTCTCGCCACTCTCGTGGAAGCGTTCCGCCGCAACGTATCCAGGGGGCAGCGGGACCTGGGACTGTTCGAGATCGGCCTCGTGGCGCTCCATGGCAAGGTTGCCCGCCGACGGGCTCCCCTCCCCGGCGTCGATGCCCGCCCCGACGACCGGACGATCAGGCAGATCATCGCGGCAGTTCCCCCGCAGCCCCGTCACGCGGCCGCTCTCATCGCGGGTGACGTCGACGTGGCCGGCTGGTGGGGACCAGGTCGACCCGTCGGGTGGTCGGACGCGGTGGCGGTCGTGGGAGCTGTGACCTCGGCCCTGGCGGTCGAGGTGGGCATCGAGTCCGCCGACCACGCACCCTGGCACCCCGGTCGGTGCGCGCGGGTCAGCCTGCTCGACGGGACGCTCGTGGGTTATGCCGGGGAGCTGCACCCCCGGGTCTGCGCCTCACTCTCGCTGCCGGCGCACAGCTGCGCCGTGGAGATCGACGTCGACGCGCTGACCGAGGCCAGCGCACCGACCACCCGGTACGTCCCGTTCTCCACCTACCCGTCCGCCTTCACCGACGTGGCACTGGTCGTCGACGGGGGAGTCCCGGCGACAGAGGTCGAACGCGCGCTGCGATCGGGTGCGGGCGACTGGCTGGAGGACGTCGCGCTCTTCGACGTCTACGCCGGTGACCAGGTCGGGGAGGGTCACACGTCGCTGGGCTACCGGCTGACGTTCAGGGCACCGGACCGGACCCTGACCACCGAGGAGGTCAGCGCCTTCCGTGCCGCGGCCGTCGACGCGGCAGCCGGCGCGGTGGGAGCCGTCCAGCGCCGCTGAGAAGTGCCGTGCATAACATCGTTGACAAGTGTATGGTTATGCATTGTGTTCAACGTGGCCGTCGCGGGAGCGAGTGGATATGCCGGCGGTGAGCTCCTGCGTCTCCTGCTCAGCCACCCGGACGTCGAGATCGGCGTCCTCACCGCCGACTCGTCGGCGGGCAGGCGGGTGGGTGACGTCCATCCCCACCTGACCCCGCTCAGCGACCGGGTCATCGAACCCACGTCGCCGACCTCGTTCGTCGGGCACGACGTCGTCTTCCTCGCTCTCCCGCACGGTGCCTCCGCCGCACTGGTGGCGCAGCTGCCCGACGACGTCCTGGTGGTCGACTGCGGTGCCGACTTCCGGCTCGCCGACGCGACGGCCTGGTTGTCGTTCTACGGCACCGACCACGCGGGGTCGTGGCCCTACGGGCTGCCCGAGCTGCCGACCCGCACGGGGTCCGTTCGCGACGCCCTACGCGGTGCGAAGCGGGTGGCGGTTCCCGGCTGCTATCCCACGGCGTGCTCGCTGGCACTCGCACCGGGGTTTGCCGCCGGGCTGCTGCAGAGCGAGGACGTCGTGATCGTGGCGGCGAGCGGCACGTCCGGTGCCGGGAAGGGACTCAAACCGCACCTGCTGGGCGCGGAGGTGATGGGCGCCATGACCCCGTATGGCGTCGGCGGCAGCCACCGTCACACGCCCGAGATCGCCCAGAACCTCTCGCTCGCCGCCGGCGAGCACGTGACGTTGTCCTTCACCCCCACGCTCGCGCCCATGTCGCGGGGGATCCTGGCCACCTGCACTGCCCGGGTCGTGCCCGGCACCAGCGCCATTCAGCTGCGCGAGGCCTGGCACGCGGCCTACGGCACCGAGCCGTTCGTCCACCTGCTGCCAATCGGCCAGTGGCCCCGCACCGCGGACGTCCTCGGTTCCAACACGGTCCACGTGCAGCTCGCGCTCGACGAGAGCGTGGGCCGCGTCGTCGCCATAGCCGCGATCGACAACCTCACCAAGGGCACCGCTGGGGGAGCCATCCAGTGTGCCAACCTGGCGCTCGGGCTACCTGAGACAACCGGTCTGCCGATGGCGGGAGTTGCACCGTGAACAACGACCTTGGAGCCGGTATGCCTCTGCCGCAAGGCTTCCGGGCCTCTGGCGTGACCGCGGGGCTGAAACCCAGCGGGCGTCCTGACCTCGCACTGCTCGTCAACGACGGGCCGCACCACCATGCCGCAGCCGTCTTCACGAGCAACCGGGTCGTCGCCGCTCCCGTCACGTGGTCACGCCAGGTGGCCGGGGACGGGCGGGTCGACGCCGTGGTGCTCAACTCCGGTGGTGCGAACGCGTGCACCGGCCCTCAGGGGTTCCTCGACACCCACGCCACAGCGGAGCACGTGGCGGCGGCGCTCGGCATCTCGGCGGCCGACGTCGCGGTGTGCTCCACCGGACTCATCGGTGAGCTGTTGCCGATGGACAAGATCGAGGCCGGCGTCGAGGCCGCCGTATCAGCCCTGACCGTCACCGGTCACGACAACGCCGCCCACGCGATCATGACGACCGACACCGTGCCAAAACGCGCCCACCACCTCGGCGCCGGATGGTCGGTGTGGGGGATGGCCAAGGGCGCGGGCATGATCGCCCCCGCCCTCGCGACGATGCTCGTGGTCGTGGTGACCGACGCCGTCGCAGAGCCTGCTCAACTGGACGAGGCGCTCCGCGCCGCCACCGCACGCACCTTCGACCGGATCGACTCGGACGGCTGCCAGTCGACCAACGACACCGTCCTGGTGATGGGCTCGGGTGCGTCGGGTGTCGGCCCGGCGCAGGACGAGCTGGTAGCCGCCCTCACGGCCGTCTGCGGGGAACTCGCGCGGGGCATCATCGCCGACGCCGAAGGGGCCAACCACGACATCGAGATCGTCGTGGAGTCCGCGGCCTCCGTCGACGACGCTCTGGAGGTCGGGCGGGCGATCGCCCGCAACAACCTGTTCAAGTGCGCGATCTTCGGCGCCGACCCCAACTGGGGGCGGGTGTTGGCTGCGGTGGGGACCACGGCGGCCGAGTTCGACCCGAACCGCCTCGACGTGTGCATGAACGGCGTGCAGGTCTGTCGCTCCGGCGGCGTCGGTGACGACCGGTCCCTCGTCGACCTCTCCGCCCGAGCCGTCCTGGTCACCGTCGGCCTCCATGCGGGCGACGACACCGCCACCATCTGGACCAACGACCTCACGCACGAGTACGTCCACGAGAACTCGGCGTACAGCACATGAAGGACGCCGCCAGGAACGACGTCCGGGGCGTCATCGACGCGGCTGCCCTGCGAGTCGCTGCGTCCAAGGCGCAGACCCTCGTCGAGGCGCTGCCCTGGCTCGAACGGTTCCGCGGCGCGCTCGTCGTCGTCAAGTACGGCGGCAACGCCATGCTCGACGACAGTCTCAAGCTCGCCTTTGCGCAGGACGTCGCGTTCCTGCGGTATGCCGGCCTGCGCCCCGTGGTCGTGCACGGGGGTGGGCCGCAGATCGCCGAGATGCTCGGTCGACTCGGTCTGCCGAGTGAGTTCAGAGGTGGTCTGCGAGTCACGACCCCCGCGGTGATGGAGGTCGTCAGGATGGTCCTGACCGGCCAGGTGGGGCGCGAGCTGGTCGGTCTCCTCAACCAGCACGGGCCGTTGGCCGTCGGGCTGTCGGGGGAGGACGCTGGGCTGCTCGGTGCGCGGCGCCGCGGTCTGCTGGCAGACGACGGCAGCGACATCGACCTCGGGCTCGTCGGTGACGTCGAGACGGTCAACCCCTCCGCCGTCATGGACATCCTGGACGCAGGCCGCATCCCCGTGGTGTCGACGGTGGCGCCGGACCTGGACGTCGAGGGACAGGTGCTCAACGTCAACGCCGACACGGCCGCGGCGGCGATCGCCGTGGCGTTGAAGGCGCACAAGCTCGTCGTCCTCACCGACGTCGAGGGCATCTACGCGCGCTGGCCCGACCGGGACTCCCTCCTGTCCGAGCTGACCCTGGTGGACGCGCAGAACCTGCTCGCCACCGTCGACACCGGGATGGTCCCCAAGCTGGAGGCTTGCATCCGCGCGGTGAGCAACGGCGTGCCGCAGGCTCACGTGGTCGACGGCCGCAAGCCGCACGCGCTGCTGCTCGAGGTGTTCACCGACGAGGGGATCGGCACCATGGTCGTGCCGGGACCGGCAGGGGTGGTGCGGGTATGACCCACACACAGGAGGTCCTCGAGCGCTACCGTGCAGCGCTCATCCCGGTGTTCGGGGTTCCTCGGACCGTGCTCTCCCACGGTGACGGCTGCTACGTGGTCGACGTCGACGGCAAGCGGTACCTCGACCTCCTTGCAGGCATCGCGGTCAACACTCTCGGCCACGGTCATCCCGCGCTCCTCGAGGCAGTTGCCAAGCAGTCGTCGCAGCTGATGCACATCTCTAACCTCTTCACCTCCGAGCCGCAGGTGGAGCTGGCCGAGAAGCTTCTGGAGATCTGTCGCGCACCGGTAGGGTCCGGCGTGTTCCTCTGCAACTCCGGCACGGAGGCGGTCGAAGCGGCGATCAAGCTGACGAGGCGGACCGGTCGCAGCCGGATCATCGCCGCGGAGAACGCGTTCCACGGCAGGACGACGGGCGCCCTTGCGCTCACCTGGAATCCGGCGTACCGCGCCCCCTTCGAGCCGCTCATGCCGGGAGTCAGCCATGTCGCCTTCAACGACACGGACGCCTTGCGGGCCGAGGTCGCCGCCACGGGAGACGACCTCGCGGCCGTCATCCTCGAGCCCCTCCAGGGTGAGGCGGGCGTCATTGCGGCGGACCCGGCATACCTGCGGCTCGCCCGCGACCTGACGGCGCAGGCCGGTGCTCTGCTGGTGCTCGACGAGATCCAGACCGGCATGGGCCGGACCGGACACTGGCTCGCCCACCACGCCACCGACGTGGTCCCGGACGCCGTCACCTTGGCCAAGGGTCTGGCCGGGGGAGTCCCGGTCGGGGCGCTGGTGACCTACGGGCCGGACGTGACGGCGATGCTGTCCGGCGGTCAGCACGGGTCGACGTTCGGCGGGAACCCGCTGGCCAGCGCTGCCGGCGTGGCCACGATCAGGACGATCGAGTCCGACGGTCTGCTCGCCAACGCGAGCGAGATCGGCGACCATCTCCGCTCGCGCGTCGACGGCTTGGCGCACCCCCTGGTCGCCGGCACCCGTGGGCGGGGTCTGCTCATCGCCGTGCAGCTGAACGAACCCGTTGCGGTGTCCCTCACGTCGCTCCTGCAGGAAGCAGGGTTCCTCGTCAACGCGGTGGCACCCGACGCCCTGCGCCTCGCTCCGCCGTTGATCCTGACCGAGGCCCAGGCCGACTCGTTCGTCGTCGTCCTACCCGACCTCCTGGATGCCGCGGTACTCGCATGACGGCGCGGTCAACCCGGTTGTCGTTCAGTCGAACCGCCCGCCAGGCAAGGGTTCTCGAGCTTCTCCATCGACGAGACGTCCGTTCTCAGGGGGAGCTGCTCGCGCTCCTCGCGGCCGACGGTATCGAGGTGACCCAGGCCACCTTGTCCCGTGACCTCGTCGAGCTCGGCGCCGTCAAAGTCCGCAACGGACGCAACCTCGTCTATGCCCTGCCCGACCAGAACGGGGAGGTGGTGACCTCGGCGGGGGGCGCCGACGGGCTGCCGACCCGCCTCCGCCGTGCCTGCGACGAGCTGCTCGTCAGCGCCATGGTGGCTGGCAACCAGGTCGTCCTTCGCACGCCTCCCGGGGCGGCCAACTACCTCGCGTCTTGCATCGACCAGTCCCATCTGGGGAACGTCCTCGGCACTATCGCCGGCGACGACACGATCCTCGTCATCACGCCGAGCCCGCCCGCCGGTCGCGCCTTCGCTGCGCGGCTCGGTATTTCGCCCGTCAGCCGGCCGGCCGGCCCGACCCTCGGGACCCTCAGCTTGACGACCAGGAGGATCAGGAGATGAGCGACCCAGCGAGCGGCTCGGCGAGCGAACCAGCGAGCGACCCAGTGAGCGATTCCAAGACGGCCGCAGGCGGCGCCACCCTGAGTCTGTGGGGAGGGCGGTTCGCCGGCCGCCCGGCCGACGCGCTGGCGGAGCTCTCCCGCAGCACCCACTTCGACTGGCGCCTTGCTCGCCACGACATCGCGGGGTCCAAGGCCCATGCCCGGGTCCTGCACAGGGCCGGCCTGCTGGGCGACGGGGACCTCGACACCATGCTGGACGCCCTCGCGCATCTGGACGCCGACGTCGCGAGCGGAGACTTCGTGCCAGCGCCCGACGACGAGGATGTGCACACCGCCCTCGAACGGGGGCTCATCGAACGTGCGGGTGCTGACGTGGGCGGGCGGTTGCGAGCCGGCCGGTCGCGCAACGACCAGGTCGTGACGTTGTTGCGTCGTTACCTGCGCCACGAGGCGCGGGTCGTCGCAGGACTGGTGCTCGACGTGGTCGACGCGCTTTCCGACCAGGCCACCACGCACCTGGGCGTCGCTATGCCGGGTCGAACCCATCTGCAGCACGCCCAGCCGGTGCTCCTTTCCCACCACCTGCTCGCGCACGCCTGGGCTCTGCTGCGTGACGTGGACCGGTTTCGTGACTGGGACGTTCGCGCCGACATCTCCCCGTACGGCTCCGGTGCTCTCGCCGGCAGCTCACTCGGTCTCGACCCCGAGGCTGTGGCTGCGGACCTCGGGTTCTCGAGAGCCGTGGAGAACTCGATCGACGGCACCGCCAGTCGCGATTTCGCTGCTGAGTTCGCCTTTGTCGCAGCGATGGTCGCCGTGGACGTGTCTCGGATCGCGGAGGAGGTGGTCCTCTGGGCGACCAAGGAGTTCTCCTACATCACCCTCGACGACGCCTACTCCACCGGTTCGAGCATCATGCCCCAGAAGAAGAACCCCGATGTGGCAGAGCTCGCTCGCGGCAAGGCGGGCCGGCTGATCGGTGACCTCGCGGGCCTGTTGACGACACTCAAGGCGCTGCCGCTGGCCTACAACCGCGACCTGCAGGAGGACAAGGAGCCGGTCTTCGACGCCGTCGACACACTTCAGGTCCTCCTCCCCGCGTTCACCGGGATGATCGCCACCTTGACCTTCCACACACAACGTTTGGAGTCCCTTGCCCCCCAGGGGTTCGCGCTCGCGACAGATATCGCCGAATGGCTGGTCAGGCAGGGTGTCCCGTTCCGCATGGCCCACGAGGTGGCGGGCCGTTGCGTGCGCTACTGCGAGCAGCGCGACGTCGAGCTGTGGGACCTCGACGACGACGAGCTGTCGTCGATCAGCCCCGATCTCGGTCCCGGCGTCCGGGAGGTCCTCTCCGTCGCAGGCTCTCTCGGCTCGCGTGACGCCAAGGGAGGCACGGCTCCGGTTCGGGTGACCGAGCAGCTCGAGGCGGTGCGTCTCGCGGCCGCCGCGGCTCGCACCTTCTCGTCGCCGCCGCCGACGACCGGCTGAGTGGTGCCCAATCGGCTGCGCCGGTCGTTCTTCGCGCGAGACGTCCTCACGGTCGCGCCTGACCTGTTGGGCTGCACCGTCACTCGCGGTGGAGTCACCGTGCGGCTCACCGAGGTCGAGGCATACGCGGGATACCTCCAGGACCCGGGTTCGCATGCATACCGGGGTCGAACTCCCCGGACGGCACCGATGTTCGGACCGGCCGGCGTCACCTACGTCTACTTCACCTACGGGATGCACTGGTGCCTCAACCTGGTCACGGGGCCCGAGGGGTCTGCGCAGGGGGTGCTGGTGCGGGCCGGTGAGGTCGTGCGTGGGCGGGACGTCGCGGCGGCCCGACGGCCGGGTGTACGACCGCGTGACTGGTGCCGTGGGCCGGCGCGGTTGGCCGCCACGCTAGGTGTCACCGGGGTCGACTCAGGTCTGGATTTCTGTCCGCCGCGCTCGGATGTCGATCTCGTGCTGCGAGCCGCGGCCGCCCCGGTGGACCCGAGGCTGGTGTTGTCCGGTCCCCGGGTCGGGGTCTCCGGACCGGGAGGTGACGCCCAGGCGTACCCCTGGCGGTTCTTCCTGGCTGGCGAGGCGAGCGTCTCGGCATATCGCCCCGGCAAACCCCGTGTCCCCAAAGCGCCGGCGTAGGGCAGGCTTGCCGGCACCGAACAGCCGAGAGCAAAGGAGCACGACCCGCGTGGACACCATCCTCGACGAGCTGCAGTGGAGGGGCCTGGTGGCGCAGACCACCGACGAGTCCGAGCTGCGACAGGCACTCGCCGACGGGCCGATCACGCTCTACTGCGGGTTTGACCCGACAGCGCCGTCGCTGCACTTCGGCAACCTCGTCCAGCTCGTCGTCCTGCGGCACTTCCAGCGGGCCGGGCACCGGGTGATCTGCCTCGTCGGCGGGTCGACGGGTCTGATCGGAGACCCCAAGCCCACCTCGGAGCGAGTCCTCAAGACGAGGGAGCAGACGGCGGTCAACGTCACCCGGATCACCGACCTCGTGCGGCCCTTCCTGGACTTCGACGGTGACAACCCGGCGAGGCTCGTAGACAACCTCGACTGGACAGCCCCGATGTCGGCCCTCGACTTCCTGCGCGACGTGGGCAAGCACTTCCGGGTCAACCAGATGATCCGCAAGGACGCCGTGGCCGCGCGGATGGCCAGTGAGCAAGGCATCTCTTACACAGAGTTCAGCTACCAGATCCTGCAGGCCCTGGACTACCTCGAGCTGTTCCGCTCGTTCGGGTGCGCGCTGCAGACGGGAGGGAGCGACCAGTGGGGCAACATCACTGCCGGCGTCGACCTCATCCACCGCACCGAAGGCGTGTCGGTGCACGCGCTCTCGACACCGCTGCTGGAGGACTCGTCGGGCGTCAAGTTCGGCAAGACCGAGGGCAACGCCGTCTGGCTGTCACGCGACATGACCAGCCCGTACGCCTTTTACCAGTACTTCCTCAACATCGAAGACGCCTCCGCGGTCCGGCTTCTCAGAGTCTTCACCGACCGGTCTACCTCGCAGATCGAGGAGCTGGCGACGTCGCTGACGGAGAAGCCGTTCCTGCGAGAGGCACAGCGCGCCCTCGCGACCGACATCACTGCGCTGGTCCACGGACCGGACGCGGCCGCTTCTGTGCGAGCCGCGTCCGAGGCGCTGTTCGGACGCGGTGACGTCACGAGTCTGGACGAGCAGACTCTGGTGGACGCGACAGCCGAGCTGCCTGGTGCAGATGTTGCCACCGGGACGAGTCTGGTCGACGCCCTGGTGGCCACCGGCCTTGCCGACTCCCGCAACGCCGCTCGCCGGGCGATCGGGGAGGGCGGTGCCTCCGTGAACAACCTCAAGGTCTCCGACCTCGACCGTGTGCTGGGAGATGACGACTTCGTTCACGGACGAGTGGCGCTGCTGCGTCGCGGGCGCAAAAGCCTGGCCGCTGCCCGAGCGTCTCGCTAGGGCCCCTAGATCCCGTTGTGCAGCAGCGAGACTCGGGCGAACCACCGTCCTCGTACACGCTCAGAGGTCACCGATTTGTGTTGCACGCCAAGGTCCGGTTAGTGTCCTACACGTCAGCCCGCAAGGGAGGAACGGACACCACGGGGTGGACGCCCACAGCGTCCCTCGAAGCAGGCCGGTCCCGAGAGGCTGACCCACCGCTCGTCACGCGTCATCGTCCCGGAGCCGACCCCGCACAGGGTGATCGGCACCAGCCCGAAAGACTGCTAGAGTGATGGTCCCGCCGAGAGCCAAGTGCGATCGGATCCGGCCGCTCCAAGAGCGGGTCACGGATTTGACGCCCAAGAAGCAGACGGGTAAGTTAGAACGGTTGCCCCGATACGAGACCCGCAAGGTCGAGCATCGTGCGCGTCCGAACCTTGAGAACTCAACAGCGTGCCAAAAATCGATGCCGAATAACCTCGTCTTGAGGGGTGTCGTGATCTTGGTCCTTCGGACCTGGTGAACGATCCTCGGACGAAATCCTTTGGTTGACAATGAATAGCAGTGACCAGTCCACGGACTGGATGCTGGTGTTCTTGCTCAGCCAGTGATTCAACCCTTCAACGGGTCTAGATTTCCGTCGGGCCTCAGGCCAGGCGGAGCTAAACATCAACGGAGAGTTTGATCCTGGCTCAGGACGAACGCTGG
This sequence comes from Lapillicoccus sp., assembly GCA_965277795.1. Lineage (GTDB taxonomy): Bacteria > Actinomycetota > Actinomycetes > Actinomycetales > Dermatophilaceae > Lapillicoccus. The sequence continues at coordinate 1,228,762 of OZ255840.1, forward strand.
CGGCGTGCTTAACACATGCAAGTCGAACGGTGACCTTCGGAGCTTGCTCCGAGGTGATCAGTGGCGAACGGGTGAGTAACACGTGAGTAACCTGCCCCAGACTCTGGGATAACCCCGGGAAACCGGAGCTAATACCGGATATGACACGGAGAGGCATCTCCACCGTGTGGAAAGTTTTTCGGTCTGGGATGGACTCGCGGCCTATCAGCTTGTTGGTGAGGTAATGGCTCACCAAGGCGACGACGGGTAGCCGGCCTGAGAGGGCGACCGGCCACACTGGGACTGAGACACGGCCCAGACTCCTACGGGAGGCAGCAGTGGGGAATATTGCACAATGGGCGCAAGCCTGATGCAGCGACGCCGCGTGAGGGATGAAGGCCTTCGGGTTGTAAACCTCTTTCAGCAGGGAAGAAGCGAAAGTGACGGTACCTGCAGAAGAAGCACCGGCTAACTACGTGCCAGCAGCCGCGGTAATACGTAGGGTGCGAGCGTTGTCCGGAATTATTGGGCGTAAAGAGCTTGTAGGCGGTTTGTCGCGTCTGCTGTGAAAATCCGGGGCTCAACCCCGGACTTGCAGTGGGTACGGGCAGACTAGAGTGTGGTAGGGGAGACTGGAATTCCTGGTGTAGCGGTGAAATGCGCAGATATCAGGAGGAACACCGATGGCGAAGGCAGGTCTCTGGGCCATTACTGACGCTGAGAAGCGAAAGCATGGGGAGCGAACAGGATTAGATACCCTGGTAGTCCATGCCGTAAACGTTGGGAACTAGGTGTGGGTCTCATTCCACGAGATCCGTGCCGCAGCTAACGCATTAAGTTCCCCGCCTGGGGAGTACGGCCGCAAGGCTAAAACTCAAAGGAATTGACGGGGGCCCGCACAAGCGGCGGAGCATGCGGATTAATTCGATGCAACGCGAAGAACCTTACCAAGGCTTGACATACACCGGAAACATCCAGAGATGGGTGCCCCGCAAGGTCGGTGTACAGGTGGTGCATGGTTGTCGTCAGCTCGTGTCGTGAGATGTTGGGTTAAGTCCCGCAACGAGCGCAACCCTCGTTCTATGTTGCCAGCGCGTTATGGCGGGGACTCATAGGAGACTGCCGGGGTCAACTCGGAGGAAGGTGGGGATGACGTCAAATCATCATGCCCCTTATGTCTTGGGCTTCACGCATGCTACAATGGCCGGTACAAAGGGCTGCGATACCGCAAGGTGGAGCGAATCCCAAAAAACCGGTCTCAGTTCGGATTGGGGTCTGCAACTCGACCCCATGAAGTCGGAGTCGCTAGTAATCGCAGATCAGCAACGCTGCGGTGAATACGTTCCCGGGCCTTGTACACACCGCCCGTCAAGTCACGAAAGTCGGTAACACCCGAAGCCGGTGGCCCAACCTTTTGGAGGGAGCCGTCGAAGGTGGGACTGGCGATTGGGACTAAGTCGTAACAAGGTAGCCGTACCGGAAGGTGCGGCTGGATCACCTCCTTTCTAAGGAGCACTGGCCGGCTCACGCTGGTCCAGAGCCTGGCCGTGGACGATTGCTCCACGGCAGGTGCTCAAGGGTGGAACATCGATTATTTGGCGCTGGCACAGGTCAGCTGCAAGTACAAGCTCACCACGGACTCGTCCGGGTGGGCAGTGGAAAGCAGCCGGCAGGTGGCGGCGCCTGGCACGTTGTTGGGTCCTGAAGGCTCGGGCCATCGGCCTCCTTCGGGATCGGGTATCCGGTCCGGACCCCACCAGTGGTCGAACCACGCGGCATACCAGCTGAACTGCCTAGAGATGGGCTCCAGCAGGTGTGCCGTGCAGGCGTCACGGTCGGTGGGGGACCGCCCGTACTTTGAGAACTACACAGTGGACGCGAGCATCTTTGTAGGTAGTCAAGTTTTTAAGGGCACACGGTGGATGCCTTGGCACCAGGAACCGAAGAAGGACGTAGGAATCTGCGATAAGCCTCGGGGAGTCGATAACCAGACTGTGATCCGAGGATTTCCGAATGGGGAAACCCGGCTGGAGGCAAGTCCAGTCACCCTCGCCTGAACACATAGGGCGAGTGGAGGGAACGTGGGGAAGTGAAACATCTCAGTACCCACAGGAAGAGAAAGCAACCGCGATTCCGTGAGTAGTGGCGAGCGAAAGCGGATCAGGCTAAACCGAGCATGTGTGATAGCTGTCAGGCGTTGCATGTTCGGGGTCGTGGGACTTCTCGGTCGGCTCTGACAATCCGACATGGAGTCAAAAATTCGCGTTATAGTCGAAGGGCATTGAAAGGCCTGGCACAGAGGGTGCGACCCCCGTAGACGAAATGACGCGAACTCCAGAGAAGCATCCCAAGTAGCACGGGGCCCGAGAAATCCCGTGTGAATCTGGCGGGACCACCCGCTAAGCCTAAATATTCCCTGGTGACCGATAGCGGACAAGTACCGTGAGGGAAAGGTGAAAAGTACCCCGGGAGGGGAGTGAAATAGATCCTGAAACCGTGTGCCTACAATCCGTTGGAGCCTCCTTGTGGGGTGACAGCGTGCCTTTTGAAGAATGAGCCTGCGAGTTAGTGCTCAGTGGCGAGGTTAACCCGTGTGGGGAAGCCGTAGCGAAAGCGAGTCCGAATAGGGCGATTGAGTCGCTGGGTCTAGACCCGAAGCGGAGTGATCTACCCATGGCCAGGTTGAAGCGCAGGTAAGACTGCGTGGAGGACCGAACCCACTTAGGTTGAAAACTGAGGGGATGAGCTGTGGGTAGGGGTGAAAGGCCAATCAAACTCCGTGATAGCTGGTTCTCCCCGAAATGCATTTAGGTGCAGCGTCACGTGTTTCTTGCCGGAGGTAGAGCTACTGGATAGCAGATGGGCCTCACCAGGTTACTGACGTTAGCCAAACTCCGAATGCCGGTAAGTGAGAGCGTGGCAGTGAGACTGCGGGGGATAAGCTCCGTAGTCGAGAGGGAAACAGCCCAGACCACCATCTAAGGTCCCTAAGCGTGTGCTAAGTGGGAAAGGATGTGGAGTTGCAATGACAACCAGGAGGTTGGCTTAGAAGCAGCCACCCTTTAAAGAGTGCGTAATAGCTCACTGGTCAAGTGATTCCGCGCCGACAATGTAGCGGGGCTCAAGCACACCACCGAAGCTGTGGCATTGACACATCTGCCCGGCCGTGACATCCGAGGATCCACGGTCCAAGCGTGTTGATGGGTAGGGGAGCGTCGTGTGGCCAGGGAAGCGGCGGAGTGATCCAGCCGTGGAGGCCACACGAGTGAGAATGCAGGCATGAGTAGCGAATGACGGGCGAGAAACCCGTCCGCCGAATAACCAAGGTTTCCAGGGTCAAGCTAATCTGCCCTGGGTAAGTCGGGACCTAAGGCGAGGCCGACAGGCGTAGTCGATGGACATCCGGTTGATATTCCGGAACCGGCGAAGAACCGCCCATACCGAACCTAGTGATGCTAAGTGCCTGAAACTTGGTGACGTCTTCGGACAGATCCAAGCGGAGCGCACGACCCTAGTTAGTAGTAGGTAAGCAATGGGGAGACGCAGGAAGGTAGCCTCCGCGTGGCGATGGTAGTCCACGTCCAAGGGTGTAGGGCGAGATGTAGGCAAATCCGCATCTCATACAGCCTGAGACCTGACAGTGACCGCGAATGCGGGAAGCAGGGTGATCCTATGCTGCCAAGAAAATCCTCTAGCGAGGTTCGAGCCGCCCGTACCCCAAACCGACTCAGGTGGTTAGGTAGAGAATACCAAGGCGATCGAGTGAATCGTGGTTAAGGAATTCGGCAAAATACCCCCGTAACTTCGGGAGAAGGGGGGCCCGGAGGGTGAAGGAATTTACTTCCTAGCCCGAACGGCCGCAGAGACCAGGGAGAAGCGACTGTTTACTAAAAACACAGGTCCGTGCGAAGTCGCAAGACGATGTATACGGACTGACGCCTGCCCGGTGCTGGAACGTTAAGGGGACCGGTTAGCCTCACGGCGAAGCTGAGAACTTAAGCGCCAGTAAACGGCGGTGGTAACTATAACCATCCTAAGGTAGCGAAATTCCTTGTCGGGTAAGTTCCGACCTGCACGAATGGCGTAACGACTTCTCCACTGTCTCAACCACGAACTCGGCGAAATTGCACTACGAGTAAAGATGCTCGTTACGCGCAGCAGGACGGAAAGACCCCGGGACCTTTACTACAGCTTGGTATTGGTGTTCGGTACGGCTTGTGTAGGATAGGTGGGAGGCTTTGAAGCATGCACGCCAGTGTGTGTGGAGCCAACGTTGAAATACCACTCTGGTCGTTCTGGATATCTAACCTCGGTCCGTGATCCGGATCAGGGACAGTGCCTGGTGGGTAGTTTAACTGGGGCGGTTGCCTCCTAAAAGGTAACGGAGGCGCCCAAAGGTTCCCTCAGCCTGGTTGGCAATCAGGTTTTGAGTGTAAGTGCACAAGGGAGCTTGACTGTGAGACAGACATGTCGAGCAGGGACGAAAGTCGGGACTAGTGATCCGGCGGTGGCTTGTGGAAGCGCCGTCGCTCAACGGATAAAAGGTACCCCGGGGATAACAGGCTGATCTTGCCCAAGAGTCCATATCGACGGCATGGTTTGGCACCTCGATGTCGGCTCGTCGCATCCTGGGGCTGGAGTAGGTCCCAAGGGTTGGGCTGTTCGCCCATTAAAGCGGTACGCGAGCTGGGTTTAGAACGTCGTGAGACAGTTCGGTCCCTATCCGCTGCGCGCGCAGGAAACTTGAGAGAGGCTGTCCCTAGTACGAGAGGACCGGGATGGACGAACCTCTGGTGTGTCAGTTGTTCTGCCAAGAGCACCGCTGATTAGCTACGTTCGGAAGTGATAACCGCTGAAAGCATCTAAGCGGGAAGCACGTTTCAAGATGAGGTTTCCATGGGGTTTACCCCGAGAGGCTCCCAGCTAGACGACTGGGTTGATAGGCCGGATGTGGAAGTGCAGTAATGCATGAAGCTGACCGGTACTAATAAGCCGATAACTTGACTACTTCATCACGTGTGATGAGGTGCTACGCGTCCACTGTGCAGTTCCCGAGATACGGTCGGGAACCACGATTGATATCTCCATAGAGTTTCGGCTGTCATAGCGAAGGGGAAACGCCCGGCTCCATTCCGAACCCGGAAGCTAAGCCCTTCAGCGCCGATGGTACTGCACTGGTTACGGTGTGGGAGAGTAGGACGCAGCCGGACATTCTTAGTTGAAAGTGCCCCGCCTGACTTCGGTCAGTGCGGGGCACTTTCGCGTGTCCTGTTGGCGCGCACTCGACGAGGGAAGTGCCGAGCCGCCGGCGGCCACGGGCGGTTCGGCTCCTGCCACCGGCATAAGGTGGGTTAGCTGGGACCGAGAACAATGAGCGCAGCCAGAACAGAACCGGAGCACACGATGTCCTCAGGCCAACACCGTCAGTCGTGGGGTCAGCCGGGGTCTGGTGGCCGCGGCTCATCCAGGCACCGCGATCGCGCCGGTGATGGGAGCTCCGGTGCTCCCGGTGGTCGTCCGCGTGAGGCTGCCCCGCGTGCCGTCGCGGCCCGGACCGACGCGTCGCGAGGAGTTGGTGATGACGGCACTGTCGAGCGGACGCCCCGCGAGGCTGGCGGCAGGCGGCTGACCCCGAAGAAGCCTCGGTTGCCCGAGCCGGCGATCGCCGACGAGGTGACCGGCAAGGAGCTGGACCGGTCCGTGTGGACTCAGCTGCGGACGCTGACCAAGGAGAACGCCCAGGGTGTGGCCCAGCATCTTGTGATGGTCGCGCTGCTGATGGACGAGGACCTCGACGGTGCCGAGGCGCACGCCGAGACCGCGGTGCGGCGTGCTGGACGGGTGCCAGCCGCTCGTGAGGCCCGCGGACTGGTGGCCTACCGTCGGGGGGACTGGGCGACGGCGCTGAGTGAGTTCCGCACGGTGCGACGGTTGTCCGGTTCGTCGCACCTGCTACCGCTGATGGTGGACGCCGAGCGAGCGTTGGGCCGACGCAGCCGTGCGCTCGAGCTTGCTTCCTCGCCCGAGGTCTCGACGCTCGCCCGTGACGAACGTGTCGAGCTGGCGATCGTCGTGTCCGGGATCCGGCGGGACATGGGCAACCTGGAGGCTGCGCTGGCCGGTCTTCGACTCCCCGAGCTCGACCCCCGCCGCCGCAAGGCATGGAGCGGGCGGCTGTTCTATGCCTACGCTGAGGCCCTGCTCGTGACCGGTGACCGGGCTGCAGCGCGCGAGTGGTTCTCCCACGCGGTCGACGCGGACGATGACCTCGAGACCGACGCGGTGGACCGGCTTGCCGAACTCGACGGCGTGCGGCAGGTCGACCTCTTCGATGACACGGGTGACACGGGTGACACGGGTGACACGGGTGACACGGGTGACACGGGTGACGTGGGAGATGCGGGTGACGCGGGTGAATGGAGGGGGGCCAGGGATGACGCCTCTGCCGCTCCAAGCGACCGGTGAGGACGACACCGACCCTGGCCGAGGCATACCGGGGGGTGGTCTGTGACCTCGACGGGGTGGTTCGACGAGGGACGCGCGCCGTCGGGCATGCGGTCGACGAGCTCACGGCTCTACCCGCCCACGTCGTCTATGCGACCAACAACGCCTCACTGACGCCGGCTGACGTCGCGGCGCAGCTGGTGGGACTCGGGCTGCAGGTAGGCGCGCATGACGTGGTGACCAGCTCGCAGGCCGGCGCGGCCTACCTTCAGGACCGGCTGGCCCCCGGCTCAGTCGTGCTCGCGGTCGGCGGGCACGGTGTCGCCGACGCCCTGCGTGAGGTCTCGCTGACGGTCGCCGAGAGCGGCAGCGACGGTGAGCTCCAGGCGGTGCTCCAGGGCTATGGACCCTTGGTGACCGCTACCGACCTGGCCGAGGCGGCGTATGCCGTGCAGGGGGGAGCGTTGTGGGTAGCCACCAACGGTGACCGGACCCTGCCCACCGACCGCGGTGTCGCGCCAGGCAACGGCGCGCTGGTCGAGGCGGTGTCGTTCGCCACCGGCACACGACCCATCGCGGTGGGTAAGCCAGCCCCGGCGCTCTACGACCTCTCGATGGCCCGTCTGGGCTGCGGTCCCGAAGACACGCTGGCGATCGGAGACCGCCTGGACACCGACATCCTCGGCGCCATGGCGGCCGGCGTCGACTCGTTGTGGGTGCTCACCGGTGTCGACGATCTACGGTCGTTCGTGCGCGCTGCCGGTCGACCTCTCCCGACCTACGCGAGTGTCGACCTCAGAGCGCTGGGTGCGCCGGGCCAGATGGCTGCCAAGCACGGTGCAGCGTGGAGCTGCAACGGTGCCGGGGTGACGGTTGACGCCTACACGGGGAAGGTTGCTGTCACGAGGCGTTCGGGCCCGTCGTCGGATCTGGTCGAACGCGACTCTCTGCTGGCCTGCGCCTTCCGCGCTCTGGCAGAGCATCGTGACGGCGCCGGTTCGTCGGATGGCGGGCTCGAGGCGCTGGACCGCGCGGCTATCGCCCTCACGGCAGAGCTCTCCTGAAACCCTCGGCAGCCGTGCTGACGAGTAGCGTGGCGACGCCGACGATCCGTCGGGCGAGCCATGGGCATCAAACTGATCAGGAGGCGGTCATGACGTTCGAGTCGATCCGCGGATATCTGCAGCTGGCGTCGGGGTTGGTGGAAGTGACCCGGGCGAAGGCTACCGAGGCGGCGATGTCCCTGCTGACGTTGCCATCCACCATTTCCGGCGGAACCCTCTCGGCCCAGGCGCAAGATCTGGCCGAGGAGCTGATGGCCGCGGCGGCCGCCAACCGGTCGAACCTCATCGCACTCGTGCGCAGCGAGGTCGAGAAGGCGGTCGCCAAGGCATCGGTGATGTCGCTCGATGAGCTCGACCGGGCGCGGGCCGGGATGGCCAAGCTCTCGTCCGATGTGGAGGAGCTGCGCGACGAGGTGCTGCGGAGGCCGGCCGTGCGCGCGGTCCCCGGTGTCTCCGAGATGTCGGCGATGCTGGGCGTTCGCCCGGGTTCGCCTCCGGCGAATGGGCCGACCGGCGGTGCCGTCGTCTCCGCTTCGTCCCCTCTCGCTTTGTCCCCTCTGGCGGAGACGATCCCCACCGTCGCCTCCGTCCTGCCTCCACCCGCCAAAAATCCGAGGAAGGCGAGGGCGACGCGTCGGACTCAACCGGTGGTCGCCAGCTCAGCCAGTGAGTCCGTGGTGACACGGTCTCCGGCCACTGCTCATTCCCCCGTGAAGACGGCCACGAAGGCGGCGGCCACGAAGGCGCCGACCACGAAGGCGTCGACCACGAAGGCGCCGACCACGAAGGCGGCGGCCACGAAGGCGCGGACCACGAAGGCGCGGCCACGAAGGCGGCGGCCACGAAGGCGGCGGCCACGAAGGCGGCGGCCACGAGGGCGGCGGCCACGAAGGCGGCAGCCACGAAGGCGGCCACCCCAACGACGAAGAAGGCACCGAGGAAGAACGCAACGAAAAAGGCAGCAACGAGAAAGGTAGCAACGAAGAGGGCATCGTCGAAATCCACAGCGACGACGTCCACAACGACGGGTGGAGCCCGGTGAGCGATCCAGCGATCCGCGAGGAGAGTGCCTCACCGAACGACAGCGCACACCCCGCCGCCCCGCGCACGGGAGACGACCAGATCGACGCAGCGCTCGACGACCTCGACCGGGTGCGCGAGTCCGATCTCGAGGCACAGCTGGCTGCCGGCGAACGAGTCAACGAGGTCTTGGGCCGACGGTTGTCCGATCTCGGTGGTGGCTGAGCGCCGTCTGGCCGCGTCAGGCCCGCGTCGCCTCGACGTGGAGCTGGTCCGGCAGGGCCTGGCGCGCAGCCGTGGACAGGCTCGGGAGCTGATCGACGCAGGGGTCGTCCTCGTCGACGGCCGCCTCGCCAAGCCGAGCTCGAAGGTGACCGCGACGACGGCCATCCGGTTGACGGCACAGCCGGACCGGTGGGTGGGCCGAGCGGCATACAAGCTCCTCGAGGCACTGCGGGTGTTCGGGCCGATGGGCCTGGATGTCACGAACGGCCGCTGCCTCGACGTCGGGGCGAGCACCGGTGGGTTCACCCAGGTCCTGCTCGAGGCGGGCGCGGCACACGTGACGGCGCTCGACGTGGGGCACGGTCAGATCGTCCCTGCCATCGCCGAGGACCCACGGGTCGAGGAGCGTTCCGGGACGAACATCCGGGACGTCGCAACCGGCGACCTGGGGGCCGAGTTCGATGTCGTGGTCGCCGACCTCAGCTTCATCTCGCTGCGTACCGTGCTCCCGGCCCTCGTATGCCAGCTGCGATCGGGTGGGGAGCTCGTCGCGCTCGTCAAGCCGCAGTTCGAGGTCGGCCGTGAACGACTCGCCCGGACAGGCGTGGTGACCTCGCGGGTCGAGCGGCGGCGGGCCCTCACAGCCGTGGTCGACTCGGCCCGACAGCTCGGCGCGGATATCCTGGGGATCACGCCCAGTCCGATCCGGGGCGCGGAGGGCAACCGGGAGTATCTACTCTGGGCCAGGCAACCGGTCGACCGCGCCGCGTCGTCAGAAACACCCGCTCCCCTCGGCGAGGAGGAGCTGGCCGCGCTGGTGGCCGACGTAACGAACCGCGAAACCGACAGCACCACCCGATGAGACCGGAGGACCGGGCGTGACGCGTCGCATTCTGCTCGTCGCCCACCCCAAGCGCGCGGAGGTGCGGGATATTGCGCGCGGGGTGGTCGAGCAGCTCAAGGTCGCCGACATCGAGGTGGCCCTGCCTCCCGACGAGGCGCGCGAGCTCGCGGAGATGGATATCGGCCCGGTGGTGCCGGCCGACGCCGAGTCTCCTGCAGACGGGTGCGAACTGGTCGTCGTCCTCGGCGGCGACGGGACCATTTTGCGCGGCGCCGAGCACTCGCGCGGGACGACTGCCCCGTTGTTGGGGGTCAACCTCGGGCATGTCGGATTTCTTGCCGAGGCGGAGCGTGAGGACGTCGCCGCGACGGTCGAGCACATCGTCTCGCGCCGTTACACCGTCGAGGAGCGGATGACGCTCGACGTCCTGGTGCGCCCGGACGGCGGGGCGGTGACCCGGTGCTGGGCACTCAACGAGGTCAGCGTCGAGAAGGCGGCTCGCGAACGCATGCTCGAGGTCGCGGTGGGGGTCGACGGGCGACCGTTGTCGACGTTCGGCTGCGACGGCGTGGTCATCGCGACGCCGACGGGTTCGACGGCGTATGCGTTCTCGGCCGGCGGGCCTGTGGTCTGGCCGGACGTCGAGGCGATCCTCATGGTCCCCAACAGTGCTCACGCGCTGTTCTCTCGGCCTATCGTCGTCGGGCCTCGCTCTCGGATCGACGTCGAGGTGATCCCGAGCGCTCAGGGACATGGAGTGATGTGGTGCGACGGGCGTCGGCAGGTGGATCTGCCGCCGCGCGCCCGGGTCGAGGTTGCGCGCAGCGACACCCCGGTCCGGCTCGCTCGGCTCAGCTCGTCACCGTTCACAGACCGGCTCGTCGCGAAGTTCGATCTGAGCATCGCCGGTTGGCGCGGCAGGGCCCGCGTTCGCTGACGTGCCGCCGGGATGCGTCACGGGGCGCACCCAGGCGCACCCAGGCGCACCCAGCGGACCCAAGCGCACCACGGCGCACCCAGGGGCACCCAGGGCGGACTGAGGCACGGTCAGGGACGCGGAGGCACGCTGAGGGTACAGACGGTGGGCCCGCCTAGTCTGGGAGGCGTGTTCCAGGAGATTCGGATCCAGGGGATCGGCGTCATCGACGACGCGGTGCTGCCCCTCAGCCCGGGCCTCAACGTCGTCACGGGTGAGACCGGGGCCGGCAAGACCATGGTCGTGTCCGGTCTCGGACTCCTGCTCGGTGCCCGCGCGGACAGCGGGCTGGTGCGGTCCGGGACGCGAGCCGCGCACGTGGAGGGGGTCCTCACCCTCCCGCGGGGACACCCGGCTCTGGCCCGGGCCGCGGACGCGGGGGCAGACCTGGGGGCCGACCTGGACGAGGACCTCGTGCTGGTGCGCACGGTCGGCCAGGACGGCCGGTCTCGAGCCCACGTCGGTGGTCGAAGCACCCCCGTGGGTGTCTTGGCCGAGCTGGGGGAGCTGCTGGTCGCGGTCCACGGGCAGTCCGAGCAGTGGCGGCTGCGCCGAGGAGACCAGCACCGCCAGGTGGTCGACGAGTTCGGTGGCACCGTCGTCGCCGAGGCACTCGAGGCATACCAGCGCACATTCGACGCTCTCTCGAGCGCGACCCGCGAGCGCGATCGGCTCCGCGCCCTGGCCGCCGACCGGGACAGGGAGGCCGGCGCGCTCCAGACCGGCCTCAACCGGATCGAGGCGTTGGACCCTCAGCCCGGTGAGGACCTCGCGCTGCGGGCGGAGGACGAGCGGCTGGCCCACGCGGACGGGTTGCGTCTGGCGGCGGGGCAGGCCCACGCCCTGCTGACCGGCGACACTGGCACCGGCCAGGGATATGGCGACGAGGCAGGGATCATCGACGGGCTCGCCTCGGCGCGTTCGGCACTCACTCCCATGGCCGACCACGACCCGGCGCTCGCCGAGCTGGACAAACGGCTGGCCGAGCTCGGCTACCTCGGCGCCGACCTCGCCAGCGATCTCGCGTCGTACGCCGCGAGCGTGGATGTCGACCCCGCCCGGCTGGTGTTCGTCCAGCAGCGCCGGGCCGATCTCGCGAGTCTCACGCGGGTCTATGGCGACACCGTGGACGGTGCGCTGGCCTGGGGAGCGCAGGCAGCGGTGACCCTGGGTGAGCTCGCCGGCGCCGACGACCGGGTGGATCAGCTCGCCGCCGAGACGGTACGCCTGCGACAGCAGCTCGCGACCTGCGCGGGGGAGCTGACGAAGGTTCGACGTCAGGCGGCAGACGAGTTCGGCGATCGGGTGACCGGCGAGCTGCGGCACCTGGCGATGGGGCGGGCCGAGGTGACCGTCTCGGTGTCGACACGTCCGGACCCCGATGGGCTTGCGGGGGTGGCGAGCCCACCAGTGGACCCGGTGAGGTTCACCCGCTCCGGCGTCGACGACGTGGAGATCCTGCTCGCCTCCGGTCCCGGCAACCCTCGTCGCAGTGTCGCCCGCGCCGCCTCGGGTGGTGAGCTGTCTCGGGTGATGCTCGCGATCGAGGTCGTCAGCCGCGGCCGCGCCGTGCCCACCTATGTGTTCGATGAGGTCGATGCCGGCGTCGGAGGACGGGCCGCGCTCGACGTCGGGGCGCGGCTGGCCACTCTCGCCCAGCATGCTCAGGTGGTCGTCGTGACACACCTCGCCCAGGTCGCCGTCTTCGCGGACCGGCACCTGGTCGTGACCAAGGACGAGAGCGGCGCGGTGACCGCGAGCACCGTCAGGGTGGTCGAGGAGGGCGAGCGGCTCGGCGAGCTCTCGCGGATGATGGGCGGCGACCCGGCCTCCTTGACGGGGCTGGCCCACGCGCAGGAGCTGCTGGACCAGGCGAACGACCCCGTGCATACACCTGCGTCTGCGTCTGAGGCGCGCCGACCGAACGGCGGTCGACTCCGACCCGGGAGCGTGGCATAGACTGCAATCCCGTGGCAGAGCAGACGAAACACATCTTTGTGACCGGGGGCGTCGCCTCCTCGCTCGGCAAGGGGTTGACCGCTTCCAGCCTCGGGCACCTGTTGCGTGCCAGGGGGCTGAGCGTCACGATGCAGAAGCTGGACCCCTACCTCAACGTCGACCCCGGGACGATGAACCCGTTCCAGCACGGCGAGGTCTTCGTGACCGACGACGGGGCGGAGACGGACCTCGACATCGGCCACTACGAACGGTTCCTCGACGTCAACCTGCGTGGCAGCGCCAACGTCACGACGGGCCAGATCTACAACCGGGTGATCGCGAGGGAACGTCGCGGCGAGTACCTCGGTGACACGGTGCAGGTGATCCCCCACATCACCAACGAGATCAAGGCGCGGATGCGCGCCACGGCGACGGGTGAGAAGGACGCGCCCGACGTCATCATCACCGAGATCGGTGGCACGGTGGGTGACATCGAGTCGCTGCCCTTCCTCGAGGCGGCCCGACAGGTCCGTCACGACGTCGGCCGTGACCACGTGTTCTTCCTGCACGTGTCGTTGGTCCCCTACCTCGCCCCCAGCGGGGAGCTCAAGACCAAGCCGACCCAGCACTCCGTCGCGGCCCTACGGCAGGTCGGCATCCAGCCCGACGGGCTCGTCCTGCGCGCGGACCGTGAGATCCCGAACGGCATCAAGCGGAAGATCTCGCTGATGTGCGACGTCGAGGTCGAGGCGTGCGCTGCAGCGGTGGACGCGCCGTCCATCTACGACATCCCCAAGGTCCTGCACCGCGAGGGACTCGATGCCTACGTCATCCGCAGACTGGGACTGCCGTTCCACGACGTGGACTGGCACGACTGGGACCGGATGCTCCAGCGGGTCCACGATCCCGAACACCTGGTCGAGATCGCGCTGGTGGGCAAGTACATCGACCTGCCCGACGCCTACCTCTCCGTCACGGAGGCGATGCGCGCCGGCGGTTTCCAGCACGACGCGCGGGTGGTGATCCGCTGGGTCCCCTCCGACGACTGCCAGACCGAGGCCGGGGCGCAGCGCGCCCTGGGCGGGGTCGACGCGATTGTGGTGCCCGGAGGGTTCGGGGTCCGCGGGATCGAGGGCAAGCTCGGCGCGCTGCGCTGGGCCCGCGAACGGCAGATCCCGACCCTGGGGATCTGCCTCGGACTGCAGTGCATGGTCATCGAGTACGCCCGCAACGTGGCCGGTATCGCGGGGGCGTCGTCGTCGGAGTTCGACCCACAGACGCCAGACCCGGTCATCGCCACGATGGAGGAGCAGAAGGCCTTCGTCGACGGCGCAGGTGACCTCGGTGGCACCATGCGGCTCGGGCTCTACCCCGCCCGCCTGAGCGAGGGCAGCGTCGTGTCGAAGACCTATGGCGTGACCGAGGTCGAGGAACGCCACCGGCACCGGTACGAGGTGAACAATGGCTACCGCGACCGCCTCGAGGAGGCTGGGCTCGTCTACTCCGGCCTCTCGCCGGATGGGGAGCTGGTCGAGTTCGTCGAGCTGCCCGCCGACGTGCACCCCTACTACGTTGCGACACAGGCCCACCCAGAGTTCCTGTCCCGGCCACACCGGGCTCACCCGTTGTTCGCCGGGCTGGTCGAGGCGGCCCTCGAACGACAGCGCGGCGAACGGCTGGTCGAGGTGCCGCGCGGCGAGGACAGCCTGGACTCGAGCCGCCACAGTGGCTCACCGGCCTACGCCGCCCCAGCCGGCTGAGCAGCCTCGCGTGGACCTACCCGTCGGGTCGGGTGACGACCTACGAGACGAAACGGTCGACCATCCGGTCACCGCGTCCGACCTGGTCTACGACGGGATGGTCTGGGGCATCCGGCGCGAGACCGTCGACCTCGGTGACGCCGGGCCTGTCACCCGTGAGTTCGTCGACCACACCGGGGCGGTCGTGGTCGTTGCGCTGCGCGAGATCGACGGCGTCGACCACGTCGTCCTGATCCGGCAGTACCGCCACCCGGTTCGAACGCTTGAGTGGGAGCTGCCCGCCGGCCTGCTCGATGTCGAGGGCGAACCGCCGTGGCGCACTGCGGTTCGTGAGCTCGCGGAGGAGGTCGACCTCCGAGCGAGTCGATGGGACGTGCTGATCGACTTCTTCTCCACACCCGGCGGGTCGTCCGAGGCGCTGCGGGTCTTCCTGGCACGCGAGGTCGAGGAGACCGGGTCGGCCTACGCCCGGGAAGGTGAGGAGGCCGGGATCACCGGCGCCTGGGTGCCGCTCGACCAGGCGTACGCCGCCGTTCTCGCCGGGCAGGTGCACAACCCCGGTGCCGTCGTGGGGATCATGGCGGCCTGGGGCGCGCGCGAACGGGGCTGGGAGACGTTGCGGCCGCGCGACACCCCCTGGCCCTGGCATGCCTGACGACGTCGGGGACCTCACAGATCGACGGATCCGGGTCAGCGTCTGTCTGGCCGCCTTCAACGGCGCAGCACACATCGAGGACCAGCTGCGGTCGGTGCTGACCCAGCTCGGTCCTGACGACGAGGTGGTCGTCGTCGACGACGCCAGCACCGATAACACCTGCGCTGTGGTGTCCGGTGTGGGTGACCCGCGAATCATTTTGTCTCACAACGAGACCAACCTGGGCTACGTGCGGACCTTCGAGCGAGCGCTCGGACGGGCGCGCGGGGCATACCTGCTGCTCTGCGACCAGGACGACCTCTGGGTGCCGGGTCGGTTGGTGGCCATGGTCACCGCGTTGGACCGGACCGCTGTGGTGGCCACCAGCGTCGCCGTCCTCGGGGAGCCATTGAGGCCGCCTCGCTGGCCGCTGCGAGACAAGGACTCCCAGCGGTATGCGGCCAACCTCGCCGCGACGCTTGTCGGGGTGCGCTGGTACTTCGGTTGTGCCATGGGGATCCGGCGCGACGCCCTCGACCTGGTGCTGCCGTTCCCGGCGTACCTCGTCGAGTCGCACGACCTGTGGGTCGCCATCGTCGCCAACACCTGCCACGAGATGACCCACCTGGAGCACCCGTCCGTGGCCCGTCGGCTGCACGACGCCAACCAGACCCCCACCCGGTGGCGCAGCCTGCGGCGGATGGTGACGGCGCGGTGGATGCTGGCCCGGTGTCTCGTCGAGGCGAGGCGTCGCGTCACAGCAGCGTGACCGAACATGGGGGATGCTGTCCCGACTCGCCCCGGCGCGCCGAAGGTTCGTGCTCGGTCTCGTTGCCTTGCTGGTGCTGCTGGCAGCCGTCATCGCCGGGCTCGCGGTGCGCAGCCGGTCGACCTCGGCGACGGCTCCGGACCAGAGTCGTCCCGGACCGGTGCTCCTGGTGCCGGGATATGGCGGTTCGGTCGCGTCTCTGGCGCCCCTGGCCGGCTCGCTGCGGGCCTCGGGTCGGGACGTCACGGTCGTCGACCTCCCCGACCAGGCGCGGGGCGACCTTGCCGACCAGGCGGCGTCGGTGGCGGCGACCGCCGCCGCGGTCCTCGCACGCACCGGGGCTGCGTCGCTCGACGTGGTGGGTTATTCCGCCGGAGGCGTCGTCGCCCGACTCTGGGTGACCGAGAACGGCGGGGGCGAGCAGGTCCGACGGCTCGTGACCCTCGGTTCGCCGCACCAGGGAACCGATCTCGCTCGTCTCGGGTCACTGGTGTCGGGCAGCTGCCCCACCGCCTGCCAGCAGCTGGCGACGGACAGCCCCGTCCTGGCCCGGCTGGACGGTGAGCCGCTGCCTGCCGGTCTCGTCGCACTGTCGCTGTGGAGCACCGATGACGACGTCGTCCTGCCGCCGAGCTCGGCCGTGATCGACGGCGTGCCGAGCCCCTCACTGCAGAGCATCTGCGCGTCGGACACCGTCCGGCACAGCGGCCTGCCGGGTGACCGACTCGTCCAACGGCTGGTGGGTGAGGCACTCGGGCCAGGCACGCTGCCGACCTGGGGTCCGCAGGACTGCGCCCGGCTCAGCTCGTGACGTCGCGCGTGGTGAAGTTGGCCCATGCGGCGGTCAGAAGCACCACGACATAGACGGCCTGCAGCGCTACGCCGCGCTCGATGCCGCTCCAGAGCACCGGGTCGCGGTAGACATCGACGAAGGTCAGCCAGTACCGCGTCGGCAGGTAGGGCTGCAGGGGCCGTGCAGCGTCGATGGTGAGCAGCAGCGACGAACCGATGAGGAACGCCAGGGCGCCCAGGCTGGCGCTCTGCGGCGAGTCTGTCAGGGTCGACAGGAACAGCGCCATGGCGGCGACCCCGAGCATCGAGAATGCGACGAGCAGGATGGCCAAGGCGGTGCGCCAAGCGATCTGTCCTGGGGTGAGCAGCGTCCCCGACAGGCTCACCATCGCCTGCGACAGGGGTGCGTCGCCGAGCAGCAGGCGCCCGACGACATACCCGATGCCGGTGACGGTGAGCACCGCCACCAGGACGAACGCACTGACGGCCACCAGCTTGCTGACGAGCAGCCGGGTCCGGCCCACGGGTCTGACGAGCAGGTAGCGCAGGGTGCCGGCCTGCGCCTCGCCGGCGATCGAGTCGCCTGCGACGACGGCGACGGCGATGGGCAGGAACAAGGGCAGGACGATCGCCAGTGCGGCGATCGCGAACAGCGACCCGTTCGCGATCACGGCCGACAGGAAGGCCGGCCCCTGGCCGGGTCGGGGGGCGATCCTGGTCCAGGCCAGCACCCCGGCGACGACGGTCGGCAGGAGGTTGAGCAGCACGATCGCCAGCCAGGTGCGCCTGCGCCCGAACAGCTTGACCAGCTCCACGCGGATCACCTGGGCACCTCGCCCTCGGCTCGGACGCTGGTGCGCTCAGCGATGACGTCCTCGAGCGTCCGGCGTTCGGGGCCGAGCTCGACCACTCGTATGCCGGCGCCCACCAGCAGCGCGTTGAGGCGGGCGGGATCGGGACTGCGCACCAGGACCCGCTCGCCGTCCCGGGACTCGACCGCGGAGCCGAGCAGCTCGGTGGCACGTTCGCCGTCCGGGGTGCGCACTGCGGTCAGGCCTGTGGGCGCACGCAGGACCTCGAGGTCCTCCTGCAGGACGAGCCGGCCGCGGTCGAGCAGGCCGATCCTCGTGCACAGCTGCTCGACCTCGGCCAGCAGGTGGCTGGACAGGAAGATCGTCGTGCCGTCGGCGTGCAGCCGCAACAGCAGCTCGCGGATCTCACGGATTCCTTGCGGGTCGAGCCCGTTCGTGGGTTCGTCGAGGACCAAGAGCTCGGGCCGGCGCATCAGTGCCGCGGCCAGGCCGAGGCGTTGACGCATACCGAGGGAGTAGGCCCCGACCCGAAGCTTGCCTACGCTGCCGAGCCCGACCATCTCCATCGCCTGGCGGCCCCGGTTGCGGCGGTCGCGCCGCCCGCCGCCCAGGGGGCCGGGCGGTCGTCGCCCGCTCGCGTCGTACAGCGCGAGGTTGGCCAGCCCGGACAGGTGGCTGTATGCCGCCGGCCCCTCGACCAGTGCCCCGACCCGAGGCAGCACGTCTGATCCCGACTTCGGCATCCGTCGCCCGAGAACGTCGATCTCTCCGGAGGTCGCCAGCACCAGCCCGAGCAGGCAGCGGACCGTCGTCGTCTTGCCGGAGCCGTTGGCGCCGAGGAACCCGTAGATGTCGCCGGGCTGCACCTCGAGGTCCACGCCGTCAACGGCCGTCACTGAGCCGTACCGTTTGGTGAGAGCGCTCGTTCGAATGACGGGACCGACCTCGGGCCGGGTGCTGACTGTGCTCACGTGGCCGGCCCGGTGAGCTCGGTCGCGGCGCGCACCAGGCCGTCGGTCGTCAAGGTGCCCGTGACGAGCCACGCGCGTCCGTTGGCCAGATCCGAGGTGAGCAGCAGCCCGACGGGGCCCACCGACACGACGACGCCGTCGGCGACCTTCTGGGCTCCCACGGCCACGGTCAGCTGTTGCCGCAGCGAGGCGGCCTGGTCGCCCGGCAGCTGGCCGACCGCGATCTGGGTCACGCCGCGGCCGTACTCGCCGACACCACTGAAACCCTCGGCCGGGGTCGCGCGGGTGAAGCCCAGCAGCCGGCCGGGTAACGTCACTCCTGCCGAGCGGCTCAGCTGACGAGCGAGGTCGAACCGCTGACCGTTGCGGACCCGTGCGCCAGGCGGGGGGGTGAAGGCGAGCTCCTGATCGGACGGCGCCGCGTCGGTGAAGTCGAGGAAGGTGCTCGACATGGCGGAGACGTCGTCGCTGCGCCCGAACACCTCGACGAGCACGGGAATCCCGGACGTGCGGTCCGCCCACACGTCGACGTGACCGATGCTGCTGAGGGTGTCGGAGGGTTTCATCCGCAGGCCGTCGGCGTCGCGTCCGGCCACCCGGCGTGCTGGCAGCCCGGACACCTCCGCGGCACTTGCCTCGGACAGCATCCGCGCGGCCAGCTGCGGCGGAACCGTGTCGCGGTCCTGCGGCAGGCGGACCGTCCCGGGGAGCTGGGCCGGCGTCACGACGACCCGGTCGGTCTCGTAGTCCCAGACGGAGACGGCTCCATCGGTGGTGCGCGTGCTTGTCTCGCCGAACTGGCTCAAGGTGTCTGACCGCCAGTCCTGCGCCGAGCGCCACCACACGCGCAGCTGGGTGCGGCTCCCGAGCAGGGTGGCGACGGAGTCCAGCTGGTCGGAGGCAGGCAGGGCAATCGACCCGGTGGTCTCGGCGAAACCGGCGTAGGGGTTCGACCAGGCGGCGCGCATTCGTTCGAGCAGCTGGGCTGCCGAGGTGTCGCCGGACCCTGGTGACCCGGCGGGGAGCACGCGCACGACGAAGGGAACGGCGACGAACGCCGCGACGAGAGCGGCGCACACCGCCCAGCGCCAAGGTGCCTTCACCGCGTCAACCTACGTCGTGGTCCTGTGACGCGCGCAGCCGCTGGCCTGCAAAGGACTCGTCTGCCGTTCGTCCACGCGGGGGAGGCTTCGTAGGATGGGGCGCCCGTCCGAGTCCGGCAGGCTCCGAACGACCGAAGGACGACCCGTGCTCCGCACCACCGAGGCCGGCACGCTGCGCGCCGGACAGACCGGCCAGACCGTCACCCTCGCGGGATGGGTGGCCCGGCGCCGCGATCATGGTGGGGTGGCGTTCCTGGACCTGCGTGACGCCTCGGGCGTGGTCCAGGTGGTTGCCCGCGACGAGGTGCTGGCGCAGGGCGGCGCGCACGACGTGCGCAACGAGTACTGCGTGCAGGTCACAGGCGAGGTGCAGGCCCGGCCTGAGGGTAATGCGAACCCCGACCTGCCGACCGGGGAGGTCGAGGTCGTCGCGACGGCGATCGACGTCCTCAACCCGAGTGCGCCGTTGCCCTTCCAGGTCGACGAACGAGTCACGGTGGGGGAGGAGGCGCGGCTGCGCTACCGCTACCTCGACCTGCGCCGTCCCGCGCAGGGCGCGGCGATCCGGTTGCGCAGCAAGGTCAACGCCGCGGCCCGTTCGGTGCTGGCCACCCGCGACTTCGTCGAGATCGAGACCCCGACGATGACGCGCTCGACACCGGAGGGGGCGCGTGACTTCATCGTCCCCGCCCGACTGGCGCCGGGGTCCTGGTATGCGCTGCCGCAGAGCCCGCAGCTGTTCAAGCAGCTGCTCATGGTCGCCGGGATGGAGCGGTACTACCAGATCGCCCGCTGCTACCGCGACGAGGACTTCCGCGCCGACCGGCAGCCGGAGTTCACCCAGCTAGACATCGAGATGAGCTTCGTGGAGGAGGACGACGTCATCGAGCTCGGCGAGGAGATCGCGGTCGCGCTGTGGAGGCTCGTCGGCGTCGACCTGGTCACGCCGTTCCCCCGGCTGACCTACGCCGACGCGATGGCCCGGTTCGGCACGGACAAGCCCGACCTACGGTTCGGGCAGGAGCTGGTGGACTGCCGGGACCTGTTCTCGCAGACGCAGTTCCGCGTGTTCCAGCAGGAGTATGTCGGCGCCGTCGTGATGCCGGGTGGTGCGTCGCAACCGCGCAAGCAGCTGGACGGGTGGCAGGAGTTCGCGAAGCAGCGGGGGCACCGGGGCCTGGCCTATGTGCTGGTCGGCGACGACGGCGAGCTCGGTGGACCGGTCGCGAAGAACCTCACCGACACCGAGCGGGGTGGGCTGGCCGCGCACGTGGGCGCCGTGCCCGGCGACTGCATCTTCTTCGCGGCCGGAGCCACCAAGGGTGCCCGAGCACTGTTGGGGGCGGCGCGCCTGGAGATCGGGCGCCGGTGTGGACTCGTCGACGCGGACGCCTGGTCCTTCCTCTGGGTCAACGACGCACCGCTGTTCGAGCCGGCGAGCGAGGCGGTCGCGGCCGGTGACGTCGCCGTGGGCGCTGGCGCGTGGACGGCGGTGCACCATGCGTTCACGTCCCCCAAGGACGAGTTCATGGAGACCTTCGACACCGACCCCGGGTCGGCGCTCGCCTACGCGTACGACATGGTCTGCAACGGCAACGAGATCGGCGGGGGGTCGATCCGGATCCACCGCCGGGACGTCCAGGAACGGGTCTTCGCCATCATGGGGCTGAGCGAGGAGCAGGCTCAGGAGAAGTTCGGGTTCCTGCTCGACGCGTTCCAGTTCGGCGCGCCCCCGCACGGAGGTATCGCCTTCGGCTGGGACCGGATCTGCGCGCTGCTCTCGAAGATGGACTCGATCCGCGACGTGATCGCCTTCCCGAAGTCGGGGGGCGGCTACGACCCACTCACCGGCGCTCCTGCCCCGATCACGCGGGAGCAGCGTCGGGAGGCAGGGGTCGACGCAACACCGCCGACCGACTGAGCACGCACGTCTCGTCACACGCAGAACGACTCCAAAACGGGCGTGTCCGGCTCAGTCGTCGAGGAACTCCAGCAGTGCGGCGTTGAACTGGTCGGCGTGGCTGACGTTGAGCCCGTGCGGCCCCTTCTCGATCACGACCAGCCGGCTTCCGTCGACAGCGTCGTGGGTGCGCTTGCCCGAGACCTCGAAGGGGACGATGCCGTCCGAGTCGCCGTGGATGACCAGGGTCGGTGCGGCGATCTTGGCCAGATCGGCACGGAAGTCGGTGCGGGAGAACGCATCCACGCAGTCCTCGACGGCGCTCTGCTCCGCTACCGCTTGCATGGCCAACGCCTCCTGACGCTGCTCCTCGGTGACCATCAGCTCGTCCCCCGCGCAGAAGAACGCCGTGGTGAACGGGTCGAGGAACCCTTGGCGATCGTCGTGCAGACCGGCGATCATGCCCTCGATGTCCGCGTTGGACATCCCGCCGTCGGGGTTGTCGTCGGTCTTCTCCAGGAAGGGAGGCACGGCGGATGCGAACACCACGGAGTGGATCTTCTCCTCACCGTATCGGCCGATGTAGCGCGCCACCTCGCCGCCGCCCATGCTGAACCCCACGAGCGTGAGGTCGTCCAGTCCCAGGCCGTCGACCACGCTGGCGAGGTCGTCGGCGAGCATGTCGTAGTCCAACCCACCGCCGGGCTTGTCGGACTCGCCAAACCCGCGCCGGTCGTAGGTGACGACACGATAGCCGGCCTCCTGCAGGGCGGGCACCTGCAGACTCCACGACTTCCCGCTGAGCGGCCAGCCGTGGACGAGGACCACCGGGCGTCCGTGCCCTCCGGTGTCCTCGTAGTGCAGTGAGAGCAGGGCATCGGTCTTCACAACGGGCACCGGGGGCTCCTTCGTTGTCGGCTGTGGCTGTGGCTGTGGCTGGGCTGCGGCTGCGGCTGTCGGCGGTCGGTGGTCGGTGGTCGGTGGTCGCCGGTCTGTGTCGCCGATCTGTGTCGTCAGTGACGACGTTACGCCCGTCTCCACCCGGTGCTTCCAGAGCGAACAGCCGCTCTCGCCGCCATACTGCCGTTGTCGGAGCCCTTGGGTCGGGCCACCCACCGGTCTCAGGTCGATGGATCTTGTCCAGCTCGACGGATATCTGTCGCGCCGACGCGGATCGGTGGACTGGGCACTCGGTCAGGACGTGGCGAGGGAAAGGGCGATCTCGGGTCGATGGTTGTCGTCAGCGACGAGGAGACGGCGCGCTATTCGGTGATGCCGTGTCGGTCGTGCCACCGGCGCATCGGTGCCGGCGCCCACCAGTTCCATGAGCCCAGCAGCGTCATGGTGGCCGGTACGAGCAGCATTCGCACCACCGTGGCGTCCAGGGCGACCGCCACGACCAGCGCGACCCCCACCTCCTTGATGATCAGAAGCTGGCCGGCCGCGAAACCGGCGAAGACGATGATCACGAGCAGGGCCGCCGAGGTGATGATCCGTCCCGAACGCTGCAGCCCGAGGGAGACGGCCTGGTCGTTGGGGACACCAGCGCGGTGCAGCTCGGTGATCCGCGCGATGAGGAACATCTCGTAGTCCATCGAGAGCCCGAAACCGAAGGCCAGCACCAGGAACGGGATCAGCGACTCGATTGCGCCGACGGAGCTGAACCGCAGCAGACCCTCGAGGTTGCCGTTCTGGAACACCCACACGAGCACCCCCAGCGCTGCCCCGAGGGACACGACGTTGAGGATGAGCGCCTTGATCGGGATGACGACTGAACCGGTCATGAGGAAGAGCAGCACGAAGGTGCCGAGCGCGACAAGAGCGGCGGCATACGGGGCGCGTTGCACCATGGCCTGGATGAAGTCGAGCTGTTGGGCCGCCGGGCCGGTGACGTAGGTGGTGAATGCCGGTCGGTTGCTGCGCAGCGCGTCGACGACGCCGTCCGTCGCAGTGCCGAGCGCCGGGCCACGCACCTGGATCGAGACGGCGCTGAGCGAGGCGGTCACCTCCCGGACCTGGGCGGACTCGACGTCGGGCACCGTGGTGACGCTCGACGAGACCCAGGACCGCACCGTGGCCACCGGCGCCTCGGCGACGACGGTCACGTCGGGTGCGCTGAGGGCCGGGTAGTCGGCGGCCAGGTCCGTGAAGAACACCCGTTCCGGCGAGCTCACCGGAAGCAGCTCCGGACCAGACGAGGTGAGCTTGATCCCGGCCGCGGGCACGGCCAGCGCGATCAGGACGATCAGCGAGACGACGATCACGGGGATCGGCTGTCGCTGGACAAACCGCGCCAGCTGGGAGAACACCCCGGTGTCCGGCGCGCGTTCGGTGCCCTTGGAGAGCAGTCGACGGGCACCGAGAGCACAGAGCGCGGGCAACAGGGTCAGGTCGACCAGCACGGCGACGAGGACGATCGCGACCCCGGCGGCACCGATCGCGCGAGTGATCGGGGCTTCGAAGATCATCAGCCCGGCCAGGGCGATCGCGACGGTCAACCCGGAGAACAAGACGGTACGCCCGGCGGTCGCCATCGTGCGCGCCGTGGCCAGCACGGTGTCGTCATGGGTGAACCGGCGCCGCCGTCGCGGTCCGTGCCGGTCCGAGATCGTCCTCAGCTCCTCACGGAACCGGCTCACCGTCAGCAGTCCGTAGTCGATGGACAACCCGAGCCCGAGCAGGGTGACGACGTTGACAACGCTGGCGTCGAGGTCCAGCAGATAGGAGAACCCGAACAGGGTGGCGAGGCCTCCGCCGATGGACACGACGGCGCCGACCACCGGCATGCCAGCTGCGACGAAGCCGCCGAACACGAAGAACATCACGATGAACGACAGGGGCAGCGCGATCCCTTCGCCGTTGCGCAGGTCCACCTCGATCTGGGACGTGATCGCGGTCAGCAGCGGGCCGCCGCCACCGACCTGGCCCGTGGCGCCTGGAAAGTCGGCGACGATGCGGTCGTAGCCCAGCCGGACGGCGGCATCGGCGGCGTTCTGCTGCTCGGTGGTCAGACCCCGCTCGAACTCGGTGCTGGTGACGAAGCCTCCCGACGACGCCGTTCCGCCGGCGAGCAGGGGCGCAGCGGCAGGGCTGGCAACCCCCTGGGGAAGCAGCAGTGGGGACCGCACCCCGCTGATGCCGGGGATCGACGCGAGGTCGGCCGTAGCCTTCGACGCGGATCTGACGGCCGCGTCGGTGAACGTTGCGCCTCTCACCTGCAGGAGCAGGGTGGAGCCCTGGGACTCGTTGGCGGCCAGCAGGTCGCTGCCCTGCTGCGCCTCTCGCGGGACGTTCGGAGCACCGGACTGCAGACGTTGGAACAGCGACTGGCCCGTGACCCCGCCGACCGCGACGGCGAACGCCGCCACCGTGACGAGGAGCCACCCGACGACGAAACGCCATGGGTGGCGTGCCGTGGTAGCACCGAGCCTGCCCAAGCGGCTGGTCGGTGGCCGCTCGGTCGAGGCCTCGTGCACGGTTCAGGGTACGGGCTGGGCGGGCTGGGCTGGGCTGGGCTATCCGGGGTGTTCGAGCTGTCGGGGCTGCTGGTGGGCGCCGATAGCCTGACCGTCGATGAGCGACAGCGGCCCCCACCTGCCCGACGTGCCTGACCTGTTCCAGGGCGGCGGCATCGGGGACGCGTCCACCCCACCCCTGGCGGTACGGATGCGCCCCACGTCGCTCGAGGAGGTGCGCGGGCAGCGGGATGTCCTGCGACCGGGCAGCCCGTTGCGCCGCCTCGTCGAGGGGTCCGCCGGTGCGGCCGGTCCGCTCTCGGCGATCATCTGGGGCCCGCCAGGCACCGGCAAGACCACGCTCGCGCACCTGGTGGCGAGCGCCGCCAACCGCCGGTTCGTGGAGCTCTCGGCCGTGACGGCCGGCGTCAAGGACGTCCGCTCGGTCCTGGACGCCGCCCGGCGGGACCGCGACCTGTACGACCGACAGACGGTGCTGTTCCTCGACGAGATCCACCGGTTCACCAAGGCCCAGCAGGACTCGTTGCTCCCCGCCGTCGAGAACCGGCTGGTGGTCCTGGTCGCCGCGACGACGGAGAACCCGTCGTTCAGCATCATCGCGCCGCTGCTGTCGCGTTCGGTCCTGGTCACGCTGACCCCACTGGACGACGACGACGTCGGGGCCGTCGTGGACGCGGCGCTGGACGACGAGCGCGGGTTCGCGGGTGCGTTCTCGCTCGAGCCGCCTGCCCGGGAGCACCTGGTCCGCATCGCCGGAGGGGACGCGCGGCGGGCCCTGACCGCACTGGAGGCTGCGGCCGGTGTGGCGCTCGACGCCCGGCCGCTCACCGCAGGCGACGGCAGTGCCGGCACAGTGGCCGGCACAGTGGCCGGCACAGCGGCCGGCACAGCGGCCGGCACAGTGGTCGGCACACCGGTTGCCATCACCCTGGCCCAGACCGAGCAGGCTGTCGCTCAGGCCGCGGTCCGCTATGACCGGGCGGGGGACCAGCACTACGACGTGGCCAGCGCGCTGATCAAGTCGATGCGTGGCAGCGACGTGGACGCGGCCCTGCACTACCTGGCTCGGATGCTGGAAGCAGGTGAGGACCCGCGGTTCATCGCGCGTCGCATCGTGATCGCGGCGAGCGAGGATGTCGGGATGGCGGACCCGACGGCGCTCCAGACGGCCGTTGCGGCGATGCACGCCGTGGCCCAGATCGGGATGCCCGAGGCGCGGATCATCCTCGCCCAGGCCGTTGTCCACAACGCGGTCGCACCGAAGTCCAACGCGTCATACCTGGCGATCGGCGCGGCGATCGCCGACGTGCGGGCCGGCAAGGGCGGACCGGTCCCGCCGCATCTGCGCGGCAGCGGATATGCGGGAGCCGCCCGGCTCGGCCACGGGGACGGGTACGCCTATGCGCACGACGCGCCGGACGGGGTGGCAGCCCAGCAGTACCTTCCGGACGACCTCGACGGCAGCACCGACTACTACCGGCCGACCGGGCGGGGTTTCGAGGAGAGTCGGTTGCTGTCCCGGGTGGCCTGGCGGCGGATGGGGTTGCCAACACACGGATCTCGGCGCAGGTCGGGGTGACGCCGACGGTGCGGGCCTGGCGTGAGCGGCTTGCCGACCCAGGAGCAGGTCCGCGCGATCGTGCACGACACGTTGCACACCACGCCGAAGGGTCAGACGAGGTGGCCAAGCACGCCGGGGTGAGTTCCTCTACGGTGCAACGGGTCTGGCACGAGGGCGCTGCGCCTGGTGGATGTTCGATGCGATTCCTGGTCAGCACTCACGAGCAGGTGTAGGTGACGCCCCGCCCTCACGGGGCGCTGCACACGCCGGGAATCAGATCGTTGCCTGTGGACCTAGGTGTTGAAGGCCACCACGCCCACGATGATCGCGATCACCAGCCACCTCCCGAGGTCACGACTGCGCGATCGGCGGGTCCTCGGCCTGATCAGGCGTACCGGGTTGCTCGGCTAAGGTTTCGGGCGACCCGCGTCTGCGACGTCACCCCCTGAGAATCGAGCACGCCGATGGAAACCGCCGAGATCGCGCGCCGTTGGCTGGCCTTCTTCGAGAGCAAGGGCCACGCCGTGGTCCCGAGCGCTCCGTTGCCGTTCGAGGACCCCAACCTGCTGTTCGTCGTCGCGGGGATGGTTCCGTTCGTGCCCTATTTCAGCGGCGCTCAGACCCCGCCCTGGCCGCGGGCAGCCTCCGTGCAGAAATGCGTGCGTACACCGGATCTCGAGGAGGTCGGCAAGACCAGCCGGCACGGCACCTTCTTCCAGATGAGCGGAAATTTTTCGTTCGGGGACTACTTCAAGGCCGAGGCGATCGGGTATGCCTGGGAGCTGCTCACCGGGTCGCCGGAGGACGGCCGCTACGGCCTGGACAAGGACCGGCTCTGGGCCACGGTCTACCAGGACGACGACGAGGCTGAGTCCCTCTGGCGTGAGCTGACCGACATCCCGGCCGAGCGGATCATCCGCCGCGGACGGCTGGACAACTACTGGCACATGGGAATCCCCGGCCCGGGGGGTCCCTGCTCGGAGATCTTCTACGACCGCGGGCCGGACTACGGACCCGAGGGAGGCCCCGCGGTCGACGAGGACCGCTTCATGGAGATCTGGAACCTCGTCTTCACCGAGTTCGAGCTCGGCGCGGTCCGCAGCAAGGCGGATTTCGACATCGTCGGCCCCCTGCCGCGCAAGAACGTCGATACCGGCCTCGGCCTGGAACGGCTGGCGAGCGTCCTGCAGGGGGTCGACAACCTCTACGAGATCGACCAGGTGTTCCCGGTGCTCGCCACGGCCGCCGAGATGACGGGCAAGACCTACGCAGCGGCCCCGAGTCACGTCGCGGCGGAGAGCAGCCCCGACGACGTGCGGCTGCGCGTCGTCGCCGACCATGTCCGCAGCGGCCTGATGCTCATCGGCGACGGGGTCCTCCCCGGCAACGAGGGACGCGGTTACGTCCTGCGCCGGATGCTGCGCAGGGCCGTGCGCTCGATGCGGCTGCTCGGGTTCGACGAGCCGGCGCTGCCGCACCTGCTGCCGGTGAGCATGGAACGGATGAGCGCGACCTACCCCGAGCTGCGCACCGACTTCGACCGGATCAGCCAGGTCGCCTACGCCGAGGAAGCGGCTTTCCGGCGCACGCTGGCATCCGGCACAACGTTGCTCGACACGGCGGTCGCCCGGGTCAAGGAGTTGTCGACGTCATCCGAGGGCCCGAAGGGGCTGACCGGCGAGCAGGCGTTCGCCCTGCACGACACCTACGGCTTCCCGATCGACCTCACCCTCGAGATGGCGTCCGAGCAGGGCGTGACGGTGGACGAGGGGGGGTTCCGCCGGCTCATGGGTGAGCAGCGCGACCGGGCGCGCGCCGACGCCAGGAGCAAGAAGAGCGGACCTGCCCAGACTCACGTGTGGCGCGGGTTCCGCGACCTCGGGGAGACCGAGTTCCGGGCCTACGTCGAGCTCGCGAGCGAGGCGACCGTCGTCGGGCTGGTGGCCGATGGTGAGCTCGTCCAGGAGCTCGAACCGGGCCAGCGTGGGCAGGTGGTCCTGAACCGGACCCCGTTCTACGCCGAGTCCGGGGGTCAGATCGCCGACGAGGGACGCATCGAGATCGGGGACGGGCACCTGAGCGTCGTCGACGTCCAGCGGCCGGTCAAGGGCCTGATCGCCCACACGGTCGAGGTGCTGCGCGGTGGCGTCCGCGTCGGCGACACCGTGCTCGCGCAGGTGGACCCCGAGTGGCGGCGCTCCGCGTGTCAGGCGCACTCCGGGACCCATGTGGTGCATGCCGCGCTCCGTCAGGTGCTCGGACCGACCGCGCTGCAGAGCGGGTCGTACAACAAGCCCGGCTATCTGCGCCTGGACTTCGCCTGGGCAGAGGCGCTTTCGTCAGAGACCCGCAGCGAGATCGAGGAGGTCGCCAACCTGGCACTGCGCTCCGACCTGCCCGTGTCGGCAACCGTCATGTCCCTCCCGCAGGCCAAGGAGCTCGGGGCGCTTGCGCTGTTCGGCGAGAACTACGGCTCGGACGTGCGTGTCGTCGAGATCGGAGGTCCCTGGTCCCGGGAGCTCTGCGGCGGGACCCATGTGCAGCACTCCTCGCAGATCGGCGCGCTCACGGTCACCGGGGAGGCCTCGGTGGGCTCGGGCGTCCGCCGGATCGAGGCCTTCGTCGGGATCGAGGCGATGCGTCACCTCGCGGCCGAACGGACGCTCGTGGCCGAGCTGAGCGCCCTGCTCAGCACCCCGTCCACCGAGCTGCGCGCTCGGGTCGAAGCCACCCTCGCCCGGTTGAAGGGCGCCGAGCGCGAGCTGGCCGCGGGCCGCCAGGAGAAGGCGCTCGCGGCCGCGGCGGGTCTGGTCGACTCCGCACGTGACATCGGCGGGATCACCCTGGTCACGCATGACGCCGGCGACCTCGCGCCAGACGACCTGCGGTCGCTCGTGCTCGACGTCCGCGGACGGCTGGGCTCTGAACGCGCTGCCGTCGTGGCGATGGCCGCGGCCACCAACGGTCGCCCCGTGGTCATCGTGGCCACCAGCCCCCGCGCACGGGGCGCGGGAGTGAAGGCGGGAGGGCTGGTGCGGACGGCAGCACTGATCCTCGGCGGCGGCGGCGGCGGCAAGGACGACCTGGCGCAGGGCGGCGGAACCGACCCGACGCAGGTGGGAGCGGCCCTCGGCTCGGTCGAGGACTCGTTGCGCGACCGCTCCTCCTGACGGCGCCGGACGAGCCGGCGTCCGGCGTTCGCGCCTCGGCGTGTGGTTCGCTGGAGGGCGTGAGGACCGGCGTACGGATCGGCGTCGACGTGGGGAGCGTCCGCGTGGGGCTTGCGGCCAGTGACCCCTGCGGTGTGCTGGCGTCACCGGTCGCCACTGTGGCTCGTGACCATGAGGCCCACTCCGACGTCGCGCGGATCGCTGGCACCGCGCGTGAGCTGAGTGCGGTCGAGATCGTCGTCGGTCTGCCTCGGCTGCTCTCCGGTGCCGAGGGTGAGGCGGCCCGGTTGGCACGGGCCTACGCGGTCGAGCTGTCCCTGGCTGCCCACCCCACCCCGGTCCGGCTCGTCGATGAGCGCTTGACCACGGTCGAGTCGCACCGCAGACTACGCGAGAGCGGTATGGCAGGCCGTTCGCAGCGCGGCGTCGTCGACCAGACGGCCGCGGTGCTCATCCTGCAGTCCGCGCTCGACGCCGAGCGGGTCTCGGGGCGAGCGCCCGGCACCCCGGTCGCCCCCCAGCGACGCCGTCCCCGAGCGAAGGACCGAGGATGACCGACCGCGGCGAGCGTCCGCACGGACCCATCGGAGGCATCGAGGACCCCGTCCTCGACCCGGACCGCCACACCGATGGCCACCAGGGTCAGGCCGGGTGGGACCAGACTTGGGACCACCACGACCATGACGGGTATGCCGCCGACCCGAGTGGGGGCACCGACGGTGGCCTCTGGGACGAGCACGAGTATGCCGACGAGCACCTCACGCAGGATGGCGGTTCGAGGCGCGGTGCCCGTCACGCGTCGCGCTCCGCCGGCCGGGCCGGCCCCGCCCGCGCCGCTCGCCGGCTGCTGGTCTTCGTCGTGGCGATCGGGCTGATCGCCACGGCGGGGTTCGCTGCCGTGACGGTGCTCCGACCGATGGTCTCGGGGCTCGGCGGCGGGCAGAGTGACTACCCCGGTCCTGGCAGCGGGGCCGTCACCGTCGTGGTCAGCCCCGGCGACACCGGGCGCACCATCGGGCAGACGTTGGCCGACGCCGGGGTGGTCCTGACAGCGAAGGCGTTCTCCGACGCGGCGCAGGACAACCCCGTGGCAGGTGGCATCCAACCCGGCACATACATCCTCAAGAAGGAGATGAAGGCAGCCGACGCCGTCACCTTCCTCGCCGACCCTGCGAACCGTTCGGTCAAGAACGTGACGATCCGCGAGGGTCTCTGGGCGTCCGAGACCTTCGCTGCGTTGGCCAAGGCCAGCGGTAAGCCGGTCTCGGAGTATCAGGCCGCGGCCAAAAACGTCGCCGCGCTCGGACTGCCCGCGGGGGCAAACGGCAACATCGAGGGCTACCTCTTCCCGGCGACCTACGACTTCGCACCGGACTCGACCCCGGCCGACCAGCTGAAGACGATGGTGCAGAAGGCCGTCTCGACCCTGACCGGCCTCGGCGTCACCCCGGAGAACATGGAGAAGACGGTCGTCACGGCCAGCATCCTCGAGGCCGAGGGGTCCAACACTGACGACCGGGAGAAGATCGCCCGGGTCCTGCTGAACCGGCTGGACAAAGGCATGAACCTCCAGCTGGACTCGACGGTCAGCTATGGCGTGCAGAAGCGCTCGATCACCACCACCGATGCGGCTCGGGCTGACAAGAACCCCTACAACACCTACCTCAACGCTGGCCTGCCCAGTGGGCCGATCGGCAACCCCGGGGCAGACGCCATCCAGGCGGCGCTGCATCCGGCCGACGGACCATGGCTGTTCTTCGTCGCGGTCAACCCGTCCACCGGCGAGACGAAGTTCGCGGTGACGGCGGCCGAGCACGACCAGAACGTCCTGGAGTTCCACGCGTGGTGCTCGGCCAACCCGGGCAAGTGCTGAGCCAGCCGACGAGACCCCGCTGCGCGGGGACGGTGCACCACCTCCTCTCGTGGTGACCCGTCGTGCCGCCGTGCTCGGTTCGCCGATCGGGCACTCGCTGTCTCCGGTCCTGCACGCCGCGGCATACCGGGCACTCGGGCTGGACGACTGGGAGTACACCGCGGTCGAGGTGGATGCCGACGGGCTGCGCGAGCACGTGGCTCGTCTCGACCGCTCCTGGCGGGGCCTGTCGCTCACCATGCCGCTGAAGGAGGTCGCCTTCGACGTCGCCGCAGACGTCTCCGCGGTGGCCGGCAGCTCCGGCGTGGTCAACACCCTGCTGCGACGCGGCGGCGAGTGGGTGGGCGACAACACGGACGTCGCCGGGATAGCGCGCTCGCTGCGCGACGCGACGAGCGCCCCGCTGCGCCTCGACCGGCTCCCAACCGTGGTCATCGTGGGGTCCGGCGCGACGGCCCGTTCGGCCGTGTGCGCCGTCGCCGAGGCGGGCGCGCGTCACGTCGACCTCATGGTGCGGGGTGAGCCGCGCGCTCGGACCGTCCAGCAGGTGCTGCAGTCCGGGATGAGCGTGGGACGGCTCGACCTCGGCGCCTGGCCGGAGCATGTCGACCTCGTGGTGAGCACCGTGCCTGGGGTGGCGTCTGCCGACATCGCTGCGACGCTGCCGCCCGGCGACGGCATCGTGTTCGACGTCGTCTACGCCGACGGCGCCAGCCGGCTCGCGTCGGTGGCCCGTCAACGCGGGTATGCGGTAGTGCCCAGCACCGACATGCTGCTCCACCAGGCGGCGGAGCAGGTGCGGCTGATGACCGGCCGGCCCCCGCCCGTCGAGGCGATGCGGACGGCATTGACCGACGCCCTCGCCCTGCGTCACCCGTGACGTCCTGGGCCGACCCGGAACCGGCCTCCTGGTGGGTGTGCGTCGCCGTGGTGCTGGTCGCCGTGGCTCTCGGACACCTGCTCGGCCGGACACTCGCCACTGGTGCGTATCGGCTCGACGACGAGATGCGGCGGGCCCGTCCGGCGCCCCCCTGGCTGGTCACTATCGCTCTGCCGGTGCTGTGGGGTGTCCTGGCGGTGCGGCTCGGCGCCCTCTCCCAGGGGGCGCTGCTGCCGGCATACCTGCTGCTCGCCTGGGTCGCTCTGGCGCTCGCCTGGGTCGATGCCGACGTTCACCGCCTCCCCGAGGGCCTCTCGGTGCCGGCCGTGCCTGGCGTCGTCGCCCTGCTCACGGTAGCCACGGTGACGACGGGCGACTGGGGTGCGTTGCTGCGCGCCGCGGTCTGCGGCGTGGCGGGTTGGCTGGTGTACCTCGCGCTGGCATTGGCCGTCCCTGGCGGCCTCGGCCTGGGCGACGCCACCGTCGGAGGGTTGACGGCGCTCGCGCTCGGCTATCTCGGCTGGGGAGTTCCGGTGCTGGGGTTCCTGCTCGCCTACCTGCTGGCCGGGCTCGTGGTCCTCGTCGGTCTGGCGCTGCGTCGGCTGCACCTGAAGAGCGCCATCGCGTTCGGTCCGTTCATTCTGCTCGGGGGGCTGCTCGCGCCCCTGGTGCACGTCCAGCTCTAGCGGGGAGCCGGCCGGCCGGTGCCGTGGCGACCGCATGACAGGATCGGCCCCATGCTCCGTTGGTTGACCGCTGGTGAGTCCCATGGGCCGGCTCTGATCGGGGTGCTCGAGGGGCTGCCCGCAGGCGTCGGCGTGACCACCCGCGACGTGGCGCTCGCACTCGCCCGACGGCGACTGGGTTTCGGGCGTGGAGCACGGATGTCGTTCGAGCAGGACGAGGTCGACTTCCTCGGTGGCCTGCGGCACGGGTCGACGCTCGGCTCCCCGATCGCGATCCGGATCGGGAACACCGAGTGGCCCAAGTGGCAGACGGTGATGAGCCCGGACCCCGTCGACGACGAGGCGCTGGCTGCCTCCGATGACGTCGGCGCCGAGAGGGAGCTCGCTCGCAACCGGCCACTGACCCGGCCGCGCCCGGGTCACGCTGACCTGGTGGGAATGCAGAAGTACGGCTTCGAGGAGGCGCGTCCCGTGCTGGAACGCGCTTCGGCCCGGGAGACCGCTGCCCGGGTGGCGCTCGGCGCCGTCGCCGCGGCTTTTCTCGACCAGGCCTACGGCATCGAGCTGGTCTCGCACACGGTCGCGATCGGGATGGCCTCGGTGGGGCAGGACGCCGGCCTGCCGGGACCGGACGACGTGGACGCGCTGGACGCCGATCCGGTCCGATGCTTCGACCCGGTCGCTTCCGCGGCGATGGTCCGTGAGGTCGAGGCCGCGAAGAAGGACGGTGACACCCTCGGCGGCGTCGTCGAGGTGGTCGCGTATGCGGTCCCGCCCGGACTGGGGTCGCACGTGCACTGGGACCGGCGGCTGGATGCACAGCTCGCCGCGGCCCTCATGGGGATCCAGGCCATCAAGGGCGTCGAGGTGGGCGACGGGTTCATGACCGCCCGCCGGCGCGGTTCGCAGGCGCACGACGAGATGGAACGAGACGCGACCGGAACGATCCGGCGCCGGACCGGACGCGCCGGCGGCACCGAGGGCGGGATGTCGACGGGGCAGCCGCTGCGGGTGCGGGCGGCGATGAAGCCGATCTCGACCGTGCCGCGGTCCCTCGACACCGTCGACGTGGCGAACGACGACCCGGCCACAGCGATCCACCAGCGGTCCGACGTGTGCGCCGTCCCCGCGGCTGGTGTGGTGGCCGAGGCGATGGTGGCCCTGGCCCTCGCGCAGGCGTGCGTGGAGAAGTTCGGGGGCGACAGTGTCGCCGAGACCCGCCGCAACCACGCGGCCTACCTCGAGTCCATCCCATCCCGGTTACGGACGTGGTGACCGGGCCCGCGGGCGCCCGCCCGGGGGCAGCTCCGGTCGCCGTCCTCATCGGTCCCCCCGGCGCCGGCAAGACGGTCACCGGACAGGCGCTCGCTGCCCTGCTCGGCACCGGGTTCCACGACACCGACGAGGCGATCGTCGCGGCCGGTGGACGGAGCATCGCCGACATCTTCGTCGACGACGGGGAGGCTGCCTTCCGAGACCTCGAACGCGCCGAGGTGGCTCGCACCCTTGCGCACGAGACCGGGGTCGTCGCGCTCGGCGGCGGCGCACCGATCGACGCGGCCACCCGCGTCTTGCTGGCCGGTCACGTCGTCGTCTTCCTCGACGTGGGGATCGCCGACGCGTCGAGGCGGATCGGTTTCGACCAGTCCCGGCCGCTGCTCTCGATCAACCCGCGGGCGTCGTGGATCGCCATGATGAACGAGCGTCGGCCGATCTACGGTGCGCTCGCCCGGCATCGGGTCGACACCGCGGGTCGGACGCCGCAGCAGGTCGCCGAGGACGTCGCGGCCCTGGTGCGAGGTGACGTCGTGCGTGGGGTGACTCTGTGAGCGACCTCACCGTGATCGATGTCGACACCGGTGACGACGCCTACGCGGTGTCGATCGGTCACGGTCTGCTCGACCGCGTCGACATCACCCTGGGCGCCGACGCGCGGCGGGTCCTGATCGTCCATCCCGAGTCGATGGCGACGCAGGCAACGGAGCTGGAGACGACTCTGCGCTCGCGTGGGCGTGAGATCCATCGGGTCGCGGTGCCGGACGGCGAGGACGCGAAACACCTTCAGATCGTGGCCGATCTGTGGGGCATCCTCGGCAACGGAGGCTTCACTCGCACCGACGCCGTCGTCGGGTTCGGCGGAGGCAGTGTCACCGACCTGGCGGGTTTTGTCGCCGCCACCTGGCTGCGTGGCGTGCCGGTCATCCAGGTGCCCACCACCCTGCTCGGGATGGTCGATGCAGCGGTCGGTGGGAAGACGGGCATCAACACGGCCGAGGGCAAGAACCTGGTCGGGGCGTTCCACGAGCCGCTCGCCGTGATCTGCGACCTCGACCTGCTGGTCACGTTGCCCCCGCGAGACCTTGCAGCCGGCATGGCCGAGGTCGTCAAGTGTGGGTTCGTCGCCGACCCCGCGATCCTCGAGCTGGTCGAACGCGACCCCGCAGCGGCACTGGACGTCGACGGGCCGGTCCTGCGCGAGCTCGTCGAGCGTGCGGTGCAGGTGAAGGCGGACGTTGTCTCGCAGGACCTGAAGGAGTCTTCATTGCGCGAGATCCTCAACTACGGCCACACGTTCGGGCATGCGGTCGAACAGGTCGAGGGGTACCGGTGGCGACACGGCGACGCGGTCAGCGTCGGCATGACGTATGCGGCCGAGGTCGCGGCGCTGGCCGGGGTGCTCTCGCCCGAGCTTGTTCGGCGCCACCGGTCGACGCTCACCTCTCTCGGGCTGCCGACCCGCTATGGCGACGGCAGCGACGAGAGCTGGCAGGCGCTGCTCGCCGTGATGCGCCGGGACAAGAAGACGCGGGGTGACCTCCTGCGGTTCGTCGTGCTGCGAGACGTGGCTCTGCCTGAGCGCCTGGAAGGCCCGAGCGAGGAGCTGCTGCGCGAGGCATACCGCGCCGTTGTCGGCCGACCTGGGCGAGACCGGGGGAGTCTGACACCTGTCCCGGGAGTGTGATTGGCTTCGGGCATGACGCTCAACGGCATCACCGTCGACCTCTCACCCTGGTCCGCCGCGACGGGCGGCTCCACCGGGTTGACGGCATACACCGTGCGTCCGCCGGGCGACGAGAAGGTGCCGGGCGTCGTGATGATCCACGAGATCTTCGGCCTCGAGGACATCACCCGGCGACAGGCGGACCTGATGGCCGGCATGGGGTATGCCGTGGTCGTGCCGGACCTGTTCGCCGACGGCGGCGCGCGCAAGTGCCTCAGGACGACCTTCACAGCCCTGAGCAGCGGTCGCGGGCGCGCGTTCGGAGATATCGCCGCAGCGCGGCAGTGGATGCTGGAGCGAGACGACGCCACGGGGGCGACCGGGGTGATCGGGTTCTGTATGGGTGGCGGTTTTGCGCTGATGTCCGCGGCGCCCGAGCACGGGTTCGACGTGAGCTCCGTCAACTACGGGCAGCTGCCGTCGTCACCCGACGTGCTCGCGGGTGCCTGCCCGATCGTGGCCAGCTATGGCGGTCGTGACCGGTCTCTCAAGGGCGCGGCGGCCAAGCTGGAGACGCAGCTGACCCGGCTGGGTGTCGAGCACGACATCAAGGAGTACCCCAACGCATCGCACGCGTTCCTCAACGACGAGGACACCGGCCCGTGGTTCCTGCGGCCGGTTCTCAAGGTCGCCGGCATGGGACCCGAGCCGGAGTCGGCCGCCGACGCCTGGCAGCGGATCGGGGCGTTCTTCGGCGATCACCTGCGCCCGTAGACTGCTGGGCTGGCGCCGAGCCACCCGCATACCGACGAAAGCGAACCTCTTTTCTCATGGCCACGACGAACGACCTCAAGAACGGCATGGTGCTCAACCTCGACAACCAGCTCTGGTCCGTCGTGGAGTTCCAGCACGTCAAGCCCGGCAAGGGCCCCGCGTTCGTGCGGACCAAGCTCAAGGCGGTGCTGTCCGGCAAGGTCGTCGACAAGACGTTCAACGCGGGCACCAAGGTCGAGACGGCCAACGTGGACAAGCGCACGATGCAGTACCTCTACAAGGACGGGTCGGACTTCGTCTTCATGGACGTCGACACGTACGACCAGCTCTACGTCGGCGACGCGGTCGTCGGGTCGTCGGCGGACTACCTGCTGGAGAACCAGAACGCCACCGTCGCCACGCACGACGGGGCCCCGCTCTACGTCGAGCTGCCCGCCTCGGTCGTCCTGGAGATCAGCTACACCGAGCCGGGCCTGCAGGGCGACCGCTCCACCGGCGGCACCAAGCCCGCGACGCTCGAGACCGGCGGCACCATCGCGGTCCCGCTGTTCCTCGAGACCGGCACCAAGGTCAAGGTCGACACCCGCGACGGGTCGTATCTCGGCCGCGTCAACGACTGACCCGGCTCGACGACCGACTCGTGGCTGCCCGCAGCAAGGCTCGCAAGCGCGCCCTGGACATCCTCTTCGAGGCCGACCAACGCGGCGTCAACGCGTCGACCTTGCTCGCTGGGCGGCTCGCCACACCCGGTGACGGCCCGCCGCTGAACCCCTATGCCGCCGAGCTGGTCGAGGGGGTCGTTGCCCATTGGGGCGAGATCAACGAGCTGCTGACGACCTACTCCCACGGCTGGACCGTCGACCGGATGCCGGGAGTCGACCGCGCGATCCTGCGCCTCGGCGCGTGGGAGGTCGTCTGGAACGATTACGTGCCGGACGCGGTGGCGATCTCCGAAGCGGTCGAGCTGGCGAAGTCGCTCTCGACCGACGAGTCGCCGTCGTTCGTCAACGGACTGCTGGCGCGGCTGGCCGAGGTCAAGCCGACCCTGGTCTGACCGGCCGCGCTGCCTCCCGCCGGACGTAGAAGGGCTTGACGCGGCGGCTGGCCTCGGTCAGTCTCGGCTGCGGCGACCCGGCCGGCAGATGGGACAAGGCTGATGGCATCTCCGAAGACCGCGCCCATCCTGCACATCCGGCCGACCAGGGGGTGGCTCAACGACCCGAACGGGGTGACCTGCCTCAACGGTCGCTGGCATGTGTTCTTTCAGCACAACCCCGAACGTGCCCAACACGCCGCCATCCAATGGGGACACGTCAGTAGTGCGGACCTCGCGACCTGGACCGAACACCCCGTGGCGTTCACACCGCAGCCGGCCGGCCCAGACCAGGGGGGATGCTGGTCGGGGTCCTTCCTGCCCTGGGGACCGCCGTCGGTTGCCTACACCGGTTTGCTGGACGGGCCGGCCAACACCACGATCTGTGTCCGTTACGCCGAGGACGATGACCTCGAGTCGTGGACGGACCCGGTCGTGGTCGCGACTCAACCCGGCGGGATCGATCTCGTCGCGATGCGAGACCCGGCCCCGTTCCAGTGGGGAGACCGGCACTGGGCCGTGCTCGGCGCAGGGATGACCGACGGCACGCCCTCTCTGCTGCTCTACAGCTGCGACGACCCGCGGCGGTGGAGCTTCGAAGGGGTGTGGCTGGATCTGCACGATCCCGTTGTCGCTGCGGTTGCTCCGGCCGATATGTGGGAGTGTCCGCAGCTGGTTCCCCTCGGCGACCGTTGGATTCTCGTGCTGTCCCTCCAGACCGCTGGGGTACTCCAGGATGTGGTCTACCTGCTCGGCGACCTGCGGGAGGACCCAACGCAACCTGGCCGACCTCGCTTCGTCCCCTCTACCGGTGGGTTGTTCGACCACGGCCCCGACTTCTACGCACCGCAGGTGGTCGATGACGGCCATCCCCAGCTCTTGGTCTTCGGCTGGATCAGGGAGCAGGACGCCGCATCGGACGCCTCCGATGACGAGGTCGCCGGATGCCTGACGTTGCCGCGCCGACTGGGGGTGGATGCTGAGTCGATCCACGTCACGACTGACCCTGCCGTCGAGGCACTGGTCGTGCACACGAGAGCCCTCACCTGCGACGGTGGACCGGCCGGGCCGGGGGCGGACAGGTGGGGGGCAGCTTCTCTCCCCGCCCAGTCACGGTGTGACGTTCGGGGGGTGTCATCAGGCTCGACGGTTGACCTGCAGCTGTCCGGCGGGAACGAGCGGATCATCGTGACAGCAGACGACGGGGGCTGTGAGATCTGGCTCGATGGGGAGGTCGTCGAGGTCTATCACCACCGCGGCATCGCACAGACTTACCGACGGCCCGGGGTAGCCTTCTGGACCGTTTCATTCCCACCGGGTTCATGTGAGATCACTGTGGCAACCCTGGGGTGATCGCTCTAGAGGTGGGCCCCGGGACGGGGCACATTCCCGGGGACCCGCGTCGGATCGGAACTGTTGACGACCGTCAGGCGACTGCCACCAGTCACATGGAGTCGGCGCCCCGACACCACGGATGGGACGATGCGGACGAACCAGGGCTTGTTGCCGTCATGCCACGGCGTCAGGGGAAGGGCCATCGCCGAGATCGACTCGGACAGCTCGAGAATGCGCTCAGCCACGCCCTTGAGGACGACGCTCCAGGCCGTCCCATCGGCGGTGTCGTACCCGTCGGCCTCGAAGGCGACCGGTCGCGTCTTGGCGGCCGCCAGCTTGGTCCCTGAAGCCGTTCGGAAGATCACCGTCCCGTGGTCGACGACGTAGTTGACCGGGAACAGGTCTGGGGCGCCGTCTGCGACCACGGCAAGACGGCCCACGGTCGTCTGCCGCAGCAGCTCCCAGCACGTGTGGTCAGGAAGGATGTCAGTAGACGGGGATGTATCGATGCTCATGGTGCCCACGCTGGCCCCCCGACGACGAGCCGAGTAGGGCCGAAGGTCCCCCACCGTCGGCCCCGGCGAGTCCCACAGGATCCGGCCTTCCAGGTGAGAACTCACTGGGCAAGCGGGGCCGTGAGGTATCGCTGGACGGTGGGTGCGATCAGGTCGACCACCTGATCGACGGGCAGGGTCGCGAGCACCCCGATCTTCCAGACGTAACGGGTCATGGCCAGCCCGACGAGCTGCGAGGAGATCAGCGATGCACGGATGTCACGCTGGTCGTCGTCGAGGTGACGGGCGACTGCGGCCAGGATGCCGTCTGCGAAGACCTGCTGAACGCGCTGCATGGCAACAGGTTCGTGCGCCGCAGTGAGGATGATGGACCGCAGGACGTCCGCCGCGTCGGGCCGCTCCCACATGCCGAGCATGGAGGTGACCATGGCCCGCCCGCGGGTCCTTGCCGGTGCGGCGCTGGACTGGGCGATACCCGTGACGAACCCGTCGGGTGGGGTCAGCACGGCTTCGAGCAGACCAGCCTTGTTGGTGAAGTAGTAGTTGACCAGGGAGGGGTCGACATCCGCGTCCTGTGCCACTGACCGCAACGTCGTGCCGGCGAAGCCGTGGACGGCAAAGGACGCGCGAGCAGCGACGAGGATCCGATCGGCCAGGACGCCTCGGTCCCCCCGCGGTCCTCGCGCCGGCGGGCCGGCGAGCAAAGACTTGCGAGGAGACATTGTTTCAGTCTATCGTGAAATTAATTCCACGGACATTGAAACTCAACGAAAGGAGGCGGCCATCATGAGTGCGACTGTCTCCGGTGTCGAGCCCGGCCAGCGGCGGCTGAACGGTCCCCAGACCACCGGTCGCATCTACCGCAACCTGTCACCCGCCGAGCACACCATGACGCGGCGCGACGACGTCGAGGTTCCCATGCGCGACGGGGTGACGCTGTTGGCGGACGTATACCGGCCGGACGGCCCCGGACCGTTTCCGGTGCTGGTCTCCGCCTCGTGCTACCCGCGACAGATCCAGGACTCTGGTGCGCCGATGGGCTTCGTGGAGGCCGGGGCCAGCGACTTCTTCGTGCCGCGCGGCTACGTCCATGTCATCGCCAACCTTCGCGGGACGGGAGGGTCCGGGGGCACCTTCGGCTTCTTCGACCGGACCGAGCGGGAGGACATGCACGACCTGGTGGAGTGGGCCGGCACCCAGGAGTGGTCGAACGGCAACGTCGGCATGGTCGGGATCAGCTACTTCGCGATGACCCAGCTGGAGGCCGCCACCCAGCAGCCGTCCCACCTGAAAGCGATCTTCCCCGTGGCGGTGACCGCCGACCTCTACGAGATCGCTTGGCACCACGGTCTGTTCAACTCCAGCTTCATGACCTCGTGGCTCACGGCAGTCGCGGTCTCGTCGGGCCACGGTGATGCGCTGTGGCGCGGAACGATCGCCAGCGCCCTGCGCCGGGTGCTGGCCGTGCCGCAGCTGCACGCCCGGTTCGAGCAGCTGAACGGTGAGGCCGCCATGAGCAGCCTGCGGTCCGCCCTGCGAGCCGGATACGAACCCCACCCGTGGGACGACCTGCGCTTCGCTGTCAGCGTCGAACACCCCACGAGGGACGCGTTCTGGGACGAACGCAACCTGCTGCCACTGCTGGCCGACGTGACCGTGCCGGTGTATCTCGGCTGCGACTGGGACAACGCCCCGGTCCACCTGCCCAGCACCTTCAGCACGCTGAGTGCGCTCGCCGACAACCCACACGTCCGGGTCGCCATGGTCGGCACCCATGGCCTGTCCTGGCCCTGGGAGAGCCTGCACGTCGAAGCCCTCGCCTGGTTCGACCACTGGCTCAAGGGCGCCGATACCGGCATCATCGACGGACCCCCGATCCGGTATGTCGTCGAGGGTGGCGACGACGAGTGGCACACCACCTGCACCTGGCCTCCTGCCGAGTCAACCCTCACCGACTACGCGCTCCGCGCCGACGCAACCCTGGGCGTCGACGAGGGCGAGGCGGGCAGCCGTGACTACCTCTGCCTCACCGAACGGTTCGCGCAGGCACCGAACGCGAACCGGCCCGAGCTGCCCGCTCTGCTCAGCTGGGACACCACGCCGTTGCCCGCCGACCTCGACGTGGTCGGCAACATCGAGCTCGTTCTGGACGCCGCCATCACCGATGTCGACGCGAGCTGGAACGTCACCCTGCACGACGTCGACGGCACTGGCCGCACAACCACCGTGACCACCGTCTCCGCGGGATGGCTGCGGGCCAGCCTGCGGCAGGTCGACGACCGGGCCAGCCGACCCGGTGCACCTGTCCTCGGCTGTCGCGCTCCCGTCGCCGTGCCACCCGGGGAGACAGTGGCATACCGGATCCCCATCGTGCCCAACGCCCACCGATTCGCCGCCGGGCATCAGATCCGTTTGACCATCAACAGTGACGACCAGCCCAAGGACGCCCCCACAGCGCTCGGGTTCCGCCACCCCGCCGTCTCGCCCGCCCTGCGCGCGAGCATCCATTCGTCCTCACGGCTGCGCCTCCCATTGATCAGCCGTCCCTGATCCATGCGGCGTCGGGTGGGTCGAGCGGACCCGCTACAGTGACTGCCGAAGACATCCTTTAACCACCGTCCTGTGAGGCGGGGAAGGAGGTCCGGTGGTGGCTGTTACCCAGCCTGCATCGACCAGCACGAGCTCGGTGGGCATGACTGACGCAGAGCCAGGCACACCGATCCGCGAGGTGATGGGCCCCGGAGACGTCTCCCGGGCGCTCCGCCGAGTCGCCCACGAGATCCTCGAACGCAACAAGGGAGCCTCCGACCTGCTCCTGCTCGGCATCCCGTCGCGCGGGGTCCCGCTGGCCAGGCGGCTCGCGGCCGTGATGGCCGAGGTCGAGGGGGTGCACGTTCCCTTCGGCACCCTCGACGTGACGATGCACCGCGATGACCTGCGGCACCAGCCGGTCCGCGCCCCGGCCAGGACCGACATCCCCG
Organism: Lapillicoccus sp.; assembly: GCA_965277795.1. Taxonomy (GTDB): domain Bacteria; phylum Actinomycetota; class Actinomycetes; order Actinomycetales; family Dermatophilaceae; genus Lapillicoccus. Next base: position 1,271,278 of record OZ255840.1, read on the forward strand.
GCGACGGGATCGACGAGACCGTGGTGGTCCTCGTCGACGACGTGCTCTACCACGGGCGGACCATCAGGGCCGCGCTCGAGGCGCTCGCCGAGCTCGGACGGCCACGGGCAGTGCGACTGGCAGTCCTGGTCGACCGCGGTCACCGTGAGCTGCCGATCCGGGCCGACTACGTGGGCAAGAACCTGCCGACCTCCTCGTCCGAGCGGGTCCAGGTACGCCTGGCCGAGGTCGACGGAGGCGACGACAGCGTCGCCATCAGCGGCGGCGAGCGGTGAACCGGCATCTGCTCTCGTCGGCGGACCTCAGCCGCGAGGACGTCGAGGCGATCCTCACGACGGCGGAGTCAATGCACGACGTGCAGCACCGCGAGGTCAAGAAGATTCCCACCCTGCGGGGCCGCACGATCGTCAACCTGTTCTTCGAAGACTCGACGCGCACCCGCAGCTCGTTCGAGATCGCCGGCAAGTGGATGTCCGCCGACACCATCAACATCACGGGCAAAGGCTCCTCGACGAGCAAGGGCGAGTCACTGCGCGACACGGTGCGGACCATCGACGCCATGGGCGTCGATGCACTTGTCATCCGGCACAGCGCGTCCGGGGCCTGTCACCAGGTTGCCGGCTGGGTGGACGCAAGCGTCATCAACGCCGGGGACGGCACTCACGAGCACCCCACGCAGGCGCTGCTCGACGCCTACACACTCCGACATCGCATCGGTGACCTCGACGCAAAGCACGTGGCGATCGTGGGCGACCTGACTCACTCCCGGGTGTTCCGCTCCAACGTCATCACCCTCGGCCGGCTCGGCGCGCATGTCACCGCGGTCGCGCCTCCCACGCTGATGCCGAGCGGCATCGCGGACTGGGCCAAGACCGACGGGTATGCCACGAGCTGGGACCTCGACGAGGTGCTCGAAGGTCGAGGGGCATACGGGCCGGTCGACGCGGTGATGATGCTGCGAGTGCAACGCGAGCGCATGAGTGGGGGCTTCTTCCCGACGCCGCGCGAGTACACCGTCAGCTATGGCCTGACCCGAGAGCGGATGCGGCGCCTCGCGGGGACCAGCCCCGACGTCGCGATCCTGCACCCGGGTCCGATCAACCGGGGGCTCGAGATCGCCGCCGACGTCGCCGACTCGGTGCAGTCGCTCGTGCTCGACCAGGTGTCGGCGGGGGTCGCCGTGCGGATGGCAGTCCTTTACCACCTGCTGTCCGGAGAGGCCATCGCGTGAGTCGCACCCTGATCCGAGGCGCGCGGCTGATGGGCGGCGCCGCCTCCGACCTGCTCATCGACCAGGGCCGGATCGTCGAGGTCGGCTCGGTGCGCAAGGCGCCCGACATCAATGTCGTCGACGCCGACGGCCTCGTCGCCCTCCCCGGTCTGGTGGACCTGCACGTCCACCTGCGTGAACCCGGTCGTGAGGACGCCGAAACCATTGCCACCGGCGCAGAGTCGGCGGCAGCCGGGGGTTTCACCGCGATCCTGGCGATGGCCAACACCACCCCCGTCACCGACACCGCCGAGGCCGCCGAGCGCGTCTTCGACCTGGGACGCGCCACGCATATCGTCGACGTCCAGCCGGTCGGAGCCGTGACCAAGGCTTTGGCCGGCCAGGAGCTCGCCGAGGTCGGTCTGATGGCGCGGTCCCGGGCCCGCGTTCGCGTCTTCTCCGACGACGGCCACTGCGTCACCGACGCCCGGTTGATGCGCCGAGCCCTGGAGTACGTCAAGCCGTTCGGTGGAGTCATCACGCAGCACGCCCAGGACCCGCGGCTCGCCGGCAGTGACGCCTGCTGTCACGAGAGCGAGCTCTCCGGTCGGCTGGGCCTGCCCGGGTGGCCCGGGATCGCGGAGGAGTCGATCGTCGCGCGCGACGTCATGTTGGCCCGCCACACCGGGAGCCGGGTCCACATCGCGCACGTCTCGACGGCCGGTTCGGTCGAGGTGATCAGGTGGGCCAAGGCGCAGGGGATCGACGTGACTGCCGAGGTGACCCCCCACCACCTCGCCCTCACCCACGACCTGGTGTCCGGCTATGACCCCGTGTTCAAGGTCAACCCTCCGCTGCGACCCGAGGAGGACGTTCGCGAGCTTCGGAAAGCCTTGGCGGACGGGACGATCGACGCAGTCGCCACCGACCACGCACCCCATGCCCGACACGACAAGGAGCACGCGTTCGTGGACGCAGCGTTCGGGATGCTGGGGCTCGAGACGGCGCTCTCCGTCGTCAGCGACGTGATGGTCAGCTCCTCGGACGGGCCGTTGCTCGACTGGGCCGGAGTCGCCCGGGTGATGTCCATCAACCCTGCCCGGATCGCCAGGCTCGACGATCACGGACAGCCGCTGGTCGTTGGTTCCCCAGCCAACATCACCTTGGTCGACCCCGATGCCCGGGTGACCGTCGACCGTGAGGTGTCGCACTCCCTCTCTCGAAACAACCCCTGGCACGGGCGCACGCTCACCGGCACGGTCGTCGCCACTCACATCCGAGGCGCCTGCAGCGCGCACAACGGACGCGCCCTGATCCCCGAGCTCGGAGGAACCCACCGATGACCCCCACCACCGCGCTGAACACCCTGTTGGACCGGGAGCTGGACCACCCCGTCCCCGCCGTGCTCGTCCTCGAGGACGGACGGACCTTCCGGGGAAAGGCCTACGGCGCGCTCGGCGAGACTGTCGGCGAGGCAGTGTTCTCGACCGGCATGACGGGCTACCAAGAAACCCTCACCGACCCGAGCTACCACCGCCAAGTGGTCGTCATGACGGCCCCGCATGTCGGCAACACTGGTGTCAACAAGGAAGATCCGGAGTCGACCCGGATCTGGGTGGCCGGTTTCGTGGTCCGCGACCCCGCCCTGCGCCCGTCGAGCTGGCGTTCCACGAACCCTCTCGAGGACGAGCTGCGCGACCAGGGGATCGTGGGCATCAGCGGGATCGACACCCGCGCGCTGACCCGTCACCTGCGCGAGCGAGGCGCGATGCGGGTCGGCATCTTCGGCGGCGTGGAGTATGCGGACGCCTCGCCGGCTGTCCTCGCGGACCGGGTCCGTCGGGCGCCGGAGATGGCGGGTTCGGCGCTGGCCGCCGAGGTGAGCACCACCGAGCCCTATGTGGTCGACGCGGTGGGGGAGAAGCGGTTCACCGTCGCGGCGGTCGACCTCGGGATCAAGGCGATGACGCCGCAGCTGCTGGCGCGACACGGCATCGAGGCGCACGTGCTGCCGCAGTCGACGACGTTCGCCGACATCGAGGCGATCGCGCCCGACGGCGTCTTCTTCTCCAACGGCCCAGGCGACCCGGCGACCGCCGACGCCGAGGTCGCGTTGCTGCGGGAGGTGCTCGACGCGAGGATCCCCTTCTTCGGGATCTGTTTCGGCAACCAGCTGCTGGGCCGCGCGCTCGGGTTCGGCACCTACAAGCTGAGGTACGGCCACCGGGGGATCAACCAGCCGGTCATGGACCGGCGCACCGGCAAGGTCGAGGTGACCGCGCACAACCACGGCTTCGCCGTGGACGCACCGATCGACCGGGACAGCGACACCCCTTACGGCCGCGTACGTGTGTCGCATGTGTGCTTGAACGACGAGGTCGTGGAGGGCCTGGAATGCCTTGACCGGCCTGCGTACTCGGTTCAATATCATCCGGAGGCCGCTGCCGGCCCACACGATGCCGCCTACCTCTTCGACCGGTTCGTCGATCTCATGATTGAGCGGCGAGGAAAGGGTGAGGACACGAGCGAGGAACGAGCGAGGCCCGGAGCCCCGACGAGCGCGACAGAAGATTCAGGAGTCAACTGATGCCGAAGCGCGACGACATCAGCAGCGTGCTGGTGATCGGGTCCGGCCCGATTGTCATCGGGCAGGCGTGCGAGTTCGACTACTCCGGGACCCAGGCCTGTCGAGTGCTGCAGGAGGAGGGGATCCGCGTCATCCTCGTCAACAGCAACCCGGCGACGATCATGACCGACCCCGAGTTCGCCGACGCGACCTATGTCGAGCCGATCACCCCGGAGGTCGTCGAGGCGATCATCGCCAAGGAACGACCCGACGCAGTGCTCGCCACCCTCGGCGGCCAGACCGCCCTCAACACGGCCATCGCGTTGCACGACAACGGGGTCCTCGAGAAGTACGACTGCCCATTGATCGGCGCCAACGTCGACGCCATCCAGCTCGGCGAGGACCGGCAGGCCTTCAAGGGGGTGGTCGAGCGGTGCGGCGCGGAGAGCGCGCGGTCGCTCATCGCGCACACGATGGACGAGTGTGTCGCGGCGGCTGACGAGCTCGGTTACCCGATGGTGGTGCGTCCGTCGTTCACGATGGGTGGGCTCGGGTCCGGGTTCGTGCACGACGAGGTCGAGCTGCGCCGGATGGCCGGCCAGGGACTGCAGGCCAGCCCCACCACCGAGGTGCTGCTCGAGGAGTCGATCAAGGGGTGGAAAGAGTACGAGCTCGAGGTGATGCGCGACCACGCCGACAACGTCGTGGTGGTCTGCTCGATCGAGAACCTCGACCCGATGGGCGTGCACACCGGTGACTCGATCACGGTCGCCCCAGCCCTGACCCTGACCGACCGCGAGTACCAGCGGCTGCGCGATATCGGGATCGCGGTGATCCGCGAGGTGGGCGTCGAGACCGGCGGCTGCAACATCCAGTTCGCGGTCAACCCCGTGGACGGGCGCATCATCGTCGTCGAGATGAACCCGCGCGTCTCCCGCTCGAGTGCGTTGGCGTCCAAGGCGACCGGGTTCCCGATCGCCAAGATCGCGGCGAAGATGGCGATCGGCTACACCCTCGACGAAGTGCCGAACGACATCACCCGCGAGACCCCGGCCTCCTTCGAGCCCAGCCTCGACTACGTCGTTGTCAAGGTGCCGCGCTTCGCGTTCGAGAAGTTCCCGGCCGCCGACCCCACGCTGACGACGACGATGAAGTCGGTCGGTGAGGCCATGTCGATCGGACGCAGCTTCACCGAGGCGCTGCAGAAGGCGCTGCGTTCCATGGAGCGTCCCGGGTCGAGCTTCCACTGGGACGGGCCGAACCCGACCGACCCGGATCGGGCCGCCGAGCTGCTCGCCGCGGCCGCGATCCCGACGGACGGCCGCATTGTCACGGTCCAGCAGGCGCTGCGTGCCGGTGCGTCGGTCGAGCAGGTCCATGAGGCGACGGGGATCGACCCGTGGTTCCTCGACCAGATCGCGCTCGTCAACGCGGTGGCCGTCCGGGTCGCGGCGGCCGAGCAGCTGACCCCCCGGTTGCTCCGACTGGCCAAGCGACACGGGTTCTCAGACCACCAGATCGGCACTCTGGCCGGCATGCCGGAGCCCGTCGTCCGTGGAGTGCGGCACGCGCTCGGGGTGCGCCCGGTCTACAAGACCGTCGACACCTGTGCCGCGGAGTTTGCCGCCACCACGCCCTACCACTACTCGACCTACGACGAGGAGAACGAGGTGGCGCCCCGGGAGAACCCCGCCGTCATCATCCTCGGATCCGGACCGAATCGGATCGGCCAGGGGGTGGAGTTCGACTACTCCTGTGTCCACGCCTCCTTCGCGTTGCGCGACAAAGGTTTTGACACCGTCATGATCAACTGCAACCCCGAGACGGTCTCGACCGACTACGACACCTCGAGCCGGCTCTACTTCGAGCCGCTCACCCTCGAGGACGTCCTCGAGGTGGTCCACGTCGAACGACAGGCCGGCCCGATCGCCGGTGTCATCGTCCAGCTCGGCGGCCAGACACCGCTCGGTCTCGCGCAAGCCCTCAAGGACGAGGGCGTGCCGATCGTGGGGACCAGCCCGGAGGCGATCAACCTCGCCGAGGACCGCGGCGCGTTCGGCCGGGTTCTCGCCGAGGCGAACCTCCCCGCTCCACGGCACGGCACCGCATACAGCGCCGAGGACGCGGTCGAGGTGGCACACGAGATCGGCTACCCGGTGCTCGTCAGGCCGTCCTACGTCCTCGGCGGTCGCGGCATGGAGATCGTCTACGACGACGAGACCCTCTCGACCTATGTGACACGTGCAACCATCGCGTCACCGGACCACCCGGTTCTCGTCGACCGGTTCCTCGACGACGCCATCGAGATCGACGTCGATGCGCTGTACGACGGCGAGGAGATGTATCTCGGCGGCATCATGGAGCACATCGAGGAGGCCGGCATCCACTCCGGCGACAGCTCCTGCACCCTGCCGCCGGTGACACTGGGTTTCGGTGAGCTGCAACGGGTCCGGGAGTCCACCCTCAAGCTGGTGCAGGGCATCGGGGTGCGCGGCCTGATGAACGTGCAGTTCGCGCTGGCCCAGGACGTCCTCTACGTGCTCGAGGCGAACCCTCGCGCGTCCCGCACCGTGCCCTTCGTCGCCAAGGCGACCGGCGTCCAGATCTCAAAGGCGGCGGCCCGGGTCATGCTCGGCGCCCGCATCAAGGAGCTGCGCGAGGAGGGACTTCTGCCGCCCACCGGGGACGGGGGAGACCTGCCGGCGCACGCGCCGATGTCGGTGAAGGAGGCGATCCTGCCCTTCAAGCGGTTCCGCACGGCCGAGGGCAGGATCGTCGACTCGCTGCTCGGACCAGAGATGCGCTCGACCGGCGAGGTCATGGGCATCGACCGTGACTTCGGGTCCGCGTTCGCCAAGAGCCAGATGAGCGCGGGAGGCCTGCCCGACTCCGGCGCGGTGTTCGTCTCGGTCGCCAACCGCGACAAGCGCGCCATGATCTTCCCCGTCAAGCGACTCGCGGATCTCGGCTTCACGATCCTGGCGACCAGCGGCACCGCCGATGTGCTGCGGCGCAACGGGATCAAGGCGACCGTTGTCCGCAAGATCCACGAACGTCCAGGCGCGACACCCGGCCCCGAGCCGACCATCGTCGACCTCATCAACGACGGAGCCGTCGGGATGGTGGTCAACACACCGACCGGGCAGTCGGCGCGCGCCGACGGTTACGAGATCCGGGCTGCGACGATCGGCGCCGACAAGCCGATCATCACGACCGTGCAGGAGCTCGCGGCAGCGGTCCAGGGGATCGAGGCGCAGCGCACGGGCGAGCTGCGGGTGAAGTCCCTGCAGGACCACGCACGCGACCTCGACCTGTTCGGGCGAGCAACGGCGGCACGATGACCAGTACGCCTTCCGTGGCCGAACCGGTTGGTACGCCGGCCGGCGCGTCTGCACCCGCAGCACCCGCGGCACCCGCAGCACCCGCAGCCCCCGCAGGGGTCGTCCAGGTCACCGGTGAGCTGGTAGCCAACCGGCGGGTGGGCGCATACCAGCACCTGACGTTCGGGGCACCGGGCCTGGCCGAGCTGGCGCGCCCGGGTCAGTTCGTCGCGCTCGCGGTCGGCGGTGCGACCTCGGCCAACCTGCTGCGGCGCTGCTTCTCCATCCACCAGGTGAACCCGTCCGGGACCCACGGGGGAACCGTCGATGTCGTCGTGGCCGCCCACGGCCCCGGGACGACGTGGATCACCGAGCTGGCCCCGCACGCTCAGGTGGACGTCGTCGGGCCGTTGGGCCGGGCGTTTCCGCAGCCCACCGAGGCGGTGGCATGCGTCCTGGTCGGCGGCGGCTACGGCAGTGCCCCGCTGTTCTGGCTGGCCGAGCAGCTGACCGCCCGTGGGTGTCACGTCGAGATGATCCTGGGCGCGGCGACCCAGGACCGGCTGTTCGGGGTCGCTGCAGCGCGCCGTGCCGCCGACGGGCTGACGGTCACGACGGACGACGGTTCCGCCGGGGTCAAGGGCTGGGTCAGCGACGTGCTTGCCGACGTCATCCGGATGACGGGCGCGGCGGTCGTCTACGGCTGCGGCCCGATGGGGATGCTGCGGTCGATCACCGAGGTGGCCGGCCGCGAAGGTGCCGTCGCCCAGGTGGCGGTCGAGGAGTCCATGGCGTGTGGCATCGGGGTCTGCATGACCTGCGTCATGCCCGTGGTCGGCGCGGACGGACGGACCCGGATGGCCCGGTCCTGTGTCGAGGGACCGGTCTTCCGCGGCGACCGGGTGCGCTGGGACGCGTTCGACGACGGCTACTGCCGGGTGCCTGCCGACACCGTGGGGGCGCCGCTCGGGAGCGGTCGCTGATGGCCGACATGAGTGTCGCACTCGGCGACATGCGACTTCCGAACCCGCTCATGACCGCGTCGGGGTGCGCCGCGAACGGCAAGGAGCTGCACCGGTTCTTCGACGTCTCGACGCTCGGAGCGTTCGTGACGAAGTCCGTCATGGCGGACCCCCGGTCGGGCCGCGGGACTCCGCGGATGGCCGAGACGCCGTCGGGGATGCTCAACTCGATCGGGTTGCAGGGGCCCGGGATCGCGGCGTTCGTCGAGCACGACCTCACGTGGTTGAAGTCCGTCGGCGCCCGCGCGCTGGTCTCCATCGCCGGGGGCTCCAGCACGGAGTTCGCCGATGTGGCTGCCCGACTGAGGGCCAGCCCGGCCTTCGACGCCGTCGTCGGCGTCGAGGTCAACATCTCGTGTCCCAACGTCGCGAACCGTGGCCTCGTGTTCGCCATCGACGCTCTTGCGTCGGCCAAGGTCGTCGCGCTGGTTCGAGAGCAGCTCCCGCGCGACCTGCCGGTCTTCGCCAAGCTCAGCCCCGACGTCACCGACATCGTGACGATCGCGTCGGCGTGCGTGAAGGCCGGCGCGTCCGGACTCACGATGATCAACACCCTGCTGGGCATGGCCATCGACACCGAGCGGATGCGCCCGCAGCTGGGCGGGCTGACCGGTGGCCTCTCCGGCCCGGGCATCCGGCCCGTGGCGGTGCGCGCGATCTGGCAGGTCCGCGCGGCGATGGCGGAGGGCAGGTTCGCGACGGTCCCGATCATCGGCGTCGGCGGGGTGCGAACCGGCCGGGACGCGTTGGAGCTGGTGGCGGCCGGGGCCAGCGCCGTCCAGGTCGGCACCGCGACCTTCAACGACCCCACCGCCCCGGTCCGGGTCCTGCGCGAGCTCGAGCAGCTGCTTGACGACAAGGGGTATGCCGCGTTCGCCGAGGCCGTCGGCGCGGCCCACCACCACTAGGAGCCCGGTGTGACGCAGGAGACGACAACGCCGTTCGGGCCTCGGTTGCGGCAGGCGATGGAGGCATACGGCCCGTTGTGTGCCGGGCTCGACCCGCACCGCGGGCTGGTGCAGGGGTGGGGGCTCGACTACTCCCTCGCCGGGCTGGAGCGGTTCGCCATGACCTGCGTCGAGGCATACGCGGGGAGGGTGGCCGTGGTCAAACCGCAGTCGGCGTTCTTCGAGGTGTTCGGCTCGGGGGGCGTCAGGGTCCTCGAGCGGGTGCTGGCCGAGCTACGTGACGGCGGCACCCTCACGCTCCTCGACGTCAAGCGGGGGGACATCGGCTCCACGATGCAGGCTTACGCCGACGCGTACCTCGGTGAGGACAGCGACCTGCGCGCCGATGCCGTGACGGTCAGCCCGTTCCTCGGGTACGAGTCGCTGCGGCCGGCGCTCGACCTCGCCGAGCAGACGGGACGCGGCGTGTTCGTGCTGGCCCTCACGTCGAACCCGGAGGGCCCGAGCGTGCAGCACGCGAAGTGGGACGACCTCAGCGTGGCCGCGGCAGTGGCGGCGGGAGCGACGGGGGACAATGCTGCCGCCGTCTCCCGGGGCGAGCTCGGCCGCGTCGGCCTGGTGATCGGCGCCACCGTCGGCGACGCGGTCACCGACCTGGGTCTCGACCTGGTCGCAGCCGGAACGCCGATCCTCGCACCGGGCTTCGGCGCCCAGGGTGGCACGGTGGACGCGCTGCGGCGGACCTTCGGCGGTGCCCTGACGCAGGTCCTCGCCAGCTCGAGCCGCGAGGTGCTGAGCGCTGGCCCGGACGTCGCGTCGTTGCGCGCCGCGGCGACCGACACGGCATACCGGCTCCGCGAGCTGTTGGCAGTCTGAGTCTGTCACAGGGCCCTCGACCCCCAACCGAGCTCACGCCATTGTCGGTCCTGCCGCCCCCTGACGTCCTCAGACTGGAAGGAACCGACGAGTTCTCGAGCTCGAAGCCGGGACGGCACGAGTCGGGACGACCGCAGGCCCCGTCGTTGCGGCGACTCGGGCGGCATGGGTAGGTTCGCTGAGAACCGGTTCGCCGCCCCGCCAGCCATCCAGCCCCCGCAACCGACGTAGCCCTCGCTAGGAGACCACGTGGCCCTACCCCCGTTGACCCCGGAGCAACGAGCGGCGGCACTGGAGAAGGCTGCCGTCGCCCGACGGGAGCGGGCCGCCGCAAAGAACAGGCTGAAGTACTCCCAGGGTTCGCTGACGGAGGTCATCAGCGAGGGCAAGGCCAACGACATCATCGGCAAGATGAAGGTCTCGGCGCTGCTCGAGTCGCTGCCCGGCGTCGGGCGGGTGCGGGCCCGGCAGATCATGGACGAGATCGGCATCTCCGAGTCGCGACGGGTGCGCGGGCTGGGTGCAAACCAGGCGGCCGCGCTCATCGCCCGCTTCGACCGCGAGTGACCGCGAGTGACTGGCTGTGACCGGCAGTGACCGGCTCGACCGGCTCGACCGGCTCTGGCCGCCTGTGACAACGCCTGACCGCATGACCTCCGTGTGACTGTCGCACCTCAGCGGCTCACCGTGCTGGCGGGGCCGACCGCCGTCGGCAAGGGGACGATCTCCGCCTTCGTGCGGACGCATTTCCCACAGGTGTGGCTCTCGGTCTCGATGACGACGCGAGCACCCCGGCCGGGGGAGGTCGACGGGGTGCACTATCACTTCGTCGACGACGCAGAGTTCGACCGGCTGGTCGCGCAGGGGGAGCTGCTCGAGTATGCGGTCGTGCACGGACGGGCGAAGTACGGCACCCCACGGGGACCGGTCGAGCGGGCGTTACGTGAGGGACGTCTCGCATTGCTCGAGATCGACATCCAGGGAGCCCGGCAGGTCAGGCGCCGTGACCCGGACGCGCTGTTGGTCTTCCTCACGCCGCCGTCGTGGGACGAGCTCGTGCGCCGACTGGTCGGGCGCGGGACGGAGTCGCAGGAGGAACGCCAGGTCCGGCTCAGCACGGCGCGTACCGAGATGGCCGCCGTCAGCGAGTTCGACGTCACCATCGTCAACGACGACGTTCGCCGGGCCAGCGAAGAACTCGTATCATTGATGGGAACGCGTCGGCGAGACACCTGACGCCGACCTCTGTTCGACGTGCTCAACCGTGCTCAACCGTGTTCACCAGCCTCTGTCAGGGCTGACCGAGTCACCACGAGCTGTCGTCGAGCGGACAACCGCACCAGCGAAGGAAGTACAACGCCCATGTCCGGAACCGTGGCCAACCCCATCGGCATCACCAACCCCCCCATCGACGACCTCCTCAAGGTCGCCGACAGCAAGTACGCCCTGGTGATCTACTCGGCCAAGCGGGCCCGCCAGATCAACGCCTACTACAGCCAGCTGCAGGAGGGCCTGCTCGACTACGTCGGCCCCCTGGTCGATACCGAGATCAGCGAGAAGCCACTGTCGATCGCGCTGCGCGAGATCAACCAGGGACTGGTCACCTCCGAAGCGACCACCGAGGACTGATCGCCCGGGACGAGCCGAAGACTTCCGAGCGCCTTCAGAGCACGACCGCCCACCGTGTCGACGACAACTCCTGCGACGAGATCCGGTGCAGGACGGCATGTCGTGCTGGGCGTCGGAGGCGGGATCGCGGCATACAAGGTCAGTTCGCTGCTGCGCCTGCTGACCGAGAGCGGCCACGACGTCACCGTGGTGCCGACCGAGTCGGCGCTGCGGTTCGTCGGGGCTGCGACCTGGGAAGCGCTCTCCGGCAAACCCGTGCGCACCGACGTCTGGTCGCAGGTGCCGGAGGTGCCGCACGTCCGGCTCGGCAAGTCCGCCGACCTGCTGGTCGTGGCCCCGGCGACCGCCGACCTCATGGCCCGGGCGGCAGCCGGGATGGCCGACGACCTGCTGACGGCCACGCTGTTGACGGTGCGCTGTCCCGTCGTCATGGCGCCGGCCATGCACACCGAGATGTGGGAGCACCCGGCCACCCAGGCCAACGTCGCCACGCTCACCTCGCGCGGCGTCCACGTGGTACCGCCCGCGCAGGGGCGGCTGACCGGCTCCGACACCGGAGCCGGACGGCTGCCGGAGCCCGAGGAGCTGTACGCGGTCTGTCTTCGGCTGCTCGCTGAGACCTCCCAAGTCCCGCCCGTCGCGTCCGACATTCTGGTCGCCGGGGTCGCCGGGGCCGCCGAAACATCGGACGCGAGCGATCGTGAGCGCGGGGGGCCACTTGCCGGTCGGCACGTCGTCATCACGGCCGGGGGGACGCGGGAGCCGCTCGACCCCGTGCGTTTTCTCGGCAACCGTTCGTCGGGTAAACAGGGCTACGCGCTGGCCGAGGTCGCGGCGGCCCGGGGCGCCCGGGTGACCCTGATCAGCGCCAACGCCGCGCTGACCGCTCCCCAGGGCGTCGAGGTGGTCCCGGTCGGCACGGCGCTCGAGCTGCAGGATGCCGTTGTGCGCGTGGTGCCGGGCGCCGACGTCGTGATCATGGCCGCTGCGGTCGCGGACTTCCGGCCGCGTGAGGTCGCGGGCACCAAGATCAAGAAGACGCACGCCGACACGCCCGGACACCGCGACGAGTCTGCGCCAACGATCAACCTGGTCCGCAACCCCGACATCCTGGCCGGGCTGGTCGAGACGCGCGGCGAGGCCACCTCGCCGGTGATCGTCGGGTTCGCGGCCGAGACGGGTGATCCCGGCGGGTCGGTCATCTTCCATGGCATGGCCAAACTGGCCCGCAAGGGCTGTGACCTGCTCGTCCTCAACGAGGTCGGCGACGGGCTGGCCTTCGGCACCGACGGCAACACCGTGCATCTGCTCTTCCGCGACGGGTTGCCGGGCGCCGGGTACGCGCCCCAGATCGGGCCCGCCCCGAAGCGGGAGATAGCCGCCGCGGTCTGGGACGGCGTCCAGACGATCCTCTGACACTCGCTAGACTCCCCGGCGGCCGACCCGCCCCGCTCGCCCACCTCCAGGAGACCCCTTGTCCGCACGTCTGTTCACGTCCGAGTCCGTCACCGAAGGGCACCCGGACAAGATCTGCGACCAGGTCAGTGACGCCATCCTCGACGCGATGTTGCAGCAGGACCCCGGCGCACGGGTGGCCGTCGAGACCATGGTCACGACCGGCCTGGTCCACGTCGCTGGTGAGGTGACGACCGAGGCATACGTCGAGATCCCCAAGATCGTGCGCGAGACGGTGCTCGGCATCGGGTACGACTCGTCCACCAAGGGCTTCGACGGCGCGTCCTGCGGCGTCGAGGTCTCCATCGGTCAGCAGTCGCCGGACATCGCGCAGGGCGTCGACACCGCCTTCGAGAGCCGCACGGGTGGGGTCGACCCGCTGGACAAGCAGGGCGCCGGCGACCAGGGCCTGATGTTCGGGTACGCCTGTGAGGACACGGCCGAGCTGATGCCGCTGCCGATCTACCTGGCGCACCGGCTCGCTGAGCGCCTGACGGCCGTGCGCAAGAGCGGCGACCTGGCCTACCTGCGCCCGGACGGCAAGACCCAGGTGACGATCGCCTACAACGGTGACAAGGCCGTCAAGCTGGACACCGTGGTGCTCTCGACCCAGCACGCGGCGGACGTCTCGCTCGAGGGCCTGCTGCAGCCAGATATCCGCGAGCAGGTCATCGTGCCGGTCCTGGAGGAGCTCGCCGAGACCGGGACCGAGCTCGACACCTCGGACTACCGCACCTTGATCAACCCGACGGGCCGGTTCGAGATCGGCGGTCCGATGGGCGACGCCGGGTTGACCGGCCGCAAGATCATCGTCGACACCTATGGCGGGATGGCCCGGCACGGCGGCGGTGCGTTCTCGGGCAAGGACCCGAGCAAGGTCGACCGGTCCGCGGCCTACGCGATGCGCTGGGTCGCCAAGAACGTCGTCGCCGCCGGTCTGGCCACGCGTTGCGAGATCCAGGTGGCGTATGCCATCGGCGCCGCCCAGCCGGTCGGGCTCTACGTCGAGACGTTCGGCACCGAGAGCGCCCCGGTCGACCGGATCCAGGCCGCCATCGGCGCGGTGTTCGACCTGCGTCCGGGCGCGATCGTCGACCAGCTGGACCTGCTGCGCCCGATCTACAAGCCGACGGCCGCCTACGGGCACTTCGGTCGCACCTCCGCCCCCGGCGTGACCAACGCCTTCACCTGGGAGCAGACCACCAAGGTCGAGGCCCTGCAGGCCGCCGTCCGCGGCTGAGCCGGCGTCGGTGTGGTGGGACGCGCCCGGTTTTCCGGGCACATCCCACCACACCCGAGGTCCCGCCGCAGCGGACGCCGGCAGCAGCTCCGAACTCGTCGGACCTCTCTGTTAGACCTGGCCCGTGACCGAGCAGCCCCAACCCGCGAGCCCCGCGAAGCCCGCCCTGCCGGTGGCGGCCGTCGTGGTCGACACAGGACTCCCGCACCTGGACCGAGTGTTCGAGTACGCCGTGCCGCCAGAGCTCGAGGACGACGCCCAGGCGGGGGTGCGCGTCCGAGTCCGGTTCGCGGGGCGGGACCTCGACGGGTTCGTCGTGGAGCGCCGAGCCAGTGCGGAGCATCCCGGCCGGCTCCAGCCGCTGCGCCGGGTCGTCAGCCCGGAACCCGTCCTCACCCCCGAGACGCTCGCGCTCTGCCGGGCGGTCGCCGACCACGGCGCCGGCGTGCTCGGCGACGTCCTGCGTCTTGCCGTTCCCCCACGCCACGCGGCCGCCGAGCGCGCCCTCGACAAGGCTGTCCCACCTGCGTCCACTCACCGAGCCCCAGCCCCAGCCCCAGCCCCAGCCCCAGCCCCAGCCCCAGACCCAGACCCGCCAGCGCCGACGGCCGGGCCCGACTGGCCCGGCCAGTGGCCCGGCCAGTGGCCCATCCAGTGGCCCATCCAGTGGCCCATCCAGTGGCCCATCCAGTGGCCCATCCAGTGGCCCGGCCATGACTTCGGTGCGGGCGCCCGAACCCGGCCCGTGGTCGGCATACCCGGCGGGTGAGGCGCTGCTGCGCCGCATCGGCGATGGGGAGTCCCCGGCCGCTGCCTGGCTCGCGCTGCCCGGGCGGGCATCGGTCGACGACTGGCCTCGGGCGCTCGCCGTCGCGGCGGCCACGGCGGTGGCGGCTGGTCGCGGTGCGGTAGTCGTGGTTCCTGACCACCGCGACGTCAGCCGGGTCGACACGGAGCTGGTGGCTCTGCTCGGTCCCGGGCGGCACGTGCGTCTGACAGCCGACCAGGGGCCGCAGGCGAGATACACCGCCTGGCTGAAGGTGCTGCGCGGACACGTCCGCTGTGTGGTCGGCACCCGCGCCGCCGCCTTCGCGCCCGTTCACGACCTGGGTCTGGTCGCCTGGTGGGACGACGGTGACGACCTGCTCGACGAACCGCGGGCGCCCTACCCACGGGTGGGTGACGTCCTCACCATCCGCGCGGGCCGGTCGGGGGCCGCGTCCCTCACGGGCGGGTTCGCGCGCAGCGTGGCGGTGCAGCGGGCGATCGAGGCGGGCGAGCTCCTCCCGGTCCAGGCGAACGCAGCTCAGGTACGCCGCGCCGCGCCGCGCGTCGTCGTCGCAGGTGACGACGTGCAGGTCGAACGCGGGGGAGCGGCCGCCCTGGCGCGCCTGCCCCCTGTGGCATGGCAGACGGCAAAGACCGCCCTCGAGCGCGGACCCGTCCTCGTGCAGGTGCCGCGCCGAGGTTACCTGCCGTCGTTGGCTTGCCAGACCTGCCGAGAGCCTGCCCGCTGTCCCCGGTGCCACGGGCCGATGAGCCTGGGGTCGGGGACGGCTGAGCCCGCCTGCCGCTGGTGCGGGGCGACCTACGGGACCGGCGGTTTCGTCTGCCCAGAGTGCGAAGGCGGCACCCTGCGCTCGGGTGTGGTGGGGTCGCGGCGCACGGCAGAGGAGCTCGGTCGGGCGTTCCCGGGCATCCCCGTGCGCACCTCGGGCTCGGGGGAGGTGCTAGCCACGGTGGGCCCCGAACCGGCACTCGTCATCGCCACCCCGGGCGCCGAACCCGTCGCCGAGGGCGGCTACCCGGCGGTGTTGCTGCTCGATGCGTGGGCGCTGCTCGACCGGGCGTCGCTGGACGCGTCGGTCGAGGCGCTGCGCCGCTGGCTGGGCGCGGCTGCGCTCGCCCGCGCCGGGGCTGACGGTGGCACGGTCGTCCTCGCGGGCGCACCGGTGCACCCTGCCCTGCCTGCCGTCGAGGCGCTCGTGCGATGGGACCCCGCCTGGTTGGCCGGGCGCGAGCTGGCCGAGCGCGCCGAGCTGGCCCTGCCTCCAGCGGTGACGATGGCCCAGCTCGTCGGCCCGCGCGCCGCCGTGACCGAGGCAGTCGGTCGGATCGACCTCGGCCCTGCGGTCCAGCGTCTCGGGCCGCTGCCCTACCGGCGGGCGCGTGCCGAGGCGCACACCGGTCGGGTCGGCGCCGGTGCGACGCCGGACGTCCAGGTGCTGCTCAAAGTGCCCCGAGAGCAGCGCGCGGCCCTGGCCGCAGCCCTGGCGGCCATGCGGGCCGAACGCAGCGCCCGCAAGGACCCTGAGTCCGTCATGGTGCGCATGGACCTCGCCGACGGCTCGGGCTGACGGTTCCGGCTGAGGTCCTTCGCCCGGTCGTCGAGGTCGCGGGCGTTCTCGTTGTCGCGGGGGCGCAGTTCCCTGACCTAGGTCGAACCGGCGCCTTCCCGCTTGAGCTTGCGCCATCCTCCGGCCCGGTTGTTGGCCACGATCTGGGTGAACATCGCTGACAGCGCGGGCGCGTTGACCTCGTCGCCCTCGCGCACACCGACGGTGCGGGCGGTCTGGTTGTCGTGGCCCGCCGTGATGATGCCCTCGGGGTCCGGGACGATCGCGCCGTCGTAGAGGAACACGTTGACGTGGTCCCGTGCTGCGAGGAACGCGCAGATGTTGCCGTTCAACAGGAAGTACGGCTGCACCCTTCTCTTGATCGTCTCCTCGACCTCGGGGTCGACCGCGTGGACGAGGTCGCGTACGTCCTGCAGCACGTCTCGCTGCCACTGCGGCAACGGCTCGAGGTAGGCGTCGACCCGCGGGTCCCTCTCGTATGCGTCCGTGACGTATTCCATGGGCGAGCCACACTCACCCTTTGCGTCGGTCACGCGCTCGAGGTGACGGTCTGGTTGACGGCGAGTTTGGGCGCATACCCGTGACGGTAGTGGCCGCGACCGACGGGGCCCGAGGGGCTGTGGACAACTTCGGGCGCCCGCCGCTGCTGTTTGGTTGGGTTGAGGGGTGTTGGCAACCGATGGCTCCGGGGAGCCAGCTGCCGAGGTGGGGCGGCTGTGAGCGTGGCGGGTGTCGAGGAGCTGTTGAGCTCTGGTGCTCCGGTTGAGGTGCTGGTGCCGTGTGACGCGCCGGGGATGCTGTTGGTAGCGCAGGCTCTTCGGGCGCACGCCGTTGTCTTGGAGCAGGCCGGTGCGTCGCTGTCGCGAGTGGAGGTGACGAGCTGGCGGGGGCAGGCGTCGGCGGGTTTCGCCGACGTCATGGCGGTCGAACCGGGCCGGTGGCGGGCCGCCGCGGACGGGTTTGCGGCGGGGGCGGCGGCGCTGGAGGGTTTCGTCGACGTGGTCGCGCCGGCCCGGGATCAGGCCCGGGTCGCGGTAGAGCTGTACCAGCATTACCAGCAGGTGGCCGGCGCCGCGGTCACGGCGGCGGCCGCTGCAGGGCCGGGTGGGATGTCACCGGATCGGGTACCGCCACGGATGGCAGTCGGCGCCCGGATTGCCCAGCTGCAGCAGGCCGCGGCGGCCGGCGGGAGCGCTGCGGTGTTGGTCGGCGACGCGGAACGACTGCGCCGTCAAGCCGTTGCCACGGTGGAGTCGGCTCAGGCGGCCGTCTGCTCGGCGGGCGACCTGGCGGCCGAGGCCCTGCGACGGGCGGCCGAGAACGCACCCCAGGCGCGCCGGTTCTGGGAGGCCAACATCCGTCCCGCTGACATCGTCGGCACCGGACACGCCGCACTCGACACCGTCGGGATGATCCCTGCGGCTGGAGCCATCCCGGATGCCGTCAACGCCGCCTGGTATCTCGGCCAAGGCAACGGAAGTGACGCCGCGATCAGCGCCGCGGGGATGCTCCCGATCCTCGGCGACGCGGTGATCGGCGGCCGGCTGGTCCGGAACGCCAGCCGGCGAATGACCAAGCTAACCGACGGCCTCGCCAACCCGATGCCGGACCGGCTCTACATCAGCGGTTCACGAAGCTCCGGCAACCTGACCCCGCGCCCTCGGGACACGACTGGCTTGTCCTCCTTCGACACCTTCGAGGCCCCGATCTTCAAACCAGGCACCCGGGTGCAGACTGTCGAGACTGCTCGCCTGAAGGACCTCGAGGTCCACGGACCAGACGCTCCCAACGGCCACTACTCGATCCGACCTGGATCCCCCGCCGACCTCGAGGCCTGGATCGCCAGTCGCGAATTGGAAGGCGTCCATCCATACACGCAGGAGTTGTTTGACAGCTTGCTCCCGCAGTTCACACTACCCAAGACTCCTAAGTGAAGGGCCCTTCACGCATGCCGGAAACCATTGACATCGCCGCGGTTTGGGATCGGCTCAACGACACGTTTGTCGAGATCTACTCCGAAGTCATTCGAAATACAGCAACGGTCAAGTGGCGTGCCGCGGCGTATGACAACCCATATTTCTACATCAGGGCCTATGCCGAGTTCGACCGAGCTGGGAGGCCGGAGGAGGAGGACCTGGTCATCGGGGTGGACATCGTCAAGCAGGACGGCTTGGTGGTGTGGGAGACCGACGCGTGTCAGATGGCTGGCCACGTCCTCGCGGACGGGCCCACCCACTCGGCTGCGGAGTCCGAGCCGCTGTCGTCGTGGCTCGGGACGGCACTCGACGACGCGGTCGCGTGGTTCCGCGCCGAGACCCCGAACTTCGTCGCCTACCTCAACCGCGAGCCGACCCCCTACGACGTGGACTAGGAGGCCCACCCACCACAAGGATTTGCTCTCCGGTTCTGGTGAAACGGCGGCCTCGTGGCCCGACCTGCCTTCGACGATGAGGCTGCCAGGGACGTCCGTAGTCGAAAGCCGGATCGACCCTCGACCCTGGACCCTGGACCCTGGACCCTGGACCCTGGACCCTGGACCCTGGACCCTGGACCCTGGACCCTGGACCCTGGACCCTGGACCCTGGACCCTGGCCCTCGCCAGTCTGGTCGTCCGTGCGTGCCGGTGAGTATGTCCGCATCGCCTCGAACGCCACTCCGCCGGTGCGGAACGCGCTACGACGAGAGCTCGGGTCCAGTCGCTGTAGGACATTTTTCACTACCTCTCCAATGACCGCTTGACAGGGACTGGCGCCCGTCGACATACTCTCCAACATGTCTTTGGAGGGTGGCTTGTCAACGACACCGACCGGCAGGAACCGGCTGCGCGCCACCGCCCACCCGGTCCGGTTGGAGATGCTGTCGCTGCTGACCGGGGCGGAGATGAGCGCGGCCGAGGTGGCCCGCGAGCTCGGCCTCACTCAGGCCAACGCCTCCTACCACCTGCGTCTCCTGCTCGGCGCCGGGCTGCTGGTCGTGGCGGGCGAGGAGAAGGTCAACGGGGGGCTCGCCAAGCGCTACCGGCACCTCTGGAACCAGCCGCAGCCCGAGGAGCCGCCGCCGGGTCAGGCCGACGCCGCCTACGTCGAGGCAGAGGTGAACACCATGGTCGACGCGGTCCCGCGCCGGTTCGCCCAGCGGATCCCCGGCGTACCAGGGCATTTCACCGATGCCGACCTCTGGGTCCAGCCCGCGGTCTGGGACGAGGTGCTCGCCCTGCTCCTGCAGGCCTCCAGTGTGCTGCACGACAATGCGCGGCCACCCCGCGCGGACGGCACCGTCCGCGCGAACCTGTCGATCATGGCGTTCCGGATGCAGGAGACACGGACGGGGGAAGCCAAGGCGCCTCAAACACGGACGGGGCAGAACGGTGAACCTACGCAGCTCGCTCGACGTCCTGCACGCACCCCGGTTCGCGTGGTACTTCACCGCCCGGTCGGTCTCGACGGCCGGGTCCGCGATGGCCCCGGTGGCCCTCGCGTTCGCGGTCCTGCACCTGACTGACTCCGCCGGCGCCCTGGCCCAGGTCCTCTTTGCCCGCACCCTGGCCATGGTGGTGTTCCTGCTCATCGGCGGAGTCGTCTCCGACCGGATGTCACGGGCCACGGTGATGCAGGTGTCGCACGGGCTGACGGCCGCGACCCAGGGCGCCGCCGCGGCGCTCATCATCACCGGGCACGCACAACTGTGGATGATCATCGCGATCGAGGCCGTCAACGGGGCGGTCTCCGCCTTCACGATGCCGGCGATGATGGGGATCGTCCCACTGGTCGTCGACCGCACCCGGCTCCAGCAGGCCAACGCCCTGTTGTCGTTCAGCCGCGGCGGCCTGACCGTCATCGGGCCGGCAGTGGCGGGCTTGCTCGTCGTGACGGTGGGTGCCGGATGGGCGCTGGCCTTCGACTCGCTCACCTACCTGGTCGCCATCGTCTGTCTGGTGCACGTACGCCTGCCGGCCCGGGTCGTCGACGCCGGTGTGGCGAAGTCGTCGATGCTTCGCGACCTGGGCAAAGGCTGGACCGAGTTCGTCTCGCGGACCTGGCTGTGGGTCGTCGTCGTGGTCTTCGGTGTGCTGAACGCCGTCTGGTCGGGCGTCATCGGGGTGCTCGGGCCGCTCATCGCCACCCGGGTCCCCGCCCTGGGCGAGGCCGGCTGGGGACTCTGCCTCGGCGCCGCGGCAGCCGGGACCGTCGTGATGACGTTGCTGATGCTGCGAATGACCTTCTGCTACCCCCTGCGGGTCGGGATGCTCGCGGTCGCCGCGATGGGCATACCGATCTTCATGCTCGGATTCGCCCCCGCCACCCTGCCTCTGGTCGGTGCGATGGTCGTCTCCGGTCTCGGCGTGGAGGTGTTCGGGGTGGGGTGGAGCACGGCCCTGCACGAGCACGTCCCGGAAGCCGTGCTCTCCCGCGTGTCCAGCTATGACGCCCTCGGCTCGTTAGTGGCGATCCCCGTCGGCACCCTGGCCTATGGCGCCTTGGCGACGACACTGCCCCTGGAGCCGCTGCTCGTCGTGAGCGGTGTCGCGTATGCCGTGCTCGCCCTCGCGACGCTGACCTCCCGGTCCGTCCGCAACCTGGAGCGGGCCACGGTGCACGAACCCGTCGACGAGGGTGCCTAGCCTCGGTCATTCACGGGTCTGGGTGACGGCCGGTCTCCCGCGTTGACCCCCTGTTTTCGGGTTGAGGGCGTGATGGAGTGCCGCGTGGCGCTGCGGGGCGGGTCTCCGGGTGGTGCTCGCTGGTGGGTGGACGGGTGAGGAGGGGGCTTCAGGTCC
Organism: Lapillicoccus sp.; assembly: GCA_965277795.1. GTDB lineage: Bacteria > Actinomycetota > Actinomycetes > Actinomycetales > Dermatophilaceae > Lapillicoccus. The sequence goes on from OZ255840.1 coordinate 1,292,638, forward strand.
GTAGCGGGGTCAGGGTGCGGATCGCGGTGAAGGTGGCGACGATCTGGTCGACCCAGGGCCAGGTGGTCGGGAATCGTAGGTGGCGTCGGCGGGCGCGGTGGGTTAGGCGGGCGGGGACGTGCAGGAACCGGTACCGCAGCGCTTTCGGCTCGCACGCTTTTAGTGCGGTGGGCAGGGCGAGTAGCCGTAGCCAGGCGATGAGGTCGGCTGCGATCGAGGTCGCGATGGTCCAGGCCTGGTTGATGGCGTACTCGCGGGAGGGGAACCGGCCGATGCCGGTGTCTTTGGCGTGCCGGATCCGGGTTTCGACGCGGGCGTGGGCGCGGTGGCGGGCCTCGAGGAACGCGACCTGCCCACCGCTCGAGAGGGGGGTGTTGGTCGCGACAGCTTGGTAGCGCCACCCGTCGGCGTCCTCGAACAGCGACAGGGCGGCGCCGGGGTGGGGGTGCTCACGGCGGATGATGACCCGCATCCCGGCCGGCCAGGTCGTGAGGTTGAGCATGTCGGTGATCTCGACGACGTCGCCGTTCTCGCGTGGCTCACCCTGGGCGGTGACCGCGGGCTTCCACGCCGCCAGCGGGATCTTGGTGATCGCGTCGCGGACCTTGTCGGTCACGGCGTACCCGACCGAATACTGCACGGACCGGCCACGTTTCGCGTCCTGGGCGGTGAGCCAGTCGAGCAGGCCGTGGGACGCTCCGGCCCCGTCGGCGCGGATCAACAGCTTCCGCCGGTGCGCCGCGGGGACCTGTCCGATGGCCGCGGTCAGGACGACGATGTGGTCGGCTGCGGTGTTCGAGCCGGCATTTCCGGGGCGCAGCATCAACGCCATGCTTTCTTGGGTGTTATCGCACCAGACACCGAGCGGGTGGTAGCCGAACCCCTTCTTGAACGTCGAGGCTGTGCCTTGTTTCTCGGAGTGCGTGGTTACCAGGGTGGCGTCGACGTCGAGGACGACGGTGTCGCCGAGGTGGGCATCGGCGACCGTCGAGGCGGGCAGCCCGCCGGGTAGCTGGGCCCACACGTGGGCGCGGACTTTCGCTCTAGCTTTGTCGATCCGTTTCGTCGCGGCGGGGGTGATCTCGTCGAGGGTCCGCCACACCGTCGGTGCGGACGCGACCGACCCCAGGACCTCGCCTTGGTGGCGTAGGACGTCGATATCGGCGATCGCTTCGCCGCCGCCCGCGATCAGGACCGCGACGTCGGCCAGGACCCGTCCGCGGTCGTGGGTCGGGGTGAACCCACGCCGGGCGAGGGCACCGGACAACGCGTTTGTCAGGCCGACTTGGTCGGCCAGCAGCCGGGTCGCGGCGTTCCCGGCATGGGCCACGACCCCAGTGCCGTCCGCGGAGACCGCCAACGCCGTGGACCACGACCGACACGACCGGCTCCCGTTCGTTGCCTTTTGACGTGCCCGGCGTGCGGACTTCTTCGTGGATCGTCCCGTTGTACGCTTCACTTGCGAGGTGCCTTCCATTCGAGACTGCTGAACCCTAGATAAGTCCAGTATCTCGTTGTGCGACAGGCACTTTCGCGCTTTCAGGCCGCGTGTCGGGTCACGTTCGGTGAACGGGCGAGGCTAGACTTGGGCGCCCGCCACGTCGTCCCGAGGGAGCTCCAGAACCAGTGTCGATCAAGGACATCCGCTTGTTCGGTGACCCGATCCTGCGCACTGCCGCAATGCCCGTCACCGACTTCGACCGCGAGCTGCGTCAGCTGGTCGCCGACCTGACGGACACGATGGTGGACGCACCCGGCGCCGGACTCGCAGCACCCCAGATCGGTGTCGGCCTGCGGGTGTTCACCTGGCACGTCGACGGTGTTCTGGGTCATCTGGTCAACCCGCAGCTCACGCTGTCGACGGACTGCCAGGACGGGCCGGAGGGCTGCCTCTCTTTCCCTGGGCTGACCTATGACACGCCCCGCGCTCTCAGTGTCGTCGCCGCCGGCTTCGACATGTTCGGAGAGCCGGTCACCATCGAGGGCTCCGACCTGCTGGCGCGCGCCATCCAGCACGAGACCGACCACCTCGAGGGGATCCTGTTCGTCGATCGGATGGACCCCGCTCAGCGCAAGCTGGCCATGAAGGCGGTCCGTGAGGCCGATTGGGCCGGCGGCAGCGTCCCGACCGTGCGGCTGAGCCCGCACTCGACCTTCGGCCGGGGGATGTAGTGCGGCTGGTCTTCGCCGGTACACCGTCGGCGGCACTGCCCAGTCTGGAGGCTCTCGCCTCGTCCTCACATGAGGTCGTCGGCGTCGTCACCCGCCCGGATGCGCCTGCGGGACGAGGGCGCTCGCTCGTCCCCTCGCCGGTCCGCGTTCGTGCCGAGGAGCTCGGTATGCCGGTGCTGACCCCGCGCAGCCCCCGTGACCCCGAGTTCCAGGACGCGCTGCGCGCGCTCACACCGGACGTGTGCCCGGTGGTGGCATACGGCGCGCTGATCCCGCGCTCCGCCCTCGACATCCCCGTGCACGGCTGGGTCAACCTGCACTTCTCGTTGCTGCCCGCGTGGCGCGGTGCTGCCCCGGTGCAGCACGCGGTGATGGCTGGGGACGACGTCACCGGCGCCTCGACGTTCGTCATCGAGGAGGGGTTGGACACTGGGCCGGTCCTCGGGACGATGACCGAGACCATCCGCCCTGCAGACACGAGCGGCAACCTCCTGGAGCGTCTGGCCGTCGCCGGCGCCGGCCTGCTCGTCGCCACGATGGACGGGCTAGCCGCGGGTGACCTCGTCGCCAAAGCCCAGCCGGTGGAAGGGATCTCGCTAGCGCCCAAGATCTCGGTCGAGGACGCACGGATCCTCTGGAACCGTCCCGCGCACGTGGTCGACCGGCAGGTGCGCGGTTGCACACCCAACCCCGGTGCGTGGACCACCTTCCGGGGAGAGCGGGTCAAGGTCCTCCCTTTGGCACCAACGCCGGTCCATGGTCCGCTCGACGTGCCCCCCGGAACGCTGACCATCTCGAAGACCGCCGTCGACGTCGCGACAGCCGGCGGCGTCGTCCGACTCGGCGCCATCCAGGCACACGGCAAGAAGGCGATGCCTGCCCCCGACTGGGCCCGCGGCGCCCGGGTCGAGCCTGGAGAGAGGTTCACCGATGCCTGACCGCCGGCAGTCAGGCGACCGGTCTCGGCAGCGTCCCGCGGAACGGGCTCGTCGCACGGGTGCGCCGAGGCTGGCGGCCTATACGGTGATGCGGGCGGTCTCCGACGGCGCCTACGCTAACCTTGAGATGCCGAAGGTGTTGCGCGATAAGGGGATCGACGGACGCGACGCGGCATTCGCGACTGAGCTGGTCTACGGCGCAACACGGATGCGCGGGCTCTACGACCGGGTGATCGCAGTCGCTGCGCGTCGCGACGTCGAGTCGATCGACGACAACGTCCTCGACACGCTCCGCCTCGGAACCCACCAGCTGCTCGGTATGCGGGTCCCCACTCACGCCGCGGTCGACGAGACGGTCGCGCTCGCCCGGCAGGTCAACGGCATCGGGGCATCCGGTTTTGTCAACGCGGTCATGCGCCGAGTCAGCGAACGCGACCGCGACGCCTGGCTGGACGAGGTCGCTCCGACCGGCGCCGACACCTTGACCATGCTGGCAGTCCGGGCCTCGCACCCCGAGTGGGTCGTCCGCGCCCTGAGGGCAGCGCTCATCGGTCACGCAGCAGCGTCCGCCGAGACGGTCGACTCGGAGCTCGCGGCGCTGCTGGAGGCGGACAACACCCCCGCCCTGGTGACCCTCGTGGCCCGTCCCGGACTGGCCTCGGTGGACGAGCTGCTCGGGGACGGGGTGGTCCCGGCGCGGCTCGCGCGAACCGGCGCCATTCTTGACCAAGGCGACCCGGGGGCATTCCGCGCCGTCCGCGAGGGCCGGGCTGCGGTGCAGGACGAGGGTTCCCAGCTCGTGGCCCTGGCGCTGGCCGCCGCACCGGTGCAGGCCGCTCCCGGCCGACGGGAGCGGTGGCTGGACCTGTGTGCCGGGCCGGGTGGCAAGGCGGGCCTGTTGGCGGCGTTGGCGATCCAGCAGGACGCCGACCTGGTGGCGAACGAGGTGAACCACCACCGTGCGAACCTCGTTCGTTCGACGCTTTCCGCTGCCGTGAGAGCCGGCCGGCCCGGGCAGGTGGTGGTCCGGGAGGGAGACGGTCGCGTCATCGGCGCGGACGAGCCTGACGCATACGACCGGGTGCTTGTCGACGCGCCGTGCACCGGCCTGGGCGCTCTGCGTCGGCGGCCCGAGGCCCGCTGGAGACGACAGCCGTCGGACGTCCCGGCGCTCGCGGGTCTGCAGCGCGACCTGTTGGCGAGCGCGATCGGCGCGACCCGCGGCGGCGGCGTGGTGGTCTATGCGACCTGCAGCCCGCACCTGAACGAGACCCGGTTCGTCGTCTCCGACGTGGTCAAGCGCCGGTCCGACGTCGAGCTGCTCGATGCCCGGGAGCTGTTCGTCGACGCGTCTGGGGCGCCGATCGACGGCGTCGGTGACGGGCCGTTCGTCCAGCTGTGGCCGCACCGGCACGACACCGACGGGATGTTCGTGGCTCTGCTGGGCAAGACCGGCTGAATAGGCTGACCGCGTGCAGATCTCGCCGAGCATCCTGTCCGCGGACTTCGCGAACCTTCAGGCCGACCTCCTTGCCATCCGTAGCGCCGACTGGGCGCACATCGACGTGATGGACAACCATTTCGTGCCCAACCTCACCCTGGGCCTGCCGGTGGTCGAGGCGCTGGTCAAGGTGAGCCCGATCCCGGTCGACTGTCACCTGATGATCGACGACCCCGACCGCTGGGCACCGGGGTATGCCGAGGCCGGGGCGCAGTCGGTGACGTTCCATGTCGAGGCGGCGGCCGCCCCCCGTGGGCTGGCACGAACGCTCCGTGCAGCGGGGGCGCGGGCCGGTCTCGCTGTCAAACCCGGTACGCCGTGGGCCCCATATGAGGACTTGCTTCCCGACCTCGACATGGTGCTCGTGATGACCGTCGAGCCGGGGTTCGGCGGTCAGTTGTTCATGGCCGACCAGATGCCGAAGGTGCGTGCGGTGAGGGAGTCGGTCCGCCGGTTCGGCGGCGAGGTGTGGGTTCAGGTGGACGGGGGAGTGAGTGCCCGGACCATCGAGCAGTGCGCCGAGGCGGGGGCCGACGTGTTCGTCGCCGGGTCCGCTGTCTACGGCGCCAACGATGTCGGCGGCGCCATCGCCGAGCTACGCGCCCTGGTCAGTGGCCCGGGCGGTCACACCCACTCCTGACCGGGTTCGTCGGGTGGCGCGGATCACCCTCTCGACCGGCACACCCGTGTCATACTTCTGCTGACGTGCTCCGGGGTCGGTGCAACTCCGAACCGGCGGTGACAGTCCGCGACCCGACCGCAGCCAGCGGCCGGTGGACCTGGTGGAACTCCGGGACCGACGGTGAAAGTCCGGATGGTAGGCAGCACGTTCGAGGACCGACAGGTTGGCCAGGAGGCCCGTCTGTCCGCCCTTTCGGCGTCCGCGTCGGCGAGTTCAGGTATGCGTGCGGCTCCCCAGCAGGGGCGCGACGCATACGGGCTGGCCGTTGTCACGGACCCGCGTCGTTCCCGGAGCTCGCCGCCGCAGTACCCCAGAAACCCCGGCTGAGCACGAGGGACGAAGAAGGAGCACCACCCATGGACCTGTTGCGTTGGTTGTACGAGGCCAGCATCCCCGTCGGGGGGTACCAGCTGCACTGGCTGGAGCTCATCGGGGTCCTGTTCGGCCTGGGCTCCGCCGTCGGCGGGCTGGTCCGACGGAACTGGGCGTGGCCGGTCGGCATCGTCGGCAACGTCCTGCTGTTCTTCGTCTACATCACGGTGACGTTCGACCAGGCGGACCAGCGGGCGCCGCTGTTCGGTCAGTCCGGCCGACAGATCTTCTTCATCATCACCAGCGTCTACGGCTGGTACCGCTGGCGACAGGTGCAGCAGCTCGGCGGCCGGGGCTCGTCCGCGCCCGCGATCGTCCCGCGCTGGGCGACCAACCGGGAGCGGCTGGGCGTGGCCGTCGTCTGGCTGGTCGGCCTGGTCATCGTGCAGCAGGTCTTCGCCACCATCGGCGCGGGATTCGAGGCACCGCGCTGGTACTACTGGTGCGACGCGTGGATCTTCATCGGCTCCATGCTGGCCACCTTTGCGATGGCTCGAGGCTGGAACGAGTTCTGGCTGCTGTGGATCATCGTGGACATCGTCGGCGTCCCGCTGCTGCTGCACTCCGGATACATCCCGACGGCCGTCCTCTACGGCGTCTACTCGGTGTTCGTGATCTATGGCTTCTTCGTATGGATCCGGGCGAGCCGCACCGAGAAACCCACGCCCGAGCCCGAGACGGTGCACGCCACCACCTGAGCGGCCCCGGCCAGCCCGTAGGCTGGACGGTCGTGAAGACCTTCGAGCAGCTGTACGCCGAGCTCGGTGAGAAGGCGGCGACCCGACCCGAGGGTTCGGGGACGGTCGCCGCCCTCGACGCGGGCGTGCACGCGATCGGCAAGAAGATCGTCGAGGAGGCGGCCGAGGTGTGGATGGCCGCCGAGTACGAGGACGACGGGCGCACCGCGCAGGAGATCAGCCAGCTGCTCTACCACCTGCAGGTCCTCATGCATGCCAAGGGTCTGACGCTCACCGACGTCTATACCCACCTGTAGAAAGCCAGCCGATGCTTCGAGTTGCCGTTCCCAACAAGGGGTCCCTGTCCGAGTCCGCCGTCGACATGCTGCGTGAGGCCGGGTACGCCACTCGTCGCGACACCAAGGAGCTCGTCGTCCCGGACCCCGACAACGACGTGGAGTTCTTCTACCTGCGCCCTCGGGACATCGCGATCTACGTCGGCTCCGGCACCGTCGACGCCGGTGTCACCGGCCGCGACCTGCTGCTCGACAGCGCGAGCTGCGCGACCGAGGTGATGCCGCTGGGGTTCGGCCGGTCGACCTTCCGGTATGCCGGTCGCCCCGGTGAGGTGTCGAAGGTCGCCGACGTCGAGGGTCGCCGGGTCGCGACCAGCTATCCCGGCCTGGTGGAGAAGGATCTGGCCGAGCACGGTGTGCGCGCCTCGGTCGTGCGTCTGGACGGCGCCGTCGAGACGGCGATCACGCTCGGCGTCGCCGACGTCATCGCCGACGTGGTCGAGACCGGCGCGACGTTGCGCAGCCAGGGTCTGGCGGTCTTCGGGGAGCCGATCCTGCGTAGCGAGGCCGTCCTGGTGCGCCGCGACGTGCACGAGAACGATGCGGCGTTCGAGGTCCTGCGCCGCCGACTGCTGGGCGTGGTCACCGCCCGCACTTACGTGATGATGGACTACGACGTGCCGGCCGATCTCGTCGAGCAGGCCTGCGCCATAACCCCGGGCCTCGAGTCACCGACGGTCTCGCAGCTGCAGGACCCCTCGTGGTGCGCAGTGCGCTCGATGGTTCCCCGACCGACGACCAACCGGGTGATGGACGAGCTCTACGATCTCGGTGCCCGCGCCATCCTCGTCACCGACATCGCGGCTTGTCGGCTCTGACGATGTTCATCGGATGACGGACCAGACCGAGCAGCTGCGCCCCTTCCGGAGCCGACGTGGGCGCGCCGTCGCGACGGTGATGGGCACGCTCTCGCTGGTGGTGTTCTTCGGCCTGGCGGTGCTGCTGCCGACCGACGCCGGGTTGATGACGTTCCAGGGTGGCGACCGGGTCCTGATCGCCGGGATCGGGGTGTTGCTGGCGGGGGCGTGCTGGCGTTACGCGACCATCCGCGCGGTTCCCGGTCCGGAGGGGCTGCTCGTGCGCAACCTGGTCAGCAGTCGGCGCATCCCCTGGACCGAGGTGGTCACCGTCGAGTTCGGTGACGGCGCTCCGTGGGTCACGCTCGAGCTGGATGACACCGACACGGTGGCTGTGATGGCGATCCAGCGAGCCGACGGCCCGTCGTCGATGACCGAGGCCACCCGGTTGGCCGGTCTGGTCCGCGATCTCGGTGCCCTCCCCGGACACCCCTGACCGGACTCACGTCTCCCCTGACCGGACTCACGATCTGCCCGGTTTCCGAGGTCGCGCGACCCCAAAAACCCGCGAAGACGTGAGTTCGGTCGGCGGCGGAGGCTTACAGCGTCTCGATCGTCGTGACCACCGTCGTGACCGACGGGGTGCGCGGCGTGGACGAGAACCCGAACCGGCATGGTGGGTCGACAGGAGCCAGTCGGCCGAGGTCGGCGCCGTCGAGGGTCCCGTTCGCGGCCACGACGTGGTGCATGTCGGTCGCGCCGTACCACTCCCGGCGGCCCTGTCTGGCCGTGCCCCGGGTCCGGACGCCGTCGACGAGCAGGCCGGCCAGCGGGTCGACGAGGGTCGCCCAGGTGGTACTCGTGGCCAACGGGCGAGGCACCGTATGCAGCAGCCAGCCGAGCCGGGTCCGCGCACCGACGTCGATGGCGAGCGACAACGACGGGCTCGTCACGGACCAGCCGGTGTCGGACTCGACGAGCGTGACCGGCTCGATCCGCACCTCGTCGAAGACGTAGGTCGACTCGATGACCTCGCGGACGGCGTCGTGAGGGGCGAGCAGCACGCGATGTCCGTCGGCTCGCTCCACCATGACGTCGGCGAATCGACCTAACGGCGTCGACGACCAGTTGCCCACCACGAGCCGGGTTCCGGAGGTGGTGCCCACACCGGCGATCCGGCCCGCAAAGCGCTGCCGCGTCGACGCTCCGTGTGTGGGCGTCACCGGTGAGCCTCCGGCAGCCCGGCCCGCTCCATGGCGCGCTGCATGACGTCGGCCATCGCGGCATACCCGACATCGTTGGGGTGGAACGTGTCCGCGGCGAGCATGCCCCGCCAGGACCGCGGCCCCTCGGCGCGCATGTCCGCGACGACCACCTGTCCGGTCCTGGCTCGAGCGGCCACGAGATCGCGCACCCGGTTAGCCTCCCGGGTCGGGTTGGGCAGGTTAGAGACGACCGTATGGTGCGGGAGCCGGTCGAGCAGCGCCTCGAAACGCTCGCCCAGCCCACGGCTCCACCGCGGCGAGACGATGTCGTTCGAGCCGGCGATGCAGGTCACCAGGGCCGGCGCTCCCTCAGCCTCGGTCAGCGCGTCGAGCGCCGGGACCTGGTGCTCGAGGACCTCGTTGACACGCGCGCCGCTGACGGACAGGTTCACGAGACGGTGCTGCCACCCGTCGGCCCGGAGGCGGTCACTCAGCTGGCCGACCCAGCCCTGGTCGAAGTCCGAGGCACCGATTCCTTGGGTCATCGAGTCACCGAGCGCGACCCAGAGCGGACCCGAGCGCTGCAGGGCCGCGACATTGGCTTCGGCCCAGCGTTGCGCGTACGGCTGCGTCTGGTCCTGGACCCGGCGCACTCCGGGCAGCACCGTGCCGAGCAGCTTGACGACCCGCCCCGGCGGTCGCGGGCTGAGGTTGGAGTAGTCGAAGTCGTGGATCACCGCTCAGGCCACCGAGCGCATACCGGGCCGAAGCGTCCCGACGACCACGAGCTGGACGACCATGAGGATGGCGAGGACCAGCCACACACCGTGGAACCCGCCGGTCCGGTCGAGGACGACACCCATGACGACCGGCCCGAAGGAGGCGATGCCGTATCCCACGAGGAACCCCATCGCGCTCAACCCGCCACTGGCTTGTGGGGTCGAGGCGAACCGGACCAGCAACACCAGCGCCAGGGCGAACGCCCCGCCCTGCCCCAGCCCGACGAGGACGGCCCACAGCCATGGCGCGCCGGCGGGCGCCACGAGCAGCCCGAGCAGTCCCGACATGGCCACCCCGGTGACCGGCACGAGCAGGAACCGCAGGTCGCGCACCCGGTCGCTGACCACCGGCATGATCAGCCCGGCGAGGATCTGGACGGCACTGAACAGGGACAGGAGGTATCCCGCGTGCTCGCGGTCCCAGCCGAGCCGCACGAAGGACGGTGCGAGCCACGCGAGAGTCGAGTAGAACGCCCACGACTGGGTGACGAGGTACGCCGAGATCAACCACGCCGTCGGGTGGCGCCACGGCAGGCGGGTGTGCGTGGAGGCGGACTTGACGTCGTCGCGGTGCCGTCGGACCGCACGCGTCAACGGTGTCCACGCGAGGAGTCCAACCAGCCCGACGATCGCCCAGCTGGCCAGCGAACGCTCCCAGGACCCGAGCCCGCCGGCCAGTGGCGCCGACAGGGCCGCCGAGGCGGTCGCGCCCAGCATCATCGCGAGCATGTAGATGCCGGTCGCCAGCCCGAGCCGTTCGGCTGGGAACAGGGTCTTGACCAGCCGCGGCAGCAGCGTCCCCGCCACCGCGATCCCCACCCCCGCGACCAGCGTCGCGGCATACAGGACGACGACGCTCGCGCCCCACCATCGCAACGCCGAGCCGAGCGTCATCATGACAACGGCGGCGAGAACCGTTGGGACAGAACCCCATCGACCGCTCGCCCAATGGGCGACAGGGGCAAAAAGGCCCATGCACAGTACGGGGAGCGTGGTGAGAACGCCGATCCCCGCGGAAGACAGGTGGAGGTCGTTCGTGATCAGCCCGACGAGCGGCGGGACTCCGGCCAGCGCGAGACGGAGGTTCGCCGCCACGGCCACCAGGGCGAGGGCCAGCACCCAGGTGGGCGGCAGCCAGGGCTGCGCTCGACCCGCGAGAGCCGGGGCGGCGCCCGCGGACGGTCGGGGAACGGCGCTGGACATGGTCATGCCAGTCTCACACGCACGGATGTCCAGGACCGACCGGTGCGGCGGTCAGAGGACCGTGGTGTCCATGACGACGTCGGCGCGGTCCCGAGTCCTGTCCGCAGCGAACAACGCCACCTCCTGAAGCGCCCAGCGCTCCCAGTTGGGCCGGTATGCCTCACCGTCGCGGGCGATCCCGCGTTCGAACCGGACATCGCGAGAGGCCTCCACCCAGACCCGCACGGAGGCATAGTCGCCGGCCGTCCCGACGCTGGATCCCACGCCCTCCAGAACCAGCAGCGGCACCGTGGGCACCTCGACCGTGCGCCCCCAGCGCTCGCGCATCCAGTCCCACCGCCGGTATGCCGCCCGGTCGCCGCGCGCGAGCGGCTCCAGGATCTGGCGCGTCACGAGCGGGACGGCGTCGGCGAGCCCGTCCCACCCCGGATAGATCGCGTCCATGTGGACCACGGGGGCACGCAGGGCGGCCCCGAGCCGCCGGGAGAGTGTCGTCTTGCCAGCGGCGCTGGGACCGTCCACGGCCACCACTGTCACGGCGCCGCAACGCGGTTCAGCCGCAACCGCGAGCCGCAGGGCCTGCGTGAACCCGGCATCGGCGTCGAGGGCGTCCACCGCCGCAGGGTAGCGCCGCCTCTGCCGGCCGCCCATGAGGCGGATCGGTAGCGTGACGCCCATGAGCGTCGCTACCCGGGTCATCGCCTGCCTCGACGTCGACGCCGGCCGGGTGGTCAAGGGGGTCAACTTCGAGAACCTGCGCGACGCGGGAGACCCGGTCGAGCTGGCGAAACTCTACGACGCACAGGGTGTCGACGAGCTGACCTTCCTCGACGTCACCGCCAGCAGCGGGGACCGGCAGACCACCTACGAGATCGTCACCCGGACCGCTGAGCAGGTGTTCATCCCCCTCACGGTCGGCGGCGGGGTGCGCTCCGTCGCCGACGTCGACCGGTTGCTTCGGGCGGGCGCCGACAAGGTCGGCGTCAACACCGCGGCCATCGCTCGTCCGCAGCTGATCTCCGAGATCTCCGACCGGTTCGGGGCGCAGGTGCTGGTGCTGTCCGCCGACGTGCGGCGACGCGTCGGTGACGACGGGCAGCCCACGGACGACTTCGTCATGACCACTCACGGCGGGCGCACCCCCGTGGATCTGGACGCGGTCGAGTGGTGTGCCCGCGCCGCTCGGCTCGGCGCCGGCGAGATCCTGCTCAACTCGATGGACTCCGACGGCACCAAGGAGGGCTTCGACCTCGAGCTCATCGAACGCGTTCGGGAGGCCGTGCAGGTTCCGATCATCGCGAGCGGGGGGGCCGGCCGCGCCGAGGACTTCGTCGACGCCGTGCGCGCGGGAGCGGACGCGGTCCTGGCGGCGAGCGTCTTCCACTTCGGCGAGCTCACGGTCGGACAGGTGAAACACGCGATGCGCGCGGTCGGCATCACGGTCCGCTAGATGTACTGACCACGGACGGGCAGCCGCACCGGCATGCCGGTGCCCGGGTCACCCCATGCCGAGGTGCGCGGCCTCGAGCTCGGCCACCGCGTCGCCGGGACCGTCGAGCTCGACCTCGGCCACGCGGGACCGCCCTGAGGCGAACAGCATGAGCTCCCCGGGCCTGCCGCGAAGGATGACCGTCCCCGACTCCCCGGGTTTGCTCACGGCCGCCCGGCCGTGACCCTCCGCGACCAGGACGACCCCGGTCGGGACCTTGCGGAACATCAGCCTGCCGCCCCGCTTCAGGCCGTCCCAGAGGGACCGCTCCAGCCCCACGTCGAGCGCCCGCGGCTCGAAACCCGGTGCGCCGCGCAGCAGATCTTCATGGTGGATGAAGAACTCCATCTCGTTGACGGCCTCGTCGATCCGCCCGATGCGGGTCGGTGACCACTTCGGGGGGCCGGTGCGGACGCGGGCCACCAACGTGGGCCAGTCGCCCGCGGCGACCGCGCGCATACCGGCGTCGAGCCGGCCCTTCAGCGGCGGGACGAACATCCCGACCGCGAGGTCGGGCCGCGAGTCCCGGACGACGAGGTGGGCGGCGAGGTCGCGGGCCAGCCAGGGATCGTCGATGGTCGGGGCGTCGGGGCCGAGGCGTAGGAACGAGTCGCAGATCGCGTGGCGTTCCTGCTGCGCGTAGGAGGTCATCCCCTCATCGTGTCAAACCTCGGGACAGCGGGCCCACCGAGGCCCGTACGCTCACGCCATGTCTCTTGGGGCCATCACCCTCGTCGTGCCGGATGTCGCCCGCCAGGCCGAGCTCGTGGAGATGGCCGACGAGTTCGGGCGGGATCACATCGACGGTGGGGCGATGGGGTCGAGCTCGGTGGACGACCTGCGAGACCCGTCGACCTATGCCGGCTGGGTCACGATGCTGCGTCGCAACGAGGTCGGCGAGGACGTCCTCCCCGGCCTGGTCCCGAGCACGTCGCGCTGGGTGGCGGAGGACGGTCGACTGGTCGGGTTCGTCTCACTTCGGCACGTCCTGAACGCGTTCCTGTTGGAGGAGGGCGGACATCTCGGGTATGCCGTCCGGCCCACCGCACGCGGTCGCGGGGTCGCCACTGCCGCGACGGCCCTGGCTCTGCAGCAGGCTCGCCACCTCGGGATCGAGCGCGTCCTGGTGACCTGTGACGACGCCAACAGGGCGTCCGCAACGGTCATCGAGCGCAATGGTGGGGTGCTGGAGGACATGCGGAACGGTAAGCGCCGCTACTGGGTGGATGCCGCCGGGTAGGACCGGCGACCCAACCACCCGCGCAGTGCCGGACGGGCATACACCAGCAGGTCTGTCGGTTGCTCGTGAGAGGCTGACCGGTTGTCAGCGTTGACGCCCGCACTGCCCGCCTCACCGCCATCTAGGGGGAACCACCGTTGTCGACGCTCGTCCCGGTCCCGACCACCGCCACGCTCCGACGGGGGTTAGGGGTCATCGGACAGGGCATGCGGGAGCAGAAGAAATGGGTCGGGATCTCGATCGTCGGGAGCACCGTCTACGGGATCATGACGGGCGGCACCGCCTGGGTGATCGGCCGCGTCACGCAGGACACGGTGGCTCCGGCGATCGCCGCACACCAGGTCAGCGCCTCGCAGCTGGCCGGCGCCGGCTTCCTGCTCGCGGCCGTCGTCCTGGTCAACGTCGCCGGGATCGTGGTCCGGCGGATGGCCGCAGGCGTCGCCGTCTACAACCTGGGGGCGACCTACCGGCGACGGGTGACCCGTCAGTACCTCCGCCTGCCACTGAGCTGGCACCACCGCCACCCGTCGGGGCAGCTGCTGTCCAACGCGAACTCCGACGTGGAGTCGATGTGGAACGTCTTCCAGCCGCTGCCCATGGCGATAGGGGTCATCGTCATGCTCGTCTTCGGGGCCGTCCAGATGTTCGTCGTCGACCCGTTCCTGGCGGCGATCGGCATGACCGTCTTCCCGGGTCTGTTCCTCGTCAACCTCGTCTTCCAACGCGTGATGTCGCCGAAGGTGACCCGTGTCCAGCAGCTGCGGGCCGAGGTCTCCGAGGTGGCCCACGAGAGCTTCGAGGCGGCGCTGGTCGTCAAGAGTCTCGGCCGCGAGGACCAGGAGGCCGCCCGGTTCACCGCGGTGACGCACCAGCTGCGCGACGCCAACATCGCGGTGGGCCGCACCCGCGGGGTCTTCGACCCGGCCATCGAGGCGATTCCGACGCTCGGCACGCTCGCGGTCCTCGCCGTCGGGGTCTGGCGCGTCTCGACCGGTCACCTCACCGCTGCCGAGGTCGTCCAGATCGCCTATCTCTTCTCCATCCTCGCGTTCCCCGTGCGAGCGCTCGGCTGGGTTCTGGCAGAGATGCCGCGGTCGGTCGTCGGGTGGGACCGGGTGCAGGCCGTGCTGGGGGCGACCGGTTCGATGGAGCACGGTTCCGAGTCCCTGCCGGACCGGGGGGCAAGCCGGCTGCAGGCCGAGAACGTCTCATACGCCTACGAGGTCGACATCGAGGGCGGGGAGACGGCCCGCAACCCAGCGCTCACCGGCGTCACGCTCGACCTCCCCGCCCGCGGGACGACGGCGCTCGTCGGCCCGACGGGTTCGGGCAAGTCGACGCTGACCAACCTCGTTGTCCGCCTCGTCGACCCCGACTCCGGGGCGGTCCTCGTGGACGGCATCGACCTGCGGACGGTGCGCAAGGGCGGCATCTCCGACACCACCGCGCTGGTCGCGCAGCAGACCTTCATGTTCGACGACACCGTGCGGGGCAACGTCACGCTCGGGGTGGACCGCACTGACGACGAGGTGTGGGATGCGTTGCGGGTGGCCCAAGGACACGGGTTCGTGGCGCACCTCGCCGCTGGGATCGACACGCGGGTGGGGGAGCGAGGCGCAAGCCTGTCGGGGGGTCAGCGCCAGCGGGTGGCCCTGGCGCGAGCGCTGATCCGCCGGCCCCAGCTGTTGGTCCTCGACGACGCGACCTCGGCAGTCGACCCCGCCGTGGAGCAGGCGATCCTGGGCGGGCTGCGCGAGGCGAGCTCGGGCACCACCGTCCTCGTCGTCGCTTACCGGATGGCGACCATCACGCTCGCCGACGACGTCGTCTATCTCGAAGAGGGCCGCGTCGTCGACCACGGCACCCATGATCAGCTGCTGGACCGTTGTCCTGGTTACCAGCGACTCGTGACGGCATACGCCCGCGAGGCCGCCGAGCGGGCCGCCGTTGCCGCCGACGAAGAACAGGCGATGACCGAGAGCGTCGGGGTCGAGCGATGAGCATGCGTTCGGCCCCCATCGCCGATCACTCGGGCATCGAGTCCGGTCAGGAGCTGAGCACCTGGGCGACCCTCAAGCGCGGTGTCGAGCTGTCGCCGGAGCTGCGCCGGGGCATCGGTGTGACGGTCGTGCTTGCGGTCCTGTCGACGTTGGGCAAGGTGATGATCCCGTTCGTGGTCCAGCGCACCACGGACGAGGGGATCATGGGCTCCAGCGGGCCGGACGCCGGGATCGTGCTGCGCTACGTCCTGCTCGCCCTGGTGGGCGTGGCCGTGACCGCGGTCAGCTCCTACCTCGTCAACGTGCGGTTGTTCACGGCGTCCGAGAACGGCCTGTCAACGCTGAGGATCAGGGCTTTCCGGCACATCCACGACCTGTCGATGCTCACCCAGAACACCGAGCGCCGCGGGTCACTCGTCTCCCGAGTCACCTCGGACGTCGACACGATCTCGATGTTCGTCCAGTTCGGCGGCTTGATGCTCATGGTCAACCTCGCCCAGCTCCTGTTGGCAACGGTGTTGATGGTGGTCTACAGCCCACCGCTGGCCGCGGTCGTGTGGATCTGCTTCCTCCCGCTCGTCTTCATCATCCGACGGTTCCAGGGGATCGTCGGTCGCGCCTACACCGGCGTGCGCCAGCGGGTCGGAGACATGCTCGGCACCATCTCCGAGGCCGTCGTCGGGGCGGCGACGATCCGCGCCTACGGCGTCGAGGAGCGGACCGCCGCCCGCATCGACGAAGCCGTCGACCAGCACCGCCGCGCCGCCGTCGGGGCCCAGGTCCGTTCCGTGCTCGCCTTCACCAGCGGCCAGCTCGTGTCCGGGCTCACGACCGCCATCGTCATCGTCCTCGGCACGCTGCTGGCCGTGCACGGCCGGCTCACGCTGGGAGAGCTGCTCGCCTTCTTGTTCCTCGTCAACCTGTTCACCACACCGGTCCAGCAGGCGACCGAGATCCTCAACGAGATGCAGAACGCGGTCGCCGGGTGGCGGCGGGTGATCGGGATCATCGACACCCACGCCGACGTCGCCGACCCGGCCGCGTCCGGCGTCGACCTGCCGCGGGGACCGATCACGGTGGGGTTCGACGCGGTGAGCTTCTCCTATCCCGGCGGGGACCCAGTGCTGCACAACATCAACCTGCGGATCGCACCGAGGTCGCGGGTCGCCATCGTGGGCGAGACGGGTTCGGGCAAGTCCACGCTCGCCAAGCTGCTGACCCGGCTGATGGACCCCTCCGACGGAGCGGTCACGATCGACGGCGTCGACCTGCGGACCGTTCGCTTCGGGTCGTTGCGCAACCGGGTCGTCCTCGTGCCGCAGGAGGGGTTCCTGTTCGACGCCTCGCTGCTGGACAACATCCGGTTCGGCGCACCCGAGGCAAGCGAGGACGACGTGCTGCTCACCATGACCGAGCTCGGCCTCGACTCGTGGCTGGGTTCGTTGCCGCAAGGTCTGGCCACCGACGTCGGACAACGGGGTGAGTCGCTGTCGGCGGGGGAACGGCAGCTGGTCGCGTTGGCTCGTGCCTACCTCGCCGACCCCGACCTGCTCGTCCTCGACGAAGCGACCTCGGCGGTCGACCCGAGCACGGAGGTGCGTATCCAGCGGGCCCTCGAAGGGCTGACTCGCGGCCGCACCTCGATCGCCATCGCGCACCGGCTTTCCACCGCGCAAGCCGCTGACGAGGTGATCGTCGTCGACGACGGCCGGATCGTCGAACGCGGCCCGCACGCCGAGCTCGTCGGGGCGGGTGGGGTCTACTCCCACCTGCACGAGTCGTGGGTGGCCCAGCAGCGCGCCTGACCCCCGCGACTCGAGGACCCGCTCGGAGTGCTGAACCCCCTCCCAGGGGTGCACCACTCCGACCGCCAACCGCCATCCCGCCAACCGCCACCGCCAACCGCCATCCCGCCAACCGCCATCCCGCCAACCGCTATCCCGCGCAGAGATCGTTCGGAACGGGGACTGGCTAGCCTTCCGGGATGCAGCTCACCCGGCCGGCACACCCGCGCCGGATCGTTCTGGGCGCAGTCACCCTCGGGTTGTCCTGCTGCCTGGCATGCACCGGCCCACCGGCGGCAACCAGCTCCTCGGCAATGTCCCAGACGTCCCGCGCCTCCGCGCCGTCGACGGTTCCGGCGTCTCCGGGCGTTCCGGTGACCCCGGTGACCCCGGTGACCCCGGTGACCCCGGTGACCCCGGTGACTCCGGTTGCTCCGGCGACGCCGTTCACCACCTCCTCCATGACCTCGACGCCTGGGCCCGCCACCTCGACGGCCCCCCCAGACCCCGTGGATGCCCGGTGGCGGTTCTACACCAGCGACACTTCGCGGTATGCCTCGGCCTGGTTCCCCGGTAGCCACCGGGTGATGGTGCCGTTCGGCTGTACGGTCGCGCCCTACTACGACCACGACCCCCGGTGCCCTGGAACACAGGGCTTCCACCACGGCATCGACGTGGTGATGCCCTGCGGCACGCCGCTGACGTCGCAGGTCGACGGGGTGATCGCCCCCCCGACCGGGGTGGGAGCCCTCGGAGCGGCATACGGGCCCTTTGCCTTCCGGATCCGCGACGCCGCGGACGGCGCCGACATCGTCCTCGGCCACGTTGACGAGGCCGACGTCCGAGCCGGCCAGCGGGTGGTGCCCGGGGAACGAATCGCGGTCTCCGGTGACGACGGCGCACCGGACGGGTGCCACCTGCACTTCGAGGTGCGCAGCGTCGGCGGGGCACTGGCCACCGCTCGCGACTCCGGGCCGCTCCTCGGCCTGACCCGCACGAGCTGACCCCTGCCGCTGACCCCGGCCGCTGGCCCCGCCGCTGACCCCCGCCGCTGACCCCCGCCGCTGGCCCCCGCCACTGGCCCCCGCCGCTGGCCCCCGTGGTGGGCACCCGGCGGACTGGTCGCACGGGCGACAACCAGGTTCGGCAGAATGTCATCGTGTCCGACACGACCGAGACCATCTCCCTCGACCCGCGCGTCGCCGGCCTGCTCACCCGGGATGCCGCGGGCCTGATCGCAGCGGTCGTGCAACAGCACGACACCGGTGAGGTACTGATGGTCGGCTGGATGAACGACGACGCCCTGGCCCGCACGCTCACCACGGGCCGGGTGACCTTCTGGTCGCGCAGCCGGCAGGAGCTCTGGCGCAAGGGGGACACCTCCGGGCATGTCCAATGGGTGCGGTCCGTGGCCCTGGACTGCGACGGCGATGCGCTGCTGGTGCAGGTGGACCAGGTCGGGGCGGCCTGTCACACCGGCGACCACACCTGTTTCGAGGCGCGTCCGCTCGCCGCAGTTCGTGGCGGTCCGGAGCCGGACCGTGCCTGATGTCGAGGCCGACCTCAGCTGGGGCGGGACCTGGCCCAGCCTCAACCTGTTCTCCGAGCTGGCCCGCACACGCCGCGTCGTCCCAGTCGTCAGGCGGCTGCTCGCCGACGGAGAGACCCCACTCGGGCTCTACCGCAAGCTGGCTCGCGGCGAACCGGGGACGTTCCTCCTGGAGTCGGCCGAGCACGGTGGAGTCTGGTCGCGCTACTCGATCGTCGGTGCCCGCAGCCACGCCACGTTGACCGAGAAGGACGGCGAGGCCTACTGGATCGGTGAGCCTCCCGTCGGCGTCCCCACGACCGGGGACCCGACGGCGGCGCTTCGCGACACCCTCGCGGCCCTGGCCACGGCACGCATCGCGGGGCTTCCACCGCTCACCGGCGGGATGGTCGGGTCGATCACCTACGACGCCGTACGCCGGTGGGAACGAGTTCCGGACCAGGGTCGTGACGAGCTGGGCCTGCCCGAGATCGGCATGCTCTTCGCGACGGACCTGGCGATCCTGGACCACTCCGACGGCTCGGTCCTGCTGGTGGCCAACGTCGTCAACTTCGACGACACGAACGAGCGCGTCGAATGGGCGTGGGCCGACGGCGTGGACCGCCTCGACCGGATGACTGAGCAGCTCGCGGATCCGGCCGACAGCACCGTTGCGGTCATCGAGCCGACCCAGCAGCCGCTGCGCAGCTCGCACACCCAGGCCGAGTTCCACGACATGGTCGAGCGCGGCAAGGACGCGATCCGGGCGGGGGAGGCCTTCCAGATCGTTGTCTCGCAACGTTTCTCGATGCCGTGCCACGCCGAGTCACTCGACGTCTATCGAGCGCTGCGGGCCTCGAACCCCAGCCCGTACATGTACTTCGTCCGCCTCCCGCACCCCGACGGGTCCGCCTACGACATCGTCGGATCCAGCCCGGAGGCACTCGTCAAGGTCACCGGCCGGCGGGTGATCACGCACCCGATCGCCGGGTCGCGCCCTCGGGGCAAGACCCCCGAGGACGACGTGCGGCTCGCCGACGAGCTGGCCGCCGACGAAAAGGAGCGGGCCGAGCACCTCATGCTCGTCGACCTGTCGCGCAACGACCTGCAGCGGGTCTGCGGCGCCGGCACTGTTGACACGGTGGAGTTCATGACGGTCCGGCGATACAGCCACATCATGCATCTCGAGTCCACGGTGGTGGGCGAGCTCGAACCCGGGCGAACGGCATACGACGCCCTGGTTGCGACATTCCCCGCGGGAACCCTCAGCGGGGCGCCTAAACCGCGCGCGATGGCCTTGATCGACGAGTTCGAGCAGCTGCGGCGCGGCGTCTACGGAGGGGTGGTCGGCTACCTCGACTTTGCCGGCGACCTCGACACCGCGATCGCGATCCGCACCGCGGTGGTGAAAGACGGCGTCGCGCACATCCAGGCGGGAGCCGGCATCGTGGCCGACTCGGTGCCGCAGCTGGAGTACGAGGAGACGCAGCACAAGGCTGCGGCCGTCGTCCGCGCGGTGCGGGCGGCCGGCGGAATGCGTGCGCCCGCGACCCGGGTCCACCGGTGAGGTCGGCGACGACCAAGCGGTCGGTCTCCTTGCTCGTGGCGATCCCCGCGCTGGTGGTGCTGCTCGGGGCCACCCGCACGTGGTTGACCGGCCGCAGCACGGAGCCGTTGCTCGGTGGTGGCAACGTCTCCGCCACCGGTTCGCAGCTCGCCCCAGGCGTCGTGGCTCTCGCTCTGGTATGTCTCGCCGCCCTCGTCGCGATGCTCACCGGCGGTCCAGGGATCCGGCGAACAGCATCGGTGCTCGCGCTGCTCGCCGCGGGTGGAGCGGTCGCTCTGGCCGCCGGCACGGTGACGGACCAGGCCGGCTCACTCGGCCGGGTCGCCGCGTCCGGGCTCGGTCGCACCGGGACGGTCGCCACCACCGCCACCGCGACCGGATGGCTGTGGGTCAGCGTCACCGCCGCCGTCGCCTTGGTGCTCACCACGGTGCTGGGCGTCGTCGCGGTCGGCAGGTGGGCGGGGCTGTCGGCCCGTTTCGAGAGCCCGGCGGCCGCGGGCGCCACTGAGGCTGCCAAGGCAGGCGGAGGGTCCGGGGCTGCGCGTGCGGAGGCGACGCCAGGCGGTCGAGGGACGCGACGCAACGCCTGGGATGAGGTGAGCGAGGGACGCGACCCGACGCTCGCCTCAACCGGAGGCGACCACCGCGCTGCTGCCGGCGCCGAGGCTGATCCCGATCCCGGCACAGATCGCGACGTCGGCCGCGGCCCCGGCCGCCGTGCCGGACTCGACGATGACTCTCAGCCGACCCACACCACACACGACCCGACCTGACGAGAACGACCTGACATGATGAGGACAGTCACGAGCGTCGCACGAGCGTCACACCTGAGGAGCACCGCATGACCGAGTCCGCCGGGGTCGATCACGAGGTTCACGAGGACCACGGTCACAGCACCGCCGCGTGGACCGCCGTCGCCGTCATCATGGCCGGCTCCCTCGTGATGTCCATCGCCGTGGTGTTCCCATCGGTGCTCGGGTTCGTCATCGGAGCGGTCGTCGCCGTCATCGGCATCATCCTCGGCAAGGTCCTGTCGATGGCGGGTTACGGCTCCAAGGCCAGCACCCACGAGGCGTCCCATCGCTCGGGCAGCGGGTCAGCGGACCTTCCCGGTCGCAACCAGCACGACTCCGGCACCTCTTGACCCCTTCCGGATAACCCTCTCCGGTCAACCTTTTTCCGGTCAACCCTCCACGGGCTCTCCGGAGCGCTCGACCGCCCCACGATCGCCCCACGGTCGCCGCCGAGGACCCGTTCATCCCGGCACGCCGACCTCAGGGGCACAAACCCGCCCGTGGAAGTCATCGGACCACTATGTTCACGGTGTCGCGTCCGAGAGACGCCGACAGGCATCCACAGGCATCCACAGGTATCGACCAGCACCGTCGGGGCGCGAGGGCTCGGGCGGGCGTCGTCACAGAGAGGCCCGACCCATGACCTTTGGCACCGAACCGCCGCCGTCCTCGGGCGACGACCAGAACGACCTCCACCAGAATGACCCTGGCCAGAACGACCCGGGCCAGAACGACCCGGGCCAGAACCGGCCCGGCCAGGGCGGCCCTGCGACGCGGCCGATCGGCTCTGGCGAGCGTGGGCCGACACCGGGTTACAGCGCGCCGCCACCCCCGCCTCCACCGGGTGAGTCGACGCCACCCCGCTCCGGCTACGGCCCCCCGTCCCCAGGCACCTACTCGGCGGCCTCGTCCGCGCCGCCCTCCGCGCCACCCTCCGCGCCACCCTCCGCGCCATCGTCCCCGCCCTTCGGGTCCTCGCCGTCTACCCCGCCCACCGGCCAGTCCCTGGGATCGTCGTTGAGCGCGCCGACCGCGGATCAGGCCAAGGGATTCCTCGCGAAGCTCTTCGATCTCTCGTTCAGGTCGTTCGTCACGCCGTCGGTCGTCAAGGTCCTCTACATCGTCGCGATCGTCCTCATCGTGATCGGCTGGCTGGGGTACTCCATCACCGCGTTCCAGGCGAACGCCGTGGTGGGGCTGCTCGTCCTCGTCATCGTCGGGCCGCTCGTGTCGCTATTCTGGCTGATTCTGCTGCGCGTGACCCTGGAGCTCTATATCGCCGTCATCCGCATCGCAGAGGATGTCCGCACCCTGACCCGGAAGTGACCGGCTGAGACCGCCGGCCCACCCGTCCACCAGAGAAAGGCCAACCCATGTCCTACGGCACCCCGCCGCCGCCTCCGTCCGAGGACGACCGGTCGGACCCGACCTCGGAGCCGCAGACGCCCAGCGACGCTCCGCCGCCCGCGCCGTCCTTCGGCCAGGCACCCCCGCCGCCGCCTTCCGACTACGGCCAGGCACCACCGCCGCCGCCCTCCGACTACGGCCAGGCACCGCCGCCGCCGCCCTCCGACTACGGCCAGGCACCGCCGCCGCCGCCCTCCGACTACGGCCAGGCACCACCGCCCCCGCCGGGTTACGGCCAGGCGCCGCCCCCGGTCTACAACGATCCGAACCAGTCCTATGGCGGGGCGGCGCCGACATACACGGGCCCCTATCAGCAGGCACCGGCCAGCGCGGTCGGCACCCTGGCCCAGTGGCCGCAGCGCGCTCTGGGGTGGCTCATCGACTTCGTCGCGCTGGCCATCCCGGGTTATATCCTCTACTTCATCGGGCTTCCCAAGGTGGACACCGTCACCGGTCAGGTCGGTGGCTTCGGCGCCACCTACTTCCTCGGCGCGCTGTACTTCCTCGCGCTGGCGATCTACAACCGGTGGTATAGAGGGGGCACGACCGGTCAGACGATCGGCCGCGGAGTCGCAGGTGTCAAGGTCGTGCGTGAGTCCGACGGTCAGGTCCTCGGCATGGGGATGGCCTTCGTGCGGGACCTGGCGCACATCGTCGACAGCGTCATCTGCTACGTCGGCTGGCTCTTCCCCCTGTGGGACAGCAAGCGCCAGACGATCGCCGACAAGATCATGAGCACGGTCGCGGTCACCGTCCCCAAGGGCTGACCAGCGCGACAGACCGACGACGATGACCGACCTCGCAGCGCCCGCAACCGCGACCGTCTCGCGGGCCCGGGCCCGGGCGTTGCGTGCGCCGGCGCTGGGACTGGCGACGAGCGCTCTCGCGGTGGGCTGGCTGCACCGCACCGACGGGTACGCCGTCCTGCCTGGGGGACTCCTCTCCTGCCCGCTGCACGCCGCCACCGGCCTCTGGTGCCCGTTCTGCGGTGGGCTGCGCTGCGTGGCGGCGCTGACCCGGGGTGACCTGTTCGCGGCCCTGTCGCTCAACGTCGTCGTCGTCGCCCTGCTACCGGTGCTCGTGGCCTGGTGGTGCCTGACCGCCCGTGCGGCGTTGGCGGGCCGGCCGGGTGGGGCGCCGCGGGTGTCGAACCGGTTCTGGCTGGGCCTGGGACTGGTCCTGGTCGCGTTCACGGTGTGGCGCAACCTGCCGCAGCTGGCCGGTGGAACGTGGCTGGCACCGTAGCCGCGGGCACGTAACCTTGACGCGTGTCCCGCATCGCGTCAGCAGCCGTCGAGGTCCCCAGTGTGCTGGCCGACATCGTGGCGGGCGTCTGCAATGACACCGACGAGCGCCGGTCGCGCGTCTCGCTGGCCGACCTCGAACGTCGCGTCCACACCGTCCCGCCGGCGCTGGACGCCGAGTCGGCGCTGCGCTCGGCTCCCGGCATCGCCGTGATCGCCGAGGTCAAGCGGGCCAGTCCGAGCAGGGGCGCCCTCGCCGCCATCACGGACCCGGCGGCCCTGGCCGTCTCGTATGCGTCCGGTGGCGCCAGTGTGGTCAGCGTGCTCACCGAGCAGCGCCGGTTCGGCGGCAGCCTCGAGGACCTCGACGCCGTTCGCGCCGCGGTACGGGCTCCGCTGCTGCGCAAGGACTTCATCGTTGACCGCTACCAGGTCGTCGAGGCCCGGGCTCACGGTGCCGACGTCATCCTGCTCATCGTCGCGGCCCTCGCCCAGCCCGACGTCGTTGCCCTCAAGGCGCGGGCCGAGGAGCTGGGGATGACCGTTCTCGTCGAGGTGCACGACGAGGAGGAGACCAGGCGGGCGCTCGACGCCGGTGCTCGCGTCCTCGGCGTCAACGCCCGCAACCTGCGCACCCTGGACGTCGACCGCTCGACGTTTGCCCGACTACGACCGCTCGTCCCCGACGCCGTCGTCACCGTCGCCGAGTCCGGCGTCCGCTGCGTGGACGACGTGCGCGAGTACGCCGACGCCGGGGCTCGAGCGGTTCTCGTCGGGGAGGCACTCGTCACCGACGGTGACCCGGCCGCCGCGGTCGCCGCATACGCTGCCGTGCCGTTCGTCGGGCAGCCGACCACCCGTCAGGAGACCCTGGCGTGACGACACCGGGCCGGTTCGGCGCGTTCGGCGGACGGTTCGTCCCCGAGGCCCTCATCCCGGCGCTCGAGCAGCTCGACGAGGTGCGCCTCAAGGCGATGGTCGACCCCGAGTTCGTCGGCGAGCTCGAACGTCTGCACCGCACCTACACGGGCCGACCGAGCATCATCACGGAGGTGCCCCGGTTCGCCGAGCACGCCGGGGGTGCCCGGGTCATCCTCAAGCGTGAGGATCTCAACCACACCGGGTCCCACAAGATCAACAACGTGCTCGGCCAGGCGCTGCTGGCCAAGCGGATGGGCAAGACCCGGGTCATCGCCGAGACGGGCGCGGGTCAGCATGGCGTCGCGACGGCAACCGCGGCCGCCCTGCTCGGGCTCGACTGCGTCGTCTACATGGGTGAGGTCGACACTCAGCGGCAGGCTCTCAACGTCGCGCGGATGAGGCTGCTCGGCGCCGAGGTCGTGGCTGTCACCAACGGGAGCCAGACCCTCAAGGACGCCGTCAACGAGGCGCTGCGCGACTGGGTCGCCCATGTCGACGACACGCACTACGTGCTCGGCACCGTGACCGGTCCGCACCCGTTTCCCGAGATGGTCCGTGACTTCCACCGCATCATCGGCATCGAGGCGCGTGCCCAGGTCCTCGACCTGGTCGGTCGGCTGCCTGACGTCGTCCTCGCCTGCGTCGGTGGCGGGTCCAACGCGATGGGCATCTTCCACCGCTTCCTCGACGACACCCAGGTACGCCTCGTCGGCCTCGAGGCGGGCGGCCACGGGATCGCCTCCGGCAAGCATGCGTCGCGGTTCGCCTCCGGCGTCCCCGGTGTCCTGCACGGCGCGTTCACGTACGTCATGCAGGACGACGACGGACAGACGATCGACTCGCACTCGATCTCCGCAGGCCTGGACTATCCGAGCGTCGGCCCGGAGCACTCCTACCTGCTCGACAGCGGCCGCGCAGAGTACCGCTCGATCACCGACGACGAGGCGATGGAGGCCTTCCGCCTGCTCTGCCGCACCGAAGGGATCATCCCCGCGATCGAGTCCGCCCACGCGTTGGCCGGGGCCATGCAGGTCGGTCGCGAGCTCGGCCGCGATGCGGTGCTGCTCGTCAACCTGTCGGGCCGCGGCGACAAGGACGTGCACACCGCCGCGCAATGGTTCGGCCTGATCAGTGATGACGGTCGTGCACACGTCGACGCGGTCGAAGGACCGGTGGTCGCACCCGAGCCGGCAGAGGCCGAAGCGGCGGCCACGGGCGTGGGGACGCAGGTGTGAGCGGGGTTTCCGAGGTCCTCGCGAGATGCCGGGCCGAGGGGCGGGCGGCGCTCATCGGCTACCTACCGGTCGGCTATCCCGACGTACCCCGCTCGATCGCTGCGATGACGGCGATGGTCGAGGCCGGCGTCGACATCGTCGAGGTCGGCGTCCCTTATAGCGACCCTGTCATCGACGGACCGGTCAACCAGCGCGCAGCCGAGGCGGCCCTCGCGGGTGGCACCCGGGTCGACGATGTCTTCTCTGCCACGCACGCAGTGCACGGCGCCGGTGCGCCTGCGATGGTGATGACCTACTGGAACCCCGTCCTGCGTCGTGGCGTCGACCGGTTCGCCCGCGACCTGGCGGCCGCCTCCGGTGCCGGACTGATCACCCCCGACCTGATCCCGGACGAGGCGCAGGAATGGGTTCGCGCGTCGGACGCATACGGGCTCGACCGCGTCTTCCTCGTCGCTCCCAGCTCGACCCCCGAGCGGCTCGCCGCCGCTACCAGCGCCTGTCGAGGCTTCGTCTACGCGGCCTCCACCATGGGCGTCACCGGCACGCGGGACTCCGTCGGCGCGTCGGCCGAGTCGCTGGTCGCCCGCACCCGCGAGGTCACCGACCTGCCGGTATGCGTCGGGCTCGGCGTGTCCAACGGCGCACAGGCCGCCGACGTCGGCCGGTTCGCCGACGGGGTGATCGTCGGGTCCGCGCTGGTCCGGGCGCTCGGCCAGTCCGGCGCACCGGACGACCCGCCCGACGCCGGGATCGACCGGTTGCGCGTCCTGGTCACCGACCTCGCCAACGGCGTTCGCAGATCCCGGGTCCAGGTATGAGCGGCAGCATCCTGGCCAGCGCCATGCCGGCAGTCATCCCGAGTCCCACCACCGGTGTCTGGGACATCGGGCCGATCCCCATCCGGGCCTACGCGATGTGCATTCTCGCCGGGATCGTCGTGGCCATGTGGCTCACCCAGAAGCGCATCGAGACGCGCGGGGGCAGGCCCGGTGTCGTCCTCGACGTCTCCGCCTGGGCCGTGCCCTTCGGCATCGTCGGTGGGCGCATCTACCACCTGATCACCTCGCCGCAGGCCTACTTCGGGCAGGGCGGGCACCCGCTCAACGCCGTCAAGATCTGGGAGGGTGGCCTCGGCATCTGGGGGGCAATCGCCTTGGGCGCCCTCGGGGCCTACATCGGCTGTCGCCGTCAGCGCATCCACTTCACCGACTTCGTCGACTCGGCTGCACCCGGCGTCCTCATCGCGCAGGCCATGGGTCGGTTCGGCAACTACTTCAACAACGAGATCTACGGCGGTCCGACCGACCTGCCCTGGGGCCTGAAGGTCTACGAGTGGGACCAGCAGGCGGGGCACGCCCTGCAGGACGCCAACGGCAACCCGATCGTCAAGGGGATCTTCCAGCCGACCTTCCTCTACGAGGCGATCTTCTGCGTCGCGCTCGCGCTCCTGCTGATCTGGGCGGACCGGCGCATCGACTTCCGACCGGGCCAGGTGTTCGCTCTCTACGTCGCGGGCTACCCGCTCGGCCGCGTGGTTATCGAGTTCATGCGGACCGACGATGCCAACCACATCCTCGGGCTGCGGGTCAACGTCTGGGTCTCGCTGCTGGTGTTCCTGCTCGGTGTTGCCCTGTTCGTCTGGTTCGGGCATCGATCGACAGGATCGACAGGATCGGCAGGATCGGCAGGATCGGCAGGATCGGCAGGCACCACGTCCGCAGCCGACTCCCCGGACGAGGCGACGGTGCCCGATCAGCCCGCAGAATCTCAGCATTCGGAATGATTCGTATCAAAATATAGGACGCTTGACGTCACCGCTATTCTGCGAGTTCCACTGGCCGATGCCGCCCAGCCCAGTCTGTTCAGTCAGCCCCTCGGCGCCCGCCGACCGGACTTAAGGACGGTGACATGTCGATGTCCCCCCACGCGACCACCGGTTGTCACACCAGTCCAGCCGCTCGAGGCGCCACCCGCTACTCGACCCAGCCCGCGGATATCGGGCTCTACCGCGCCGAGAACGAGCGTGACGCCTGCGGCGTCGCGATGATCGCCACGATGCGCGGTCACGCGGGCCACGACATCGTCGTCCATGCCCTCACCGCACTGCGTAACCTCGACCATCGCGGGGCCACCGGGGCCGACCCGCTGGTCGGCGACGGCGCCGGTATCCTCACCCAGGTCCCGGACGCGTTCCTGCGCGAGGTGGCGCACTTCCCGTTGCCGGACCACGGGGCCTATGCCGTCGGCATGGCCTTTCTCCCGCGGGATGAGGGTGAGCGGGCCGACACCGTCCGAGCCGTCGAACGGATCGCGGTCCAGGAGGGACTGGAGGTCCTCGGCTGGCGCGACGTTCCGATCACCGACGACATCATCGGTGAGGTCGCCCGCGACTGCATGCCGCACTTCGCCCAGCTGTTCGTCTCGTCCGCCGACAGCCGGCAGACCGCGCTCGGCCTGGACCGGTACGCGTTCTGCCTGCGCAAGCGAGCCGAGCTCGAGACCGACGCCTACTTTGCCTCCCTGTCGTCGCGCACGCTGGTCTACAAGGGGATGCTGACCACGGCCCAGCTGGAGCCGTTCTTCCCGGACCTGTCGCACCGGCTGTTCGAGACCGAGCTGGCCCTGGTGCACTCGCGGTTCTCGACCAACACCTTCCCCTCCTGGCCACGCGCGCATCCATACCGGTTCATCGCGCACAACGGTGAGATCAACACCGTCAAGGGCAACCGCAACTGGATGAGCGCGCGCGAGAGCCAGCTGGCCTCGGACGTCATCCCCGGTGACATCGAGCGGCTGTTCCCGATCTGCTCGCCGGACGCCTCGGACTCGGCCAGCTTCGACGAGGTCCTCGAGCTGCTCCACCTCGGGGGCCGCTCGCTGCCACACGCGGTGTTGATGTTGATCCCGGAGGCGTGGGAGAACCACGCCGAGATGGCCCCCGCCCGACGCGCGTTCTACGAGTTCCACTCCGCGTTCATGGAGCCCTGGGACGGCCCAGCCTGCGTCGCGTTCACCGACGGCACTCTGATCGGTGCCGTCCTGGACCGCAACGGGCTACGCCCCGGCCGGTATGCCGTCACCGACGACGGGCTCGTCGTGCTTGCCTCGGAGTCGGGAGTCCTCGACCTCGACCCGTCCAGGGTCGTCCAGCGTGGTCGCCTGCAGCCGGGACGGATGTTCCTCGTCGACACCGAACACGGCCGGATCATCGGCGACGAGGAGATCAAGTCCTCGCTCGCCTCGCAGCACCCATACGACGAGTGGCTGCACGCCGGGCTGATCAAGCTCACCGACCTGCCCGAGCGAGAGCACGTGTGGCACACCCCGTCATCGGTCGCGAGACGACAGCAGACCTTCGGCTACACCCAGGAGGAGCTGCGGATCCTGCTCACCCCGATGGCGACCACCGGCGGTGAGGCACTCGGGTCGATGGGCACCGACAGCCCGATCGCCGTGCTGTCGAGCCGTCCCCGGCTGCTCTTCGACTACTTCACGCAGCTGTTCGCCCAGGTGACCAACCCCCCGCTCGACGCGATCCGCGAAGAGCTGGTCACCTCGCTCGGCATGACCATCGGACCCGAGGGCAATGCCCTGTCGGTGTCACCGGCCCACGCTCGCCAGCTGGTCCTCCCCTTCCCGGTGATCGACAACGACCAGCTCGCCAAGATCGTCCACATCAACGCCGACGGGGACCTGCCCGGCTACGCGACCTACGTCGTGCGTGGGCTCTACGACGTGGGCGGTGGCGCCAACGCCATGCACGCCCGCCTGGAGGAGATCTTCGTCGAGGTGTCCGAGGCGATCCGCAGCGGGGCCCGGTTCGTCGTGCTCTCCGACCGCGACTCGGGTCGCGACCTCGCGCCGATCCCCTCGCTGCTGCTCACCTCGGCGGTGCACCATCACCTCATCCGGGAGAAGACGCGTACCCGGGTGGGCCTGCTCGTGGAGGCCGGTGACGTGCGCGAGGTGCACCATGTCGCCCTTCTCGTGGGTTTCGGTGCGGCCGCGGTCAACCCCTACCTCGCCATGGAGTCCGTCGAGGACCTGATCCGGTCCGGCACGATCACGGCGGTCGACGCCGAGAAGGCCGTCGCCAACCTCATCAAGGCGCTCGGCAAAGGTGTCCTCAAGGTGATGTCCAAGATGGGGATCTCGACGGTCGCGTCCTACCACGGTGCCCAGGTCTTCGAGGCGATCGGCCTCTCACAGACCCTGGTCGAGCGCTACTTCACCGGAACCGTGACCCAGCTCGGCGGCGTCGACCTGGACGTCGTCGCCGAGGAGGTCGCCGCGCGGCATGCGGTCGCCTACCCACCGGAGGGTGTGCACCCAGCGCATCGCAAGCTGTGGGTCGGGGGCGAGTATCAATGGCGTCGCGAGGGCGAACCGCACCTGTTCGACCCCGACACCGTCTTCCGGCTTCAGCACTCCACGCGGCAGCGGCGCTATGACGTGTTCAAGCAGTACACCGCCCGCGTCGACGAGCAGTCCGAGCGGCTGATGACGCTGCGTGGGCTCTTCGAGTTCGCGCCTGGAGACGAGACCGGGCGTGAACCCGTGCCGATCGACGAGGTCGAGTCCGTCTCCGCCATCGTGCGGCGGTTCAGCACCGGCGCGATGAGCTACGGCTCGATCAGCAAGGAAGCCCACGAGAATCTTGCGATCGCGATGAACCGGCTCGGCGGCAAGTCCAACACCGGTGAGGGCGGCGAGGACGAGGACCGCCTGCTGGACCCGACGCGCCGGTCCGCCGTCAAGCAGGTCGCGTCCGGACGGTTCGGCGTGACCAGCCTCTATCTCACGCAGGCCGACGACATCCAGATCAAGATGGCTCAGGGTGCGAAGCCCGGTGAGGGTGGCCAGCTCCCGGGCCCGAAGGTCTATCCCTGGGTCGCCAAGACCCGGCACTCGACCCCGGGTGTGGGGCTGATCTCGCCACCGCCGCACCACGACATCTATTCGATCGAGGACCTGGCGCAGCTGATCCACGACCTCAAGAACGCCAACCCCCGGGCCCGGGTGCACGTCAAGCTGGTGTCGGAGATCGGCGTCGGCACCGTCGCCGCGGGTGTCTCCAAGGCGCATGCCGACGTCGTCCTCATCTCGGGACACGACGGGGGCACCGGCGCCTCGCCGCTGACGTCGCTGAAACATGCGGGTGCGCCCTGGGAGCTCGGCCTCGCGGAGACCCAGCAGACGCTTCGCATCAACGGCCTCCGTGACCGGATCGTGGTCCAGACCGACGGCCAGCTCAAGACCGGCCGCGACGTCGTCATCGCCGCGCTGCTCGGCGCCGAGGAGTTCGGTTTCGCTACCGCTCCGCTGGTCGTCTCGGGGTGCATCATGATGCGCGTCTGCCACCTGGACACCTGCCCGGTCGGCGTCGCCACCCAGAACCCCGAGCTGCGCGCGCGGTTCTCGGGCAAGCCCGAGTTCGTCGAGACGTTCTTCGAGTACATCGCCGAAGAAGTCAGAGAACACCTGGCAGCGTTGGGTTTCCGGTCCATCGCCGAGGCGATCGGGCATGTCGACGCACTGCACACCGACCGAGCAGTCGAACACTGGAAGGCTGCCGGCCTCGACCTCAGCCCCCTCCTGACGATGGTCGAGGACCCCACCGGCGGTTCGGCATACCAGACTGTCGGGCAGGACCACGGACTCGAGAAGGCGCTCGACCACCAGCTCATCGCCCTCGCGCAACCGGCGTTGCGTGACGGGGAGCAGGTCCGGGCCCGGGTCGCCATCCGCAACGTCAACCGCACGGTCGGCACGATGCTCGGCCACGAGGTGACCAAGCTGCACCCGCACGGTATGCCGGACGGCACGATCGAGCTCACCTTGACCGGGTCGAGCGGGCAGTCGTTCGGGGCGTTCGTACCGGCGGGGATCACGCTCGTTCTGCAGGGTGACGCCAACGACTACGTCGGCAAGGGCCTGTCGGGTGGCCGGCTTGTCGTGCGCCCGGACGCGCACTCGCCGTTGACGGCCGAGGCCAACGTCATCGCTGGCAACGTCGTCGCCTACGGCGCGACGACCGGTGAGATCTACCTGCGCGGACAGGCGGGAGAGCGGTTCTGCGTCCGCAACTCCGGAGCCACCGCCGTCGTCGAGGGGGTCGGCGACCACGGCTGCGAGTACATGACCGGTGGGACGGTCGCCATCCTCGGACCGACCGGACGCAACTTCGCCGCGGGAATGTCAGGCGGGGTGGCCTATGTCCTCGACCTGCGTCCCGAGGCGGTCAACCGCGAGCTCGTCGACCTGCTGCCGTTGCGGGAGTGCGACGAGGTGACGCTCAGGGGCCTGCTCGAGGCGCACCGCAACTGGACCCAGTCGCCGGTCGCCGAACGGCTGCTCGCGGACTGGGACTCGTCACCTGGCCGCTTCACTCTCGTTCTCCCGCGGGTCTACCAGCGCGTCCTCGACGTGCGGGCGGCGGCCCAGGAGGAGGGCCTCGACCCCGACGGCACCGAGGTCTGGGAACGGATCATGGAGGCGTCCCGTGGCTGACCCGCAAGGCTTCCTCAAGGTCCGGGAGCGCGAGCTCCCCACCCGGCGTCCGGTGCCGGTCCGCATACAGGACTGGCGCGAGGTCTACCAGCAGCAGGAGCTGGGCCAGCTGCAGCGGCAGGCCGGCCGATGCATGGACTGCGGGATCCCGTTCTGTCACAACGGCTGTCCTCTCGGCAATCTCATCCCCGAGTGGAACGACTTGGCCTGGCGCGGCGACTGGACCGAGGCGATCGAGCGTCTGCATGCGACCAACAACTTCCCCGAGTTCACTGGTCGGCTGTGTCCGGCGCCCTGTGAGACCGCCTGCGTGCTGGGCATCAACCAGCCGGCCGTCACCATCAAGCAGGTCGAGGTGACGACGATCGAGCAGGCCTTCGAGTCCGGGCACGTGGTCCCGCAACCGCCGGAGCGGCTGTCCGGACGGACCGTCGCGGTGGTCGGCTCGGGCCCAGCCGGCCTCGCGGTCGCGCAGCAGCTGACGAGGGCCGGCCACACCGTGGCGGTCTACGAGCGCGCCGACCGGCCGGGTGGGTTGCTGCGCTACGGCATCCCCGAGTTCAAGATGGAGAAGTCGGTCCTCGACCGGCGCATCGCGCAGATGGAGGCCGAGGGCACTCGCTTCCGCAGCGGCGTCGACGTCGGAGACGAGATCACCGGCAACCAGCTCGTGGACCGCTATGACGCCGTGGTCCTCGCGATCGGCTCGACCGTCGCGCGTGACCTCCCTTCGCCCGGCCGCGAGCTGGGCGGGATCCACCAGGCCATGGAGTTCCTGCCGCAGGGCAACCGTGCTGCGCTCGGCGAGGAGGTGCCCAGCCAGATCCTCGCCACGGACCTCGACGTCGTCATCATCGGGGGCGGCGACACGGGCGCCGACTGCCTGGGGACCTCGCACCGGCAGGGTGCCCGCTCGGTCACCCAGCTCGAGATCCTGCCGCGACCCACCGAAGAACGCTCGTCGGGCCAGCCCTGGCCGACCTACCCGATGACCTACCGCGTCTCCAGCGCCCACGAGGAGGGCGGTGACCGCGTCTTCGCCGTCAACACCGAGGAGTTCCTCGGCGACGAGAACGGCCGGGTGCGTGCTCTGCGTCTCGTCGAGGTGCAGATGCGCGAGGGACGCTTCCAAGCCGTCGAGGGCAGCCAGCGTGAGATCCCGGCGCAGCTCGTGCTCCTCGCGATGGGCTTCGTCGGTCCCGAGAAGTCCGGTGTGGTCGAGCAGCTTGGTGTCGAGCTCGACGAGCGTTCGAACGTCAAACGGGACAAGCACTTCATGTCCTCGGTGCCGGGCGTTTTCGTGGCAGGCGACGCTGGACGAGGACAGTCGCTGATCGTCTGGGCCATCGCCGAGGGACGAGCTGCGGCCCAGGGCGTCGACGCCTGGCTCACCGGCTCGAGCCAGCTGCCGCGACCGATCAACCCGACGGACCGGCCGCTGCTCGTCTGAGCGGCAGGACGGTGCGACCGCGGTGCCGCCCAGGTGTCGTCCATCACCACGGAATAGGGTCGAATCATGCGCCGCGCCAAGATCGTCTGCACGCTTGGGCCAGCCACCTCGTCACCGGAGCAGATCAACGCTTTGGTCGAAGCCGGCATGGACATCGCCCGTCTGAACCTCTCGCACGGCGAGTACTCCGTGCACCAGGGGGTCTACGACGCGGTCCGGGCAGCAAGTGCCGAGCAGGGCCGCGCCGTCGGAGTCCTGGTTGACCTGCAGGGGCCGAAGATCCGGACCGGCAGGTTCGCCGATGGACCGATCACGCTCGCCGCCGGCGACCGGTTCACCATCACGGTCGACGACGTGCCCGGCGACCGGGACCGGGTCAGCACGACCTACAAGGGCATGACCGGCGACGTCAAGCCGGGAGACCTGCTGCTGGTCGACGACGGCAAGGTGTCGCTGCGAGCAGTCGAGGTGACCGCCACCGACATCGTCACCGAAGCGGTGGAGGGCGGGGTCATCTCCAACAACAAGGGGATCAACCTGCCGGGCGTGGCCGTCAGCGTCCCCGCGATGTCCGAGAAGGACATCGCCGACCTGCGCTGGGCCCTCAATCTGGGCGCCGACATGATCGCGTTGTCCTTCGTGCGCTCAGCGGCCGATCTTGACGACGTCCTCGTGATCATGGACGAAGAGGGAGTCCGCCTGCCCGTGATCGCCAAGATCGAGAAGCCGCAGGCGGTCGAGAACCTCCAGGAGATCATCGAGGCGTTCGACGGGGTGATGGTCGCCCGCGGCGACCTCGGCGTCGAGCTGCCCCTCGAGGACGTGCCCCTCGTGCAGAAGCGAGCCGTCGAGATCGCGCGGCAGAACGCCAAACCCGTCATCGTGGCGACCCAGGTCCTCGAGTCCATGATCGAGAACTCGCGGCCCACCCGAGCCGAGGCGAGCGACTGCGCCAACGCGGTCCTCGACGGCGCGGACGCGATCATGCTGTCGGGCGAGACGAGCGTGGGCGCCTGGCCGATCCAGGCCGTACGCACGATGGCCCGGATCATCGAGACCACCGAGGACCACGGTCTGGAGCGGATCCACCCGCTCGGTACGCGTCCGCATACGACCGGCGGCGCGGTCACCTGGGCGGCGGTCGAGGTCGGCCAGCTGCTCGGGGTGAAATATCTCGTGACGTTCACCCAGTCGGGGGACTCTGCCAAACGCCTGTCGCGCCTGCGCACCAGCATCCCGATGCTCGCGTTCACCCCGGTCACCGCGACCCGTTCGCAGCTGGCTCTCGTGTGGGGCATCGAGACCTTCATCGTCCCGATGGCGAGACACACCGACCAGATGGCCCTGGAGGTCGACAAGGAGCTGCTCCAGTCCGGCCGGTGCGTCGAGGGAGATCGAGTCATCATCGTGGCCGGTTCGCCCCCCGGCATCCCCGGCTCCACGAACGCCTTGCGGGTGCACCGCATCGGCGACGCCCAGAACAAGGTCGCCCCCGCCTACGAGGACTTTGCGATCTACTGACCCGCTGGATCGGTATGCTGGCCGCCGCACCCGGCCGGGGTGGTGGAATGGCAGACACGGGGCACTCAAAATGCTCTGGCCGCAAGGCCGTGCGGGTTCAAGTCCCGCCCTCGGCACGTCACGGCAGCCGGCCGTCCCGCAGGGGACGGTGCCCGCGCTCGTCAGGAGCGGGAGCTCCCTGCCTGGACTGCCTGCCCTGTTGGCTGCTCGCTGGCCTCCTCGGCTCGCAGCTCGGTCACGTGCTCGGCGCGGTAGAGCATGCCCCGGATGAGCGCGTACAAGAACAAGGCGATCATCACGCCGTCGAACCCGACGAACGTGTCGGTGACGAGATGGAAGAACTGGACGACCAACAGGTCGATCGCGATCGCCAGGGTGAACAGCCGCAACGACCAGATCCGCTTGATCCAGTACAAGACGAGGGCCACCAGGGCGATCAGCAGCACGAGGATCGCCGAGATCACATACGTCGTGCTGGCCGCGGAGTCAGTCTCGGCGTCGTCGATGAATGCGCTGAGCACGCTGAACAACAGGACTGTCATGATCAGCCCGATGCCGAACCGTTGCACCACGCGGGAGCGTGGGATGGACAGCAGGAACCGGCGCACCCGGGCGTAGGCCGTTCCCATCTTGCTGAGCGCACTGGTGCGCGACTCGAGCTGGTCGAACACGGGCAGCAGGGGTTTGCTCAGCGGGTGCGCGGCGGCCTGCTCCAACCGCTGGCGACCCACGTGGGCCTCGCGGGGGTCGAGTGCGTCGGCCGCCCCCTCCTGGACCATGACGAGGGCGTTGACGACGAGCTCACGGTCGGAGAGCGGGCGCCGGCGCACCACCACCATCACCGCAAGGTAGATGACCACCATCAACATGTAGATGATGGCCGCAACCGGCTTGAAGAAGTAGTCGTTGTTGCCGGTGAGGAACTTGCCCACCTCGTCGATGAACAGACCGAAGCCGACTCCGCCGATCACCGACCCCACGATTCGGGTTCGCCGGCTCAGGAACAGCATGAAGACCAGGAGCGCCACCATCATCAGCAGGCCTCCGAACAACACGTGCGCGACGTGCAGGCCGCCAGGAGAGCCGATCTGAGGAAATCCCGTGGCCTGGAGGTAGATCCGGGTGATGGCGATCGTCAGGACTGCGCAGACCAGGAACAGCTCGAAATGTGAGGCCCCCTCCGCGTCGCGGATCGGCCCGACCTGTCGGGGGTTCTCGCCAGCATGCGAGACGGGATCTCTGCTCGAGTCCTCAACCATAGGGAGATGCTCGCACACCGATAGGCTGCTTTCATGAGCGAGACGACCCCTGCAGAGACGGGCGCTGCGGGCAAACCTCGTGCTCGCAAGGCGGCGTCCCCGGCGCCGCCGGCTGGTGCAGCGTCGTCGTCCTCAGCGTCGCCGACGGCAGCTGACACGCTCGGTGGCGACCGCAAGGCCCTGCGGGTCGTCGTCGCCGAGGACGAGGCGATCATCCGGCTCGACCTCGCGGAGATGCTCGCCGAAGTCGGTTACGAGGTCGTCGGCCAAGCCAGTGACGGCGAGCAGGCGGTGGCGCTCGTGCGCGAGCACCGACCCGACGTCGTCATCATGGACATCAAGATGCCCGTCCTCGACGGGATCAGCGCCGCGGAACAGATCGGCAAGGAACGCATCGCGCCGGTCATCATGCTCACCGCATTCAGCCAGAAGGAGCTCGTCGAACGCGCCCGCGACGCGGGGGTGATGGCCTACATCGTCAAGCCGTTCACCCAGGCCGACCTCGCCCCCGCGGTCGACATCGCCACCTCCCGCTGGAGCGAGCTCACGGCACTCGAGGCCGAGGTCGCCGACCTGGGCGAGCGCCTCGAGACGCGCAAGGCTGTCGACCGTGCCAAGGGCATCCTCATGCAACGGCTGAAGCTTTCCGAGGCTGACGCCTTCAGATGGGTCCAGAAGACCGCCATGGACCGCCGGCTCGGTATGCGGGAGGTCGCCGAGGCGGTCATCTCCCAGATGCCGGCGAAGTAGCGGGTCGTCTGGTCATCTGCGCAGGACCAACACCAGCTGGGTCAACAGCGGAGCGACCAGCACCGCCGGGAGCATGTTGCCGACCGGAACGTCCCTGATCCGTAGCAGCCGGAAGGCGATCCCGGCGAGCATCAAACCGCCCGTCGCGGTGAGCGCCGCGATGTGCGCGTCGGGAAGCACCGACCCGAGAAGCACCCCGACGAGCGTGAGGAGGCCCTGGACCACCGCTACCGAGACGGCGGACAGCAGCACTCCCACCCCGAAGCTGGAGGCGAACGCCAGCGCCGCGAACCCGTCCAGCACAGCCTTGAGGGTCAGCTGGTCGATCCCGCGGCCGAGCCCGTCCGACAGGCTTCCGAGGATCGTCAGCGGACCCACGCAGAACAACAACGAAGCGGTCAACCAGCCCTCGATGAACCGCTCGCGCGCAGCAGGTTGGGCGGGCTCGGCGGTCGTAGATGTCTCGCGGCCTCGGCCGACAGCAGCTGACCGTGCCGGCCGGGAGACCCGCGACTGGATCACGCCGGCGAGCCCGGCGAGTCGGTCCTCCAGGCGCAGCAGCGAACCGGCGATGCTCCCGATCAGCAACGACCCTAGGACGATGAGGACGGGTACGCCGGTGCCCACGGCGGCGACCAGCGACCGGTCGGTGACGCTCACGCACGAGAGGCCCGCCACGAGCAACGTCACCAGCCCGAGGCAGTCGGTCACCACCGATCGGGTGCGCTCGGGCAGGCGGTGCCCGACCCACATCCCGAGCAGCGCCCCGACGACCACCGTCGCGACGTTGATGACCGTCCCCAGGCCCGGGAAACCCCCTTGCACCGCGCCACCCTACGGCCCGCCAGCGTCCGCAGCCGTGTGACAGAGGTCCACCCAGAGACCCGCAGCATCCACCCCCTTCCACCCGAGGACCGGGCGGCTCTAGAGTCGCATGCGTCGTCCGGCGTCGTGACTGCGTCGGACGCCAGTGTCGCAGCCGGGGGGCGGCGGCGGATCGTCCCGTTCACGCTCACCCAGGAGGATCGTGTGTCACGTCCCCAGGTCTTGGTTCGACTACTCGAGGAAGCCCATCACCGCGACCTGGTCGACATGTGGATCGACTCCCGGGTCGAGGTCGGAGCCAGTTCCGAAGGCGCCCTGCGGGCCACGTCCGGCACGGCGTTGTCGTCGGTGCTTCGCCGCCCTGATGTGACGTCGTTCCTCGCGCTGGCCGACGACGACCCGGTGGGATACCTGGTCTTGTCCGACACCGTCGCCGGGATGCTGACGGAGTCGCCCTGCACGGCGATCGACCAGCTCTACGTCAAGGCGGCCTGGCGTCGACACGGTGTTGCCCGGCAGCTCCTCGCTGCGGCCGCCGCGCACGCCGACCGGGTGGGCGCGGACGCCATCATCAGCAACGTCCCCTCTCAGGTGCGCGACGCCAACCGGTTCTTCGCGCGCCTGGGATTCACCCCGACCGTGGTCCGCCGGGTCACCACACCGGCCGCCTTGCACCGCAGGCTGGCCGCTGCTGGGGAGGCTCGGACCGGTCTCGAACAGGTGCTGCAGCGGCGGCGCTCGGCCCGGTTCCGGGCCGTCCGTCAGCGCGCGGCCACCGCGCCCGCCGACGCCTGACACTCCGCGCGGCGGCCCGGGTGACCGGGCTGGGGTGTCGGTGGTGGGGCCTAGGGTGACAACCGTGGCACCTGCGAACCGGCTCCTGCTTCTCGACGGACATTCGCTGGCATACCGGGCGTTCTACGCCCTGCCGGCTGAGAACTTCTCGACCAAGACCGGGCAGAACACCAACGCGGTCTACGGCTTCACCTCGATGCTCATCAACATGCTGCGCGACGAGGAGCCGACCCACATCGCCGTCGCGTTCGACCTCTCCCGGCAGACGTTCCGTCTCGAGGAGTACGCCGAGTACAAAGCGGGCCGATCAGCCACCCCGTCAGAGTTCTCCGGACAGATCCCGCTCCTGCACGAGGTGCTCGACGCCCTGAAGATTCGCTACGTCGAGACGCCCGGTTACGAGGCGGACGATATCATCGCCACCTTGGCGACCCAGGCGGCCGCCCAGGACATGGAGGTGGTCATCGTCTCGGGTGACCGCGACGTGTTCCAGCTCGTGACCGACCAGGTGACGATGGTCTATCCCGTCCGTGGCGTCTCGGACGTGTGGCGGATGACCCCTGCGGCGGTGACCGAGCGTTACCTCGTCCCACCCGAGCGATACAGCGACCTGGCCGCGCTCGTCGGCGAGTCGTCCGACAACCTGCCGGGCGTGCCCGGGGTGGGGCCTAAGACCGCCGCGAAGTGGATCACCACCTACGGAGACCTCGCGGGCATCGTCGCCAACGTCGACCGGATCGGCGGCAAGGTGGGCGACGCGCTTCGTGAGCACCTCGACGGGGTGTTGCGCAACCGACGGCTCAACCAGCTGGTCCGCGACGTCGAGCTCGGTGTCACCGTCGACGAGCTCGAACGCCAGACGTGGGATCGCGAGCAGGTGCACCAGGTCTTCGACGGCCTGGAGTTCCGGGTGCTGCGCGAGCGGCTGTTCGCGACGATCGAGGCGGTCACGCCCGAGGCGGACTCCGGGTTCGACGTCGACGGGGACGTGATCTCCTCGGACGAGGTGCCGGCCTGGTTCGCCGAGCATGTGCGAGCGGGTGAGCGCACCGGCGTCAACGTCCTGGGCCAGTGGGCGCGAGGGACCGGGGACGTGCGCGGGCTCGCGGTGGCGACGGCTGGCGGCCGGGCTGGCTTCATCGACGTGACCAGTCTCGACGAGCTCGCCGACGCGACCGTCGGGGAGTGGCTGGCCGACCCCGACAGGCCCAAGGCCATTCACGACGCCAAGGGGCCCTCGCACGCGATCGCCGCGCGCGGCTGGGACCTTGCCGGCCTGACGAGCGACACGGCACTCGCGGCATACCTGGTCAAACCCGACCAGCGAGTCTTCGACCTCGCCGACCTGGCTTTGCGGATCCTGCACCGAGAGCTGAAGAACGACACGGACGACCACGGGCAGGGGATCCTCGACTTCTCGGGCGGTGACGTGGGTGACGAGGGCAACGACGCCGGTGCCGGGGAGGCCATGGTTGTCGCGAGCGCCGTGCTCCAGCTCGCCGACGCACTCGACGCCGAGCTGGCGCGCACCGGCGGCACCGAGCTGCTACGCGACGTTGAGCTCCCCTTGGTCGGGGTGTTGGCCCGGATGGAGCGGTCGGGCATCGCCGTGGATGTCCCCGCCCTGGAGGCGCTGGAGAGCGACTTCGACGACCAGGTCCGCTCGGCTCAGCAGCACGCCTGGGACGCGATCGGCGACGACACCGTCAACCTCGGTTCGCCCAAACAGCTGCAGGAGGTGCTGTTCGGTCGGCTCAACCTGCCCAAGACCAAGCGCACCAAGACGGGATACACCACCGACGCCGACGCGCTCAACGACCTGGGTCGCAAGGTCGAGCACCCGTTCCTGCAGTCGGTGCTGACGTTCCGCGACGCCGCCCGGCTGCGAGTGACCGTCGAGGGCCTGATCAAGTCCGTCGCCGAGGACGCGCGGATCCACACGACCTACATCCAGACGATCGCTGCGACCGGCCGGCTCAGCTCGACCGACCCCAACCTGCAGAACGTCCCGATCCGCACCGAGGAGGGTCGCCGGATCCGCGAGATGTTCATCGTGGGCCGGGGGTACGAGTCGCTGATGTCGGTGGACTACAGCCAGATCGAGATGCGCGTCATGGCGCACCTATCCGGTGACGAGGGCCTGATCGAGGCCTTCCGCAGTGGCGAGGACCTGCACAGCTATGTCGGGTCGCGCGTCTTCTCCGTCGGGGTCGACGAGGTGACGGCGGCTCAACGATCCAAGATCAAG
Source organism: Lapillicoccus sp. (assembly GCA_965277795.1). Classification (GTDB taxonomy): domain Bacteria; phylum Actinomycetota; class Actinomycetes; order Actinomycetales; family Dermatophilaceae; genus Lapillicoccus. Next base: position 1,333,887 of record OZ255840.1, read on the forward strand.
GCGATGTCCTACGGCCTGGCCTACGGGCTGTCGGCGTTCGGCCTGTCCAAGCAGCTGACGATCGGCACCAGCGAGGCGGCCGGTCTGATGGAGGAGTACTTCACCCGGTTCGGCGGCGTTCGTGACTACCTCCGTGAGCTGGTGGCCGAGGCCCGCGGCAATGGTTACACCGCGACGATGCTCGGTCGTCGGCGCTACCTGCCCGACTTGCTGAGCGACAACCGGCAGCGACGCGAGATGGCTGAGCGGATGGCGTTGAACGCACCCATCCAGGGCTCGGCGGCCGACATCATGAAGGTCGCCATGCTCGGGGTCGACCGTGCTCTCGTCGCCGCCGATGCGGGTTCGCGCATGCTCTTGCAGGTCCACGACGAGCTCGTGCTCGAGATCGCTCCTGGTGAGCGCGAGGACGTCGAGAAGCTGGTCCGTCATGAGATGGGGCACGCTGTGGAGATGGACGTGCCGCTCGACGTCAGCGTCGGCGTCGGGCATTCCTGGCACGACGCCGCGCACTGAACGGCCACGTGTGCCGGTCACCGAACGGCTGCTGCTGCGTCAGTGGCAGGACCTCGACCGTGAACCCTGGGCGGCCCTCAACGCCGACCCGGAGGTGATGCGGCACTTCCCGGCCCCACTCGACCGGGCCGCCGCCGACGCGTTGGTCGACCGCTGGCACGACGGCCTCGCCCAGCAGGGGTGGGGACTCTGGGCGGTCGAGGTGGGCGTGACCGGCGAGTTCGTCGGGATGGTCGGCCTCAACCGGCCGCAGTGGACGGCCGCGTTCACCAGCGCAGGGGCGCCCTGCACGGAGGTCGGCTGGCGGCTCGCCCGATCCGCCTGGGGACACGGGTATGCGTCTGAGGCGGCTCGTGAGGCGGTGCGGGTGGCGTTCGACGAGGTGGGCATCGACGAGGTGGTGTCCTTCACGACCGTCGACAACCGGCGCAGCCGAGCCGTGATGGAGCGCCTGGCGATGAGCCGTGACCCGGGGGAGGACTTCGACCATCCTCGGATCGCAGAGGGGAGCCCGCACCGTCGACACGTCCTCTACCGCTTGCCTCGGGATGCGTGGCTGCCGCTCTCTTTCCGGTGAGGGGTCAAGATCGGCTGTTCCGAGCCATTCACAAGTACTGAAGCTGACCTCTCGACGCTGCTTTGCGGCGCGGCTAGGCCTTGCGGGTCACGAAGATCGCGGTGCCGGGGATCAGCTCGCCGCGCAGAGGTGACCATCCGCCCCAGGTCTGGCTGTTCGTGTCCGGCCACTCCGGCTCGACGAGGTCGACGAGAGTGAGCCCGGCGGCGCTCAGCTCACGGACCCGATCACCGAGGGTGCGATGGTGCTCGACGTAGGTCGTCGTCCCGTCCGGGTCCTGCTCGACGTAGGGCGTGCGTTCGAAGTAGGACTGGGTGATGTGCAGGCCGCCGGGCCCTGGGTCGTCGGCGAGCGCCCAGCGGATCGGGTGGGTCGTCGAGAAGACGAAATGTCCCCCTGGCCGCAGGACCCGCGCAGCCTCGCTCATGAGGCGCCCCGAGTCCGCGACGAAGGGCACCGCGCCATACGAGGTGAACACGACGTCGAACGACGCGTCGGCGAGCGGCAGGGCCGTCGCGTCGCACTGAAGCAGCGGCAGCACGGCTTCGGTGTCGGCCCGCTCGTCTCCCCGGTCGATCTGCCGACCTCGTCGCAGCATCCCGTCTGACAGGTCGGACGCGACCACGGTCGCACCCTGGGTCGCGACCCAGCGACCGCACTGGCCGGCCCCCGCTCCGATCTCGAGAACCCGCATGCCGGCCAGCTCGCCCAACAGGTGGGCGTCGGCCTCGCGCAACCCTTCCGGACCCCAGACGAAGTCGGCGTCCCCGAGGAAGGCGCCGTGCTCGGCGTAGTAGTCCGCCGCCTCGGCGTCCCACCAGGACCGGTTCGCTCGCACCGTCTCGGGTTGGGTCGCGCGGCGTCGTTCGGCCGGAGGTGACGTCACGGCATACCGGCGCTTTGACCGTGGCGCAAGTCCGCCGGTACGATGGGCCAGCACGCGTATGTGCGTCCTACGGTCATGCCCACCCCCAGGGTGGCGCTCACCGGTCTCGTCATCCCAGCACCATCCCTGTCCACTCTCACAATGTCCACCAACGGAGTCCCTCCTACATGACTGCCAGCACGGCCATCAAGGCCGCCCCCCAGGTCGCGATCAACGACATCGGATCTGAGGAAGACCTGCTCGCCGCGATCGACGCGACGATCAAGGATTTCAACGACGGAGACATCGTCGAGGGTGTCATCGTCAAGGTCGACCGGGACGAGGTCCTGCTCGACATCGGCTACAAGACCGAGGGCGTCATCCCCTCGCGCGAGCTGTCGATCAAGCATGACGTGGACCCCGCCGACGTGGTCAAGGTCGGCGACGAGGTCGAGGCTCTGGTTCTCCAGAAGGAGGACAAGGAGGGTCGTCTGATCCTGTCCAAGAAGCGGGCTCAGTACGAGCGCGCCTGGGGCACGATCGAGAAGATCAAGGAGGAGGACGGCGTCGTCACCGGCACCGTCATCGAGGTCGTCAAGGGTGGACTCATCCTCGACATCGGCCTGCGCGGCTTCCTGCCCGCCTCCCTCGTCGAGATGCGCCGTGTCCGCGACCTGCAGCCCTACGTGGGCAAGGAGATCGAGGCCAAGATCATCGAGCTCGACAAGAACCGCAACAACGTGGTCCTGTCGCGGCGTGCTTGGCTCGAGCAGACGCAGTCCGAGGTGCGCACGACGTTCCTCAAAGAGCTCCAGAAGGGTCAGGTCCGTTCCGGAGTCGTCAGCTCGATCGTCAACTTCGGCGCGTTCGTCGACCTCGGTGGGGTCGACGGTCTGGTGCACGTTTCCGAGCTGTCCTGGAAGCACATCGACCACCCGTCCGAGGTCGTCGAGGTGGGCCAGGAGGTCACCGTCGAGGTCCTCGACGTCGACATGGACCGCGAGCGGGTCTCCCTGTCGCTCAAGGCGACGCAGGAGGACCCGTGGCAGCACTTCGCCCGGACCCACGCGATCGGTCAGGTCGTGCCGGGCAAGGTCACCAAGCTGGTCCCGTTCGGTGCGTTCGTGCGCGTCGACGACGGCATCGAGGGCCTGGTTCACATCTCCGAGCTGGCCGAACGCCACGTGGAGCTGCCGGAGCAGGTCGTCACGGTCAACGACGACATCTTCGTCAAGGTCATCGACATCGACCTCGAGCGTCGCCGGATCTCGTTGTCCCTCAAGCAGGCCAACGACGAGAACGGCCCCGTGGCCGAGTTCGACCCGACGCTCTACGGCATGGCCGCTGAGTACGACGAGCAGGGCAACTACAAGTACCCCGAGGGCTTCGACTCGGAGACCAACGAGTGGCTGCCGGGCTTCGACACCCAGCGCGAGAAGTGGGAGAAGCAGTACGCCGAGGCCCACGAGCGGTGGGAGGCCCACAAGGCGCAGGTCGAGGCGGCCTCCAAGGCCGACGCCGAGGCGGCTGCGGGCGGGACCGACAACCCGACGTCCTACTCTTCCAGCACGGGCAGCAGCCCGGCCGAGGAGTCCGATGGTGCGGCCCCGTCAAGCCCGCCCCAGCCGGTCGCCGAGGGCACCCTGGCCTCCGACGAGGCGCTCGCCGCACTGCGGGAGAAGCTCACCGGCAACTGACCGGTATGCCGGTCGACTGCTGAGAGCGGCCCGTCACCCCGTCGGGGTGGCGGGCCTCTTGGTGTGAGGCCGGGCGAGGCCGAGACCAGCTCGGACCGACCTGGACGCCGACGGTGCCAACTCAGAGCGGCGCGCTGATGGTGTGCTGCCGGCTTCGTGGGTCGAGATCGACTCGTGTCCTGCCGGGTGGCGTGTTGCACCGGGCATGCCGTGATGCGCGGCAAGAATGACTCACGTCAGCGGCCGCCCTCGGGCGTAGTCTCCTTGACGTTTGGCTCCACGACACCGACGTCACATGGAGGGTTCATGCGGTACACCCCCGCCCGTCACCGGGCCCGGACACGCTCGGCTTCGATGGACGTCGAGCGGACTGGCAGGCGCACGGGGCGCTCGGCGCACTCGGGGCGGATGAGGCATACGGACGGTTGCCGGTGACCTCCCCGGAGATCGTCGCCGCCACGAGTGACCGGCGCGCCCCGCGAGGACCGAGCGGGGGACCGCCCCCGGCTGTCGGTGCACCCCCCACGCGGTCCGGCCGCGACTGGCGCGAGTGGCTGCTCGCCGGAGGCTTGCTGCTGCCTAACCTGGCGCTGCTCATCGTCTTCACCTACCGCCCGCTGCTCGACAACATCCGGCTCTCCTTCACCGACTGGAACATCTCGTCGCCGACGCTGAGCTTCGTCGGCCTGTCCAACTACACCGAGTGGTTCACCCGGTCCGACACCCGGACCATCGTCGCGAACACGCTGATCTTCACCATCGCCACGGTCGTGCTCTCGATGGGGATCGGTCTGGGGTTGGCGCTGCTCCTGGACCAGCGGTTGCGGGGGCGCAACCTCGTGCGTTCCATCGTGTTCGCCCCGTTCGTCATCTCCGGCGCGGCGATCGGGGTGGCGTTCCAGTTCGTGTTCGACCCCAACTTCGGCCTGGTCCGCGACCTGCTGACCCGGATCGGGGTGAGCACCCCCGACTTCTACCAGCAGCAGCACTGGGCGCTGTTCATGGTGACGGTGACCTACATCTGGAAGAACCTCGGCTACGCCTTCGTCATCTACCTCGCAGCGTTGCAGGGACGCCGAGAGGACCTCGACGAGGCGGCCGAGATCGACGGCGCCTCGTCGTGGACCCGGTTCCGTCGGGTGTTGATGCCGCAGCTACGGCCGACGACGTTCTTCCTGTCGATCACCGTGCTGCTCAGCTCGGTGCAGGTCTTCGACATCATCAACGTGATGACACGCGGGGGACCGGTCGGCATCGGCACCACCACGCTGGTCTACCAGGTCTACCAGGAGACCTTTGTCAACCTGCGGGCTGGATATGGCGCGACCGTCGCCACCGTGATGTTCCTCGTGCTGCTCGCGGTCACCGTGTTCCAGGTGCGGATCATGGACAGGAACAAGATATGAAGCGGGGGCTCGGCTGGACGGCCGTGGGCTACGTCGCCATGGTCGCGGTCGTGCTCGTCGTCGCCGTGCCCTTGTTCTGGATCCTCATCACGTCGCTCAAGGAACGGCCGGACATCTATACCCGTCCGGCGCAGTGGTGGCCGAACCCGGCCACCAAAGGGAACTACGGCGACGTCACGACGCGGATTCCGTTCTGGAGCTACCTGCGCAACTCGGTGATCCTCACGAGCGCGACCGCGGCCGCCAAGATCGTCCTCGGCGTGCTCAGCGCGTATGCGTTGTCGCTGCTGCGGTTTCCCGGGCGAAACATCGTGTTCCTCGTCGTCATCGCCGCGCTGATGGTCCCCAACCAGATCACGGTCATCTCCAACTACGCGCTGGTCGCCCAGCTCGGCTGGCGCAACACCTACCAGGGCATCATCATCCCGCTGGCCGGCGTAGCGTTCGGGACCTTCCTCATGCGCAACCAGTTCCTGTCACTGCCCGGCGAGATCATCGAGGCGGCCCGCCTCGACGGCACGGGCCCGATGAAGCTCCTCTGGCGGATCGTGATGCCGCTGTCCTGGCCCACGCTGGTCGCGTTCTCACTCATCACGGTCGTCAACGAGTGGAACGAGTATCTCTGGCCGTTCCTCATGTCCGACGATGAACGGGTGGCGCCGCTGCCGGTCGGGCTGACCCTGCTGCAGAACAACGACGGCCTGACCAACTGGGGCCCGGTGATGGCCGGGACGATCCTTGCCATGCTCCCCATCCTCGTGCTGTTCCTTTTCCTCCAGCGCCAGATGATCAAGGGCTTGACGGCGGGCGCCGTCAAGAGCTGACACCCCCACCCACGTGAACTGACACGCAAATCCGAACGGAAGGCACTCTCATGCAGGATCTGACTCGTCGAGGTTTTCTCGGGCTCGCCGGCGGCACTGCCGCGGCGGCAAGCTTGGCCGCCTGCGCTGGCACCGGCAGCCCGGCCACCAGTGGCGGCGGTGCTGGTGCTGGCACCGGCAGCGGCACCGGGACCATCGAGTTCTGGAGCAACCACCCCGGGACCTCGAAACCCGTGGAGCAGACCATCATCGCGGCCTTTCAGAAAGCCAACCCCGGACTCACCGTAAAACTGGTCGACGCGGGCCAGAACTATGAGGAGGTCGGGCAGAAGTTCAACGCCGCGCTGGCCGGAGGGACGGTGCCGGACGTCGTCGTCGCCTCCGACGTCACATGGTTCAACTTCGCGCTGAACAAGCAGTTCGCGCCGCTCGACCCGCTGCTCTCCTCGGCGGGGATCAAGACCGACGACTACGTCGACTCGTTGTTCAACGACTACAAGTTCAACGACCAGCACTACGCGCTGCCGTATGCGCGCTCGACGCCACTGTTCTACTACAACAAGGACCTCTGGAAGGCTGCCGGCCTCGAGGACCGCGGCCCTAAGACGTGGGACGAGTTCAAGGAGTGGGCCCCCAAGATCGCCGCCGTGACAGGCTCGGACAAGTCGGTGTTCGAGATCCCCGACGGGTCGAACTACCTGGACTGGTACTTCCAGAACATGGCGTGGTCGTTCGGCGGGCAGTACTCCAAGGAGTGGACACCGACCTTCAACGACCCGAAGACGATCGAGGCCGGGAAGTACCTGCAGTCGCTGGTCAGCAACAAGTGGGTCAAGTTCGGCAAGACGCCAGAGGCCGACTTCGGTGCGGGCATCGTCGCCTGCATCCTCCAGTCGACGGGTTCTCTCAAGGGGATCGCCGCGGCGGCCAAGTTCGGCGTGGGGACGGCGTTCCTGCCGGGCACCGACAACGCCCCGACCGGTGGCGCGGGGGTCGCGATCCCGGCCAAGATCTCGGACGACCGCAAGGCGAATGCCTTGAAGTTCATCGAGTTCCTCACGAACGTCGACAACACTGTCACCTTCACCCAGGCGACCGGGTACATGCCGGTGCGCAAGTCTGCCCTGGACAACGCCAGCGAGAAGGCGTTTCTCGAGAAGTACCCCAACTCCAAGACGGCTGTGGAGCAGCTGCCCCATACGCGCTCGCAGGACTACGCGCGGGTGTTCGTGCCTGGTGGGGGCGCCCGGATCGGCAAGGCGCTCGACCAGATCGCCCAGGGCGGCGACGTGTCCTCGATCTTCCAGGGCCTGAACGACGAGACGCAGCAGGCCTACGACAGCCAGATCAAGTCGAAGCTCTGACATGGCCACGGTGTACTTCGACGAGGCGACGCGGATCTTCGCGTCCGGTCAGGCCCCTGCCGTCGACCACCTCACGCTCGATATCCCTGAGGGTGAGTTCCTCGTGCTGGTCGGTCCGTCGGGGTGCGGGAAGTCGACGACGCTGCGCATGCTCGCCGGCCTCGAGGCGGTCAACGGGGGCCGGATCCTCATCGACGGCCACGACCAGAACGGCGTGCGCGGCCGGGACCGGGACGTCGCGATGGTCTTCCAGAGCTACGCGCTGTACCCCAACATGACGGCGGGGGAGAACATGGCGTTCGCGCTGACAAACGCCAAGGTAGCCAAGGACGAGATCCGTAAACGGGTGGCCGAGGCTGCCCGCATCCTCGAGCTCGAACCCCTCATCGACCGCAAGCCGGGTCAGCTGTCGGGTGGCCAGCGCCAGCGGATAGCAATGGGGCGCGCAATCGTTCGCAACCCCAAGGTGTTCTGCATGGACGAACCGCTGTCCAACCTCGACGCCAAGCTGCGGGTCAGCACCCGTTCGGAGATTGCCGCGCTGCAGCGACGTCTCGGGATCACGACGGTCTACGTCACCCACGACCAGGTCGAGGCGATGACCATGGGTCACCGGGTCGCCGTGCTCAAAGACGGCCGACTGCAGCAGGTCGGTACCCCGCAGGACCTCTACGACAGCCCCGTCAACACGTTCGTCGCCGCGTTCATCGGCTCGCCCTCGATCACGCTCATCGAGTCGCCAGTGCACGACGGCGTCGCCTCGGTGCACGGCGCCAGCGTCCCGCTGGACCGGAACCTGGTTGCCAGCGCGAAGAGCTCCGTCGTCGTCGGCCTGCGGCCGGAAGCCTGGCGTGTCGTGGACTCGGGCACGGCGAATGCCGTCGACCTGCGTGTCGACCTGGTGGAGTCGCTCGGCTCGGAGTCGTTCATCTATGGGGTGCCGGTGGAACGGCTGCCGCGGGGTGCGCTCGACGCAGCCGGAAACACTGACGCCGCCGGTGCGGGTGGCGGAAGCCAGAGCCAGCGGATCACGGTCCATGCCGGCAAGAGGGTGCGCCCCGGCGTCGGCGACGTCGTCCGTATCGCCTGCGACCCCGACGAGGTCCATCTGTTCGCGGTTGACACGGGGGAGCGGCTCACGGCCTGATGGGCGGTGTTGCGGAGGTCAGGCGGCGGGTTGGTCGCCCTGACACTGCTGCTGAGCATTCGCCGGTAGATCGCGTTGGGAGCTCCGCACCGGGGGGAGACGGTCGAGCCGCCGCCTGAGGGCGCATCGGCGTTACCGGGGCTGTTGTCAGGCGGCCGTGTGGACGTGCGGCCGTGCGGACGAGTGCCTGGTGCTGGCGCCTACAGACTGTGGTCGGAGCGCACCTTGCGCCGCGTCACCAGCCCAATACGCCGTCGTCCTCGTGGAAGGTCCCCGTTGGTCCGTCTGTGTCGATCGTCGCCAGTTTCGCGACGATCCGCGCGCTGACCTCGGCTGGGCGGCCTGGGTGGCTGCCGGGGTCGCCGCCGCCGAGCCGGGTTGCAGTGATGCCGGGCTCGACCGCGTTGAACTTCACCTCGGGGACAGCCTTGGCGTATTGGACGGTGATCATCGAGACGGCGGCCTTGCTGGACCCGTAGACGATGGACGGGAAGTGCGAGGCGGGACGGGACGGCTCGTGCGTGGCCCAGAATGAGCCGAGGGCGCTGGACACGTTCACGACGACGGGGTTGGCGGACTCGCGCAGCAGCGGCAGCGCGGCCTCGGTGACCCGGATGATGCCCACCGCGTTCGTGTCGAACACCTCGAGGATGCTGGGGCCGTCAAGCGCCTCACCGCGCCCGCCCATGCTGCGTTTGGCGATGCCGGCGTTGTTGACCAGGACGTCAAGGCCGCCGTCTGCCTCGACTTGCGCGAGGGCGGCGGTGACAGAGGCGTCGTCGGTGACGTCGAGGTGAACGAAGCGTGCGCCGAGCTCATGGGCAGCGGCGCGCCCGCGTGCCTCGTCGCGGGCGCCCACATAGACGGTGTGCCCGGCCGTGACGAGGAGGCGGGCGGTTTCCTTGCCGAGACCGGTGTTCGCCCCGGTGATGAGTGTTGTGGTCATGGGTCCAGGTTGGGCTTCGCATCCGCCGGTCAACCAGCCGTCTGTCTGTCGTAGGACTGTCAGGGCCAGGACGACCGGGCGGCGCCGGGAGAGACTGGATTGGTGCAGGGTTCGGATTTCGCAGATGCGGTGCGTCGCTGGCGCGACCGGGTCTCTCCCGGGGCGGTCGGCGTCCCGGTCGGTGGGCGACGTCGGGCGACTGGGCTGCGACGCGAGGAGCTCGCGAGTCTCGCGGGCATCTCGGTCGACTACCTGACTCGCCTTGAACAAGGAAGGGCGACCTCGCCGTCGGCCCAGGTGATCGAGGCATTGGCCCGCGCGCTGCGCCTGTCCGACCCCGAGCGCGAGCTTCTCTTCCGACTGGGCGGCCAGACGGCTCCCGGGCGGGAACTGGTCTCCCAACGGATCCCGCCCAGCGTGCAACGTCTTCTCGACCGGCTGTCGACGACTCCAGTGGTCGTATATGACGCGTTGTGGAACCTCCTCGACGCGAACGCCCCCTATGACATTCTCACCGGTGCATCGGCGTGGCATGGCATCGAAGGCAACGGCCTGTGGCGCAACTTCGTTGGCCCCGGCCCCGCCGCTGTACACACGCAGGAAGAGCTCGCCGAGCAACAGGAGGGACTCGTTGCGGACCTGCGGATGACCGCGGCGACCTACCCGGCCGACCGGCGCGTCCACCGCCTGGTCGCCGAGCTTCGCCAACGGAGCCCGCGTTTCGCCGGTCTGTGGGACTCAGGTGACCTCCGGCCGCACCAGGACCGTTCTCGGCACAAGTTCTTCGATCACCCCGAGGTCGGCCGGATCGGGCTCGACTGCGACACGCTCATCGTTGCCGGCGACGACCTGCGCATCATGATCTACACCGCCGAGCCCGGCACCGAGGACGCCGACCGACTCGCACTGGCCATCGTGCTCGGCACTCAGACGCTGACGGAGTAGACACCTCTGACCGCGAACAATGCGGGTACCGGGGCCAGCCCGGTGGGCAGATGGCTGCCACAGTGCCGGTGGGCAACGCCGACTTGATCGGCCCTCGTCGCTCGCGGAGACGGACGCACCCCGGAATGGCATGGGCCGGGCATCAGCTCATGGGTGCGACTAGCGTGAGCGATTCACAGGACGAAGGAGTGCCATGGCGGCGATATCGAGGCGGCGACAAGAGCCTGTCGCTGACGAGGCGTTCGACGTCGTCGTCGTCGGGTCGGGTTCTGCTGGAGCCGCCCTCGCCGCCCGGTTGACCGAGTCCGGTCGCGTCTCGGTCCTGCTCTTGGAGGCCGGGGGAGCCGACGCCGACAAGCGCATCCATATCCCGGCAGCCTTCTCTGCGCTGTTCCGCTCCGAAGCCGACTGGGACTACTGGACGACGCCACAGGAGCACCTCGACGGACGGCGCGTCTACTGGCCGCGGGGCAAGGTGCTCGGCGGCTCCTCCAGTCTGAACGCGATGATGTGGGTGCGCGGTTTCGCCGCCGACTACGACGGCTGGGCGCAGCGTGCGGGATCAACATGGTCCTGGGACGCGTTGCGGCCGTTGTTCATCCGCGTCGAACGCACCGTCGGAAGCAACGACCCCGACCACGGCACCTCCGGCCCGGTCAGCGTCGAGCCCCAACGAGACCCACGTCCACACACGGCCACCTTCCTGCGCGCGGTGCGCCAGGCCGGGTATGCCGTCGAGAGCGCCAACTCGTCGGCGCCGCAGGGATTTTCGCAGACGATGGTCAGCCAGCACCGCGGCGCTCGCGCCAGCACCGCGACGGCATACCTTGCACCGGCCAGGAAGCGTCCCAACCTCACCGTCCGAACCGGTGCGCACGTCACCAAGGTCCTGCTCGGCGGCGGTCGAGCGGTGGGCGTCGAGTACCGGCACGAGGGCGCGACCCGCTCGGTGACCGCACGTCGCGAGGTCGTTTTGAGCGGAGGAGCGGTGAACACGCCGCAGCTGCTGATGCTCTCGGGCATCGGGCCGGGCGACGAGCTGCGCCGGCACGGCATCGACGTGGTGGTCGACGCGCCCCAGGTCGGGCGGAACCTGGCAGACCACCTCATCGCCGGTCACATCGTCGGGGTCGACGCGGGCAGCTTGAAGGACGCGACGAGACCCAGCCAGCTGGTCAGCTACCTCACCCGCCGCACGGGGATGTTGACCTCGAACGTCGCGGAGGCATACGGGTTCGTGCGCAGCGGTGACGACATCGCTGACCCTGACCTCGAGCTGCTCTTCGCCCCGGTCGCCTATGTGGGTGAAGGGCTGGTGCCCCCGCCGCGGCACGGGGTGACGGTGGGGGCGATCCTGTTGCGACCGCGCAGCACCGGCACGGTGACCCTTGCGTCGGCCGACCCGATGGGCCCGGCCGTCATCGACCCGCGCTACCTGTCGGACCCGGAGGGGGTTGATCGCCGGGTCCTGCTGGCGGGCCTGCGACTGTGTCAGCAGATCCTCGACACGCCTGCCATGACCGCGATGACCGACGGCACCTACGTGCTCCCGGAGGGCGGCGAGCGGCTCGACCCCGATGAGCGCGCCGAGCGGATCGTCGCCGAGTACGCGCACACCATCTATCACCCGGTCGGCACTGCTCGGATGGGAACCGACACGATGTCGGTGGTCGACCCGCAGCTTCGAGTTCGCGGAGTCAGCGGCCTGCGGGTAGCCGACGCGTCGGTGATGCCCACCATCATCCGGGGCCACACGAACGCCCCGAGCATCGTCATCGGCGAACGCGCAGCCGAGCTCGTGTTGGCCGAGATGTGGCCGAGATGTGACAGTGGCGGACGGCACGCCGCCCACCTCCCCAGTTCGACCGGCCCACTGCGGCACAGTTGTCCTGACGCACCTCGTCCTACGGGAGGCCCCAGATGAGCACGACACCTGAGCGCTCCGGCGCGCCGACCACCGAGTTCCCCGCGCGGGGCGACCGCTCCTATGGAGGTTCCTCTGGCCGCCCGGACATACCGACCGGCCCATCGACCCGACCCATCAACACCGGGAGCACAGGGACCACAGCACACATGAGCACCGCGAGCACCGACGAGCACCGCGAGCACCGACGACAGCACCGACGGTGCTGAAGGTGCCCAAGGTGCCCAAGGTGCCGACGAGAGCGACGGTTTCGAGGGTCTCGACGAGCGGCCCGCACGGACACGGCACGTCGTGGACCGCTTCGACGGCGCTGTCGGGCTGCTGGTGCTGCGTCTCGTGACCGCTGCGATCTTGGTGATCCGCGGGCTGCAGAAGCTGCAGCACCTCGACATCACGCGCCAACAGTTCACCCAGGTCGGGGTGCCGTACCCCGACACGCTCGCCCTGGTCACGGGAATCGCCGAGGTCGCGATCGGCGTCGCGCTGGTGCTGGGCATCGCGATCCGGCTCGCCGCCATCGGGATCGTCCTCATCTCGGTCAGTGCGCTGGTCTACGTCAAGTGGAAGTCCGGCAACATCTTCACTGCGGGCCAGCCCGGTTTCACCGGAGAGCTCGAGCTGCTGCTCGCCGCCGTCGGCATCGCGCTGATCGGATTGGGCGGCGGAGGCTGGGGGTTCGACCGGCGGTTCCGACGTCGGTGAGCACGCCCTCCTGCCGCCGGTAACATTCCTGGGTGACGCAGGAGGGGACGGGGGGGCCGCCAGAGGTCAGCTCTCGGGTGCTCACCATCCCCAACGCGCTCTCGGCGCTGCGTCTGGTCGGGGTGCCGGTCTTCCTCTGGTTGCTGTTCAGCGACCAGCTGATCTGGTCCTTCGTCGTCCTTGCGCTGTCAGGTCTCACGGACTATCTCGACGGCAAGATCGCCCGCCGGTTCGCAATGGTGTCGCGGGTCGGTCAGCTGCTCGACCCACTGGCCGACCGGCTCTATGTGCTGACCACGATCGTCGCCCTCGCCCTGCGCGACGTGATCCCGCTGTGGTTCCTCGTCCTCCTGCTCGCGCGCGACGCCTTCATGGGCGCGCTCATCCTGCTGCTGAAGCGGGTGGGCCAGACCGGCCTTCCGGTCCACTTCGTGGGCAAGGCCGCGACGTTCAACCTCCTGTATGCGTTCCCGGTGCTCTTGCTGGCCGACGTGGACGGTTGGGTCGGGAGCCTCGCGCGCCCGTTCGGCTGGGCCTTCGCATGGTGGGGGGCGGGGCTGTACTGGCTCGCCGCCGCCTTGTATGCCGTTCAGGCCGTGCCGATCCTTCGCCGCGGACGGCCGGCGCCGTGACCAATGCGACCACGCGGCGGCTCGGGCCACAGGTGCACCCATGACCGGCGATCAGTCGGGCCGCCGGGCCGGTTCCTCGTCCGGTGTGGTGAACGCCTCGATGTCGTTGATCCAGCAGGTCATCGACCGTCCGCTCGACCCCTCGTACCGAGCCGCCGCCGACCGACGCGAGAAGGCGGGTCTACCCCGCAGCACCGGCACAAGCAAGCCGCTGGTCATCGTCGCGGCGATCCTCATCGGGTTCATGCTCGTGGCGGCTGCCCTGGTCCTGCGCCCGAGTGGCACGACGGCGTCGCGTGAGAAGGAGGCGCTGATCGACCAGATCCACGGCCAGCAGGGACGCGGAGACGCGGCGTCCGCCCAGGTCGATGCGCTGGGAGGCGAGATCCAGGCATACCAGTCGGCTGCCTTGGGCGGGCAGACCTCGCAGCTGTCCCAAGAGCTGGACCGACTCGAGCTCGTCACGGGAGCGGTCGCCGCGGTCGGCCCAGGCCTGGTACTGACCGTCGACGACTCGGCCGACGCCAAGGCCGCCACCGGCGTGGATCCTCGAGGCCGCCAGGGCGCGGTCACCGGACGGGTCTCCTCAGCGGACCTGCAGGTGCTCTGCAACGGCCTCTGGCAGGCCGGAGCCGAAGCGATGTCGATCAACGGCCAGCGGTTGACCACCCGTTCGGCGATCCGGTTCGCGGGCCAGGCCATCCTCGTGGACTACCGGCCACTCAACCCGCCCTATGTCGTCACGGCGATCGGTGACGGACGCGACCTGCAGGCGAAGTTCGCCGCAACCGCATCCGGGGCGTACCTGAAGTCCCTCTCGGACAACTTCCGGATTCCGTCGACAATCGACACCAATGGCCGGGTCGAGGTGCCCCGCAGCTCAAGTCTGCAGCTGACCTATGCGCAGGCCGAACGCTCCGGCGCACCCTCCACCAGCGCGACCCCCAGCACGAAGGCTTCCTCATGATCCCCGCCATCGGGCTCCTCGTCGGCGTCGTCGTCGGCCTCCTCCTGCACCCCGCCGTGCCCCTGTGGCTGCAGCCCTATCTGCCCATCGCCGTCATCGCTGCGCTGGACGCGGTCTTCGGCGGGGTTCGCGCGGTGCTGGACGGCATCTTCGTCGACCGGGTCTTCGTCGTCTCGTTCCTGTCCAACGTCGTCGTCGCCGCGTTCATCGTCTTCCTCGGCGACCAGCTCGGCGTGGGGACGCAGCTGTCGACCGGAGTGGTGGTCGTCCTCGGGATCAGGATCTTCTCCAACGTGGCCTCGATCCGTCGCCACCTGTTCAAGGCCTGAACCGTGACCCGACGAGACCGGACGCCCGACGTGGACCCGCAGCTACCCGGGGTGAGCTGACATGACGACAGCCGCACCCCAGGGATCCCCGGACCCGGCCACGCCCCACGGAGGCGAGCCGTCCCCGGAGTCGTCGGACTCCCCGGAGTCGTCGGAGTCATCGTGGCGCCGTCTGCGACGGGTGGGCGCGCCTCGGCTCACCCGCGCGCAGATCCTCGGGGCTGTCCTGGCGCTCCTGCTCGGCTTCGCCATCGCGACGCAGGTCCAGCAGACCCAGGGCTCGGGGTTGGAGAACATGCGTCAGGACGACCTCGTACGCGTACTCGACGACGTCAGCCAGCGCTCGGGCCGCCTTGACCAGCAGGCGCGGAAGCTGCAGTCTCAGAGGGACGCCCTGGCCAACGGAGCAGTCAACAGCCAGACGGCGATCGACCAGGCCCAGAAACAGCTCGACGCACTCCGGATCCTGTCGGGGACCGCTCCCGCACAGGGCCCGGGGATCCGGATGACGATCTCGGACCCGAGCCAGAACCTCACCTCGGCCATGCTGCTCGACACGCTGCAGGAGCTGCGCGACGCCGGGGCCGAGGTGGTGCAGTACGGCAGCGTGCGCGTCGTCGTGAGCTCCTGGTTTGCCTCCTCGGGGGGTCAGCTGCAGGTCGACGGTCAGCCGCTCTCCCGCCCGGTCACCATCCTCGCGATCGGTGACAAGGCGACCCTCGCCTCCGCGATGAACATTCCCGGCGGCATCGTCGAGACGCTGAGACAGCAGAGCGCCTCGGCCGTCGTCGAGCAGCTCGACACGGTGCGCATCGATGCGTTGCACTCGCCGCAGACGCCTCGTTACGCTCAGGCCGTCCCGGATGTGGCTGTCCCGTCCTCCAAGTGAGCCGACCAGCCCCGCAGCGCACCTGCAGAGCCAGCAGCACCCCCAACAACGGAGAAGAGCGAGATGAGCGACCTGGAGTACCCCGAGTCCCTGCGTTACACCGCGGACCACGAGTGGGTGCAGGAGGCTGACGGGGGGACGCTTCGAGTGGGCATCACCGCCTACGCCCAGGAGGCTCTCGGCGACGTCGTCTACGTTTCGCTGCCGTCCGTCGGCGACACCCTCAGGGAGGGAGACACCTGCGGCGAGGTGGAGTCCACCAAGTCGGTCAGCGACCTCTACGCCCCGATCACCGGCGCCGTGACGGCCGTCAACACCAACCTCGACGCGACACCCGAGCTGGTCAACCAGGCTCCCTACACCGACGGCTGGATGTACGAGCTGCGCCCGTCCGGCGACACCGACCTGGGCGCCTTGATGGACGCGGAGACCTATCGCGGGAGCCTCGCCTGACGCGGGCCGTTCCCCGTCGCCCCTCCACGCGGACGGGGCCATCCACTAAGGTTTCCGACACCGCGAGTGACGAAGGAGTGCCCATGTCTGAACAGAGTCACGGCGAGATGCCAGCAGAGACGCCCGACGAGTCACCGGACCCGATAGCTGCAGGCGAGCAGACCTCTCGCGCACCCGCCGCACCCCGGCAGGGTGACCCGACGACGATGCGGTTCCAGGGCGTCGGTGAGCACGAGACGGCCGAGGTCGACGGTCGTGGCCTCAACGCTGAAGACCAGGCGACAATCGAGGCGCTGCGGCCGGGCACCGGGCTGCTCGTGGTGCTGCGTGGTCCAAACACGGGGGCGCGCTTCCTCCTCGACGACGCGGAGGTCTCGACCGGGCGACACCCCGATGCGGACATCTTCCTCGACGACGTCACCGTCTCGCGCAAGCACGCCGTCTTCGCGCGCGAGGCCGACGGGTACGCCGTCCGTGACGTCGGGTCGCTCAACGGCACCTACGTGAACCGCGAACTGGTCGACCACGCGGTGCTCCGCACCGGTGACGAGGTCCAGATCGGCAAGTTCCGGCTCGTCTACTACGCGGCCGCCCGCTGACGAGGTGCCTCAGAGTATTGGCGCGGTCCTGGCCCAGCTCACCCCCGACTTCCCGGACCTGACGATCTCCAAGATCCGCTTCCTCGAGGCCGAAGGACTGATCACGCCCGACCGGACGGCCTCCGGCTACCGGACCTACCGTCTTCAGGACGTCGAGCGGCTGCGTTACATTCTCACGGCTCAACGGGAGCGCTTCTGGCCCTTGAAGGTGATCCGCGACGCGCTCGACGCCCTCGACCGGGGGTTGAGCCCGCTGGAGCCGGCCCCTACGAGCGACGGACTTGGCCCACCCGGCAGCCCCGGTGTGACGGGCAGCCCCGAACCCACGACCGGCCCCTCGATGACGGGAACGGGTCGACCTCGGGCACCGCAACCGGTCGACGACCCGCTCGTGCCGTCGATCACCGACCTCACCGCGCCGGCAGTCCTCCGCCTGACGTCGCGCGAGCTGCGCGACGAGGCTGGCCTCGACCGGCCCACCTTCGATGCGTTGGAGAACTTCGGTCTGGTCCGGCCGGACGCCGGTGGACACTTCGACGAGGACGCTCTGGCCATCGCCCGAGCCGCGGCCGCGTTGGCCGCCTTCGGCGTCGAACCCCGACATCTGCGGCCGTTCCGGACCGCCGCCGACCGCGAGATCGGGCTGGTGCAGCAGATCTCGCGGCCGGCTCGCCCCGCGCGCACTAGTGGCGCAGGGGACGGCGCCGGCGCCCCGGCGGAGGACGACGACCCCACGCCGCAGATCCTCAGGCTGTTCCTCCGGTTGCACGCCGCGCTGCTGCGCTCCGGCCTGGGGACCACCCAGAGGTCCAACCTGCGCAGACCCGGCGCCGCCAAGTAACGTGGGTCCTGTGAAACCCGTCGACGTCCTCGGAGTGCGGGTCGAGATGCCCACGAACCAGCCGATCGTGCTGCTGCGCGAGCGCGACGGCGAGAGATACCTGCCGATCTGGATCGGCGCCGCCGAGGCGACGGCGATCGCCTATGCGCAGCAAGGCGTCGAGCCACCGCGTCCGCTGACCCACGACCTGTTCAAGGACGTCTTGGAGACGCTGGGCCACAAGCTCACCCAGATCAAGATCGTGGAGCTGAAGGACAAGGTGTTCTACGCCGTGCTCGTCATCGACGGGACCCACGAGGTCAGTGCTCGGCCGTCGGACGCGATTGCGCTCGCCTTGCGCACGACGACCGAGATCGTCGTGGCCGAGGATGTCCTCGACGAGGCGGGCGTGGCCCTGACCCCCGAGGAGGACGACGAGGTGGAGAAGTTCCGCGACTTCCTCGAGAACGTATCGGCCGAAGACTTCGAGACCCCCGACACCGGGGATGCCGATCCGCAGGCGGGAGGGTCCGACCGCTGAGTCTCACTCTCGACCTGAGGGTGAAGGTTTGCGACTCAATGCGACACGCCGTGGGGCTGAACGTCGACCGGTGATTGACGCTCGCCGCCGCAGCGCCTACCGTCAGCAGAGGTGCACCGAACCACCCAGGTGTAACTACGTGCATGTCGTCGATCAGGAGGTCACCGTGAATGTCACGGGAGACGCACAGCAACGCCCGAGCCAGGTCCCGGTCTCGGCGCAGGGCCTGCTGTTCGACGACGACCTCACCACGCTGAGCGAGGACACCGGATATCGCGGGCCGACCGCATGCAAGGCCGCCGGTATCACCTATCGCCAGCTCGACTACTGGGCTCGCACGGGCCTGGTCGAGCCGTCCGTGCGCAGTGCGACCGGGTCCGGCACCCAGCGTCTCTACGGTTTCCGCGACATCCTCGTGCTCAAGGTCGTCAAGCGGCTGCTCGACACCGGCGTGTCGTTGCAGCAGATCCGGGTGGCGATCCAGGTCCTTCGTGAGCGCGGCGTCGACGACCTTGCCCGGATCACCCTGATGAGCGACGGAGCCAGCGTCTACGAGTGCACCTCGCCCGACGAGGTCATCGACCTGCTCCAGGGCGGTCAAGGTGTGTTCGGCATCGCGGTCGGGCGGGTATGGCGCGAGGTGGAGGGTTCCCTGGCCGCGTTGCCGAGCGAGCGGCCCGAGGACGAGCTGCCTGCGGCTCACCCTGGTGACGAGCTGAGCATGCGTCGCGCCCAGCGCATCTCCTGAGGGCCACCCGGCAGGGCTCGCCGACCTCCTCGGGCTGATATCTTTAGAGAAGCTGCTCATCCCCGTGTGGGAGAGCCCCCGGGATGACGCGTGACGAGCAAGACTGCGATGGCATGTCACCGATCATCAGCCGGGGCGCCGAAGGGGCAACAACCCCGGAACCTCTCAGGCGCCAGGACCACGCGGGCACGGCAACTCTGAAGTACGGGAGGCAGGTCCGCCCGGACGACAGAGGGGGTCCCAGAAGTCATCCCGGCTGGCCCCGACCCCCTCAGGAGCGCGCCATGGCGTCCCAGACCATCGACCTCACACCGCACCTCGACCGACCCGCGGCCGAGCGTCCTCAGCTCGCCCCGTTCGTGGAGCGACACATCGGACCGTCTTCCGACGACGTCGAGGAGATGCTCACCGTGGTCGGCCAGCCGTCGCTCGAGGCGCTCGTCGACGTCGCTGTTCCGCGCGGACTGCGCTCGCAGCGCGCCTTGCGCCTCGACGCCGCTCCCTCGGAGCACGCCGTCGTGCGTGAGCTGCGCGGGATCGCCAACCTCAATACCGTGATGCGGTCGATGATCGGGCTCGGCTACTACGGGACCGTCACGCCCCCGGTCGTCCAGCGCAACGTGCTGGAGAACCCCGCCTGGTACACCGCATACACGCCTTATCAGCCGGAGATCTCCCAAGGTCGGCTGGAGGCTCTGCTCAACTTCCAGACCGTGGTGAGCGACCTGACGGCCCTCCCGATCGCCGGCGCCTCGCTCCTGGACGAGAGCACGGCCGTCGCCGAGGCGATGACGTTGATGCGGCGCTCGAGCCGGGCGGCTGAGCACGCTGTGCTGCTCGTGGACCGGTTCGTCCTGCCCCAGTCCATTGCCGTGATGCAGACCCGGGCCCTGCCGTTGGGCATCGAGGTGGTGGTCGTCGACCTTCCCGGCGAGCAGACCGGTGTCAACAGTCCCGCCAACAGTCCCGCTGACAGTCCCGCTGACACTCCCGTCGAGTCGGTCGAGGTGCTGCGGTCGCTGGCCGGCGGCCGCGACGTGTTCGGCGTGGTCGTCCAGTACCCAGGCGCCGACGGTGAGCTGCGGGACTTCCGCTCCCTCGCCGCCATCGCCCACGAGCACGGGGCGCTGGTCACCGCCGCGGCCGACCTGCTCGCCCTGACCCTGGTCACCCCTCCGGGCGAGTGGGGCGCCGACATCGCCGTCGGCACGACCCAGCGCTTCGGGGTCCCGATGGCGTTCGGCGGGCCGCACGCGGGCTACATGTCGGTCCGCCAGGGGCTGGAACGCTCGATGCCCGGGCGGTTGGTGGGCGTCTCGGTCGACAGCGCCGGCCACCCGGCATACCGGCTCGCCTTGCAGACCCGCGAACAGCACATCCGCCGCGAGAAGGCCACCTCCAACATCTGCACCGCTCAGGTCCTCCTCGCGGTCATGGCGAGCATGTATGCCGTGTGGCACGGTCCGGCGGGGCTGGCCGAGATCGCCCGCCGCTCGCACGGGTATGCCGTCGCTCTGGCCGACGGTCTGCGGGACGGCGGCGTCGAGGTCGTGACGCGGTCCTTCTTCGACACGGTGACCGTCCGGGTCCCGGGGCGTGCCGACGACGTGCTTCGGGAGGCGGTGGCGCGCGGAGTCAACCTGTTGCGCGTCGACGACGACACGATGTCGATCAGCACCGACGAGACCACAACCGGTGAGGACCTGCTCGCGGTGTGGGCGGCGTTCGGCGTCACCGGTGGCGAACCCGACCCGACCACGGGTGCTTCCTGGTGGGACGGCGCGCACCGCACGTCCGGCTACCTCGCGCACCCGGTGTTCCACGCCCATCACAGCGAGACGGCGATGCTGCGCTACCTCCGGCGCCTGTCGGATCGTGACTTCGCGTTGGACCGCGGGATGATCCCGCTCGGGTCCTGCACGATGAAGCTCAACGCCACGACCGAAATGGTCGCGGTGACCTGGCCGGAGTTCGCCAACCTGCACCCGTTCGCCCCGATCACCCAAACCGAGGGGATTCGCGGACTGGTCGCCGACCTGTCGGCATGGCTGTGCGAGATCACGGGCTACGACGCGGTCTCGTTGCAGCCCAACGCCGGTTCCCAGGGTGAGCTCGCCGGGCTGCTGGCCATCCACGCCTACCACGAGGCCAACGGCGAGAGCCACCGCCGCGTATGCCTCATCCCCGCCAGCGCCCATGGCACCAACGCTGCGTCGGCCGTGATGGCCGGTCTCAAGGTGGTCGTCGTGCGCACGGATGCGGCCAGCGGCAACGTCGACATGGACGACCTGCGCGCCAAGGTCGAGCAGCACGGCCCGAGCCTCGCTGCAGCGATGGTGACCTACCCCTCCACCCACGGGGTATACGAAGACACGATCAGCGAGCTGTGCGCCCTCGTGCACGAGGCGGGGGGCCAGGTCTACGTCGACGGGGCGAACCTCAATGCCCTCGTCGGGCTCGCGCAGCCCGGCAAGTTCGGCGCCGACGTCTCGCACCTGAACCTGCACAAGACCTTCTGCATCCCGCACGGTGGTGGGGGACCGGGCGTCGGTCCGGTCGGCGTCCGCGCCCACCTCGCGCCCTACCTGCCGAACCACCCCCTGGCCCCGGAGGCCGGCCCGGCCACGGGTGTCGGCCCGATCTCGGCCGCGCCATACGGCTCCGCGGGCATCCTGCCGATCTCGTGGGCCTACGTCCGACTGATGGGTGGCGCGGGCCTGACCCGAGCCACCGAGATCGCCGTCCTCAACGCGAACTACGTCGCGGCGAGGTTGCGCGAGCACTACCCCGTGCTCTACTCCGGCCACGAGGGGATTGTCGCGCACGAGTGCATCCTCGACCTGCGGACGATCACCAAGGAGACCGGCGTCACCGTCGACGATGTGGCAAAGCGGTTGGTGGACTTCGGGTTCCACGCCCCCACCATGTCGTTCCCGGTGGCGGGCACCCTGATGGTCGAACCCACCGAGAGCGAGGACAAGGGTGAGATCGACCGGTTCTGCGACGCGATGATCGCCATCCGCGCCGAGATTGCCGCCGTCGGCGCCGGTGAGGTCGCCGTCGCGGACTCGGTGCTGCGCCACGCCCCACACACGTCGCTGTCCCTGGCGGGGGAGTGGGACCACCCCTATGACCGCACCGCCGCCGCGTTCCCTGTGGGGGTGTCTGCTCCCGACAAGTACTGGCCGCCGGTCGGGCGCATCGACGGCGCATACGGCGACCGGCACCTGGTCTGCAGCTGCCCGCCGCCGGAGGCCTTCGAGGAGTGACCGGCGGGTAAACGGGGTCTCACTGCGTCAGCACGCGCATCTGCCAGAGGGCACGTCTCCTCCTTGCTACGACCCGGGTCTCCGACCGCTGACCACTGGCGGCACGGGTAGCCGGCGACGCGCGATGTCGTAGACGCGCCCGGGGTGGGCACCGCTGACGGAGCTGGCGAACCGTCTCCGCGGCACGTCCGTTTCGGCTACGACGGACCTCCTGGCGGTGTGCGACTCCGACCTGGTGATCCTGCTCACGGCGGCCGCGGGCCCGTGCTTGAGCCGGAGCACGTGGCCCGGCGCCGTCGTCCTGGACGCCGCCCAGCCGCGCAACACCTTGTCGAGCTCGGCCGTCGGCGCCCCGACGTCCTCGTCGTCGACGGCGGCCCGGTCGTCGTCCCCTCCCTCAGGGACCGGGGCGGCGGCCTGGCCGGTGTCAAGTTGGCGGGTGGCGTCTGCAGTGGGTCGCAGCGTGGCCGAGCTCTACGGCAGCCCACTGACGGGGTGGGCGGCCTGGATGATGCGGCGTCGCGCCCGCGGGGCCCGCCGTGCAGCGCAGGCCTGCGGACTCAGGCCGCGAAATCGTCGAGTCCGAGAATCGTCACCGTGGAACCCGTCGCGGTCTTGTCGACGCGCACCTGGGCGGGTACGCGTGACCGCAGATCGCTGACGTGACTCACGACGCCGACGCAACGCCCACCGTCGCGCAACCCGTCGAGCACGGCCATCACCTGTTCCAGGCTCTCCTCGTCGAGGGTGCCGAAACCTTCGTCGATGAACAACGTATTGAGGTCGAAGCCGCCAGCCTCCTCGCGCACGGCGTCGGCCAGTCCCAGCGCCAACGCCAAGGAAGCCATGAAGGACTCTCCCCCGGACAGCGAGGCTGTATCGCGCTCCTGGCCCGTCCACTGGTCATGAACCACCAGACCCAGTCCGCTTCGGCGACCCCCCCTTGCCAGGTCGTCGGTGTGCGCGAGCTGGTATCGACCGTCGCCCATCACCAGCAGCCGCTCGTTCGCCAGTGCCGCAACTCTTTCCAGGCGTGCTGCCAAGACGAACGCCGTCAGCCGCATCCGCAGGACGTTCTGCTCGCCGACACCGGTCACGGCGTCGGCGAGCTCGGTGACCTGCGCCGCCTCGCGAGCGAGCGGGACGAGCGTCCCCACCCGCTCGGTCAGGGCCTGGCTGAGCCTCTCGAAAGCACGGACGGCAGACTCCACCGTCGTCTGCAGGTGTTGGGCTTGACGCAGCACACCTCGGGCCGAATCGACCTCAACCACCGCGGCCGCAGGGTCCGCCGCGGGCGCATCGAGGGCGGCAGACACCTCCGGATCGGCCATCGTGGCCTCGGCGGCCGCGCGCCGGTCGTCAGCGTCACGAACCTGGCGCCGCAGCTCGCCCAGCTCGACGGGATCGAGGACCGCCGCGGCCGCGGCGTGCAGGCTGTCGAAGCCGGCGTCGGACACCGCTCGGGCTGTCTCCTGCTCGACCGCCCTGACCTGGTAGTCCAGGTCCTGCGTCGTCACCAAGGCCGCGTGAAGGGCACGCAACCGCGCGAGCGCATCGGCGTGCGCCGCGACCAGGTCCGGTATGCAGGCTGCCGCCTTGGCGGCTTCCGTCGCCGTTGTCACAGTCGGGGCAACCGCGACGGCTCGTGCACCCTGGCATGGGCAACCGGTCGCATGGCGTCCGACCAGGGCGGCGACGTTCGTCCGTTCTGCCACGGCCCGTGCGGTCACCTCCGTGACTGTTCCCCGGGACGCTGCCGCGGATGCGGCGAGGGCCTCGACCTCGCGACTGAGGATCTGCTGCCGCTCGCGGGCTGACTCCAGTTCGCGGGGGGCCCCGTCGAGGCGTGCTAGCCGCGTCATCCAGGCGGCCAGATCTCGGCGGGCGCGGCCGAGGACCGTCACGAGCTCCGCCGTCGACGGTATTGACGTGGCCGGCGAACCGTCCTCCATCGTCTGCTCCGTTTGCCCGGCCTGCTCCGTTTGCCCGGTCTGCTGGGCATGCTCGGTCTGCTCGGCCTGCTCGCCCTGCTGCTCGCCCTGCTCCGTCTGCTCGGTCGGCTCCAACCGGTCGAGGAGCGAGGCGTCGAACGCGGCTGCGAGGTCCGCGGTTCGGGTGGTGACGACCTGCTCAGCAGCGGCCAGAGACTGTGCCGTTCTCAGCGTGGTCTCGGCCAGGGTGCGCCAGGTTCGCTCCGAGCGGGCGAGCGCGTCGGCAGTCACCGGGCGACGGCTGCGGGCGGGCGCGGGATGCTCGGCCGACCCGCAGACGGCGCAGGGTATCCCGTCCCTCAATGAGCCGGCGAGCTCGGCCGCCATCCCGTCGAGACGGGCCTGTTGACGTTCCAGGTGTTCCTGGCGCGCGTCTTGTTCCAGGTCCCTCGACCTACGGGCCGCGTCACCGACCTCCCGGACCAGAACCGTCGCCTCGTCGAGCTCGACAGAGATCGCGTGGACGCCCTGGAGGCGCTGGAGGCGACTGCGAGCCCCATCGCAGGCTCGCCGCGTGTGGTCGAGCGCCTTGATGTCGCTGGTCGCAGCGGCAATCGTACGGGCCACCTGATCCAGGCTGGTCCGAGTCTCCCGGAGTGCGGTGAGGCCCTTCTGCGCGTCCTGGTCGAGCGCATCCAGGCGTCGCTGGTCCGCGGTCGCGCGTCGATCGGCAGCGGCCGCATCGTCGAGGAGGGCTGCCTGCTCCTGCATCGTCTGCACCAGTCCCGCCACCGTTGTTGGCGACCAGTCGGTGACCCCGAGCGCGGTCATCGCTGAACGCGCAGCCTCGAGCCGGTCGAGGGCGGATCCCCGAAGCTGTCGAACCCGAACGAGAGCCCGCAGATCCCCGGAGACGGCGTCGGCGCGGACGGCAGCCGCGATTCGCACCTCGCATGACGCGAGCGTGGTTCCCTCGCCGCTGAGGACGAGCAACACCTCCCGTGCACGACGGCCGCGACGCTGCAGGTCGGCGTTCGCCGCGAGCCTGAGATGACGCTCCGTGGCGGCCCGAGCCTCGACGTCGGCGCGCTCGGCCGCAGCAAGGCTGCCGCTCGCGAGCTGGTCCAGCCGTCCCTGCGTTGCGGTCAGCAACGCGGGCAGCGCCTCGACCGGCACGCTGTCCAGGGCGTAGGCACCTGCAGCCTCGGCCGTGTCTGACGGCACCGCGGCTAGGACGTCACCGAGCCGCGCGAGGTCGGTGACCAACCGCGCGCGCTCCTCGGCGACGCGGGCACTCAAGGTGCGACGTCGCTCCACCAGCCAGGACTCCACGCCGGAGTAGGTCGAGATGTCGAACAGCTTTTCGAGCAGCGTGCGTCGCTCGTCCGCGGTCGCCCTCAGGAACGCCGCGAACTCGCCCTGTGGCAGCAGCACCACCTTGCTGAACTGGTCCAAACCCATGCCCAGCACCTCGGCGACGATGTCACCCACCTCGTCGGCCCGGGCGCTGCGCCCCGTCCATCGACCCGCCACATGCTCCTCGAGGACCACCTGGGCGGGGGAGGTCGTCTCGCCGTGTCCGCGACGTTTGGGGCGACGGAACTCCGGGGACCGGGTCACCCGGAACCGTCGTTGTGACACCCCGAACTCGAGCCGAACGCAAGGCACCGCGCCCGGGCCCGCGTGGTCGCTGCGCAGGGCTCGTCCGCCGGGCCGCGAACCGGGGACACCCCCGTACAGGGCGAAACATACGGCGTCGAGAAGGCTGGTCTTTCCGGCGCCGGTCGGGCCATGCACGAGGAACAGCCCGCCCACTCCAACCGCGTCGAAGTCGACCTCGACAGTGCCGGCGAACGGTCCGAACGCCGTCACCTCCAGCCGATGCAGCTTCACGCCACTCCCAGCCTGAACAACTCGTCGTCGCCGAGGCCCGGCAACACTGCGCCCAGCTCGTCCAGCCGCTGCGCCCGCTGCGTGCGAGACGCCTCGATGGCCTGGGCGAACAGGCCACGTTCGGTCGTGGCGGCCGGGCTGCCTCCCCTCACGTGCGCGAGGAAGTCGCAACAGACATCGAGGTCGTCGGAGCGTCGGCCGAACGCGGCGGTGTAGGAGCTGATCGGCGTCGCCGCGCCTTGCGGGTCGAAGGCGAGTACCAGGGTGTGGGGGAATCGCTGACGCAACCGGTCCATCGCCCCCAGCGGACGGAGCGCGTCGGTGAGGGTGATCTGACAGTATGCCGCGCTTGCCGAGGCCAGCTCAGGGTCGGCGAGCACATCCTCCAGGTCACCGCGCAGCACTCGCAACGGCCGCTCGACGGGAGCCTCGACGAACTCCGTCCGGATGGTCCCTGCGCCGTCACTGCTGACGTCGACCAGCCAGGTCCCTTTGGTATGCCGGTGCTCGCTGAACGACATTGCCACCGGGGAGCCGGAGTAGCGAACCCCGTCGCAGACCGTCTGCGCGCCGTGAAGGTGTCCGAGCGCGACATAGTCGGCGGCACCGAAGATGTCCGGGTGCACTGCGCTGATGCCACCGACGGAGATGTCCCGCTCAGAGTCGCTCGTCGCACCACCGGTGACGAACGCATGCGCCATCACGACGCTGGGGGCACCGCGACGCGCGAGGTCTGACTCCACACGGCCTAACGCCGCACGCAGGACGCCGGCATGGGTGCGTTCACTCGCGCTCAGGGGTTCGGCGCACGTGGCGGGCTCGAGGTAGGGCAACGCATAGACGGCGACACCCTCGACCCACACCGGAGTCCCGATCCCGGCCACGGCAGTACGGATGTGCAGCCCCGCGCGGGCCAGCAGCGGCGAGGCGAATCCGAGCCGGATCGCCGAGTCGTGGTTGCCTGACGAGAGCACCACCTGGGCTCCAGCGTCGATGATGCGGGTCACCGTGTCGGACAGCAGGCTCACGGTCGGCGGGCTGGGCAGGGCTCGGTCGTAGACGTCACCGGAGACCAGCACTGCGTCGACACGCTCCGACCGGACCGTCTCCACGAGGTGGTCGACGAACCGCGCCTGGGCGTCGAGCAGCCCCACCTGATGGAACGAGCGCCCCAGGTGCCAGTCGGAGGTGTGGATCAGCCGCACGTTCCCGAGGCTAGGACGCGGCGCCGACAGGGCAGTGCTGCGACGCGCGCATCGGCAGACCCGCCTGGGTTCAGGCCCCCGTGTAGTCCAGGTGCGCGTGGACGAGAGGAACGACCCCGGCGCCCTCGCCCGCCGCGGCCGCCACCCGCTTCATCGACTCGGTCCGGATGTCGCCTACCGCGAACACCCCCGGCAGTGACGTCGCCAGCGCAACCGGCGGCACCTCGTCGTCCCAGAGCTCGACCGGAACGTCCCGACCCGTGAGGACGAACCCTTTGGAGTCTCGGGCGATCGAGTCCGGCAGCCACCCCCCGCAGGGGTCGGCGCCCAGCAACAGCATGAGTCCGCTGGCCTCGACCCGTTCCTCGGTGCCCTGCGTCGTGTCCCGCAGGGTGAGCCATTCGAGCCAGCGCTCGCCACCGCCGTCGACGACCTGCGTCCTGGGTCGCACGGAGATCACCGGGTTCGACTGGATCTCGCGGATCAGGTAGTCCGACATCGTCGCCGTCAGGGAGTCGCGGCGGATGAGGATGGTGACGGACTTGGCGAACCGGCTCAGGTGCGCCGCCGCCTGTCCGGCCGAGTTCCCGCCGCCGACGACGTAGACGACCCGCCCCGTGAGGTCGCGGGCCACGCTCGTCGCCGCGCCGTAGTTGACACCACGACCGACGAACCCCTCGATCGCGTCCACCCCAAGGCGCCGGTATGACGCTCCGGAGGCGACAACCACCGCACGTCCCCGGACCCGCGAACCGTCTGCCAGCACCAGGGTATGCGTGTCACCCGCCTCCAGTGACTCCACCGGCAGACCGACGAAGAACCGCGCCCCGAACCGCAGCGCCTGCATCCGCGCTCGCTGCGCCAGACGCATACCGGAGATGCCACGCGGGAACCCGAGGTAGTTGCGGATCATCGAGCTCGTCCCCGCCTGACCACCGATCGCCTCGGACTCCAGGACAACGGTGGACAGCCCTTCGGATGCGCCGTAGACCGCCGCGGCGAGACCCGCTGGACCCGCGCCGACCACCAAAAGATCGGCGACGAAGTCCTCCGCGAGGTCGGCGACCGAGCCGTACATCAGGTAGGCCAGCTGGGCGAGTGTGGGTGCGCTGAGGATCTCGTCCGCGTTCATCTCCTCGGCCGAGCTCGACGAGACGGAGCGCTTGGCCGGCATCCGGACCAGCGGAAGTCGCGCGTCTGGGCCGGCTACGGCGACGATCGACCGTCCGACCTCACTGTCGGCGAGAAAGCGGCGGTGCGGCAGACCCATTCGCTGCAGATAGTCGACGATCCGCGCCGTTTCCGGCGACTTGATCTGGGTGACGATCTGGACGCCGTCCACCTCGACGGCGTTCGTCGACCAGCTCCAGTCGGAGAGCATCTCGACGATCGCGGAGTGGAACTCCTCGTCGCGCGGACCCGTGGGGATCGCCAGCCAGGTGTCCAACCGCCCCTCGGACGAGGCCGTCCGCAACGCGGAGAGGTTGACGGAGAAGACGGCGGGCGCGAGGAGCGCAACTCGGCGTGATGTCGGGTTGATCGTGTGGACCTGGTCCAGCAGGGCGATTCCGTCACCGTCGGCCAGGACCGGTTCGGCAGCGATGAGAGCGATGCCGCGGTTGTCGATGGTCAGCTCACGGGTCAGCTCGAGCAGGTCGTCGCAGGACTCGACGACGTGCACCTCGTAGTCGTGTGCGTAGCGGCTGGTGAACTCGGTTTCCACGGTGTCGCGCTCGTCATCGGTGGTGGCGACCAGGATCACTGGCGCGCCGTCGAAGCGGTGGTCTCCCATGCCGTCAAACCTAGTTCCTCGTAACACCTGGTGGGGTCCCGGATGCTGCTGTGTCCGTCGAACGGGAGCTGCCCGGAGGTTCGAGGCGTCCTGGCGCACCTACGACCCACCCCCGTTTGACCGTGCAGCCCGATCCGTGGGCAGATCGTCGCGCGGTCCTTGACCCACGGCATACATTGCCCCTCATGGGAACCGAGGTCAGCGCTGCCAGCTTCTCCCGTGAGCAGCGGCAGAAGTACCGCGAAAAGGTGCGCCTCGACCTCGACGTGTTCGAGCGGATGCTGGCGCACAGCAAGTTCGCATTCGAACGGCCGATGACCGGCATGGAGATCGAGCTCAACCTCGTCGACCGCGAGTATCGCCCCAAGATGGACAACGTCGAAGTCCTGGCGGCGATCGAGAACGCCGACTATCAAACGGAGCTCGCGCGCTTCAACATCGAGTTCAACGTCTCCCCGCGGGCGCTGACGGGCTCCGAGTCGCTCGAGCTGGAAGACGACCTGCGGCGGTCTCTCAACGAGGCGGAGCGGCGCGCGAACGAGGTCGGCTCTCACATCCTCATGATCGGTATCCTGCCGACGGTCATGCCGGAGCACTTCGCGGGTGACGACTGGATGAGCGCGAACACCCGATATCGGGCGCTCAACGACGCCGTCCTGGCAGCTCGGGGGGAGGACATCTACCTCGAGATCGAGGGGTCGACGGGGGAGCGGTTGGACCGGTACGCGGACTCGCTCGCCCCCGAGTCGGCCTGCACGTCAGTGCAGCTGCACCTGCAGGTCGAGCCGCAGCACTTCGCGACGACGTGGAACGCGGCCCAGGCGCTGGGCGGTCCCCAGCTCGCGATCGGCGCGAACAGCCCCTACTTCTTTGGGCAGCAGCTCTGGCACGAGACGCGGGTCGAGCTGTTCACCCAGGCGGCGGACACCCGGGCGGTCGAGCTGAAGAACCAAGGAGTGCGCCCGCGGGTGTTCTTCGGCGAACGTTGGGTCACCTCGATCTTCGACCTGTTCGAGGAGAACGTACGGTACTTCCCGGCCCTCCTGCCCGAGCTGACCGACGAGGACCCGCTCGCGGTCCTGGAGGCCGGCGGGACCCCCGAGCTGGCCGAGCTCAAGCTGCACAACGGGACGGTCTACCGCTGGAACCGGCCGATCTACGACACCAGCGCTGGACGACCCCATGTACGCGTCGAAAACCGCGTGCTGCCCGCAGGTCCCAGCATTGTCGACACGATGGCCAACGCCGCGTTCTACTACGGGACGCTCCGCGCCCTGTCCCAGGACGACCGGCCGGTCTGGACTCGGATGAGCTTCGTGGCAGCCGAGGAGAACTTCTTCTCGGGAGCCCGCGACGGGATCGACTCTCGCTTGTTCTGGCCAGGTCGCGGCGAGATCCCCGCGACCGAGCTGGTGCTGCGTCACCTGCTGCCGCTGGCGTACCAGGGCCTGACCGACTGGGGCGTGGCCCCCGAGGCCCGGGACCGCTACCTGTCTGTGATCGAAGGCCGTTGCCTGACCGGCATCAACGGCGCAGCGTGGCAGATCGAGGCGGTCCGACGGTTCGAGGAGCGCGGGCTGGATCGGGCTGAGGCGCTTCGGCTCATGCTTCAGTCGTACTCGGAGCACATGCACGAGAACCTGCCCGTCCACACCTGGTCGCTGCCGTGAGCTGACGCGTCTCGCTGGCCTGTGGAGAACTTCTGCGTCCGGGGCCCGAGGTCTGCTTGGCTGGCGCTGTGGGCGGTGCGGAGCAGGACCTCGCGTCCGATGCGAGCGTTGACGTGCTGGTGCCCTGCGACACGGCGGGGTTGACGACGGTCGCACAGTCGTTGCGGGGGTATGCGGCCGTGTTGGAGTCTGCGGGGGCCTCGCTCAGCCGGGTCGAGGTTGCCAGCTGGCGGGGGAGCGCTGCGACCGGGTTCGCGACGGCGATCGAACCGGAGCCCGGCCGTTGGCGTACGGCGTCGGACTCGTTCACGGCCGGCGCCGTCGCCGTGGACGGCTTCGTCGCGTCTGTCGAACCAGCCCGCCGGGTCGCGTTGGAGGCGCTCGTCCTCTACCGGCGGTATGTCGCCCTGACTGCTGCGGCGGGAGCGGCTGCCGGCGTGGCGAGTGAGGTGCCTGCATCGGACGCGTCTGCACCGGGCAGCCTCGCCGACCGGATGCGGGTGGGTGCCCGGATGGACCAGCTGCAGAGAGTCGCGGCCGGGGGTGGCGCGGCGGCGGCAATGGTCGAGGAAGCCGAAAGCGTGAGGCGCCTGGCGATCTCGACGCTGGCGTCCGCTCGCCATCTGGTCGAGGCCTCGGGTGACGTTGCCGCCGCCGCCATGGCCGCGGCTGCCGCCCAGGCGCCTGAGGCTCGCCGATTCTGGGAAGCAAACATCCGCCCCTCGGCTGCCGAGGGGGTTGCGCACGGGGCGCTCGACGGTCTGGGATGGGTGCCCGGACCGGTCGGCATCGTGGCCAGCGGCATCAACGCCGTCTGGCTTCTCGCGGAAGGTCGGCGAGCCGAAGCGGGTCTGAGTGCGGCCGGCATGGTGTGGTTCGGCAAGGGAGCGAAGCTCGCTAAAGAGGCCGACGACGTCGTCGCAGGTGGGGAGGACGCCGCTCGAGCCTTCCACGATCCGGGCAGCGAAGCCGGATGGTTGTCAACCCACGAGATCGATGGTTCGCACACGGTTCTGGAGCATGTCGGAAGATCGGACGAGGAGCTTCTGATGAGACTGACCCATCCGAGCGCGACCATCCGCGCCTCGTCCAGCTTCACGGACCTCGAGACCGCGAGCGGCGCGATCCACGAGGCGCTCGATCAGCGTTCTGACAAGATCGCCGCGTTTTTAGCCAACCCGACCAAACACCGAACCAGCCTCGAGCTGGATCTCGGTCATACAGTCGGACGCGGGGTACATCTGGAGGGGACTGGCTTTGAGGACATGAGCGGCGTTGCTGTGTACCTCATCAAAGACCCGAGGTTCGCCAGCAAGTACCGCGTTCTCACCGCTTACCCCATCCCTGGAGCGTCCCTACCATGAACGAAGACAGCGAGCTCACGGTACTGATGAGCTCCTACCTCAACGTCGACTTCGCGTACACGGACCCAGATCCGTGGAATGTCGTACAGGCCTTCGCCCGCACCGAGGGTATCGACGTCGTCGCGAAAGCGGTCCTCGAGGCCCGAGAGCTGTTAGTGCGCCACCTTGATGACGACGGTCTCGACAAACTTCTCAGCCGAGAGCACGGACTGGGGTACGTGCCCCGTTTGGACGGCTACTCGACCAACGACTGGCTTCGGCAGGTCGCTGACCTCCTCGACGACAACCTGCGTCAGCGACGGGCAGGCAATCAATCCGGACTCTGATGTTTGGCCCATCGGACGACGAGGAACCGGAGATGTCCGAGCTGTCGGCCGTGAGGTGAGCTCGGTGTGGGGGACACCGGCGACAGGATGGGTGCGCCGTTGTCGGGGACGAGGCATACAGTGACGGCATCAGCCCTTGACCCCCTTGACTGACCAGACTTTCCCGAGGTGACCAGATGACCGACCAGGTCGCGCCACTCACCGCTGCCAACTCAGCCGCTCTCGACACTCTCGTCGGGTTGGTGAGCGCTCAGCTGGGCAACCGCGTCGAGGACCTCGGGCGCCAGGGGCGCACCCTGCGCTCCCTTGGCAACCTCGAGGAGCTGGCCACGCGGATGGTCGCCGCACTACCGAGCGTCCACCCGTGGGACATCGAGCTCGGCCCGTTCTACGACACGACCGGCCTCATCCGTTGGCTGGGGGTCACCCGTCAGGCGCTGGCCGATCGGGCTAAGCGCGGCACGCTGCTCGCCTGCCGCACCGAGGACAACCACCTGCTCTACCCCGTCTTCCAGTTCGACCGCGTCGGTCAGGTCCGGCCGGGCGTCATCGAGGCCGTCGGAACTCTCACCCGAGCCGGCGCGGACGGGTGGGCGATCGGCGCCTGGCTGACAACGGCGTCGGGTGCCTTCGACGGTGACAGCGTCGTCGACTACCTCGTGCTGCATCACGGGTCGAGCGAGGCGGTCAGACGCGTGACCGGGGCCGCGGCGGCCGACGCTGCCGGGTGGTCCATGTGACGCGGGAGAGGGTCGCACAGGGGCTGCCTTCCGTTCCACTTCGCGGGTTCCCGACTCGCCACGTCGCGCCCAAGGATGTTCTGCACCGAGGCCACACGGCGGCATATCGGCCCTGGTGGTTCGGCTGCGACGGAGGAGGGCGCTTCGACCTACCGACACCGAGGGGCACGTGCTACCTCGCCGACTCCGCAGCCGTCGCCGTGCGTGAACGGCTGGGGACGGTCCTCGGGGCCCGAGCCACCGTGCCGGCGAGTCTCCTCGACGGCGTGGTCGTCTCGCGGCTGCACCTGCCCGCCGCTGGTGACCTCGCTGACCTGCAGAGCTCGGCGGCCAGCCGGTTCGGCGTGCTGCGCGAGCTCGAGGTGATGGTCCCCTACTACATCCCGCAGGGCTGGGCCGCCGCCTTCGACCGAGAGGGTTTCGGCGGGGTCGCCTATGGACCTCGCTTCAGCACCGGGGCGTGCAGCTCGTATGCCGTCTTCGGGCCGGTCGGATCGGCAGACTGGCCCATCGACCCGGAACCGGTTCCCGCCCGCGACGTCACGGGCGCCCCGGTGGCCGTCGCCCCGCCACGACGCTCGGAGGTGACGGTAGTCCGCACGCCCGGCACTCGGGCCCGAGGCCACTGAACGGCCTGAGACGCACCTGGATGGCCGCCGAACGGCCACCGAACGGTCATTGAACGGCCACCGGACGGCCACCGAACGGCTGGTCAGCTCTCGGGGGACGGCTGGTTCCAGGTCCTGATAGCCGGCTGCTCGCGTTCCCACTCCAGGACGCTGACCGACCCGGCGTCCAGCAGCAGCTTCGCGCCCATCCGGACCTCCTGCCGCAGGAACACGGCCGCCAGGATGCGCAGATAGTGCCCGTGCCCGACCAGCGCGACGTCGCCGGTCTGCAGCGTCGGCGTGACGTCCCACAACACCGAGGCGGCGCGGGCCGCCACCGACTCGACGGTCTCTCCTGGGGTGTCACCGGGCACCACCCCGTTCTCGAAGACCGTCCACATGTATCCGAGTTTCGAGCGAATCTCCTTGGTGGTCAACCCTTCATAGCCGCCGTAGTCCCACTCCACGAGCCGCTTGTCGATCTCCACGTCGTGCAGCCCGGCGAGCTCGGCAGTCCGCCGGGCGCGCTGCAGCGGCGAGACCAGGACCCGCGCGAACGACCAGTGCGCCAGCAGGGTGCCCGCCCGACGAGCCGCAGCCTCACCCTCGGGCAGCAGAGGCAGGTCCGTGACGCCGGTGTGCTGGCCCGACTTCGACCACTCGGTCTCGCCGTGGCGGAGCAGAACCAGGTGACCTTGAGGTTCGGGCGGCCCGGCCGCGGTGACGCTCACGCCGCCACTCTAGGGGCGTGCCGACTCTGGCAGGCTTGGCGCATGGATCTGGCCTACCGAATTGTCAATGTGTTCACCGTCGGCGACGATCCGTTCACGGGCAACCCGCTCGCCGTCTTCGAAGACGCGGCGCACCTCACCGACGACCAGATGCAGGCGCTCGCCCGCCAGATGAACCTCTCGGAGACGACCTTCGTCGTCCACCGGCACGAAGGCGGTGCTGACGCCGACGTGCGGATCTTCACACCCGCTCACGAGATGCCGTTTGCCGGCCACCCGACCCTGGGCACGGCACACGTCGTCTCGTCGTTGTTCGGCGCCGGGGGTGATGTGGTGCTTCGTATGCCCGTGGGCCGGGTTCCGGTGTCACACAACGGCCCCCGATGGGTGCTGACGACGGCGGTCGCCCCGAGCACGACCCCGGTCGCAGCCAGCCGGGCTGAGCTCGCTGCGGCCGTGGGGCTGGCGGTGGACGACCTCGCCGCCGACGACGCACTCTGGGTGGACACCGGGACCGAACAGCTCATCCTGCCTGTTCGCAGCGCCGAAGCCGTGCGTGCGGCGGAGCCCGACGTCCGCCTGCTCCGAGGCCTGGGTGAGGCGCGAGCGGTGAGTACCCTCGTCGACGTGTGGGCACCGACGGGGGAGACCGCCGTCGAGGCGCGGGTCTTCTTCGTCCAGGGCGGCTCGGTGGTCGAGGACCCGGCGACCGGTTCGGCGTTGGCAAACCTCGGGGGGTGGTTCCACGCACACGGCCAGCGGGGGATCACCCGCACCATCCATCAGGGCCAGGCGGTCGACCGTCCCTCGGAGCTGTTCCTCGAGGTCGATGCCGAGGGCGCCATCCGCGTCGGCGGCAGCGTGCAGGAGGTTGGCGCCGGCGTCCTCGTCATCTGACCCACGACATCACGGGGCCTCACAACAGCTAGGCCATCGAGCGACGAACCAGCTCGAAACACACCACCGCCGCCGCAGCGGACACATTGAGAGACTCGACGCCACCCGACATCGGGATCGACACCCACGACGAGATGTGCTCGGCAACGTCGGCGCTGACGCCAAACGTCTCCGAACCCAGGACCAGCGCCACGTGCTCAGGCCACGGAGCGTCGAACACCGAGGACGGGCCGTCGGCCGCCAACCCGACGAGGTGGAACCCGGCTCTCGACAACCATGCCGCCGCCTCACCAGCTGTCGCGACCTTGAGGATGGGCGCCCGGAACGCCACACCAGCCGACGCCTTGACCACCATGGGGTCGATCGAAGCAACCCCGCGCCGGGGGACGACGATCCCGTCGATCCCGGCTGCCGTGGCGGTCCGCAGGATCATCCCCAGGTTGGCGGGCGTCGTCACCCCGTCGACGAGGACGACGCGGCGCAGGCTCGGGTCGTCCAGGGCGTCGACGAGCGGGCGCATCCGCGGCGCCACCACGTCGGCGAAGACCCCCTGGTCCTGGCGACCGTTGCCGGCGAGCTTCTTCACGCGTTCGGCCGAAGCGCGTTGCACCGACACCCCGCGGTCCCGGGCGAGCCCGAGGATCTCGCCGACCCCGTGGCCGCGGGCGTTGTCGGCCAGCACCACCTTGTCGACGACCAGCAACGGGTCGTCTAGGACCTCGATGACGGGGTTGCGTCCATAGACGGTGACGAACCGGTCCTTGGGGGAGACCTCAGCCATGCCTGCTTCCTGTCGATGCGTCGCTCAGAACGGCCATACCTCGAACACCACCGCGTGGCTCACCCCGGCCGCCTTGCCGCCACCCTCGAGGATCATCGACACCAGCGCGCGCGGCTTCGGGAACCTGTCAGGCAGGACCGAGTTGTATGCCTCGTGCGCCTCGAGCGAGGCGATGGCGGTTTCGAGGTGGTCGCCCACCTCGACATAGTGCGTGGGGCTCGCGCTGGCCACGAGCAACGCCCGCCCCACCCCACCCCACGGCTCGAGCCCGCCCCGCAGCTGGTCCGGGAAGATCCATCGGTTGCCCGCATCGCGGATCGCATCGAGCGTCGCCAGTGCGACGGCGCGGTGGTCGGACTGGTTGAGCTGACCCATCATCCGCAGCTCTGGGGCACTGCTCACGATGACGTCGGGCCGCCGTTCCCGGATCACTCGGCAGATCTCGCGCCTCAGTGGCAGGCCGTACTCGACCACGCCGTCGTGGAAGTCCAGGAAGTCGATCTGCTGAACACCCACCTTCGACCCCCCGTCGCGTTCTTCCTGCTCGCGCACCATGGACGCCTGCTCCGGGTCCATCGTGTCGATCCCGGCCTCACCCCGGGTGGCGAGCAGGTAGGTCACGGCCTTGCCCTGGGTCGTCCAGCGCGCGACGGCGGCCGCCGTGCCGTACTCGATGTCGTCGGGGTGCGCCACGACGACGAGGACTGTCTCGAAGGTCTCGTCCAAGGGTTGCAGCGCCGACGGCGGTTCGGCGGGAGAGGTGCTCATCCGGGTGACGATAGTGCGTGTGAGCCGCCTGGCCTGATGGCATTCGAGACCCGTGCGCGGCACACCGTCGCCGATCGACCCGGAATGCCTCCCCACACGCCGGAGTTCAGTTGATTGAATCAGCAACTACAAAGGAAAGAGGCTCGTCATGCAGTTCGGCATCTTCACCGTGGGTGATGTCACCACCGACCCCACGACGGGCCGCACACCCACCGAGCACGAGCGGATCACCGCGACGATCGCGATCGCGAAGAAGGCGGAGGAGGTCGGGCTCGACGTCTTCGCGACGGGGGAGCACCACAACCCGCCGTTCGTGCCGTCGGCTCCGACGACCACGCTGGCCTTCATCGCGGCACAGACGGAGCGGCTGCTGCTGTCCACGGCCACCACCTTGATCACGACCACCGACCCGGTCCGCATCGCCGAGGACTACGCGACGCTGCAACACCTGTCGGGCGGACGCGTGGACCTGATGATGGGCCGGGGCAACACCGGCCCGGTCTACCCGTGGTTCGGCAAGGACATCCGGGACGGGATCCCGCTGGCCGTCGAGAACTACGCGCTGCTGCACCGTCTGTGACGAGAGGACGTCGTGGACTGGCAGGGCCGGTTCCGCACCCCGCTGCAGGGTTTCACCTCCACGCCTCGCCCGCTCGACGGCATACCCCCGTTCGTCTGGCACGGGTCGATCCGCAGCCCGGAGATCGCCGAGCAGGCGGCCTACTATGGGGACGGGTTCTTCGCCAACCACATCTTCTGGCCCGCATCACACACCGAGGCGATGGTCGGCCTCTACCGCCGGCGCTTCGAGCACTACGGCCACGGT
Organism: Lapillicoccus sp.; assembly: GCA_965277795.1. Lineage (GTDB taxonomy): Bacteria > Actinomycetota > Actinomycetes > Actinomycetales > Dermatophilaceae > Lapillicoccus. The sequence goes on from OZ255840.1 coordinate 1,371,579, forward strand.
CGTGCCGACCAGGCCATCGTCGGGCTCGGCGGTCAGGTCTTCATGAGGAAGTCGTCGCAGGACGCGGTCCGTGAGTTCCGGCCGTATTTCGACAACGCTCCCGTCTATGGTCACGGGCCGTCGATGGAGGACTTCACGCGCGAGACGCCGCTGACCGTCGGTTCCCCCCAGCAGGTGATCGAGCGCACCCTTGGCTTCCGGGACTACGTCGGCGACTATCAGCGGCAGCTGTTCCTCGTCGACCATGCGGGGCTGCCGCTGAAGACGGTTCTCGAGCAGCTGGACATTCTTGGCGAAGAGGTCGTTCCCGTGCTGCGCAAGGAGTTCGACGCGCTGCGGGCACCCGATGTCCCTGACGCCCCGACCCACGCCAGTATGCGGACGGTCGCGTTGGCAAGCGGCTCAGCCACGTCGGACTCTGGCCTGGACGCTGCAACCCGCAGCGACCTGGCGCTGGTGGACGAGGCCTCGTGACGACACGAACGCTCGCGGTCGTCAGTGCCGGGCTGGGCGTTCCCTCGTCCACCCGCCTGCTGGCCGACCGGCTGGCGGTGGCCGTCGAGCAGGCACTCGAGGCGGACGGTGACGACGTAGTCGTCGAACGCGTCGAGCTGCGAGAGCACGCACACGCCATCACCGACAACCTGCTGACCGGGTTCGCAACGGGCAGCTTGCGGACCGTCCTGGACGGGGTCAGCGGAGCAGACGGGGTGATCCTGGTGACGCCGGTGTTCAGTGCCTCCTACAGCGGGTTGTTCAAGTCCTTCATGGACGTACTCGAACCCGGCTCTCACAGGCAAACCCGTCCTGATCGCCGCGACGGGCGGAACGTCTATGGCGCAGCGGAGGACTGGTCGGACGCCGGCGGTGCCGCCGGCCTCGGTCACCGAGTCCGCCGCGCAGCCGGAGAGCTTGCACTGCCGGCGCGCCAGCCCGAGCCGCGGATGACGACCGGCCCGTTCGACGAGGTCACACCTTTTGAGAGGCTGCCGTCCGGCGACGCCTGACGTGTGGCAGCGACGTGCGTTGAGGACTCCTGGCGCCGACCGCTGGCCGAGGCGGTCAGCGCCGGCCGGCGAGCCGCCACGCAGCCGGGAAGAGGCCGGCGGCTACCGCGACCTTGATCGCGTCGCCGACGAGGAAGGGGACGACGCCGAGGGCAAGTGCACTAGGCAGGCCGACGTGAGCCGTTGCCATCAGCCACGGCACGCCGACCGCGTAGATGGCGAGGTTGCCGAGAACCATCACCGCTGCCGTGCGCAACGGTCCTCGGGTCGCGCCCCGTTCGGCGAGCAGCCCGACGACCGCAGCCGCAAGGACAAAGCCGAGGACATAGCCGAACGAGGCCCCGCCCGATCCGGACGTGCCGTGCGAGAACACCGGTGCTCCGGCGACACCAGCCGCCAGGTAGATGAGCATGGACAGGATCCCGCGTGCCGTCCCTAGCGCAGCGCCGACCAACAGCACCGCAAAGGTCTGCAGAGTCAACGGAATCGGGGTGAACGGCAGCGGTATCGACACCTGGGCCGCTAGGGCGGTGAGCGCACCGCCTCCCAGTACAAGAGCTGAGTCACGGATCAGGCCGCCGGGGATGACGTCGCCCAAGACGCGGGGGGTGGGGAGGCTCATCGACATGGTGGTGACGCTAGCGGATGGTGCGAACGTGCGGCATACCCGTCGGGCTCGTCTGCACCGCGTTCAGCGTTCAGGGGGCGCTGGGTGCCCGAGGCCGTCGCCTGGGGTGTTCTGCTGGGGCCCTGATCGCGACGTACTCCGGGAAGACGAGGGCTGGGTCGTGATGGCCGATCATCCCTTCAGACATAATGTCGGTTATCGGCGCAGAACCCAACGGGAGTTGCATTAGATGCGAGGACTCCCGGGCTTGATTGTTGGGACCCAGACCAACGGCAAGGTCGAACGGTTCAACCGCACCCTCGAGCAGGAATGGGCCTACGCCCGGCCCTACCGCTCCGAGGCCGAGCGCGTCGCCGCGTTCCCCCAGTTCCTTCACACCTACAATCACCACCGCGGCCACACCGCACTCAAGGGCGCCCCACCAGCCGAACGCGTACCCAACCTCTGTGGGCTCAACAGCTAGCCATCACGACGGTACCGCCGGGCCGGACAGGCGGGGTTCCCGTGACGACCTAAAGACCGTCACTGGAGCCCCTATCCGCACCACCGGTGTCAGGGCTGGACGCCGAGGACGGACTCAGCGGTGTACCAGTTGGTGGCGATCGCTGCCTGGGCGGCGGCGAGGGGTACCTCACCGCCACAGACGGCCCGGTTCAGCCTCGACTCCACCCCGTCCTTGGCGTTGCTGCCGACGGAGCTGCGCCGGTCGAACTGGCGGGGGTCGCCGAGGTTGCGTTCCGGCCAGAGGTTCGCGGCGGCACTGGCCCCGCCCAGACCCAACGGCACCAGATGGTCGAGCTCGTAGTCAGAGCCGGCCCCCGGCGAGGAGTAGGCGAAGCGTGCCACCTTCTTGAACGCGTCGGTCACCTGCTGCGGTGGTCGCACCGACCCCGTGTAGCCGCCCTTGCGGCACAAGGTATGAGCCAGGTTGGCCTGGGTGACGGCCGGGTCGACCGCGCCTGGCGTGCACGCCGGGTCCGGCAACGACATACCGGCGACGACGCGGTACCGGCACGCACCTGGTGCCGGCACCGGGCCGTCCACCGAACCGCCGTGCCAGCCGGGCCCGGTCGCGACGACCAGCCCGGTGGCCGGGATTGCGCTGGCCGATGGGGCTGACAGCCTGGTCGACGAATCCGCCGTCGGGGTGCCCGGGCCCGCGCCGGGTCCCCCGCAGCCAGCCAGCAGCAGGCCGGCCGCGACCGCTGCCGCCGCAGCAGCCACAGTTGCCCCGGGTCGCCGTCTACGTGGGCACGAGAACATACCCGCGGCCCCGTCCATCGGTGGGGGGTCTCTCCGGACTGCCGTGCAGCGGCGGTGCCGATTGTGGCTGTGGCGACCGCAGCCAGGGCGTCGTAGTCGGGGGTCTAGGGGGTGCAGGGGCGTCGGTGGGCCGGTGGTAGCTCGGGTTCCGCAGCGGGGCGGTGTCACTGACGACCATGCTAGGCACGCCGGCGTGACAGAACGGGGCGTGGTCGCTGCGGCGCGGTTCGCACCCACCAGGTTCACGAGCCGCTCGAGCCGTAACCGGCCGCCGGTGTGGCCGTTGTCCCGGTGCACGACGGTCGGCAGGCCAGCCTCGTTCGCGGCGGGAGCCCAGGCCGACGGCACGCCCGGAGACTCCGGCCGACGTACCACCAGGGCGACGTCCCCGGCAAACCCTCGAACCCTGACCTGCCCGCCCAAGACGGGAGCCACCATCCCCATCCCGGCCGGCGCCCGCGGGCTGTCGGGAGCGGAACGGTAGGAACCCACCGGCTCCAGGATCAACACCGCCCCGGGGGTACGGATCGGGCGAGGTGGGTGGAGCCGCCCATGCTGATCGCGACCAGGTCAACACCACCAACGCGACCTCCCGGCGTCCGGACGGTGACGGGATAACTGCCCCGGCCGCCAGCGCGTCCGCGAGCTCGTCGCGTCCGCCAGGGCCAGCGCCGGCCGGTCGCTGCGTTGCCCCGTCATCACGCATCAACGTCGCCCCTCCGCCTGTGGCCGCGGCTGCTCTCGCGTGGGTGTGACGGAGTGTTGTCGGCGTGTCGGTGCTGTTGTGCTGCGGCCATGGTGGAAGGGTCCGGCCGGAGCCGGGGCGATACTGCCACCGGCCACACAGCCACGCCCCGATGAGCAACACCGCGACGGGGAAGACGGAGCCGGCGACGAAGGCCAGATTCAACACACACCCCCTGGAGACCAAGTCCGCGCGCACGAGGCGGTGGCCCGCGGCAGGTACCCATTGGACCACCCGGCCCGGACAGGGGTTCAGCCCGCGACGACTAGGTGCGGGTCACGGCTGCGCCTGGGGTACGACGCTGACCTCCCCCAGTTCGAGACGCAGCCGGTATCGGTCCCGTCCGCCTCGTCTGCCTCGTCCGCCTCGTCCGCCTCGTCCGCCCTGTCCGCCTCGTCCGCCTCGTCCGCCCTGTCCGCCCTGTCCGCCCTGTCCGCCCTGTCCGCCCTGTCCGCCTCGTCCGCCCTGTTTACGCGCAGTGTCATCGCCACGCGTAGCTGGCGTCAGCAGGTAACTCCACCCCCCCGACCGTCATATGAAGAACGGACCATACGTAGTAATGTGCTGACATTTACTTGACACTCGGGGGTCGGTTGTCAGAGCATCGACCTCGACAGGACGGCGTTTGCCCAGTCCGTCATGCTTCGACAAGGAGCGTTGGATGCGAATCGGCCTTGCCGGCGTTGGTCGGATCGGAGCCTTCCACGCCGCGACCCTCAAGGCTCTCGATGCCGTCGACGATCTTGTCGTCACAGACCTCGACACCGACGCCGCACGTGCCATGGCCGACCGGCTGCAGGTCGGGTTCGCCACGAGTCCCGATGCGCTGCTGGCCTCGGGGGTCGACGGGTTCGTCATCGCCACCGCGACACCCGGCCACGCTCCCCTGCTGCGCCTGGGCGTGGCAGCCGGGGTGCCCACGTTCTGCGAGAAGCCTGTCGCGTCGACGCTCGAGGAGACGCTCGAGCTGGCCACGCTCGCATCGGCAACCGATGTCCCCGTCCACGTGGGCTTCCAACGGCGCTTCGATGTCGGCTACCAGCGGGCCAGGCAGGCCGTCGTCGACGGCGAGCTCGAGTTCCTGCACAGCGTGCGCGTCAACACCCACGACCAGTCGCCACCCCACGCGGCCTATATCCCCACCAGCGGTGGTCTGTTCCGCGACTGCTCGATCCACGACTTCGACATCCTCCGATTCGTCATGGGGCACGAGGTGCGCTCCGTCTTCGCCACGGGAGCCAACAAGGGCGCGTCGTTCTTCTCTGAGGCGGGTGACGTCGACACCGCCGCCGCCGTCCTGACGATGGACGACGACACGCTCGTCACCCTCTCGGCGACCCGCTACAACGGCGCGGGCCATGACGTACGGATGGAGGTGCTCGGCAGCGAGGGCACCATCGGCGTCGGGTATGACGACTCGCTGGCCGTCACGTCGGCCGAGCCCGATGTCATATATGCGGCCGGTCCGCGGCACCAGTCGTTCATGGAGCGGTTCCTTCCGGCCTACCGGGCCGAGCTCACCGCTTTTGCCGAGGTTGTCGCCGACGGCCGACCCTCCCCGTGCACCGTCGAAGACGCACTGCAGGCCTTCCGCACCGCGGAGGCCTGCGAGATCTCGCGTCATGAGGGGCGCGCCGTCCGGCTCGAGGAGATCCCTTCACTGTGAGCACCCTGGACCCGAATACCTACGATCTGATCACCATTGGCCGCACCGGAGTCGACATCTATCCCCTCCAGCACGGGGTCGGTCTGGAGGACGTGCGGACTTTCGAGAAGTTCCTCGGCGGCAGCGCCACCAACGTCGCCGTCGCCAGCGCCCGGTACGGGCACGCCGCGGCGATCGTGACGCGCACCGGCCGGGACCCCTTCGGGGCGTATGTCTCCAAGGAGCTGCACCGGCTCGGGGTCGACAACACTTTTGTGCAACCGGTCGACGGTCCGCCGACGCCGGTGACCTTCTGCGAGATCTTCCCGCCGGACAGCTTCCCGTTGTACTTCTACCGATACCCCATTGCCCCGGATCTGCTCATCGAGCCCGACACGTTGCCGCTCGATGCCATCCGGGACGCGCAGATCTACTGGTCGACGTTGACGGGGCTGTCTCAGGAGCCCTCCCGCAGAGCACACTTCGCGGCGTGGGAGGCACGCGGCCGTCGTCGTCACACGGTCCTCGACCTCGACTGGCGGCCGATGTTCTGGCCTGACGTCGACGAGGGCCGCTCCCAGGCAGCCGCCGCGTTGGAGCAGGTGACCATCGCCGTGGGCAACACGCAGGAGTGCGAGGTCGCCGTCGGTGAGACCGAGCCCTCGCGCGCCGCCGACGCCCTGCTCGAACGCGGTCTCGAGCTCGCGATCGTCAAGCAGGGACCCAAGGGTGTCCTGGCCGCCACCGCGGACGAGCGTGTCGAGGTCCCGGTCTTCCCGGTCCAGGTCGTCAACGGGCTCGGCGCGGGTGACGCGTTCGGCGGAGCCCTGGTCCACGGCCTCCTCGAAGGGTGGCCGCTGCGCCGCATCCTCGAGTTCGCCAACGTCGCCGGGGCGATCGTCGCCTCCCGGCTGGAATGCTCGACCGCCATGCCCACCGAGTCCGAGGTCGAGGCCGGCCTCGCCACCGGCGCACTCGCCGCTCGGGAGGTCTGATGTCAGTCCAGACCACCGAGTCCACATCCGCTCCAGCCGTCTCCGTCTCCGTCTCCCAGCTCACCGAGATCCGCGTGCGTGAGCCACACCGGATCGGCCGGATGTGGGCCGAACGGTCCAGACGCGACATCGCCGGCTCCGATGGCCGGTTGCTGATCGTCGCAGCAGACCATCCCGCTCGCGGCGCTCTCGGAGCCCGTTCCGACGCCATGGCGATGGCGAGCCGGACCGACCTGCTCGGGCGGCTCGTCGTCGCAGTCTCGCGGCCAGGGGTGGACGGGGTGCTGGGCACCCCGGACATCCTCGACGACCTCCTGTTGTTGGGCGCCCTCGAGGGCAGGCTCGCCATCGGCTCGATGAACCGAGGAGGGCTGCAGGGTGCCTCGTTCGAGCTCGATGACCGGTTCACCGCCTACCGGGCTCGCGACATTGCCGCATACGGGCTTGACGGCGGCAAGATGCTGACCCGGATCTGCCTTGACGACCCCGGCACAGCGGCCACCCTCGAGGCCACCGCCGCAGCCGTGTCAGACCTGGCCGAGCTGGGTCTGATGGCGATGGTGGAGCCGTTCCTGTCCGCCCGTCGAGAGGGTCGCGTGGTCAACCTGCTCGACCCCGACTCGACGATCCGGTCCATCGCCATCGCTTCGGCACTCGGGGCGCCCAGCGCGCACACCTGGCTCAAGCTGCCGGTCGTCGAGGACCTCGCCCGGGTCATGGACGCCACCACTTTGCCCACGCTGCTGCTCGGCGGCGACCCTGAGGGCGACCCGTACGACACCTTTGCCTCGTGGGGTCGGGCTCTGGAGCTGCCCCCCGTCCGGGGCCTCGTCGTCGGTCGCGCGCTGTTGTTCCCGCCCGACGGTGACGTCGGCGCCGCCGTCGACATCGCCGCCGAGCTGGTCCACGGGACGTCGCCGTGACCACGACCTCGGGTTCTCGCTGGGTGCTTCCGCTCGGCTCGTCCGCGCGGGACGGGTGGGAGGTCGTCGTTGACGACTCGCTCGACGGGTGGACGCATACCGGCCTGTATGCCGGGGTGCTTCGAGCCGGTGAAGACCGCCGGATCGCCACGGGCTCGCGGGAGCTCGTCGTCGTGCCCCTCACCGGTCCGGTGCGCGTCCGCTGCACCGACGCCTCGGGTGTCGAGTCGTCGGCCGACCTGGCCGGCCGTCCCTCGGTGTTCTCCGGACCGACCGACGTGGCTTACGTCCCCAGGGGCTGCCAGGTCGTCATCGAGGCGAGCGAGGACTGCCGGGTGGCGGTCTGTGCAGCCGCCCTCCCTCGGTCCAGCGGGCCTGGTCCGAGCTTCCGACACGTGGCCGCGAGCGAGGTCCCGGTCGAGCTGAGGGGGGCAGGGCACGCGTCGCGTGAGGTCCGCAACTTCGGTGTTCCGGATGTCGTGGACGCCGAGGCGTTGATCGCCTGCGAGGTGGTCACCCCCGCAGGCAACTGGAGCTCCTACCCGCCGCACAAGCACGACGAGCGTCGTGAGGGTGTCGAGACCGAGCTCGAGGAGATCTACTACTTCGAGGTGCAGGTCTCGGACGAGGGTGACGACGCTCCGGAGGGCGCCGATCCTTGTGGATATCAACGGGTCTACGGAACGACGAACCGTCCGATCGACGTGTTCGCGGAGGTGCGGACGGGAGACGTGGTGCTCGTGCCGCACGGATGGCACGGCCCGGCGATGGCCGCTCCCGGCTACGACCTCTACTACCTCAACGTCATGGCCGGCCCCGGACCGGAACGCGCCTGGCTGATCTGCGACGACCCGGCGCACGCGTGGGTCCGCGATACCTGGGCCGGGCAGCAGGTCGACCCGAGACTGCCGCTGGGAGGCACCCGATGACCGACAACGACGAACCATCGACGGCTGTGTCCGTGGTGTCCGTGACATCAACCACGCGGCTCACGGTGGCCCAGGCCGTGGTGCGGTTTCTTGCGGTGCAGTGGAGCGACCGCGACGGTGAGCGCCAGAAGCTCTTCGCCGGGTGCTTCGGCATCTTCGGCCACGGCAACGTGGCCGGCATCGGACAGGCGCTCCTGCAGAACGAGCTGGCCGACAGCGACGAGCGTCTCCGTTACGTCCTGGTGCGCAACGAGCAGGCCATGGTGCACACCTCCGTCGCCTACGCCCGGCAGAAGGACCGGCTGCAGACGTGGGTCTGCACGGCGTCGGTCGGGCCGGGTTCGACGAACATGCTGACCGGCGCCGCACTCGCGACGATCAACCGGCTCCCGGTTCTGCTGCTGCCGTCCGGCACGTTCGCGACGCGTGCAGCCAGCCCGGTTCTCCAGGAGCTGGAGCAGCCGTATGCCGGCGACGTCACCGTCAACGACGCCTTCCGGCCCCTGTCTCGCTACTTCGACCGGGTCACCCGCCCCGAGCAGCTGCCCTCGGCCCTGATGGCGGCGATGCGGGTGCTGACGGACCCGGTCGAGACGGGCGCCGTCACCCTGGTGCTTCCCCAGGACGTGCAGGCCGAGGCGTACGACTGGCCGGTGGAGCTGTTCGTCCCGCGCGTCTGGCGTATCGCCCGGCCACCGTCCGAGCAGGTCGACATCGACGACGCCGCGGCCCTGATCCGGACCGCGCGGCGGCCGCTGCTGGTGGCCGGCGGCGGGGTGCACTACTCGGGAGCCGAGGGTGCGTTGCGTGCCCTCTGCGAGCAGACCGGCATACCGGTGGGTGAGAGCCAGGCCGGCAAGGGCTCTCTGCCGCACGGACATCCGCAGGAGATGGGTGCGGTTGGTTCGACCGGGACCACGGCCGCCAACGCGCTCGCCGCCGAGGCTGACGTCGTGATCGGGGTCGGCACGAGGTGGAGTGACTTCACCACCGCCTCGCGAACCGCGTTCCAGGACAGCGGGGTTCGCTTCGTCAACATCAATGTTGCCCGGTTCGATGCTGGCAAGCAGGCGGGTCTTGCGGTCGTCGCTGACGCGCGGAACGCGCTCATCGCACTGGGGGCCGCACTGGACGGCTACGCGGTGGACCCTTCCTATCGCGAAAGGCAGGCGGCGTTGTGGCGCGCGTGGGACCGCCAGGTGGAGGCGACCTACCACCCGCCCGTCGAGGTGACGGATGCGCTGCCGGACGGCCTGCTCACCCAGGGGCAGGTCCTCGGCGCCGTCAACGAGCTGAGCGACCCGCGTGACGTCGTCCTCTGCGCAGCTGGGTCCATGCCCGGCGACCTGCACAAGCTGTGGCGCGTCCGCGACCGCAAGGCGTACCACGTCGAGTATGGCTACTCCTGCATGGGATACGAGGTGCCCGCCTCCCTCGGGATCCGGCTGGCGGACCCTGACCGCGACGTGTTCGCCATGGTGGGGGACGGCGGCTACCTCATGATGCCGACCGAGCTGGTGACCGCGGTGCAGGAGCGGATCAAGGTCATCGTCGTCCTCGTGCAGAACCACGGTTTTCACTCGATCGGCTCGCTGTCGGAGTCTTTGGGATCGCAGCGGTTCGGCACGTCCTACCGCTTGCGGGACACCTCGACCGGACGCCTCGACGGCGGACTCCTCCCGGTCGACCTGGCTGCCAATGCCCGCAGCCTGGGTGCACACGTCATCGAGGTGCGCTCCCCCGAGGAGCTGGAGCAGGCGATCACGGACGCCAAGGCTGCCCCCAGGGACGGGGGGCCGGTCGTCATCCACGTCGAGACCGACCCGCATGTGTACGCCCCGGACAGCGGCGCGTGGTGGGACGTACCGGTCAGCGAGGTCGCGGACCTCGAGAGCACCCGGACCTCTTATCGCGACTACCTCGACCACAAGGCGACGCAGCGCGCGTTGCTCACCCCCGCAGGCAGGAACGACGAACGATGAGCAGGCCCGCGATGCTCGGCACCGCGCCCGACAGCTGGGGAGTCTGGTATGCCGACGACCTGCAGCAGACGCCGTGGACCCGGTTCCTCGACGAGTGCGTCTCCGTGGGTTACACACGGATCGAGCTGGGCCCGTACGGCTACCTGCCGATCGACCCGGCTCGCCTGCGTGACGAGCTGGACCGCCGCGGTCTGACGGTGACCGCCGGGACGATCTTCGAGCACCTGCACCGCGCAGGCTCGTGGGACGAGGTCCACTCCAAGGTCTCCGCCGTCGCCCAGCTCACACGCGACATGGGCGGGGAGCACATCGTCGTTATCCCGGACTTCTGGCGCGACCCGGCGACCGGTGAGGTTCTCGAGCCGTCCGAGCTGACCGACGGCGAGTGGCCGGCCTACGCCACCGGGATCAACCGGCTGGCAAAGGTGATCCGCGACGACTACGGGCTGAAGTTCCAGTTCCACCCCCACGCTGACAGCCACGTCGACACGCATACCAACGTCGAGCGGTTCCTCGCCGAGACCAACCCCTCTTTGGTGACGCTGTGCCTCGACACCGGCCACATCGCGTACTGCGGCGGCGACAATCTCAAGATCATCGAGGACTTCCCCAACCGCATCGGCTATGTGCACCTCAAGCAGGTCGACCCGGCAGTCCTCGAGAAGGTGCGTGCGGACGAGATCGGATTCGGCGAGGCGGTCAAGATGGGGGTCATGTGCGAGCCGCCGCTCGGGGTGCCTGACCTGGCCCCTATCCTCGACGCCGTCGCCGACCTCGATGTCGAGATCTTCGCGATCGTGGAGCAGGACATGTACCCCTGCTCGCCGGACCGGCCGGCCCCTATCGCCGCGCGAACGCTGACCTACCTGCAGGGCTGCGGCCCGCTGCGCTGAACCCGCCGGTCGAGCCCGCCCGCGCATCAAACTACCGACCTGAGAGATCAACGAGGAGCAAAGGACATGGCGGATGACCTTCGGGTCGGGGTGATCGGTGTCGGCATGATGGGCGCCGACCACGCCGACCGACTCGTCAACCGCATCGCGGGAGCACGGCTCGTCGCCGTCAGCGACCCCGAGACGGCGCGCGCCGAACAGCTCGCCGCTCGCCTCGACGGGGTCAAGAGCGTGAGCGACCCCCTGGCGCTCGTCGCGGACGCCGACGTGGACGCGGTGCTCATCGCCTCACCGGGTTTCGTCCATGAGGAGCAGGTCCTGGCCTGCGTCGAGCAGGGGAAGTACACGCTCTGCGAGAAGCCGCTGACCATGGACGCCGCGTCCTCCCTACGCCTCGTGCAGGCGGAGGCCGACGCCGGTCGTGCCCTGGTCCAGGTGGGCTTCATGCGGCGCTTCGACCCCGAGTACGCCGCGATGAAGGCCTTGCTCGACTCGGGCTCGCTGGGGCGGACCCTGGTCGTGCACAACGTTCACCGCAACAAGGCCGTCCCCAGCACGTTCCGATCCGAGATGATCGTGCGCGACTCGCTCGTCCACGAAGTGGACGTCTGTCGCTGGTTGTTCGGTGAGGAGATCACCCAGATCACGGTGCTCGCGCCGACTCCGACCAGCACGGCCCCCGAGGGGGTCCTCGACCCGCAGATAGCGGTGTTCACCATGGCCGGAGGCGGCCTGGCGACCACCGAGGTCTTCGTCAACTGCCAGGTCGGCTACGAGGTGCGCTGCGAGGCGGTCGCCGAGAAGGGCAACGCCACAATCGGACTCGGCCAGTCCGTGTTCGTGCGCACGGCCGGCCATTACGGTGGTGCGATCCCGGACGACTTCCGGTTCCGCTTCGCGTGGGCTTACGACCTCGAGGTCCAGTCCTGGGTCAACGCCTCGCGGCGCGGCGAGGTCGTCGGACCGACGACCTGGGACGGGTACGCTGCGGCGGCTGTCTGCGAGGCAGGCGTGGAATCGCTCGACAGTGGGAATCCCGTCTCGGTGCACCTGTCCGAACGTGCCTGGTAGCCGAGCTGGGCCAGGATGTGGGACAACTGGAACACCACTTGAAGGATCACCATGAACGCGCCCACCCGCATCACGCATCTCATCGCCGGCCGCCCCTGGCAGGGCACATCCGAACGCACCAGCGAGGTCTTCAACCCCGCCACCGGCGAGGTCACCGGCGTTCTCGACCTGGCCTCGGCCGACCTGGTCGGTGACGTCGTCACCACCGCAAAGAGGGCGTGGGTGACGTGGGCCGACACCTCGCTAGCCAAGCGGTCGCAGGTGCTCTTCGCGTTCCGGCAGCTGCTCGACACGCACAAGAAGGACATTGCCGCGCTCATCACCGCGGAGCACGGCAAGGTCCTCGACGACGCGCTCGGTGAGGTCACGAGAGGCCTTGAGGTCGCCGAGTTCGCCTGCGGCATAACGCACCTGCTGAAAGGCGGTTTCAGCGAGAACGCCTCGACCAACGTCGACGTCTACTCGATGCGTCAGTCGCTCGGTGTCGTGGCCGTCATCTCACCTTTCAACTTCCCCGCGATGGTGCCGATGTGGTTCATCCCCGTCGCGATCGCGTGCGGCAACGCCGTGGTCCTCAAGCCGTCCGAGAAGGACCCGTCGGCGGCGATCGCCATCGCGAAGCTGTGGACCGAGGCGGGACTGCCTGACGGGGTCATGAACGTCGTCAACGGGGACAAGGAGGCGGTCGACGCTCTGCTCACCCACCCCGACGTCACGTCAGTGTCCTTCGTCGGCTCGACCCGCATTGCCCAGTATGTCTACGAGACGGGCACCGCCCACGGCAAGCGGGTGCAGGCGCTCGGTGGCGCGAAGAACCACATGCTCGTCCTCCCAGACGCCGACCTCGACCTCGCTGCCGACGCCGCCGTCAACGCCGGGTTCGGCTCGGCCGGGGAGCGGTGCATGGCGATCTCCGCGTTGGTCGCGGTCGAGCCGATCGCCGACGAGCTGGTCCGCAGGATCGTCGACCGGATGGGCAAGCTGCGCACGGGGGACGGCACCAAGGGCTGCGACATGGGCCCGCTGGTGACGAGGGCCCATCGGGACAAGGTCGCCGGTTACGTCGACTCCGGTCTCGCCGAAGGGGCGACGCTGGTCGTCGACGGCCGGAACGGGCACTTCGACGGAGGGGACAACGGCTTCTTCCTCGGCCCCACTCTCTTCGACCACGTCACCAAGGACATGTCGATCTACCGCGACGAGATCTTCGGGCCCGTGCTGTCGACGGTGCGGGTCGCCTCCTATGACGAGGGGCTGGAGCTGATCAACGCCAACCCTTACGGCAATGGGGTGGCGATCTTCACCAACGACGGTGGCGCCGCGCGGCGGTTCCAGCACCAGGTCGAGGTCGGCATGGTCGGAATCAACGTGCCGATCCCGGTGCCGGTGTCGTACTACTCGTTCGGCGGCTGGAAGAACAGCCTGTTCGGCGACACCCACGCCCACGGCATGGAGGGCGTCCACTTCTTCACCCGGGGCAAGGTGGTGACCTCTCGGTGGCTCGATCCCAGTCATGGCGGTCTCAACCTCGGGTTCCCACAGAACACGTGAGCGACGTTCCTCCGGTGCTCTTCGACCGGACCACGCTCCTGCGGTCATCCGCCTTGGCCCCGCTGGTGCTGGTCGTCAGATGAGCCGCGGGCCGATCCTCGGTCCACTCGCAGGCTTCTCCCTGGCCCTGGATCAGCGCTCGTCGACGACCATGTCCAGGGCGTAGTCCTCGGCTCGGTAGCAGTGATCGCCGAACTCGACGGCCATCCCAGCGACGTCGAACGCCATCCGAGTCATCGTGAGCACAGGCTGCCCCCCCCGCAGGGCGAGGTGCCGTCGCTCCACCGGCGTCGGCATCCGTGCTGCGATGCTCTGCCGCGCCACGACCGGTTTGGCGCCTCGGGTGCGCAGCGACTCGTACAGGCCGGTCCTTTCGAGCTCGTTGCGACTGAGGTTGAAGTATGCGGGTGGTAGCCAGTTGCGCAAGAGCGCCAGAGGCTTGTCGTCCACCAACCGAAGACGCAGGATCGAGAGCAGCTGGGAGTCCTCTTCGAGATCCAAGGCCGCCGCCGCCCTTGGCTCCTGGACGATCTCGAAGTCGAGCACGGTCGTTTGCGGTGCGCGCCCGGCACGCTTGAGATCGTCGAACAGGCTGGAAAGCTCGAAGGTACGGTGGACCTTGCGGTTGGCAACAGTCGTACCCACTCCTCTGCGCCGGACCAGGAGGCCCTGGTCGACCATCTCCTGGATGGCGCGGCGGACCGTCGGCCTCGACAGCTGCATGCGTTGGCACAGCGCCAGCTCGTTCTCGAACGGGTCGCCCGGCTCCAGTCGACCGTCGGCGACCGCCGCGGTCAGCTGCTCGGCCAACTGGTGATACAGCGGAATCGGCGAACTACGGTCGATCCGCAGGTCGACGAGCACGGCAGGCATGCGCGAAGAATACCCGTCCATGACAAACACATCTCACGATGTCAGGACAATAACTGATCGTTCCCTGACCGGCCTGCCATCACCCCAGGTGGTGACTCGCCGTAGACCAATGTCGGCGCCGGTGAGCTCGTTGCTTGCGCAGACCCCTGGCGTCGCTCCGACCGGGTCAGCGCAGCTGGTTGATGCGGATCAGGTTGCCCGCAGGGTCGCGGAAGGCGCAGTCTCGGATCCCGTATGGCTGCTCCGTCGGCTCCTGCACGACCTCTGCGTCACCCGCCTGCAGCTGCGCGAAGGTGCCGTCGAGGTCGGCAGTGGCAAAGGTGATGATGCCGTAGGTGCCTTTGGCCATCATCTCCGCGATGGTGCGCCGTTCATCGTCGGTGATGCCGGGGTCGGCGGCCGGGGGATGGAGAACGATAGACGTGCCGGGTTGACCGGGCGGGCCGACAGTGATCCAGCGCATCCCCCCGTACCCCACGTCGTTGCGCACCTCGAACCCGAGAGTGTCGCGGTAGAAGGCCAGCGCGGCATCGGGGTCATCGTGCGGGAGGAAGGTCGCATGAATACTGATGTCCATGACCGTCAGGTTAGGCGCGGCTGCGCGCCGAAGGCTTCTCGTTTCCTGACCGGTCTGGTGACCTGTTTTACCACGCAGGCCGGGATGCCGATGGTCGAGCTGGCCGCCTGGCGTCGGTAGGTGCTCGGCGGCATACCGACCAGCTCGGTGAAACGGGTGCTGAACGTTCCCAGGGACGAGCAGCCGACCGCGAAGCAGACATCGGTCACACTCAGGTCACCCCGGCGCAGCAGCGCCATGGCGCGTTCGATTCGTCGGGTCATGAGGTAGCCGTAGGGCGACTCACCATAAGCGAGCCGGAACTCACGACTGAGGTGACCGGCCGACACGTGCGCGCCGCGGGCGAGCGCTTCGACGTCGAGCGGCTGCGCGTACTCCCGGTCGATCCTGTCGCGGACCCGACGCAGCCGTGCGAGCTCGCGCAAGCGCTGTTCCCCGGTCAGAGTCCTGGTCACCTGCGCGATGCTGCCACGTCGCACCGTCGTTTCCTATCGCGACTCGTTCCGCAGGGACCGCGTCACGCCCGTCGCACAGGCGACACAGCTCCGTGCCTGAGGTCGAGCCTCCAACCGTTCCGCGTCCAGGGCCAGGCCACAGAAGGTGCACCGCCCGTATGCACCGGCGGCCAGCCGCTCCTGCGCCGCGACGGTCTCCGCCTGGTGCACCCGCGCCTGTCGAGCCAACGCCGCCAGCTGCGAGCGTTCATACGCGATGGTCGGACCCTCTGGGTCGTGCTCGTCGTCGGCGTTCGAGTCCTGGGACGCCGCCACGAGCGCCGCCATGTCCGCGTCCAGCATCGCGAGCCGATGGGAGACACGGGCATGGTCTCGAGCCAGGTGTTCGGCCGCCTCGTCCGGGCTCACTCCTGCGACGCTACTCGCAGCCCGTCCCCGCACCGCACTACCGCCCCTTCACGACGCCCCGGGATCGTCCATATGTGAGCTGCGGGCCGGGCGGCCGTGGAGACCCGGCCGTGGAGACCACGCCGTGGCTCGAGCGGCCGGGCATGCCCTCGGTCACCCCCACCAGAACGACGCCGCGATGACGATATAGAGCGCGATCAGCC
Source organism: Lapillicoccus sp. (assembly GCA_965277795.1). GTDB lineage: Bacteria > Actinomycetota > Actinomycetes > Actinomycetales > Dermatophilaceae > Lapillicoccus. The sequence continues at coordinate 1,387,727 of OZ255840.1, forward strand.
CGGCGCCCTCGAGCCAGGTCGACTTGCCGTCGAAGGTGATGAAGGCGCTGAGCAGCACCGCGATGGCGACCGAGACGACCAGCAACGGCGAGAAGACCAGCGTGAGGGGCGTGAAGCCGAGCACCGTCGACAGGATCACGAGCAGCGGAGCCAGGACCAGGGCGATCTGAAGCGGCGAGTTGATCACGACAGCGAAGGCATACTCGGACCGGTTCTTCAGTGCGAGCTGGACTCCGACGACGTTCTCGATCGCGTTTCCGGCGATGGCGACGACGACGAGCCCGGCAAAGACCTCCGAGATGCCGAACGACTTCATCGCCGGCTCGAGGGCCGCAACGAACCAGTCGGAGACGAAGGCGGCCGCCACCGCACTCGCAGACAACATGGCGACGGCGAAGACGATGTTCCATCGAGGCGGCTCGTTCTCCACCGGGTCTCCGGGACTGCCGCCTCCGTCGCCCTTGCGCAACGAGGCGGGCAGCGTCAGGACGAACAGCAGCAGCAGGACGACTGACGCGATGACCGAGATCGCCGTCTCGTGCTCGGCGACCGGCGCGTGGACGAGGTGGGCGATCGACGGCATGACCATCGCCGCCACCGAGACCAGCAACATCACGGTGATGCTGTGCGCGCGAGTGCTGTCCAAGCGCTGCGTGCCGTGCTTGAGCCCGCCGACGACGAAACACAGCCCGAGGACGAACAGGAGGTTGGCGAGGATCGAGCCGATCAAGGCGGCTTGGACCACGGCAACCAAGCCCGCCTTCAGGGCGAACAGCGAGATGAACAGCTCGGGCAGGTTGCCCAACGCCGACTGGAGCACACCGGTCGCACCCGGGCCGAACCGGTCGCCGAGCTGCTCCACCGAACGGCCCACGAGGGAGGCGAGGAGCGCGACGGCCACGGCAGCAGCGAGAAAGGCAAACACCTCTCCCCCGCCGGCGTAGTGCAGCACCCCGGCCAGCGCCATCGCGGCCGCGGACAGCCCGATGACGAGGAGATCCGAACGGTTCAGGTGGTTCCCGGCCTGCTGCTCCGGCGGCGCTGCCGCAGCCTGGGCGTCACTCATACCGGCATCGTGCCAGTCCCCACCGCACGTGCGCGGGATGCGATCGCGTCGAGCGGTCCTGTGCCACGCTTCCCCCATGACGGGAGACGTCGTGGGCACGGTGGCCCACTCGGCGCCGGGGCAGCACACGCGCGAGCAGCGGGCGTGGTACTTCTACGACTGGGCCAACTCGGCCTACGTCACGACCACCGCGACCGTGCTGATGGCCCCCTACCTCACCTCCGTGGCGACCGCTGCCGCCTGCCCCGACCTCGCCGAGGGAGCCTCCTGCACTCAGACGCTCGACGTCCTCGGCGTCCCGATCGACCCGGGCTCACTGTTCGCCTACACCGCGACCGTCTCGACCATCATTTCGGCGATCGTCCTGATCGTCGTGGGCGGGATTGCGGACCGCAGCCCCCACCCGACCCGGATGCTCGCCGGGTTCGCCTGGCTCGGCGCGATCGCGGCAAGCCTGATGTTCTTCGTCCTCGGCACGAACTGGCAGCTCGGGGTGGTCCTGCTCATCGTCGCGAACCTCGCTCTCGGGTCCTCGCTGGTGATCTACGACTCGTTGCTCGTGCGGATCGCCGTTCCCGACGACCGCGACCGTGTCTCCTCGCGCGGGTGGGGCTTCGGATATCTCGGTGGCGGCATCCTGCTGACCCTGAACTTCCTGCTCGACATCTTCCACGCCAAACTCGGACTGGACCGCTCGACGGCCACCCGGGTCAGCCTGTTGTCGGCCGGGCTGTGGTGGGGCGGGTTCACCCTCATCCCGGTCCTCGGCCTGCGTCACGTCGGCGGCACCCTCGCGACGCCGGTCGAGCGGACCAAAGGGGTTGTCACGGGGAGCTTCGCCCAGCTCGCCGACACCTTCCGCGAGCTGCGGCTGTTCCCGCAGACGATGCTGTTCCTGCTGGCCTACCTGTTCTTCAACGACGGCATCCAGACGGTCATCGGCAACTCGAGCCTGTATGGCATCGAGGAGCTGCAGTTCTCCCAGCAGACGGTGCTCGGGGTGTTCCTGTTCGTGCAGTTCGTCGCGTTCGGCGGGTCGGTGCTGTTCGGGCGCATCGCGGGCCGTGTCGGTGCGTGGCGGACAGTGCTGTGGAGCCTCGGCGTGTGGACGCTCATCGTGGTCGCCGCGTTCTTCGTCCCGGCCCAGTCGCTGGTGCTCTTCGTCGCGCTGGCGCTGTTCATCGGTCTCGTGCTCGGCGGCAGCCAGGCGCTGTCCCGCTCGCTCTACAGCCAGCTGATCCCGCGCGGCCGGGAGGCGGAGTTCTTCAGCCTCTACCAGGCCATGGAGCGAGGCACGAGCTGGTTCGGGACGCTGACCTTCGGGCTGGTGCATCAGTTCACCCACTCCTACCGATGGGCGATCGTCGCGCTCGTCGTCTTCTTCGTCCTCGGCGGAGCCATCCTGTCGCGGGTCCGGATGCGTGAGGGGATCCTCGCCGCCGGCAACGAGGTGCCGGCCATCGTGTGAACCTGTGTGACGGGTGTGAGCCTGATCAACCCCGTGTGAGCAGGTGCACCCGTTTCGTTCCGCCGCGGCAATCGTCCCCATTCTGGTCCTTGTGAAATACATCACAAACTGGTGTCGATTGCCTGTGCAGACGACTGTCGCCGGAACAAACGCATCCGACCGGAGCGTTGGCAACGAATGAGTGATATGGAGAGCTGCAGGCTCTCCAGTCCGTGCGAGACACGGGCGCCACAGCGCTTCTGGGGAGGATGACAATGGCTGACAGAGCACTTCGAGGGACCCGCCTGAGTACGTTCAGCATGGAGTCCGAGGTGAACGTGGTGCCGAGCGAGCGCCGCATCACGACGTACGTCTGCCCGCTGGGGCATCGGATCGAGCTTCCGTTCAGCGTCGAGGCCGATGTGCCCTCGGTGTGGGAGTGCCGGTGCGGCAACGAGGCCAAGCTCCTCGACGGCCCCGAGCCGGAGAGGAAGGAGACCAAACACGTGCGCACCCACTGGGACATGCTGCTCGAGCGTCGTTCGATCCCCGAGCTGGAGGAGCTGCTCGAGGAGCGGCTCAGCATTCTGCGCGCCTCGCGCGGCGAGAAGCCGACCAGCAAGCGCATCGCCTGACCTAGTCGCCGCGTCACGACGGCCCCGCGGACACAACCCCGTCCGCCAGCTGGGACCTCGCGGACCTACCCCGTCCGCTAGCCGCGTTATCTCGAACCAAGCGACATGTTCACCACCGGTGGTTGGTTGGGGCTGTGCGTGGACCTCAGCCCTGGCAGGCGCGCGCCGTTGACGGTCCGTGATGTGCTGAGCGGAGGGCAGCCGCTGGGGCCATCCTCGTCAGCCATCTACGGTCGGCGGCCCCGCAAGCGGGCGTACCTCGATGGGGATGCACATCGGTGCCCCGCCGGGGCCGGGCGACGACGACGCCTTCGCGGCGATGGCGTAGGCCCGCTCTTCGCTGTTGCAGTCGACGATCCAGAATCCGATGAGAAACTCTCGATCCTGCGGGAACGGCCCGTCGGTGACGGCGGGCGCCCCGCCGTCATACGGACGATCCGGGCCTGATCGGGCCAGCCGAGCCCGGCGTTGAACACCATCTCGCCGCTGCCCTCAAGCTCGTGGTCGAACGCGTGCTGAAAGGCGATCATGTTCTTGACGTCCTGCGGGGCCCAGCTCGGCACCTCGTTGCCATCATCCATGCGCACGTGCATCATCAGCATGTACTTCATCGCGGCCTTCCCCAACGGTGACGTTCTCGGTTTGCCGACAGTAGGCCAGAGGACGGATACCGCGACGCTCATGCCGCGGAGAGGCGCGTTCATGGCGCACCCACCGACAATTCAGCACCCCTGCTACGAGGCCACGAGCAGGTGTGAGACCCGCGCAAGGCCCGTCCGCCACGCGCCTGGCTTGACGGGTGGCAGACGGACGGGATGCGAACCGGTCAGACCAGGGAGGCGCACTGTCCGATCGCCTGACGGCCGACGACGTTGACCTCGCCGGGAACGAAACCGCCGGAAATGCCGGGGGTGACTCCGGCGCAGATGAGGTTTCGCCCGATCGTGTTACGAACGACGAAGGCACCGGGGGCCCCCGGGTCCGTGTCGGTCACCTTGATGAAGACCAGCGTCGCGTTCCCGCCGATCGAGTTGAAGAGCACGCCGAGCCAGTTGGTGGTCTGCCCGATGACCGTGACGTTGCGGCCAATCACGTTGTTCTTGATCGACCAAGGGATCGGGCCGCCTCCTCCTAGCAGCGTGACATCCCCCTTGACCGTGATTCCATTCAGCAGGACCGTAGCTGCGTCGAGGGCCGTGACACTTCCGTTGACGGTGATGGTGGAGTGGCCATCCGGCTCGACGGTGCACGGATGTGCCGAGTTGCCCGTATACGATTTCGGCTGGCAGCCGAGACCGAGGAGCGAGCCGGAAGCCCCAATGACGTCGTGTCCGACGGTGATCTTCGACGGCGCGCTTTGCGCGTCGAGGGTGGCACCGCGCCCGACGTTGACGTTCCCGACGACCTTGATCACGGCATCGGCCGGTACGGAGCACACGCCCCGGACGGTGATGCTCGCATAGCTCCCCGACGGGATCCCACCACCGGTGCACGTGTACGCCATCGGCCGTTGCGCTTGGGGCACCGCGGCCATCGCCGGTCCACCCGAGAGCACGAGCGCCCCCGCAGCAGCAAGGGCGCTTACAACCCTGATCCGCATTCCTATCCCCATCGACTACACCCTTTTTCTGGCGGCCCCCCGCAGGGCCGAACGCGTCCCGTCCTACACCCAATCGGGGTCTTGGGGGGCGGCTTTGCCAACCACAGACGACGAGCGGGAAACCTCCCGAGCGACTTTGGGGGCGACGTTGTGCCGCGGGCGGCGGAATGGGCGTGTTGAGGGCCGTTCCGAACAACCCCGATTGCGTCATGCCTTAGCCCAGGTCATCGACTACGGCTTTACGGCGGATGCCGTTGGACGACTTCGACCGCGAAGTGGTGCAGCGTTTACCTGGCCATGATCCGAACCTTCGGGAGGTCGCAGAGGGCGCGGTTGCCGGCGTGTTTGCGCTAGATAGGGCGGATGACGCGAATTGGCTGCGCAACAATCGGTTCGAGTATTTCGGAACTGTCGACACGTCGTATTCAAGGGCGACGAGTTGGAGGTTCAGCTGCCCAGCGGCGGCCTATTGGCGACTGTCGATGCGAGGTCAGATCCAGTCGGTGAGGCGTACGCCGTCCCCGGCTTCGATGAGGCGGAGTCCGCTCGTCCAGGCGTGGTTGAAGGCGTCGGGTGGGAGGGTGGAGCGGAGGTGCTCAACGGTGGTGGTGGTGCCGTCGTGGCGGGGCCAGGACAGGCCGACGCGTTCGTACTGGGCCGCGGCGGCGCCGAAGCAGCGGGCGGAGTCGGCGAATCGGCCGGCGGCGGCGAGGTGGTTGCCGCGTTGTTCGAGGGTCTCCCCCATGTTGCGCACGCCGAGGTCGTGCGCGACCCGTAGTGACCGTTCGGTCCAGCGGAGTCCGGCGTCGGGGCGTCTGGAGAAGACGGCGGCGACTCCCGCTGTGGCGCAGAGCAGCAGTACGGCCCGGCCGTTGTCCGCAGTGCCCGGATCGGCAAGTAGCTCCTCGGCAGCAGCCAGCGCCTCCTGGGGTGGGCCGCTGAACAGTCGTGCGGCGGTGAGGGTGGACTCGACGATGCGGAGCTCGTAGGTGAGCCCGGCTGCCGCGCAGCGGTCGCGGGCGATCAGCCCGATCTCGCTGCCGTAGGCCCAGTCGTCGCCGATCCACGCGGTGGTGGCAATGTCCACCAGCGCCTCGGCCGCGGCAGGATCGTCGGAGTCGACCAGCACCGGAACGCTGCGGTCGAACAGTTCGTGGGCGGTCGGGAGGTCCCGGGTGATCTCGAGGATCGAGCCGAGGGTCGCTTCGACGAGGGCTCGGGTCAGGGCATCGAGGTCGGACCGGTCGACCGAAGTCTGCAGCCATCGGCGGATGACAGGGAGCCGGTTCCGGTCGTAGGCCCAACCAGCCAGGGCTAGCACGACCCTCGCGGCCGCCGCACCGTCGTCGCCGGTGAGCAGGTGCTCGACGGTGGCGGCGACGGTCGCCTGGTCGGCTTCGAGCCGGTCGTACCAGGCTCGCTGCCCCGGGCGCCCGCGCTGCGGGACCGCCAGCACGAGGTCGGTCACCCACGCGGTGCGCCGATGTGCAGCCGCGTCCCCGCCCGCCACGGCCAACGCGGCGGCAGCGTGGTGGCGGATCGGGACCAGCTGGCGGAACCTGGTGGGCTTCCCGGCCTTCCCGGGGTCGGCGACGACCAGTGACCGTCGGGCCAGCCCTGCAAGTGCATCCATCACTTCGACAGCACCTGTGGAGGGCCAGCTGTTGTCGTGGGCGACGGCCCGGGCAGCAGTCAAGGTGAATGGTGGGCTCAGAACCGACAGTCTCCGGTGCACTACCTGCTCGTAGGGTTCGCACAGCCTGACGCTGGTGTCGATCTCGTCGGCGAGGCTACGGCCGGTGCGGTGATCACGCCGGCCGGCACGCAGCGCCCCAGGGTCCTGCTGCACGCTGAGCAGCACCTCCTCGAGGGTGTAAATCCGTGCGCGGCGGGCTGCGATCTCGATCCCGAGCGGCAGACCGTCGACCGCAGCACAGATCTCGCTGATCCGGTCCAGATCGGGCGGCCCGGTCATCGGACCGGCCGCATCCAGGAAGATCTGGATGGCGGGGTCGCCCGGGCCGGGTGCGGTGGCTAGTGGACTCAGTCGGTGCTCCCGTTCCTCCTCCAGGTCGAGCGGTTCGCGGCTCGTGGTCAGTACGGTCGTCGAGCGGGGAAGTTTCCCTACCAGCTCCGCGACGGCTTCCAGCACGTGTTCGCAGTTGTCCAGGATCAGGAGCAGGTCTCGGCCCTGCAGGTGGCGGCTCACGGCCTCGATGACATCGGCGCCGTCCGCCCGAAGCTCCAGGGTCGAGGTGATGAGCGGGGCGACCTCGCCGGGTCCGGTCGCCTGCGTCAGGTCGATGAAGTGCACCCCGTCGTGATGCCGGGCATCCCTGGCCACTGCTACTGCGAGGGACGTCTTGCCCACTCCGACCGGTCCGGTGATCGACGTGATGGTGCCGGGCTGCAGCAGTGCGCTCACCGTGACCACGTCGTCGTCGCGGCCATGCAGGGACCCGCGAGCGGGCGGGAGGGTCGACAGCACGACGGGTGTAGACGCTGGTCCGAGTAGTTCGGGCGACTGCTGCAATATCGCCGTCTGTAGCGCGGTCAGCGCCGGACCGGGACTCACGCCGAGCTCCTCGTCGAGGACGTGCCGGGCCTGGGCCAGTACGTCCAGCGCAGCAGCCTGCCTCCCGGCTTGATACAAGCCGAGCGCCCACTGGCCCCAGAGTGGTTCCCGGAACGGGTGCAGCAGCACCCAGGGTTGAACTGAGGACACCGCCTGCTCCGGGCGCCCGAGGTCCAGCAGGGCACGTACCCGCACCTCGGCAGCGTCGACGCGCAGCTCGTCGAGCCGGGATCGGACCGGGTCCAACCAGCCGCCGCTGGGCACCCCGCCGTAGGCTTGACCCTTCCAGCGGTCCAGGGCTCGGTCGGCGAGGACCATGGCCCGGTCCGGGGTTCCGGCGGCGAGGGCCGCTGCGGCGTCCGTCGCCTCGATGGCGAAGGCGCGGGAGTCGACGGCACCGTTATCTGTCGCGAGCTGGTAGCCGGCAACCTCGGTGCGCAGCACCAGCCAGCCGTCGCGTCGGGTCCGGCCCGGCTCCAACACTTGACGCAGCCGGAAGATCAACGTGTCCAAGGCGGCACCGGCGCGTTGCGGCAGCTGGTCGCCCCATACCGCGTCGATCAGGCGATCTTCGGAGACCGGTTCCTCGTGGACCAGGAGCACCGCCAAAGCGGTGAGCAACCGGGCTCCGGACAGGCGCGTCGGGGCGTCGTCGAAGGTGACGGTCAGCGGTCCGAGGTCCCGGAACTTCACCCGGCCACGGTACCGAGCCCGGGCCCCACGCCGATCCCGCCAAGGAAATGACCTGCATCACCACAGATTGTGACGAGGCACTTCCTTCTGACTTACATCGCTGTCGCGTCCGTGTGAGTGTCGTGGAAGTGGTGGATGCGACGCTTTTTGGGACATCAGCGGACACGCTGCGAACCTCGAAGAACGGGACTTCCGCAATGGCTTTAGGCGACATCATCGAGATCGACGACCGTACGGTTCTCGTGGTCGGTCAGGAGTTGGACATCGAGACGAGCCAGCCGGACGCCGGCAACGCTCTGCTCCACCGGGTCGACGACACTCTCTTCCTCGTCGACACCGGGGTCACAACTGCCTTCCGGGAAGCGTTGACCCGGGCAGTCGATCAGGTCGGGCCGTGGCGGCACCTGGTGCTGATCAACACCCACGGCCACGTCGACCACGTCGGCAACAACGACCTGGCCGACGAGTGGCATGAGTCTCGCGGGATATCCGTCGAGCATTGGATACCGGCGCGTGATGTCGAGCAGATGCTGCATCCGACGGGGTACTGGGAGGCCACGTTCGACCGTATCGTCGGGGTCAGCCCGCTGCCCGCTCCGCCGAACCTGGCCGCCGATCTGATCGTGTCCCTGTTCCAGCCGCTCCGCCCGTTCGGCCGGACCACCCGCTCTCTCGAGGAGCGACCGCTCGAGCGCTTCGCCATCGGCAACCAGCGTTTCACCGGCTGGAGCTTCGCCGACGGAGCGGTCAGGGTAATCCGATCCCAGGGTCACTGCGCCGGCCACGTCGTCGCATATTTCCGCGATGCCGAACTGCTGCACCTGGGTGACGAGGACAACGGCGCCTGCGGCGTCATGCAGGACGCGGACCAGCTCAAGCTGCAGACGGTGCTGGCGGCCGCGGCGGCACTGGTGCAGGAGGGCCAGGTGCAACGACTGACCGACGGTCACTCGTTCGAGGTGTTCGACTCCGCCGCTGCCGCATCTCATCTGGACGAGCTGCTTGACCAGGGTACCGGCCTGCAGCATGTGGCCCTCGAGGTCGCCGGGCACCGTGAGACGGTGAACCTCAGCGACTTCCTCGTCGACTACACGGCCGGGATGAACAGGCTCGGCGTGGGCGGGGCGAACCCGAACCCGACGTTCACCGCGATGATGGCCCTGAACCACCTGACCGAGATCGGCCTCGTTCGGATGCACGACCGGTCCGACAGCGACTGGCAGCGCCCTGTTCTGCAGAACCCGGCGACCCCGTCGGGCCGCCCCCACGGGATGGGCCTGATCCCAGCCGCAGCTGAGATGGCGTCGTGGAAGCTTCGGAAGCTGGACCGGTGACCCGCCGCCTGCTGCTGGCTCGGCGGCTCCTCGTCGGTGACGGTGAGGTTGTCGACCATGCTGGCGTCCTGCTCGCGGATGGGCTCATCCAGGCCGCCGGTCCCGCGGCTGCCGTCGGGCGGCCCGAGGGCGTCGAGGTCATCGACCTCGGCGACGGCACCGTGCTTCCCGGGCTGATCGATGTGCACAACCACGTCACCTTCTCGGGTGACATGCGGGTCGTGCAGCAGGTCGTCGCCCACGACACCGACGCCATGCTTGAGCAGGGGCGCGTGAATGCGGGCAACCTGCTGGCCGCTGGGATCACGACCGTCCGGGACTTGGGTGCGCTGGGCAACACCGCCTTCCGGCTGGCCCGGGAGATCGCGGATGGCCGTACCGCCGGTCCGGAGCTCTTGCCGTCCACCGCCCAACTGACCACCCCCACCGGCCCGAATTTCGCCCTGGGCGGCGGATGCGCCGATCTCCCGGCCGCCCGTGACCGCATCGACGCCGACATCGACGCGGGCGCCCGGGTCGTGAAGATCATCGTCACCGGCTCTGTCACCGACACCGCCTCGGACCCGACGGCGGCAGTCTTTGACGACGACACCGTCGCTGGCATCGTCGACTACGCCCACGCCCGCGGGCTGCTGGTGGCCGCGCACGCGCACGGCACCGCCGGCATGGCCCAGGCACTACGCTGCGGGGTCGACACCCTGGAGCACGCCAGCTTCCTCACCCATGTCAGCACCGTCGACTCCGGGACCCTCGGCGCTCACACAGAACAGCCAGGTGTGACGACCCTCCCGGACCAGGCCACCGTGGACTTGCTCGCCGAACGACGGCCCTGGATCGTCCCCACCCTGGCCACAGCGTGGGCCCACTCCCAGGTCGACAGGGCCACGCCATCGTCGCTTCGCGACCTGCAGCACCGGCTCGCAGCAGCTCGGTTGATGGTCGAGCGAGGACTACCGCTGGTCGCCGGCACCGACGGCGGCGGGCCGGGGTGCCCAAACCTGAGCCTGGTGGTGGAGATCGAGCAACTCGAACGGGCCGGTTTGTCGACAACGGACGCCCTCGCAGCGGCCACCGGGCAGGCCGCGAAATGCCTGGGCCTGGCCGACCGGGGTCTGCTGCGACCCGGCCTGCGCGCCGATCTCATCGCCGTGCCCGCAGATCCCCGGCAGCACCTCGACGTCCTGCGGGCGCCGCGGCTCGTCGTTCTCGGCGGCCAGACGGTCCACTTCGTGACGCAGCAGATCCGCTAGTCCCCTGATCCTCTGACCACGTCGCTCGCTCCGGCAGCAGACGAACTGATGCAAGAAGTTCCATGAAGATCGATCGCCTGCGACCCCAATTCACCAGGGTTTCAGTCAAGCGGCACGTCGTGCGGTCTGCGCTCGTCTTGCGGTCGGCGGTGTGTGTCGCCGGTGCAGCCGTCCTGGTGGGGCTGACACCGGCCCTGGCCGCTGCGGAGACCGTGTTCGTAGTCCCTTGCACCACGCCAGGTCTCATCGAACAGATGGCTTCAGCGAACTAGACCCCGTCATCGGTGCTCAACCTGGCCTCCAACTGCACGTACGAGCTAGATCTGTGGGACAACGTGGACGCCACGTATGACCTCAACGGACTGCCGGAGATCACCACGACCATGACGATCAACGGCAACGGCTCGACCATCCGAAGGCTCCCCACCGCACCGCCGTTCCGAGTGCTGTTCGTGGCCCCAGCCGGGTCGCTGACTACGTCTGCCTCGACGCGACCTACCTCCACGTGCGGAACTAGCCCGGCAAGGGCGGCCAGGTGGTCTCGATGGCCGTGGTCGTGGCTACCGGGATCGCCGCCGATGGCTCGCGGGATGTCCTCGGGCTCGACGTCGGCGACAGCGAGGACGAGACGTTCTGGCGGTCCTTCCTGCTCTCCCTCAAGCAGCGTGGCCTGGACGGGGTCCAGCTGGTCATCTCCGATCAGCACTCCGGACTCATGGCGGCGTTGAAGCGGTCCTTCCAGGGCTCCGCGCACCAGCGGTGCCGGGTCCACTTCGCTCGCAACCTGCTCGCTCACGTCCCGAAGTCCCACGCCGACATGGTCGCTGCGGTGTTCCGCACGATCTTCGCCCAGCCCGACCCCGAGGCGGTCTCCAAGTCCTGGGACGAGGTCCGCGACCAGCTCGCCACGTCGTTCCCGACGGTCGGGCCGTTGATGGATGACGCGAAGGCCGAGGTGCTGGCCTTCACCGGCTTCCCGAAGGCCCACTGGCGCAAGATCTGGTCGACCAACCCGCTCGAGCGGGTCAACAAGGAGATCAAGGGCCGCGGCCGCGTCGTCGGGATCTTCCCCAACGCCGCCGCCGTGATCCGCCTGGTCGGCGCGGTCCTCATCGACATGCACGACGAGTAGATCGCTGGCGACCGCCGCTACCTCTCAGAGGAATCCATGGCACTACTCGCCCCCAGCGTGGATACTGACGAACGCGCCGCCTTCGAGAGCGGCGAGTAGGGCACCGAGGACCACCTCAAAGCCCACCACCCCACGGGGCTCTGCCGGCGGCCGCGCGACGAGAGATCGTGGACGCGTCAGAAGGCGGCCGACCTCATGCCCCCGGACTCGTCCAGAACGGGTTTCAGGCCCGTGATGCGGGTGATGGCCTCGGTGAGCTCGGTGAGCTTGGTGAGCTTGGTGAGCTTGGTGAGCTCTGTCGGGTCGCACACATATGTCCAGGTCCGGGCTTGCATGGCCTGCCGCTCTGCGGGACAGAACGTCAAAGCACCTCTCCCTCGATGACGTCGCCCCCGGCACGGGGACCAGCGCCCCCCTGGGATCCAGCGGCCCCCCCGGACCAACCACCGACCGCGCCCGCCAGGAGCCGCCGTGCGACGGCGGCCTCGAGCAGTCCCCGAGCCAACGGCCGGGTGAACGGCATCACCAGGAGGAACCCGAGGATGTCGGTGAGGAAGCCCGGAGTTAGCAGCAGCACACCTCCGACGAGGACGAGCGCCGCGTCGGCCAGCTGACGTGACGGCATCCGCCCCGAGGTGAGGGCTTCCTGCAGGCCGTGCCACGACCTGCTGCCCTCGCGGCGTACGAGCCAGGCGCCGAACGCCGACTCGGCGAGCAGGAGCGCGAACGTTGGCCAGCCGCCGATGGCGCGCCCGACGGCGATGATGACCACGACCTCCAACAAGGGCACGACGAGCAGGAGAAGCAGGAGCAGCAGCGGCCACGGGCGCGCACGGCTGCGGCGCCCAGGCATACGCGGCTGTCCCTGACGTGGTCCCTGATGCGTCATAGCTGGTGCCACGCGCTCTCCTGACGTCGGGTCTGCCGCGCCAGGACGGCGCCGCGGACCTGTTCGCTGCGGTGGGCGAGCGCCCACCGGCTCACGCTCACCATCGCCTCGGAGACGATGCTGCCGCTCATCTTGGACTCGCCGACCTCGCGCTCGACGAACCGGATGGGCACCTCGACGATCGTCAACCCCGCCTGGACCGCGCGCCAGGTCATGTCCACCTGGAAGCCGTAGCCCTGCGAGTCGACGGCGGACAGGTCGAGCCGCTGCAGCGCCGAGGCGCGATAGACCCGATAGCCACCGGTCGCGTCGTTGACGGACATCCCCAGCATGCCCTTGACGTAGAGGTTGCCGCCGATGCTCAGCACCTTGCGATGGAACGGCCAGTTGACCACCGAGCCGCCGCGGACCCACCGCGAGCCGATGACCACGTCGGCGTCGGCCGCCGCGGTGAGCAGGTCGGGGAGCTGTTCGGGGCGGTGTGAGCCGTCAGCATCCATCTCGACGGTCGCGTCGTAGCCGCGTTCCAACGCCCAAGCGAACCCGGCGAGGTATGCCGCGCCGAGGCCGGCTTTGGTCCGTCGGTGCAGGACGTGCACCGCCGGGTCGGCCGCGGCCAGACCGTCCGCGACGGCGCCCGTGCCATCCGGTGAGGAGTCGTCGATCGCCAGGACATCGGTGCTCGGCGAGGTGGCGCGCACCCGCGCCACGATCCGCGGCAGGTTCTCCCTCTCGTTGTAGGTCGGGATGAGCACGAGCACGCGCCGCAGGGGTGGGCGAGGGGCGTGGCCTGGGCTGTCGTTCACGGGCGGGTTCCTTGGTGGGTGGAGCGTTGTTGGGTGGAGCGTCGCTGGGTGGAGCGGCGCGGCCGCACGCTCAGCGCAAGCAGGATGACGAGGGACAGACAGCCGGCGTACTCCGGCCACGGACCGACCCTGGTCGCCAGGGTCTCGGCGGTCCGCAAGGGCAGGGCACCCGACAGGACATCTTGAGTGAACAACGACGTGACCTGGTGCGGCGTTCCGTCGGGGGTGATCAGCGCGCTCACGCCCACGGTCGACACGTGGACGACCGAACGGCCGTGCTCCATCGCCCGGATGCGAGAGATCGCCAGCTGCTGCACCGACTCGGACGTATAGCCGAAGGTGGCGTTGTTGGTCTGCACCAGCAGCAGGTTCGCGCCGAGCTCGACGTTCTCGCGGACCAGGTCGTCGTAGGCCACCTCGAAGCAGATCGTCGGCCCGGCGACGATCTCGCCGCCGGACGCGGCCGGGACGCGGAACTCGACCGGACCGGGTCCGGGGACGAAGTCGGCACGGACCAGGTCCACCTTGTCGCTGAAGGTTCGGAAGAACTCGCGGTTCGGGATGTACTCGGCGAACGGCACCGGGTGCTGCTTGACGTAGGTCTGCACGATGCCCTGGCCCGGGAGGTAGAGCATAGAGACGTTCGAGACGTTCGGCGCGGGCTGCTCGAGCAACGTGCCGACGACCAGCGGCGCCCCGAGGGCGTCCAGGGCGCGAGTGATCTGGTCCGCCGCATCCGGGTTGCGGGTGGGGTCGATGTCCGAGGAGTTCTCCGGCCAGACGACCAGGTCCGGCCGGGGCCGGGTGCCCGCGTCCACCTGGGTCGCGGCATCGAGGGTGGCCTGGACATGGTTGTCGAGGACCTGGCGGCGTTCCTCGTTGAACTCGAGGCCCGCGCGCGGGACGTTGCCCTGGACGGCCATGACGCTCGCCGGCGCCCCGTCGCTCGGCAGCGGGACGAGCAGGCCAGACGCCCCGACCGCGAGCACGCCGGCGGTCCCGAACACGAACAGCCGGGCCACACCCCGCCGGGCCGTGGCCCGGCGGGGTGTGGGTGCAGCCCCTGCCGGCGCCCGCGAGAAGCTCGCGACCGCGACAGCGAGCAGGCCGCCGCACAGGGCCGCCGCGAAGGTCACCAGCGGAGCGCCACCGACCGCCGCCAGTCGTCCCATCGGGGAGTCCGCCTGACTGAAGGCGAGCCGGACCCAGGGAAACCCGCCGTAGGGCAGCCGGTCGCGCAGCGCCTCCTGGCCGACCCAGGCGAGAGCGACGACCAGCGGCCGGATCCGCGGCATCCGGGCGGCGGGGTTGTGCGGGTCTGGGCGGTCGCGTGGGCGGATGGGGCGGCTCTGCAGCCACGCGCAGACCGCCCCGAGCACGGCGGTGAACACCGCCTGACACACTGTCAAGCCGAGCCAGGGGACGACGCCCACGACGCTCCCGGCCCAGCTCAGCGAGTACCCGAAGAACACCAACCCCGCCACCAGCCCGAGTAGAGCTCCCGCCCGCACGCTGGCGCCGCAGGTCGCTACCGCGAGGACAGCGGCAGCGACCGGCGCGAGGGGCCAGATGCCAGGACCGGGGAACGCCAAACACAGGAACGCCCCCGAGACGAGGGCGAGCACGAGACGTAGGCGCAACCGCACGGCGTAACGGTAACTGCGTCACCCGTGACGCCCGTATGCGCTCAGCCGTCGGCGTGTGTCGGGAGCCGATCGGCGGCCGCCACGGCGGCCCACGACGCCGTTGGGACCAGCCCCCGACCGGCAGGCGGCCGGTCGGTGGGCTGTTGTCTACTGAGCGTCGTGGGCCGTCGAGCCGTCCACCAGCTGTCGTGTGGGACCTGAGCTCATGTCGCCTCAGGCAAGCCTGGCGCGGTCGGCGGCTGCGCGCGCAAGCCGCCGAGAACCCCCTTCCGCAACACTCCCCGAGCCCCACCGACAACCGTCCGGGTGAACGACCGGGCCCCAAGTTACTCAGCAGGCCGGAGGTGTCAACCCGGCGCTCACCAGCGACAACGCGCATCGTTGCAGGTCAGCGCCCCCTTGTTGCGATCCACCAAACCCGTTGTGTCGCAGACTTTTTGAAACCGTCGGCGTGTCGGGGTCGACACGCCGACGGGGCCGAGCCGGTGTCTCACGCAGCGGTTGTCACGCCCGTCACATCGGCCACGGGGGTTACGGGGCCACGGGACAGGTCGGCCACAAGAGACATACCGGGCACGGCGTTCAGGGGACGACGCAGGTGCCCGTGGCCCGGGTAGCGACCAGCGGCGGGTCGAGGAGCTGGGCCGACGACGGGTGGTCCGGGGCCGGCGTACCCCGACCGATGACGCGGACCTCGAACTCCATCTCGCGGCTCCGCCGCCCGACTCGGACCAGGCGGCACTCGGTCTCGATGAGGTCACCGGCCCGGACCGGTGCGAGGAACTGCACGTCACTGTAGGCGGCGAACAGTCCCTCGTCACCGTCGGTCCGGACGCACATCTCCGTGGCCACGTCGCCGAACGCCGCCAATGAGTACGCGCCGTCGACCAGGTTGCCGGCGTAGTGGGCATGGCTGAAGGGCACATACCGGCGGTGCACGACGACGGTGCCGACCCGCGCGTCGACGCCCGCCGGGTCCGCTCCCGCCGGGGCCGCGCCGATGGGGGCCGGGTCGACCGGTAGTGCGGTCACGACGTCGTCCCCGAAGGGGTGACGAGGGCGTGCACGAGGTAGGAGGCGACCTCACCCGGCGTCGTGCCGCGGCCGAAGATCCGGTCGACGCCGAGGGCGGCGGCGGAGCCCTCCTCGAACCGGGGGCCGCCGACGACGAGCAGCGGCACCTGGCCGGCCGGGTATGCCTCGCGGAACGCCGCGGACATCGAGCTCGTGTTGTGCACGTGGGCGTCCTTCTGGGTGACCACCTGGCTGACGAGGACGGCGTCTGCGCGTTCGGCACGTGCCCGAGCGACCAGCTCGGGGATGTCGACCTGCGCCCCGAGGTTGACCACCCGGATCTCCCGGTAGTACTCCAGGCCCTTCTCCCCCGCGAACCCCTTGATGTTGAGGATGGCGTCGATGCCGACGGTGTGAGCGTCGGTCCCGATGCAGGCGCCGACGACGACCAGCTTGCGACGCAAGGACCGCTTCACGGCGAGGTTGACCTCCTTGGGGGTGAGCAGGGCGTACTCCCGCTCGACGACGGTCACCTCCTGGAGGTCGACCAGGTGGGTCACCGACCCGTAGACGACGAAGAAGGTGAAGTCCGGCCCCATGGCCTTGGCGTGGACCAGCAGGGCGGGCCGCATCCCCATCTTGGCCGCCAGCTGCAGGGCCGCGCCTTCGGCGCGCTTGTCGTGCGGGATCGGCAGGGTGAACGAGATCTGGACCATCCCGTCGCCGGTGGTGTCTCCGTAGGGCCGGACCAACGTGGGCGCTAGGTCGCTCATCGCGCCTGACCGCTCTCGAGCAGGCTCGACGCGGGGTTGTCGTATCCGTCCGGTCCGGTGGCCCGCTCCACCACCCCGTCGAGTCCCTTGCCACGGTCCGCGGGCCGCTTCATCAGTCCGAAGGTGCCGTCGGCGATCGCCGCGAGCAGGGGCGCCGAACCGTGACCTGTCGCGTCACCCACGATGCGCTCGAGCAGCTCGACGCTCTCACCGAGCACCTGGCGGGCCCGGTTCTGGATGAATCCGTCGCGCGGCGGGTGGAAGTCCTCGGCGAGCCCACCCGCCGCGCCAAGGACGTAGCGGACGTTCTGCAGCGCGAGGTCGCGGTCGGACAGGAACGGGGTCACGACCGCCTCGGTCATCATCCCGACCAGCAGGATCCCCTGACCGGTCATCGCACCGACGAGGTTGAAGAAGCCGTCGAGGAGGTAGCCCCGGAACACGTCACCGGTCATGTGTTTGGTGGGTGGCATCCACTTCAGCGGCGCCTCGGGGAAGAGCTGTCGAGCGAGCAGCGCATGGGCCAGCTCGAGCCGGAACGAGTCGGGCAGCTCGGGGTTGATCTCGAACGCATGCCCGAGGCCCAGCTGCCAGTCCTGCAGTCCGGCCTCCTTGGCGAAGTACTCGTTCAGGAGCTGGCTGACGGTGACCGTGTGGGCCGCATCGACGGCGTCGTCAGTCGTCAGGTAGTTGTCCTCACCGGTGTTGATGATGATGCCCGCGCGGGCGTGCACCTGGCGGGAGAACCGTTGGTCGACGAAGGTGCGGATCGGGTTGATGTCGCGGAACAGGATGCCGTACATCGAGTCGTTGAGCATCATGTCGAGCCGCTCGAGCCCGGCCAGGGCCGCGATCTCGGGCATACACAGGCCTGACGCGTAGTTCGTGAGTCGGATGTAACGACCCACCTGCTTGCTCGTCTCGTCGAGTGCCGCCCGCATCAGCCGGAAGTTCTCCTGCGTGGCATAGGTCCCGGCATACCCCTCGTGGGTGGCGCCCTCGGGCACGAAGTCGAGCAACGACTGTCCGGTCGAGCGGATCACCGCGATGATGTCCGCGCCCTCGCGCGCCGCCGCCTGGGCCTGCGGGATGTCCTCGTCGATGTCACCGGTCGCGACGATGAGATAGATCCACGGCTTCTGCGCTGGGTCGCCGTGCCGCCGCACAAGCCGCTCCCGAGTGGCACGTTGACGGTCGACCGCGCGTATGCCTCGGGAGACCTCGACCCTTGCCGCCCGCCGCGCGCTGGTGAGCTCGCGACCCGCGGGGAGGCGAAACGTCGCCGACCCCGACGCGGTCTTCTGGGCGAGGGTGAGCAGGTCATCGGCCTCGCCGCGTCGCAGCGCGTCCCAGACCGGGGTCGTCACACCGTGCTCGAGGCCGATCTGGCCTCGGACCGCGTCGACGAGGTGGTTGACCCACGGGATGCCTTCGTGGTCGGCACCGGCGAGCCCCGCCAGACGCAACGTGGCGCGCTCGACCGAGACCGTCGTGTGCCGCCGGGCGATCTCGACCACCGGGCGCCCCGCTTGACGAGCCAGGGTGCGCGCGCGTCGCACGGTCGCCGAGTCCAGGTCGAGGAGGGCGGTGCCTGACGTCTGAGCCACTCCTCCATCGTAGCCAAGAGTGCCAATGTTCCCGCGTCGACCTGGTTTGCCCACATAATCGGCGCCTTCGGTGAGGCAGAACGGAGAATTGTCCCGCCTGCGACCTCCCCCGACGGCCGACGTTGGGCGCCCGTTCTGCGCTGAGTGACGACCGAACTCATACGGTTGTCGGTTCATCGGCCGCCGGGGGCCTCAAAACAGGGGAACAGGTGAGTCCGGTCGGGGAAGTGTCGGGGAAGTGGTGAGTCCGGTCGGGGAAGCCGCTGCTCAGGTCATCTCGTCGTGCACGACGTTCCCGAGGCAGACCGTCCGACGCGCCGCGGGTGGGGGCCCATCCAGCGCCAGCTCGTCGAACCAGCTGTGTGAGTCGTCCCACACCACGAAGTCCGCCGACGCACCGGCGCGCAGCTGCGTGGCGGGGCCGACCCCCTGCGCGGCGGTCGTGCCCCCGGCCGTGTGCGCGACGAACGCCTCGACCGCGGTGATTCGCTCCTGTTCGTCGTGGTGGCGCACGGCCGCCCGGACGGCCTCCCACGGAGCCATCGGCGTGACCGGGCTGTCTGACCCGAGGGCGATCGTCACACCGGCGTCGAGCAGGGTCCGGAACGGGTTCATCCGGTGTGCCCGCCTCGCGCCGAGGCGGGTGGCGTACATCCCCGTCGCACCGCCCCAGCGGCGCTCGAACACCGGCTGCATGCTCACGACCACGCCCAGCCGGGCCAGCCGTGCCGCGCCGTCCGCCGAGATCATCTCGACGTGCTCGAGGCGGTGTCGCCGGCCGCGGACGTCCTCGAGATCCGCGACCTCGGCCGCGGCCTCCAGGCCGGCGATCGCCACATCGACACCGGCATCGCCGATGACATGAAAACCCGCCTGGGTGCGCGCACGGGTGCAGGCGACGACGTGGTCGCGAACCTCATCGATGCCGAGGAACGCGTTGCCGGACGTCCCCGGAGCGTCGCTGTAGTCGGCTCGCAGGCTCGCGGTCCGAGACCCGATGGACCCGTCGATGTTGAGGTCGCCGGCCAGACCGGCGAAGCGTCTGACGCGCTGGAGTTCGTCGACCTCGCCCGGCGACGACACGAGCTGCGCCCAGTAGGAGACCGTCCTGGGCAGCGAGGGGTTGCTCGCCACCGCCGCGACATCGTCGAAGTCCTCAGCCGAGCTGACCACCGGTCCCCCGTTCTCGTGCACCCAGGCAATGCCTCGGGAGGCGGCGGTATGCAGCGCGAGCGCAATATCGTCGCGGCGCTGGCCTGGCGTCACGTTGGCCTCGAACGCAGCCCGCACGCGATGGTGGTCGTCGGTGACGACGCGGCCGTCCGGCATACCCCAGGGGTTCAGTCCGGCCGCGGCGGCGAGCGCCGAGGAGACGACCGCGGAATGGCCGTCGACGCGGGGTGCGTAGACCACTCCCCCGTATGACGCCCGGTCCAGCTCACGCGCGGTGAAGGCACGCTGTTCGGGCCACGTGGTGTCGTCCCAGTTCTGCACGAGCAGGGGCCGTCCCCCGTTGCGACGTCCGGCGGCCTCGACCCGGCTGAGCGCCTCGTTGAGCGACCGGGCGTCCGACAGGTCGAGCCCGCGCAGGGCCGCACCGGTCGCCGACAGGTGGACGTGGGCGTCGACGAACGCCGCGGTGACGACACCGCCGTCGAGGTCGACGACCTCGCGTGCCGTGTCGCGATATCGCTGCGCGTCGGCACCCGAGCCGACCATGAGGATCGAGCCCGCGCCGACGAGCATCGCCTGACCGACCTCGGTCAGGTTCGCGCCGAGGATGTGGCCGTTGACGTAGAGCGTGTCGACGCCGTCAGAGCCGTCGGCTGTCGGCGGGGGGGTCATGGAGGACGTCCCGGGATGCGTCAGCGCTTCGTCATCCATCCGGGTCAGCGTAGGCGCGCGCGTTCGCCTAGATTTCGGGACATGCAGACACGCCACCACGACCTCGTCGTGATCGGCACCGGATCGGGCAACTCGATCATCGGTCCCGAGCTCGACCACCTCGACATCGGCCTGGTCGAGAAGGGCGTCTTCGGTGGCACCTGCCTCAACGTCGGGTGCATACCGACCAAGATGTTCGTCCTGCCGGCGGACCGGGTCGTCGAGGCCGAGGACGCGGCGCGGCTCGGGGTGCACATCGAGGGGGTGAGCGTCGACTGGCGGGCCATCCGGGACCGGATCTTCGCTCGGATCGACCCGATCTCGACGGGGGGTGAGCAGTGGCGTCGCCACGCGGACAATGTCACCGTCTATGACAGGCAGGCGCGGTTCACCGGACCGATGACGTTGGACACCGGGACAGGGGTCACGGTCACGGCCGACCGGTGGGTGATCGCCGCGGGTGGACGCCCGCGGACCCTGGACATCCCCGGGTTGAACCGGGTCGACCCGGACCTCGGGGTCCACACCAGCGACACGGTGATGCGGATGGCGGCGTTGCCGGAGCGGGTGGTCATCGTCGGAGGTGGTTTCATCGCCGCCGAGTTCGCTCACATCCTCGGCGGGTTGGGAGCCCACGTCACCTGGGTCCACCGCGGCAGCCGGCTACTCTCCCAGGAGGACCGGGACATCTCGAGCGCGTTCACCGAGATCGCCGAGGACCGTTACGACGTCCGGCTCGGCACCACCGTCACGGCCGCGCGGCACGACGGCAGCCGCTGGACCCTTGACCTCGAGTGCGACGGGAACGACGAGGACGCGGGCAGCATCGAGGCGGACGCCGTCCTGCTCGCGGTGGGTCGAGTCCCCAACACCGACCTGCTCGACGTCGAGGCGGCCGGCCTCACGTGCCACGACGACGGGCGCCTGGTCGCCGACGAGCAGCAACGGACGCCGGTCGAGGGGGTCTGGGCGCTCGGCGACATCAGCAGCGACTGGCAGCTCAAGCACGTCGCCAACCACGAGATGCGGGTCGTGAAGCACAACCTGCTGCACCCGGACACGCCGACGACCAGCGACCACCGCTACGTCCCGCACGCCGTGTTCACCCACCCCCAGATCGCGGGGTTCGGGGCCACTGAGCAGGAGCTCGAGGCGGCTGGAACGCCTTATCGCAGCCACACCCAGAAGGTGGGCGACGTGGCGTACGGGTGGGCGCTCGAGGACACCACCGGCATCCTCAAGGTCATCATCGACCCTGACACGCACCTGCTGATCGGGGTGCACATGCTCGGTCCGCAGGCGTCCACGGTGATCCAGCCGCTGATCCAGGCGGCGCACTTCGGCCAGCGGGCGGACGACGTGGCCAAGGGTCAGTACTGGATCCACCCGGCGCTCGCCGAGGTGGTCGAGAACGCCCTCCTCGGCTTGGACTGACCGCTCAGCCCAGCCCAGCCCAGCTCAGGTCAGGTCGGCTCAGGCGGCCCTCGAACAACGACCGCACCGCCGGTACGCCGCGCAGCAGGTCGAGCGCATACGCGGCGTGTCCGGGGACATAGCCGTTGCCGACCAGCATCCGCACATCGGCGGCCAGCCCCTCGGCGCCCAGGGCTGCCGCCGCGAAGCTGGTGGCCATCGAGAAGAAGATGATCGTGCCGCCGTCGGCCGTCGCGAGGATGGCCGGCTGCTCACACCCGGGGACGTCGACGCAGACCACGGTGACGTCGGTCGGTCCGCCGGCCGCAGCGACTGCCTCCGACAGGCCCAGTGGCGAGCGGGCGTCGGCGATGACGACCGCGTCGGCCAGCCCGGTGCCCTCGAGCAGGTCCGCCTCGCGCTGCACCGGGACCACCGCGATCACTCGTCCGGCCCCCGCATCCCGGGCCGCGGCCAGCGACAGCGACCCTGACTTGCCGGCGCCGCCCAGGACGCAGACCGTGGGCCCCTGCCTCGGAGTACTGGACCCCCCGGAGGGGGTACTCCGCTCCGAGCCGAGGGACACCTGCTCCCTCACGACCCGGGCGACCAGGGCCGGCGCCCCGCAGACATCCATCACCATCAGGGCCAGCTGCGGGTCGAGGTCCTCGGGCAGGACGGCCGCGATGCTGCGGCCGAACAGGATCGCGTGACCCTGCGCCGGCACCAGCTCCCCCAGCCCGTCCCACCGGGCCAGCCCGTCCGTGATCGCAAGCGGGGTCAGGGACAACGAGACCAAGGTGGCGACGCGGTCGCCGACGGACAGCCCGAGCGGGTTCAGTGGCCCGACCTCGTCGACCGTCCCGATGAGCATCCCTCCCGAACCGGTGACCGGGTTCTGCATCTTGCCGCGGCGCGCGACGATCTGCAGCACCTCGTCGCGCACAGCCGCACCGTCTCCGTCGTGCTTCTCGGCCATCTGGCGGTAGGAGGCGGCGTCCAGGTTGAGCGTGTCGACAGCGATGCGCACCTCGTCGGGCCACAGCTCGGGGTCGACGTCGAGGCGATCGGCGGTTTGCGGGAGCGTGACCTGGTCTCCGGTGCCGATGAGGACGCGGTGTAGCCCGACGGGTGACGATGGGGCCGAATGCACTCAATCCTCCTGTGTCTACACCTGTCATCGATAGAACTTGCGGTGTCACCGCATACCGGCAGGATGTTCTCCCGTATCATCCCATCTATGACCGACGTCATCGAGCAGCCTTACCACTATGTCCAGCGCGAGCTGGTCGAGCCCGACTGGACCCGACTGCCGGGATGGCGCGGCGTCACCGCCGATCAGTGGGCCGACGTGCAGTGGCAGCGAGCGCACTGCGTCAAGAACGTCCGACAGCTGCGTGAGCTGATGGGCGACCTGCTAGACGACGAGCTGTATGCCGACCTCGAGCGCGACCAGGCCGAACGGGCCACGATGTCGATGCTCGTCCCGCCGCAGATGCTCAACACCATGGTTCCGGCCGTGGTCGAGCCGATGCCCGCCGCCGGTGAGGCGTACACCCGTGCGTTCCGGGATGACCCGGTGCGCCGCTATATGCTCCCGGTCTTCTCGGACCGGCGCACCGACTGGCCGTCGCACCCCTACGCGACCCGCGACTCTCTGCACGAGCACGACATGTGGGTGGCCGAAGGGCTGACGCACCGCTACCCCACCAAGGTGCTGGCTGAGCTGCTACCCACCTGCCCGCAGTACTGCGGCCATTGCACGCGGATGGACCTGGTCGGCAACTCCACCCCCCAGGTGAGCAAGCTCAAGCTGGTCGGCAAGCCGATCGACCGATATGCGGCGATGCTCGCCTATCTGTCGCGGACCCCTGGCGTTCGCGACGTCGTCGTCTCCGGTGGGGACGTGGCGAACATGCCGTGGAAGAACCTCGAGGCGTTCCTCGACCGGCTGCTCAAGATCGACACGATCCGCGACATCCGGCTGGCCACCAAGGCGCTGATGGGCCTGCCGCAGCACTGGCTGTCGCCGGACGTCGTGGAGGGCGTAGGCCGGGTCGCGTCCAAGGCGCGGGCTCGGGGTGTCTCGCTCGCGATCCACACCCACGTCAACAGCGCACAGTCGGTCACTCCGTTGGTGGCCCAGGCGGCTCGGGCAATGCTCGAGGCCGGTGTGCGTGACGTGCGCAACCAGGGTGTGCTGATGAGGGGCGTCAACGACACCCCCGAGCAGCTGCTCGACCTGTGTTTCGCTCTGCAGGACCGGGGTTCGATCACGCCGTACTACTTCTACATGTGCGACATGATCCCGTTCAGCGAGCACTGGCGCGTCTCGCTCGCCGAGGCGCAACGGCTGCAGCACGCGATCATGGGCTACCTGCCCGGCTTCGCCACGCCGCGGATCGTCTGCGACGTGCCGTTCGTCGGGAAGCGGTGGGTGCACCAGAACGAGGAGTACGACCGCGAGCGCGGGATCTCGTTCTGGCGCAAGAACTATCGCACGTCGATCGAAGGCGCGGACGAGTCAGCGCTGTCGCGGGAGTACGTCTACTACGACCCGATCGACACCCTGCCCGGGGTGGGGCAGCGGTGGTGGCGTGAGCACTCCGACGCCGGCGCGTCGCACGCCGCCGCAGTCGACAGCGCCCGGTCCAGCCGAGAGCTCGCCGGCGCCCAGCTCGGCTGAGGCGGGACCAGTGGCGCCCTGGTCTGGTCCGACCGACAGGCATGAAACGCCGAACTGGTCGTTTTGGGCCCGAGAACCGGTCTCGTGCCTGTCGGTGGGTCCGGGCAGAGCCGGCGCAGCTCAGCTCGTGACTGCCTCGGGGCTGGCAGGTGGGCGGCCCTCCCACGGCGTCGACAGCACGACGGTTGTGCGCGTGCGCACGTTGGCCACCGACCGGATCCTGGCGAGCAGGTTCTCCAGGGCTGCGGGTGTCGCCACCCGCACCTTCAGGACATAGCTCTCCTCCCCCGCGACCGAGTGGCACGCCTCGATCTCGGGTATGCCGGTGAGCCGCTCGGGGACGTCGTCGGGGGCCGCGGGGTCGAGCGGGGAGACGGAGATCAGCGCCGTGAGGGACAGGCCGAGCGCCTCGGCATCGACGGTGGCGTGGTAGCCCCGGATGATGCCGCGCTCCTCGAGGCGCCGCACCCGCTGGTGGACCGCCGACGTGGACAGACCCGTCGCCTTGCCCAGGTCGGTGAAGCTCATCCGCCCGTCGACGGCCAACAGGTCGACGAGGCGACGGTCGAGGTGCTCCACGAACGTGAGGCTAGTGGTCGAGGAGCGGGTCCCGCCGGAGAGTTTCACCGAGCCCTAGGCTCGCGGCATGGAACGTCCCGGCGAACGCCTGCTGCTTCTCGACTCCGCCAGCCTCTACTTCCGGGCCTTCTTCGGGGTGCCTGACGAGCGGGAGTCTCCGGACGAGCCGCCGAGCAACGCGGTCCGCGGGTTCCTCGACATGCTGGCCTCCCTCGTGACGACATTCCGTCCCACCCACCTCGTGGCCTGCTGGGACAACGACTGGCGGCCGGCGTTCCGGGTCGAGGCGATCCCGTCCTACAAGGCGCACCGCGTCGCCGAGGGCGGCGGACCGGACGAGGAGGCGGTCGCCGACGAGCTCGCCGTGCAGGTCCCCTACATCGTCGACGCCCTCACCGCGTTCGGGATCGCTCGGATCGGCTCCGACGGATACGAGGCGGACGACGTCATCGGCACCCTCGCGCACGCGTCCCGTGGGGTCCGGCCGGTCGATATCGTGACCGGCGACCGGGACCTGTTCCAGCTCGTCGACGACGCCAACCAGATCCGGGTGGTCTACACGGCGCGTGGTGGGGTGCGCGGAGCCGACCGCGTCGACCAGGCGTTCCTGCAGGAGAAGTACGCCGTGCCGACGGGCGACGCCTACGCGGACATGTCGATCCTGCGGGGAGACACCAGTGACGGGCTCCCCGGCGTCGCCGGCATCGGGGAGAAGACCGCCGCCAAGCTCATCGAGGCCTACGGCGACCTCGCCAGCCTGCGTGCGGCGGTGGACGGCGGTGACCCGGCCATCAAGGGTGCGCAACGGACCCGCCTCGAGGCGGCGTCGGCATACCTCGACGTCGGTCCGCTGGTCGTGCGGGTGGCCCGCGACGCACCGGTTCCCGACGTGGACACGTCACTGCCGACGTCGGTCGCTGACCCGCGCCTGCTCAGCACCGTCGCGTCCGAGCTGGGGATGACCAGCTCGATCAACCGGATGCTCACCGCGTTGGGCCTCGACTGAGGGACCGCCTGACCGATCGCTCTGACCGCCGGTCGGTCAGACGTCGCGAGCCTGCTCCTGCGGGTATGCCGTCGCCTCGGTCGCCTTGGCGGCGAGCCATACGGAGGTGCCGGCTCGCAACCCCAGCTCGGCAACCGCGGCGGGCGTCACGTCGACGATGGCGGGCGGTTCACCCGTGACCTCCACCCTGACCCGGTCGCCGAGCAGCTCGAGGCCGACGACGACGCCCCGCCAGATGTTCCGGGCGCTCTCGACGGTCGGCTGCGCCTGGTGAAGCGTGACCGCCGACGGCCGCAGCGACACCAGGACGCGCCCGCCCACGCGCATCCGGCCCGCGTCGTGGAGGTCACCGGTCGGGGTGGTGACCAACCGGCCGCCGCCGTCGAGGCGCACCTCACCGCTGCTGCCGGCGAGGGTGCCGGCGTAGAGGTTGAGGCCGACCAGCCGCGCGACGTAGTCGGTGGCCGGATGGCGCGCGACCTGGGCGGGAGCGCCCTCCTGCACCACACGACCCTCCTCGACGATCAGCAGCCGGTCGGTCATGACCATGGCATCCAACGGGTCGTGGGTGATGACGCATACGGGTCCAGCGAAGTCGGCGAGATGCTCGCGCAACGTCGTCCGCACGTCGAGCCGGGTGCGTGCATCGAGAGCGGCCAGGGGCTCGTCGAGCAGCAGCAGGCCCGGTTCCGAGGCGAGCGCGCGGGCCAGGGCGACCCGCTGGGCCTGACCACCGGACAGCTCGCCAGGCTTGCGCGAGGCAAGCGCGGCCAGGTCCAACCGCTCCACCCACGGTTGGACGAGCCGTCTCGACGTCCCGCGGTCGGCACCTCGGGACCGCGCCGCGAAGGCGACGTTGTCGAGGACGGACAGATGCGGGAACAGCCGGTAGTCCTGGAAGACGATCCCGACCGGACGGTCCTCCGGAGGGACCCAGGTGTCGGTCTCGGCGTCGTCGAGGACCACGCCCCCCAGACGGATCGAGCCCGACGTCAGGGCGAGGAGGCCAGCCAGCGCGCGCATCAGCGTCGTCTTGCCGGCTCCGTTGGGCCCGATGACGCCCAGGACCTCGCCGGCCGCGACCGTCGTGGCGACGTCCAGGTGGAAGCCCCCGCGGTCGACGCGGGCATCGACGACCAGGTCCCCCCACGAGCCGGGGGTCGTCCTCACAGCCCACCGCCGCGCACCCAGCGGTCGCGCAGCAACGCGAGGACCGCGACCGAGACCACGAGCAGCACCAGCGACAGGGCGATCGCCGCGTCGGGGTCGCTCTCCATCGCGAGGTAGACCGCCAGCGGCATGGTCTGGGTGATGCCGGGCGAGTTGCCGGCAAAGGTGATCGTCGCCCCGAACTCACCGAGCGCCCGCGCCCAGCACAGCACGGCGCCCGCGGCCAGTGAGGGTCCGATCAACGGAAGGGTCACCCTGCGGAAGACGGTCAGCCGCGAGGCGCGCAGGGTTGCGGCCGCCTCCTCGTAACCGCGGTCGAGGGTCCGGAACGCACCCTCGACGGTCACCACGAGGAACGGCATCGCCACGAACGCCTCCGCCAGGACCACCCCGAGTGTGGTGAACGGCAGGGTGAAACCGAACCACAGGTCGAGTGAACGTCCGACCAGGCCCTGCCGGCCGAACCCGAGCAGCAGCGCCACACCGCCTACTACCGGGGGAAGCACCAGCGGCAGCGTGACCAGCGCGCGCAGCAGCGACAGCCCACGGAACCGCCCGCGCGCCAGGACCCAGGCCAGGGGTACCCCGACGAGCAGGGCGATGACGGTGGCCGAGCTCGCGCACACCAGCGACAGCCGCAGGGCGTCCAGTACCTCTGTGGTGGCGAGGATCTCGGCGAGACTGGACCACGGCGCGCGCACGAGCAGAGCGGCGAGCGGGATGAGCAGGAACAGCACGGCCAGCAGCGCCGGAACGCCGAGCGGCCACGGGACCGACCCCCGATGTGAGCGGTCGGATCGCCCGCGGCGCGCGCGCTCAGGGGGCAGCGAACCCGCCCGCCTTGAGGACGGCCGCTCCATCGGGTGACAGCACGTATGCCACGAAGGCGGCGGCCAGCGCGGGGTTGGCGGCCTTGGTCAAGGTGGCGACCGGGTAGGACGTCGAGGCGTTGACGTCGGCTGGGATCTCGACGCCCGTGACCTTGGCGCCGGCGGCTTTGACATCGGTGACGTAGACGACTCCCGCGTCCACCTCGCCGAGCTGGACCTTGGTCAGGACGGACTTGACGTCGGCCTCCTGGCTGACGGGGGTCACGGAGATCTTGGCCTTGGCGAAGACCTTGGCGGCGACGCTTCCGCAGGGGACCTGCGGCTGACAGAGCGCGACCTTGATGCCGGGCTTCGCGAGATCGTTGACCCCCGTGATCTTGGCCGGGTTCGCCGGGGGGACCGCAATCTCCATGACGTTCTTGGCAAACGCCGTGGACGAGGCGGCCCCGCCGGCCTTGACGACCGCGTCCATGTTGGTCTGGCTGGCCGAGGCGAAGACGTCGGCGGGCTGGCCTTGCGTGATGCCGGTGGCGAGCGCCGAGCTGGCGCCGAAGTTCGGGGTCACCGTGACCCCGGGGTGTGCTGCGGTGAACTGCTTGATGATCGTCCCGAACGACTCCTGGAGCGAGGCCGCAGCGAAGACGTTGATCGACCCGGACAGAGCCGTGCTGGTCGACGACCCCGGCGACCCCGACGATCCTGCGCCTGGGCTCGTCGTCGCGGGCGTGGACGAGCAGGCGGCGAGCATACTGACGGCACTGACAGCGGCCACGCCGGACAGGGTGATGGTGCGGATGTGGGTCATTTGCGCTCCGGTACCTCGACGACGACGTTGGTGGACTTGACGGCCGCGATGGCCAGGACGCCGGGTTCGAGCTTGAGCTCGTCGGCGGCCTCCCGGCTCATCAGGGAGACGAACCGGTGCGGCCCTGCCTGGATGTCGACCTGGGCCATGACGGTGTCGCGAACGACCCGGGTGACCAGTCCCACGAACCGGTTGCGGGCCGACTCGAGCAGGACAGGCCCGGGCTCGGGACGTTCGGCAGCGGCCGCCACGCTCTGGGCGAAGGTCGCGAGGTCGGCCCCGTCGACGACGTTCCGGCCCCCTGCGTCCGTGCTGGAGGTCAGTCGCCCCGCGTCGATCCACCGACGGACGGTGTCGTCACTCACCCCGAGGAGGTCGGCCGCCTCGCGGACCCGGAACGTCGTCACGACCGGCATTCTATGCGCACCTGCGTGCAGGTTCGATCCATCCGCCCGTTTCTGCGGACTCAGAGCGGGCCGATGCCCGTGGCCGATGACCGAGCTGGGGTGGGAAACTGGCGGCATCGGACGGTCAGATCCGGCGGCCGCGGTTGTGCAGGATCCTCGTGGTCGTTTGGGCTCAGCCGCGGTGGGCAATGGGTCTGCGTGGCAACGGGGGTGTCCGAGCCGAGCTCGGCGATCCCGTCACGGCTGTACTCCGGCAGCTCGACCTCCTGGCACCTGACCTGTTCGCCAGTCTCGACGTCACATCTGGTGGTGCTTCATCGGCTGGCTGGCACGCTCGCGAATCGTAGGCTCGGCGTGTGGACTGTTCATTTTGCGAGATCGTCGCCGGTCGCGCTGAATCGATGATCGTCTGGGACGACGACCGGGTGGTGGCCTTCATGGACCTCAACCCGGTGACCGACGGGCACGTCCTGGTCGTCCCCAAGGCCCACTCGGTGGGCTTGGTGGACATCGACCCGACGACGGCGTCTCGGATGATGTGGGTCGCTCAGAGACTCAGCGCTGCGCTCAAGGAGTCCTCGCTACGCTGCGACGGTGTGAACCTCTTTCTCGCGGAGGGTGAGGCAGCGTTCCAGGAGGTGTTTCATTCCCACCTCCACGTCTTTCCGCGCTTTGAGGGAGACGGCTTCACGGTCGGGGCGCAGTGGAACGGGCGCACCCCACGCGAACTCGCTTCGGCCGCAGAGGCACTCCGGTCGGCCCTCGGGTGACTGCGGCGGCGCGCTGATCAGCCTCACCGACGGTCACTTCCTCCGGCGCCAAGAGGCGCGCGTGCGCTCACGTCGGAGCTCTCCTTTCGGGTGATAGCGCCGCGTCTGGCTGATCGATGGTCGGGCGTGGCCGGCGTCCGGGACCTGGGTCGCCGAACAGGCGTGATCCGAGGACGCGGCATACCCGACCTCCGGTCTCTGGCTGAGTGATCCAGCAGCGCCCGAGTTTGTCTCGCTCCGGATAGATCACGTAAGGGTGACGCTGCACGCCCAATGCAATGGCCGTTGGGTGCTGCGGCTTGTGGTCGGTCTCGGTGCGCCCTGCTTGCTAGCAACCTCGGCGGTTTCGGTCGTGGAGGAGTTGCGGCGGGCCGTGACGACGGCATACCGCCGCGCCCAGGCGAGGGTGTCGATATCGACCCAGGCCATCAGGGCAACAGTCCGTGTCGACAGCGATGCAGCGGCCTCGCTGCGCAGCAGATCCCGGGGCGCCACCTGTTGCGAGTGCTCGTTGCACCGTGGACCTCGGTGAGGGCCTGTCGACGGGGCTCGACACAGTGCGTCATCCCCGACCCGAGTGGAGGGGGTGGGTCTGGGGCGCTCACGTCGTGGTTCGCTCAGCCGCTCCTCGGTTGTCTGTCTGTGCCTCACGTTGCTATCTCGCGGGATCAACCTGCGGATCGTCGTGCGTTTGGTGTCGTCCTGACGACACTAAACGCACGATGATCGGCAGGATGATCGCTGGTTGATGGGTCTGGCGGGTCAGAGCGGGTCAGTCTGTGGGGCAACGGGATTCGTCCAGTCGTGGTCGAAGGGGGTTGTCGGTGGTCGGTATTAGGTTCTGGGTATGCCTTCAGACCCGACCGTGCCGAGTGTGGCCGATCGTCGTGCCGCGGTGGAGGCGGCGCGAGAGGCGTTGACGGGGTTGGCGACGGTGCTGTGGCAGGCCCAAGGGGACGAGTTGGGACAGGTGTTCCAGCAGGTCGACGACCTGTCCCGGGCGGTGGAGGCGGCCCGGGTCGCGGTTCTGGCCGAGGCGGTGGATCGGGGTGAGACCTCCACGGGCGCGGCGTCGATCGCGTCGGCGGGGGTGGGGTGGGTGGGTGAGCATGCACCGTCGTTGGCGGTTGGCGGCGGCGCGGCCCGCCTGTTCCGGGTCGTCACCGACACGACGACCGCGGACACCAAACCGTTCCGGGCGGCGCTGGTCAACGGCCGGGTGGGGGTGGCGAACGCGGTGGTGTTTCTGAACGAGATGGCCCGCCTGCACCCCCATCTCCAACCGGCCGCGGTTCCGGCGGTGTGGGACGCGTACCTGACGTTGGCGATGTTCGCCGGGCCACGTGAGATCCGGGGGTTACGGTCCCGGCTCATCGATAAGTACGGCCAACCCACCGAGCTTCAACAGCTGCAGGACCGGGCCAAGGGACTCATCCGGTTGTCGCAGCCGTACGACGACGGGGCCGGGGCGTTCGACTACCACCTGGTGGTGGACGTGGAGGGCAAGAACGTCCTCGAAGCCGCCCTCGGACCGCTGTCCGCGCCGAGACCGGTCGACGGACCCCAGGCCCGGGTCGGCGACCTACGCGGCTCGGACCGCCGCCGGGGTGACGCCCTGGTCGAGCTGGTCCGCCGCGCCGTCGCCGCCGCGGACGGGATCCCGACCACGACCAAGGCGCAGCTGTTCGTGACCATCGACATCGACCGGCTCACCGAGCAGGTCCGCGCCGGGACCGTGCTCGCGGGGCCGGGGACCGGGTCTGGCGCCGGCGACGTCCTCGCCGCGTCAACGGTTCGCCGGATGGCCTGCGACGCGACCATCCTGCCGGTCGTGCTGGGCGCCCAGGGGCAGGTGTTGGACCTGGGTTTCGGGCGGCGGTGTTTCACCGCCGGGCAGACCAAAGCCTTGTGGTTACGCGACGGGGGGTGTTCGATGCCCGGTTGTACGATCCCCGCCACCTGGTGCGACGGGCATCACCTGGTCCATTGGGCCGACGGCGGACCCACCAACCTCGACAACGCCGCCCTGCTGTGCGGGCACCACCACACCCTGGTCCACGCCCGGGGCCTGACCGGCCGGATCGACCTCAGCACCGGCCACGTCGTCTGGGACCTCACCCGAGGTTCCTACACCAACGCCCAGACCAGGCCCAGACCGCGGCCAGACCGGGTTGAGGAGCGGGCCAGGGCAAGAACGACGCCGACAACCCCGCCACACCCGCCGGACCGAACGTGACCCCGCCCCACACCCAGCAGGCACACCGCCCGCTGGGCGTGATGACTGCCTATCGGAGGCTGGGGTCGCTCAGGTGTCCCCCGAACCGGCCGGTCAAGCCCGTCACCCCAACCCCATCGGTCAAACCGTCAGTCCACCCGGTCGGCAGCGACCACCCCGCGGCGGACGGCATCCACCGCGGTGCGTGCCGTCGCGGCCAGGACCGGGTCCCCAGCGGCGGCCGCCACGACCGCCACCTGGTCGAGCTGGTCGACGATCATCTTGCAGCGCCGCACGAAGTCACCCGCCGCGATATCCGAGTCCCGCAGGACGACCTCCAGCCGTTGGCCGCTCGCCCACCGGTGCACCATCCACGCGATACCGCCGTCGGGGTCACCGGTCGTCGGCAAACCGCGCTCGCGTTCCCGGTCCTCGAGCAGGCTCCACACCCGGACCATCTGACGCCAGGCGTCGGCCACGTCGTCGTTGGGCATCCGGGGAGTCAGCTCGGTGTCGTCACGGCGCGGTTCGTGCACGAGGGTCGAGATCGCGGCCGCAAGACTGGGCGCGTCCAGTCGGTGCCACAGCCCGAGACGCAGACACTCGGCCGCAAGCAGGTCCTTCTCGGCATACAACCGCCGCAGCTGCTGACCGCGCGGGGTGACCGACGCCCCGCCTGCACCCAGGTAGCCCATCTCCTCGAGCAGGTCGCAGATCCGCTCGAAGGTCCTGGACACCGAGTTGGTCCGGCCATCGACCTTGCGCTGCAGCCCTTCGGTCTCGCGGCGCAGCCGCCACCAGCGCTCCGCCCACCGGGCGTGGTCCTCCCGGTCTGGGCAGGCGTGGCACGGGTGGGCCCGCATCCGCCGGCGCAGATCCTCGATCCGGCCTGCCTCACCGTTGGCCGCATCCGAGCGGCGCGACGGCTCTGGCGGGTCGTGTGGCACGGCGACCCGCAGGGAGGTCGCGAGGTCACGGCGGGACTTCGGGCTCTTGGCGTTGAAGTTCTTGGGCAGCTTGACCGTGGTGACCGGCTCGACCGGGCCGGGGATGTCGAAGAGCGTGAGTCGGCGCAGCTGCCGGTCCTCGGTGACGACGGCGGGCGACGGGGACTCTCCCTTCGTCGTCTTGGTGCTCCTTGTGCTGTTGGCTTGGACGACGACGGCATAACCGGCGCGACGCCCGGCCGGGATGCGGATGACGTCACCGACACGCAGCCGTTCGAGGCTGACTGCGGCCTCGGCGCGTACGCTCGCCGCCCGAGCGCGCACGGCGTCCTTCTCGAGCCGACGGATCTCGTCGCGGATCGCGGCATACCCCGCGAAGTCGCCCAGGTGGCACTGCATGGACGTGGCATAGCCGACCAGCGTCTCCTCGTTGCGCCGCACCGTGCGCACGTAACCCACCACCGCACGATCGGCCTGGAACTGCGCGAACGAGGTCTCGAGCAGTTCTCGGGCCCGCTCGCGCCCGAACTGCGCCACGAGGTTGACCGCCATGTTGTAGGTCGGGTGGAACGACGAGCGCAACGGATAGGTACGCGTGGACGCGAGCCCTGCGACGGCGAGCGGGTCGAGCTGAGGGTTCCAGAGGACCACCGCGTGCCCCTCGACATCGATTCCGCGGCGGCCGGCTCGCCCGGTGAGCTGGGTGTACTCGGCGGGCGTGATGTCGACGTGCGCCTCACCGTTGAACTTCACGAGGCGCTCGAGCACCACCGTCCGAGCCGGCATGTTGATCCCGAGGGCGAGCGTCTCGGTGGCGAACACCGCCCGGATCCGACCCGCCGTGAACAGCTCCTCCACGATCTCGCGGAATGTCGGCAGCATGCCCGCGTGATGTGCCGCGAACCCGCGGCTCAGCCCGTCGACAAAGTCCCAGTACCCGAGTACGCCGAGGTCGTCGTCGTCCAGTCCGGAGACGCGCTCCTCGACCAGCCTGCGAATCCGTTCCCCTTCGGCGTCCGGGACCAACCGCACGCCCTGGCCGAGCAGTTGGCCGACCGCGGCGTCGCAGCCGACTCGACTGAAGATGAAGGTGATCGCCGGCAACAGGCCTTCGCGTTCGAGGCGTCGCACGACCTCGGTACGCGTCGGGCCACCTCCCGGTCGGCCTCCACCCTGACGCGCGAACCCATGACCACCGGCGCCGCCACCTGGACCTCTGCCCCCGCGTTGATGTCCCCTTCGGGGGGGTGGTCCGTCGTGCCGTTGACGCGACATCGTCGAGATCGCCTGCAGTAGCTCAGGACCCACGCGTGTCGGTGCGGCCGGGCGGCTGGTCGTGCCGGTCGTGCTGGTCGTGCTGGTCTTGCCGCGCATGCCGCGCATGCCGCTCATGCCGCTCATGGCAGTCATGACGGTCGAGGCATCCGCGTCCCACGGGTCGACATCGTCGACATCGACGACATCGTCGACGAACAGGTCGTACATCCCGGTGCCGACCATCATGTGTTGCCAGAGCGGCACAGGACGGTGCTCCGAGACGACGACCGCGACGTCCCCACGCACCTCTGCCAGCCAGGCGCCGAACTCCTCGGCGTTGGAGACCGTCGCCGACAGGGACACGACGAGCACGTCGGGCGGCAGGTGGATGATCACCTCTTCCCACACGGCCCCGCGGAACCGGTCCGCGAGGTAGTGCACCTCGTCCATCACGACGTAGCCGAGGCCGGACAAGGTGCGCGACCCGGCATACATCATGTTGCGCAGCACCTCGGTCGTCATGACGACGATGGGTGCCTCGCCGTTGACGGAGGAGTCGCCGGTGAGCAGGCCGACGTTCGCCGCACCGTGGCGGCGCACCAGGTCGGCGTACTTCTGGTTGGACAGCGCCTTGATCGGTGTCGTGTAGAACGCCTTGCGCCCGGTAGCCAACGCGAGGTGCACGGCGAACTCTCCGACGACGGTCTTGCCGGCCCCGGTCGGGGCCGCGACGAGGACGCCTCGACCGGACTCCAGGGCCGTGCAGGCCTCGACCTGGAACGGGTCGAGGGGGAAGTCCAGGGCGGCCGTGAACCCCCGGAGCTCGTTCGCCACCATGGTCTGCAGGCTACGTGACGACCCGCAGCGCGCCCGGGATGACCTCCAGGTCGAGGGTGAAGGGTTCGAAACGTTCGCCGTCGGCCTGGCTGACGATCCCGTCCGCCTCCAGGCGCACCCGTCGTCCACGCAGCACCTGGACCCGCGGGTGCGCGACGTGCGTGCCGGCGAACACCTGGGGGAAAACCCGCAGGAACTCCAGTGTCGAGATGCGATGCACGATCGCAACGTCGAGCAGGCCGTCGTCGTATGCGGCGTCCGGCGCGATCCGCATGCCACCACCGAACGACGGCCCGTTGGCGACAGCGACGAGCATCGCCTCAGTCTCGATCCGCTGGTCGTCGACGGTTATCGCGTACGGGATGGGCCGGAATGTCGGGAGCTCGCGCAGCACGGCGAGGTTGTAGCGCATCGCCCCCTGTGGCCACGTCATCCGGGCCGCGCGCTCGTTGACGATCGAGTCGAAGCCACCGCCCAGAACCCCTATCCACCAACGGGTTCGGTCCCCTACGACGCACCGCCCGAGGTCGATCGTTCTCGTCCGCCCGCCCGTCACGAGTGCCGCCGCGGTCTCGGGGGCCAGCAGGGGCAGGCCGAGCTCACGCGCGTTGTCGTTGCCCGTGCCGGCGGCGACGATCGCGAGAGCGACACGTGTCTCGGTGCAGAGGTTTGCGCCGAGGTGCGCCATCCCGTCGCCTCCGACCGTGACCAGCACGTCCAGGTCGTTCGCGGCGATCGCGGCCGCCGCACGCTCGTGGGCGACAGCGGCTGTCGGCCCGGACAGGTCGGCAACCTGGTGACCGGAGGCGACGAGCGCGGTATGTGCGCGCGCTCCGAGGAGGGCGGCCCGACCCTTGCCTGCGGTCGGGTTGACGAGCAGGCCGACCCGGGCCAGGCGCGGCGACGTCACGCCTGCACGCTACCGGCCGATCCTTCTGAACCGGCGGGTCAGGGTATGCAGTGGGAGCAGTTAGAGCAGTTAGAGCGTGGACGCCTGGTCGTCGGGAACGCTGCGCCACTGCGTCGAGTCGTCCCTCTTGGCGCGGCGCCGGTCGAGGACGACGGCCACACCGACCGCGCCGAAGAACAGTGCCACCATCGGCACGGCGAGGAATATCATCGACCAGGGGTCCGGCGAGGGCGTCATGATGGCGGCGAAGAGGAAGACGAGGAAGACGGCTGGACGCCAGGCCTTGAGCATCGTGCGCGCCGGCAGCACCCCGGCGGCGTTGAGGCCGACGAGGAAGACGGGCAGCAAGAACGCGAGCCCGAAGGCGAGGATGAACTTCAGCACGAAGTTGAGGTAGACGTCCGCTGGCACGATGTTCGACGCCTGGTCGGGCGTGAAGGACAGAAGTGCGTGGATGGCCTTGGGCATCGTGAGGTACCCGAGCCAGCATCCGGCGAGAAACAACGGGACTGCCGCGACGATGAAGACGACTGCGGTGCGCTTCTCTCGCCGGGTCAGCCCGGGCATGATGAATCCCCAGATCTGGTAAAGCCAGACCGGCGACGCAATGATCACTCCGACAAACAACCCGACGGTGATAGCGATCGAGAACGAGTCGGTCGGGTTGGCGAAGTTGAGCGAGGCGATCGCTTGTCCGCGCTCCTTGTCGATCTCGGTCAACGGCTCGGCGACCTTGGAGATGATGTAGCTGTACTTCCACCAGCCGACGATCGCTCCCAGCAGGATCGCAATCCCTGCGATGACGAATCGCCGCCGGAGCTCTCTCAGATGGTCGCCCAGGGACATCCGCCCCTCGGGGTCACGCTGTTTGCGGAATCTGCCTTTGGCCATGACTCAGCGCTTCGTCCCGGCTCGACGTCGAGGGTAGGTGCGGCGGCCGGCTCAGAGCGCCGGGTTGTCGCGTCGCTGCGGCTCGCGCGGCGCCTCGGTCCCGTTGGTGGGAGCGGCATACTCCGGCTGTGCGGGCTGTGTGGGGGTGTATGCCTGCTGCGGCGGGGCGTACTGCGCCTGCGGCGGGGCGTACTGCGCCTGCGGCTGGGCGTACTGCGCCTGCGGCTGGGCGTACTGCGCCTGCGGCGGGGTCGTCGGCGCGGGTTGCTGCGGGGGCACCACGTCGCCGGGAACCGTCTCGGAAGATGCGGCGCTGGGGCTCGGGACGTCCTTGCCGTCGTTCTTCATCTCCGACACCTCGGACTTGAAGATCCGCATCGAGCGGCCCATGCTGCGGGCGGCGTCGGGCAGCCTCTTCCAGCCGAACAGGATGACAAGCAGCACAGCGATGATGAGCAGGTGGCTGGGCTGGGCGAGGTCTTTCAACATAGTCGTGTCGAACCTTCCGGGTTTGGTCCTGCCGAGTCTACGCGCTGAGCGAGCTCACGGGCCTGAGTACGCGCGTAGCGCCGCCTGTGCACCTTGTTCGATGCTGACACCCAGTGCGGATGGGCTGACGACACGTAGATGTCCGCCCATCCGCCAGGCCAGTCGGCGTATCAGCGCAACGTCCGAGACGCGCAGCGTGATCCGGCGTCTCCCATCGTCCATCTCGTCAACCCGCTCGACGGTGTAGTAGTCCACGATCCAGGCACCGGCCCGGTCGGTCTCCAGGACAACCTGGAGGTCGTCGGCACCCGGGGTGAACACGTTGCCACCGAGATCTCGCGGGCGGGCCTGCGGTGGCGGCGTGCCGTCGGCGTCGAGGACCTCGAGTGACTGGATCCGGTCGACCCGGAACAACCGCACGTCCTCCGCCCGGTGGCACCAGCCCTCGAGGTACCAGTGCCCGTCCAGGCTGATGACCCGCATCGGGTCGACGTCGCGCACCGTCTCCTCATCACGGGTGGGCACGAGGTAGGCCAGCCGGAGTCGGCGGTGGCCGGCGAGCCCGCGCCGCGCGTCCGCCAGCACCGACTCGTGGGCGTCGTCGTCGATGGAGACCTGGACCCGGGTGCTTGCGGCACCGATGGCACCCGTCGCCTCCTCGAGCTTGGCGAGGGCGCGGGCCACGGGCTCGTGTTCCGCGATGCCGCGCGTCGTGGCGAGCGCCCGCAGGCCGACCATGAGCGCGAGGGCCTCGTCGACCGTCAACCGCAGCGGACGGGCAATGTAGTCGGCGTTGCCGACGAAGACCCTCCCGTCCTCCCAGTCCGCCTCAATCAGGTCATCGGGCATGCCGCCCGGCGTACCGCACAGGAAGAGCAGCTCGAGGTCGGAGACCAGCTGGTCCGAGGTCACCCCGAACGCGCTCGCCGCCGTCTCGAGCAGGACACCCTGGTGGGCCAGCAGCCACGGCACCAGGTCGAGAAGCCTCGAAAGCCGGGTGGTCGCCGACTCGGTGGCGGGCCGGGCCGCGCTCACGGCATCCCCCCATCCGCACCACCATGTGCCGCGCCTGCCCGCTCGACGCTGGGGAGGCCGGGGACGCCGGGGAGGCTGGGGAGGCTGGGGAGGCTGGGGACGCTGGGGACGCTGGGGACGCTGTGGACACCGAGGACACCCTGCAGTCGTCGAACGACCCGCTCGGCGACCTCCTGCGGCCCGAGCACGACGACGTCCGGGCCGTAGCCGGCGACCTCGTCGGCCATCCGGTCGGCATCACGGAAATCGACCTCGAGGACGGACCACCCAGACGTGGCGTCGTCGCTCGTCGAGGTGGCTCGACGACGCAGCGCGTGCCCGGCGGACCGGCGGACCCGCAGGCGTGCCACCCGGGTCGGTGCGGACGAGGTCTGGGTTGACTCCACCATCACCCGCGGGTCGTGGTCGACCGGCGCTTCGTATGCCGCGGCCGGCCCGGTAGCCGCCACAGGCCCGTCGATCCTGCCCAGACAGAAGACGCGGGCCGCGCCACGGCCGCGGTCATGCCCGGTGACGTACCACCGGCCGTGCCATTGGGTCAGCGCCCACGGCTCGATGGTGCGGGTAGCGGCCTCTCCCGACGGCTTGCGGTAGCCGAACGTGACGGCCCGTCGCTCGACGACGGCCTTGCGCAGCGGTTCGAACGACTCCTCGGTCGTGCGCACGACGGGCTCGATGCCCACGAGGGAGGTCTCGTCCAGCTCGACTCCGGCCGCGCGCAGCTTGCGCAGACCCGAGGCGGCCGAACCAGCGAGGCTGGCGCGGGTCCAGGCCCGCGCGGCGAGCGCCAGCGCGGCTACCTCGTCCGGCTCGAACGAGATCTCGGGCAACGCATACTCGCGCTTGTCGATCCGGTAGCCCATCTCGTCGTCGAAGACCGGGTCGATGGGGGCGGTGACGAGCGGGATGCCGAGCTCGCGAAGCTCGTCCTTGTCCCGCTCGAACATCCGGTCGAACGCCTCGTCGGACGCGGTGGCGAGGTACTGCGGGACCGCCGTGCGGATCCGAGACTTCGCGAGCGGCATCCGGGTCGCGAGGAGAGCGATGACGAGGTTGAGCAGCCGTTCGGTTTTGGCTGCCGCCGAGGGTTGCGCGCTCACGGTCGCAGACGCTACCCGAGAACTCGAACGGATGTCGGAAGCGTCACCCGGGTTGCGGATAACCGTCGGTCAGCGCACGTCCACCAGGTCGACAACGAAGATCAGCGTCTCCCCCGGCTTGATCGCGCCACCGGCGCCACGATCGCCGTAACCCAGGTGCGGCGGGATGGTCAGCTTCCGCCGGCCACCGACCTTCATCCCGGCGATGCCGTCGTCCCAGCCCTTGATGACACGGCCCGCCCCGAGGGGGAAGTCGAGCGGAGCGCCGCGGTTCCAGGACGCGTCGAACTCCTCGCCGGTGGAGAACGCCCAGCCGGCATAGTGCGTGCTCACCGTGCTGCCGGCGCTCGCCTCGTCACCGGTTCCCTCGATGAGGTCCTCGACGACGAGCTCGGTCGGCGGCTCGTCGCCAGGGAAGTCCAGCTCGGGCTTGCTGCGGTTCGGGTCGATGGCCATGGCTACGAGTGTGCCAAAAGAAGCGGCGGTCAGAGTAGCCGGGGTTCGATGTGGGTCTCGACGGCGGTGCTGTCAGGTCCGGGCTCGACGTGGTATGCGGCCGCACCCCGCTCCTCGGTCAGCGCCTCGACCATCGCGACCTCGCCTCCGGAACCTTGATAGAGCAGCCCGACCCCGTCGTCGGTGGCATAGCCGGGGTCAAGCGTTCCGTCCGCGACCAGGGCCTGGTAGACGGGACGACGCTGGGCCTCGGAGTCATAGTGCACGCCGTTGGAGAACGGCACCAGCCCCAGCCCGTTGGTCACCGGACGCAGGTCCGGACCGAACGAGTCGGTGGTCCCTCCTGTATGCCAGCAGATCGACCCGGCCGACACGCCGGTGAGCACGACGCCTGCCTCCCAGGCCGTCCGCATCGCCTCGCCGATCCGGTGCAGCTGCCACATCGCGAGGAGACCGGCGACGCTGCCCCCCCACACCCATACGACGTCCTGTGCGAGCAGGTGCTCGATGACATCGTCGACGTTGGGCATGGGGAACAGCGTGAGGTGTGAAGCGTCGTATCCGGCGAGCTGTGCTGCGGAGTGGAACGTCGTCACCGTATGCGGGTTGTCGCCCATCGCTGTCGGGACGAAACACACCCGTGGTGCCCGGCCGGTGACACCGGCGAGCTCGACGGCGTACTCCGTCAGGGGACCGACCTCCCATGGGAGGCGCCTGCTCTCCTTCACCCCTCCGGACGTCGCGAGGATCGTCGGTATGTCAGCCGCCACGGTGTGAAGGGTATCTCCGGGTCACGATGCGTACGGGCTGGAGGATCAGGACGCGTCGAGGATGTCGATGACGAAGACCAGGGTGGAGTTGGGCGGGATCTTGCCCTGTGCCTGGTCGCCGTAGCCGTCAGCGGGTGGGATGACCAACAGCACGCGAGAGCCGACCTTCTTGCCGACCAGCCCCTTGTCCCATCCAGGGATGACGCCGCCGGTGCCGATCGGGAAGCTGGCCGGCGACTTGCGCGCCCACGAGGAGTCGAAGACGGTCCCATCGGCCCAGACGACGCCGGTGTAGTGCACCGTGAGGTTCTGACCGCTCTTGACCGCAGCGCCGGTCCCGTCGATGAGGTCCTGGACGATCAGCGTGGTCGGTGCAGCCGTCTTGGGCACGGTGATCGCGGGGCCGGTGCCGGGGTCGAAGGTCACCGTCGGCAGCCCGGCGACCGGGGCCACCGCCGCTCCTGACGCCTGGGTCAGTGGGGTGCTGATCGAGATGACATCGGCGACGACGACGAGGTCGTCGGTGGCGCCGATGCCGGCAGCCGTACGGCCCTGGTTGCCGAACGCCTCGGCCGGTGGAACGGCGAACAGCACACGGGACCCGGCCGTGACGCCCGTGAGTGCCGTGATGAGGCCGGGGATGGAGTCCTGACCACCGAGGGTGAAGGAGGGGGTCTGCTTGGACTCGAAATCGCTCTGCACCTGCTTGCCCGTCGACCCGAGGAACAGAGCCTGCCGAACTGTCACCTTGTCACCGGCCCTGCTCGTCGCTCCGGTTCCCTGCTTGAGGGTGCGCACGGCTGTCGCACCGACCGAGACGGGGAGCGTGGCGAACGTGACCTTGGGGGTGACGGCCGGGTCGTCGCCCGCGACCGTGATCCCCTCGAGGACCTTCAGGTCGGCGGGGTTGTTCTGTGGTGGGTGCGCCGGGTTGGTCGTGGCGGCGTCGTTCGCCCCCGCCGGAGTCGTCGCCGACGAGCCAGGCGATCCGGAGGAGCAGGCCGCCACCGTGGTGAGGGACAGGACGGACAGGACGGCTGCCGCAACAGCCGGGCGGAACGAGCGCACGCGAGAAAGACCTTCACCATGGGGGACCGGGGACCGTGATGTCGACGGTGTCGACGGTGTCGACGGTATCGACCGTGATGTCGACGGTGTCGACGCCCGGGGACCAGCCATGCTAACCGGGGATGCTGTGCCCGATGTGTGCCCGATGTGTGCCCGATGCTGTGCCCGATGTGTGCGCGACCGGGCGCGGGCCGGTTACATGCTGTCGATCAGGCGAGCGACCCGCGAGTCCTCCGACGCGAACGGGTCCTTGCACAGCACCGTGCGCTGCGCCTGGTCGTTGAGCTTGAGGTGCACCCAGTCGACGGTGAAGTCGCGACGGTGCTCCTGGGCGGCACGGATGAAGTCACCCCGCAGCTTGGCCCGGGTCGTCTGAGGCGGGCGGACCTTGGCGTGAAATGTCTCGATGTCCGTGCACACGCGCGCCGCCAGGCCCCGACGCTGGAGCAGGTAGAACAGCCCGCGCCGCCGGTTGATGTCGTGGTAGGCGAGGTCGAGCTGCAGGACGCGCGGGTCCGACATGGACAGGCCGTTCTTCTCGATGTAGCGGGTGATGAGGCGGTACTTCATCACCCAGTCGATCTCGGTCTCCACCGCCGCGAGGTTGCCGGAGTCGACCGCGTCCAGGGTGCGGCCCCACAGGTCCAGCACCTGCTTCTGGATCGGTGCGCTCAGGCCTTCTCGCTCGACGAAACCCAAGGCCCGCTCGAGGTACTCGCGCTGGATCTGCAGGGCTGAGAGCTCGCGCCCGTTGGCGAGGCGTACGGTCTTCTTCCCCGTGAGGTCGTGGCTGATCTCCCGGATCGCCCGAATCGGGTTCTCCAGGGCCATGTCCCGCATGACCACGCCGGCCTCGATCATCTGCAGCACCAGGTCGGCCGAGCCGAGCTTGAGCAGCGTCGTCGTCTCGGACATGTTGGAGTCGCCGACGATGACGTGCAGACGGCGGTATTTCTCGGCGTCGGCGTGCGGCTCGTCGCGGGTGTTGATGATCGGGCGGCTGCGCGTGGTCGCCGACGAGACGCCCTCCCAGATGTGATCGGCCCGTTGGCTGACGCAGAACTTCGCGCCGGCACTCGAGGTGGAGACCTTGCCGGCGCCGCACGTGATCTGGCGGCTGACGAGGAACGGGATCAGGACGTCGGAGATCTTCTGGAACTCACCCGCCCGCCCGACGAGGTAGTTCTCGTGGCAGCCGTAGGAGTTGCCGGCCGAGTCGGTGTTGTTCTTGAAGACGTAGATCTCGCCGGGGATGCCCTCCTCCTGCAACCGTAGCTGGGCGTCCTCGACCAGCCCCTCGATGATCCGCTCCCCCGCCTTGTCGTGGACCACGGCCTCGCGGATGTCGTCGCATTCGGGGGTGGCGTACTCCGGGTGGGAGCCCACGTCGAGGTAGAGCCGCGACCCGTTGCCGAGGA
Source organism: Lapillicoccus sp. (assembly GCA_965277795.1). Taxonomy (GTDB): domain Bacteria; phylum Actinomycetota; class Actinomycetes; order Actinomycetales; family Dermatophilaceae; genus Lapillicoccus. Next base: position 1,431,137 of record OZ255840.1, read on the forward strand.
AGACGTTGCTGGATCGGCCCCACGAGACGACCTTCCGGAAAAGGTAGCGGGCCACCTCGTCCGGGGTGAGGCGACGCTGACCATCGAACGTGCACGTGACGCCGTACTCGTTCTCGATCCCGAAGATCCGCCGGTCCATTTCTCCACTGTATGCCGCGTCCTTGTGCTGTCAGCGAACCTCCCCGCCACCTCGCGCGCTCTCGTGGCAAGGTGCCCGGATGACGGTTCTGGTCCTCGGTGGCACAGCCTTCCTCGGTCGCGAGGTCGCCCGCGCGGCGATGGCCGCCGGGCACGAGGTCACCTGTTTGGCCCGAGGCGAGAGCGGGACGGCGCCGGACGGTGTCCGGTTCGTTCGCGGTGACCGGAGCGCACCCGACGCGTATGCCGGTCTGCCCCCGTCGGGGCGGTGGGACCTGGTCGTCGACGTCGCCCGCCAGCCCGGTCAGGTCACATCGGCGCTGGCCGCACTCACGGAGCGGGCCGCGCGATGGGTGTTCGTCTCGACGGGGTCGGTGTACGCCGACCACTCCCGTCCCGCAGCTGGGCTCGAGACGCCCCTGCTGCCCGCGCTGGAGGCTGACGTCGCGACACAGGAGCAGTACGGAGCAGGCAAGGTCGCCTGCGAGGCGGCCTGCGAGGCATACCGCGGGTCCGACGTCCTCATCGCCCGCAGCGGGCTGATCGTAGGGCGTGGCGACCTGAGCGACCGGTTCGGCTACTGGCCCGGCCGGTTTGCCCTTGCGCAGGCAGACGGTGGTCCCGTCCTCGTGCCGGCGGTCACGGATCACCCGGCGCAGGTCATCGACGTGCTCGACCTGGCGTCCTGGCTCGTCGACGCCGGTCTGTCGGGTGCCACCGGCATCGTCGACGCCTACGGCCCGCGTCGGCTGCTCGCCGACGTTCTGGACATGGCTCGGCAGGTGGCGGATTTCACCGGTGTGACCGTGCCCATGACCGACGACGCGCTGCGGGCCGCCGGCGTGCAGGAGTACATGGGGCCACGATCGTTGCCGCTCTGGCTGCGCGACCCCGATTGGATGGGCTTCAGTGACCGCAGCACCGTCAGCGCGACGGCGGCAGGCCTGGTGGCGCGCGACCTGCGCGAGACGATGCACGACGCGCTCGACTGGGAACGGAAGCTGGGCCTGAGCCGCATCGGTCGGCACGCCGGGTTGGACCGTGACGACGAGCTGACCCTGCTCGCGGCGACCTGACCAAGCCGGACCGGGCGCTCGACAACCTGCCGATCGGGGGCAAACCGAATCGCTCTCGGCTCCGAAGCCCTCCGGAAGCCAGTTGCCGACTCGACGAACGGATGGTCCCATGCCCGACACCGCCACGTTCAAGACCGTCCTGCGGGGATATGACCCCGAGCAGGTCGCCTCCACGATGAGGGAGCTCGAGGGAGCCCTGGTCGCCGCCCGTCACACCGCCGCGGAGCGGACGAGCGAGCTCGCCAAGGTCCAGGCAGAGGTGGGAGAGTCACAGCAGGAACGTGACGCCGCACTCGGGCGAGTCACCGAGCTCGAAAGCCAGCGGGGCAGCACCGAGTCACCCGGGTTCGCGGAGCTCGGCACCCGCGTCAGCGCCATCCTCACGCTCGCAAAGGAGGAGGCTGCCGAGCTGCGCCACTCTGCCGAGACGACCGCTGCCCAGGCTCGCGAGGAGAGCGACCGGTATGCCACCCGCGTGCGCCAGGCGGCCGACGGCGACGCCGCGGCCCTCGTCGCCGACGCCGTCGCGACCGCAGAGGCCGCCAAGGCCACGGCCGAGTCCGCGGCCCTCACCCGCCAGCAGGAGCTCGAGGGCTGGCTCGAGTCGTTGCGGTCGCAGGCTGACGACCTGGCCGGGCAGATCGACGCCAAGCGCCGCGAGTCCGCCGCAGAGGCCCAGGAGATCCTTGCCGAGGCGACCTCGCTTGCGGCTCAGGCAACCGAACGGGCGCGTTACGAGGTCGAAGCGGTGCTGACGGCCGCGCGCACCGAGGCCGCCGAGACGACGAGCAGGGCCCAGCACGAGGCCCACGCCGTGACGACCGACGCCCGCGACCACGCCGAGGCCACGTCGTACGAGAGTCAGCAGCAGGTCGAACGGGTCCTCGCCGAGGCTCGCGCCGAGGCGGAGGCGATCGTCGACCGTCACCGCGCCACCGCGGCCTCCGTCGCCGAGTTTGCCGGCACCCTGCACGGTCACGCGGCGCGGCTAGCCAAAGGTCAGGCTCGGGTCGCCCAGCTGTCGCAAGACGAGATGGCTCTGATCACGCAACAGGCGCAGGAGCAGAACGAACGGATCCGCAACGACACCGAACACAAGCTCGCCGCGGTCACCGCCCGCCGACACGGCATCGAGGCACAGCTGGTCGCCGTCCGCGAGCTGCTGGACAACCTCGGTACGGACGCATCGGTTGCGACGTTCGACGTCTCCGTCGCGAGGCCTTCGGCCCTGGACGACAAGGGCGGCGCGCCCCAGACCGGCGATCGCCAAAACGGCACGCCCCAGAACGGTGCTCGTCAGAACGGTGCGCTCGGGAGCGGCGCGTCAACGCCCGGCCGAGCATCGAACCAGCGGCCGCCAGAGAAGGATGGCGTGCCTCCCGCCGGACCCACTGACGTGGAGGCGGCCGTTCAGCGCGCTCAGGTCGAACCAGACCCTCCGGTGATCGTGCATCAGGCGACGCAACGTCCCGCCCAGGACCCGTCCGCACCGTCCGCACCGTCCGCACCGCCCGCACCGTCAGTGCCGTCAGTGCCACCCACGCCGTCAGTGCCGTCAGTGCCACCCACGCCGTCAGTGCCACCCACGCCGTCGGTGACCTCCGCGCCGCCGGCGCCGCCCCGATTTCGCCGCCTTCACACGGCGCGAGCCTCGCGCTCGTCAGGAGCCGCCGACAACGTCCGCTCGGCCAGAGCGGACGAGGACGACCTCGACGACAGCTTCGAGGGGGAGCCGTTCGCCGCGGGCGGGGACTCCCGCTGAGCGGCCGGCCGGCGGCGCCGCGGTGATCAGCGTGCCGGCGGTGCCGCCTCGATGGCTGCGCAGACCCCATCAGGCTCCACAAGGGTCTCAGGCCGAATCCGACTGACCGGCGCCGTCACGAGGCACCAACGAACTTCTCGGGCGGTGCAAGGCGTGTCCCCGACCTGTCCGTCGGCGTGAAACCGTCGTCCGCCCACTCTCGAGGACAATCACGGGTGGTCCCGGGGGTCACGGATGGGAGAGGCGGCTCACTGGTCACCCTCGGGCTCGGCGCGCGTCTGCCCCGAGAGCAATGCGTCGGTGTGCGCGTCGCCGCCAGGCGGGCGTTCGGTGCCTGGGGTCTCCGGCTCCTGGCCGCTGAGCACGTCGTGATGACCGGGTCGGCCGTCGTCGGTCTCGGGCGCGTCCGACACGGGGCTGTCGGCGCTGAGCAGGTCGTCGAGCAGCTGTCCGACGATCCGTCGGAAGGTGCGGCGCGGTCGTTGCCGATCAAGAACGGCCACCTCGAGCTGCGCGCCGGTGAGGGTGCGCGGTTCACCGCCGTTGGGGTCCTCGGCCAGGGTCCCGACGGCTAGGCGGAGGGCCTCGGCGAGAGTCAGGCCTTCATGCCACCGCTCCCGCATCGCGGTCTCCGCCGCTGGGGCGGTGGCGCCCCCCATGACGACGAAACCGTGCTGGTCCGCGACGGAGCCGTCGTAGGTCAGCCGGTAGATCTGGTCCCGGTCCTGGTCGCTGCCCACCTCGGCCACCACGAGCTCGATCTCGTAGGGCTTGGGCTCTTGGGTGAACACGGTGCCGAGGGTCTGGGCGTAGGCGTTGGCCAAGCCGCGCGCGGAGACGTCGCTGCGGTCATAGGAGTAGCCGCGAAGGTCGGCATACCGAATGCCGGCGACCCTGAGGTTCTCGAACTCGTAGTACATCCCCACGGCGGCGAACGCGATGCGGTCGTAGATCTCTGAGATCTTGCGCAGGCTCTGGGGGTTTTCTGCGACGAAGGCAATGCCCTTGTCATAGGTGAGGACGACGACCGATCGGCCGCGGGCGATGCCCTTGCGCGCGTAGTCGGCCTTGTCCTTCATCAGCTGCTCGGGCGAGACGTAGAACGGCATGCTCATCGCGCACCCCCCCGGGCTCCGCCTGAGGTGGGTTGCCTCCCGGCGCCCGGGTTGCCGCCTGGGTTGCTGCTCGGGTTGCCGCCTGGGTTGCCCTGCCGTGCCGCGACAACCTCGGTGACGACTCCGGCGAGGGTTTCGTCGGAGAGGAACCGGGCGCCCTCGACGTCGACCACGGCCAGGGTCGGCCAGATCCGGCGGCCCAGGTCGGGGCCTCCGGTGGCCGAGTCGTCGTCGGCTGCGTCGTAGAGCGCCTCGACGGCCACCCGGACCGCACCGGCCTCGTCGATGTCGCCCCGCCAGAGCTTCTTCATCGAGCCCCGGGCGAACAGCGAGCCCGACCCGATGCTGTGGTGGTCGTGCTCGCGGTAGCAGCCGCCGGTCACGTCGTAGGAGTAGATCCGCCCCGACCGGTCGGCGAGGTCGAACCCGGCGAACAACGGGACGACGGCCAGGCCCTGCATCGCGTGCCCGAGGTTGGCCCGGATCATGCTCGCGAGCCGGTTCGCCTTGCCCTCGACGGACATCAAGGTGCCCTCGATCTTCTCGTAGTGCTCCAGCTCGACCTGATAGAGCCGAACCAGCTCGATGGCCAGGCCCGCCGTGCCCGCAATGCCCACGACGGCGTACTCGTCAGCCGCGAAGACCTTCTCCATGTCGCGGTTGGCGATGAGGTTGCCCATCGTCGCCCGCCGGTCGCCTGCCATCACCACGCCATCGGCATACTCCAGGGCGACGATCGTCGTGCCGTGCGGCGCCTCGAGACTGGCCCCGACCGGAAGCACCCGTCGCCCGGGCAGCAGCTCGGGCGCGACGTGGCCGACGAACTCACTGAACGATGACGAGCCGGGCACGGTGAACGCCCCGGGCAGCCGGCCCGAGGAGGGGTCTGGGCTCACTGCCCGCCCTTTTGCACGAACCCGCGCACGAACTCCTCGGCGTTGGACTCGAGGACGCCGTCGATCTCGTCGAGGACACTGTCGATGTCGTCGTCCAGCGCCTCTTTACGCGCAGTGGCCTCGGGGGCCACCGGCGCGTCGTCGGGACCCGGGTCCGGTTCGTCCTCGCGGCGCTGCGGACGGCTCTGCTCCTGGCTCGGCATGACGTGACCTCCCCTGTCGTGCCGCCTGATGCGGCCTTGCTCGACCCTAGCCCGCCGCGGCGTCGAGCTCACGCAGCAGGGTGACCACGTCCGGGCTGCGCTCGAGGATGGCACCGACGTGCGCCTTGGTGCCGCGCTCCGGCTCGAGCATCGGCACCCGTTGCAGTGCCTGCCGGCCGGGCACGTCGAAGATCACCGAGTCCCACGACGCGGCCGCAATCTGCCCCGGGAACTTGTCCAGGCACTTCCCCCGGAACCAGGCCCGCGTGTCCTCGGGCGGGTCGGTGACCGCCGACTCCGCGTCGGCGAGGTCGACGAGCGACGTCACCCTCCCGCGCGCCGCGAGCCGATGGAACAACCCCTTCTCGGGGCGGATGTCGCTCCACTGGATGTCGACTGCGCGTAACCGGGCATCGCTCCAGTCCATGCCGTCGCGTTCGCGGTAACCCTCGAGGACCTGCTTCTTGGCCACCCAGTCGAGCTCGGCCGCACACGAGGCGGGGTCGCTGCCGAGCCGAGTGAGCAGGTCAGCCCACAGGCGCATCACCTCGGCGGTGTCCGGATCGTCGGTCTGGTGGTCCCCACCCAGGCCACGAGCGTCCAGGTATGCGGCTGCGGCGTCGTGGTACTCCCACATCAGCTGCAGGCCTGTCATCTGCCGGCCGTCGCGCAGGGTGACGAGGGTGGTGAGCGTCGGGTCGTGCGACACGGCGTGCAGGGTCGCCACCGGTTTGACGAGCGTGAGGTCCTGGGTCATCGCCCGGTCCTCGATCATGGCCAGCACGAGAGAGGTCATGCCGAGCTTGAGCAGGTTCGCCACGTCGGCGTGGTTGGCGTCTCCGATGATGACGTGCAGGCGACGGTAGAGGTCGGCCACGGCGTGCGGCTCGTCGCGGGTGTTGATGATGGGCCGCTTGAGGGTCGTCTCCAGACCGACCTCGACCTCGAAGAAGTCGGCCCGCTGGCTGAGCTGGAACCCCGGTGTGCGCGAGTCCTGCCCGATCCCGACACGTCCGGACCCGCAGATCACCTGCCGGACGACGAAGAACGGGACGAGGTGCCGGACGATGTCGGCGAACGGTGTCTCGCGGCGCATCAGGTAGTTCTCGTGTGTGCCGTAGGACGCACCCTTGCCGTCGGTGTTGTTCTTGTAGAGGTTCACGGGAGGCAGGCCGGGACGGTCCGCGAGGCGGCGGACCGCCTCGAGCATGATCAGCTCGCCGGCCCGGTCCCAGCGCACCGCGGCCCGGGGGTTGGTGACCTCGGGCGAGCTGTACTCGGGGTGCGCGTGGTCGACGTAGAGCCGTGCCCCGTTGGTGAGGACGACGTTGGCCAGCGTCGGGTCCTCGATGTCGGTCAGCTGGGAGGCGTCGGCGACCGCCCGGTTGATCTCGAAACCCCGCGCATCGCGCAAGGGGGCCTCGTCGGCATAGTCCCAGGAGGCCCGCCCGGACCGCACCCCGTGGGCGCTGGCATACGCGTTGACCACGTGACCGGACAGGATCATCGGGTTCGCGCTGGGGTCTCCCGGGACGAGGATCCCGTACTCCGTCTCGATCCCCATGACCCGTCGCACACTCACCCGGCCACCCTACGTGCGCGTCAGGTTGCGTCTGCCGACAGACTGGCCCCATGGCACGGATGCCCTTGCGGACCAGAGTCTTCGCGACCGTCTACGACCGGGTCGCCAAGAACGTCGACGAGATGAACCACGGGGACCTCGAAAGGGCCCGACATGCCGTGGCTCCGGCGCGGCCCCCCTTCACCTGGGTGACCGGACGCGTCTACCGGGACGTCCGCGTCTCGACGTCCCAGTTCACGGCCAGGGACGGGCATCGTGTCCCGGTCCGCGTCTACGAGCCGGCCGGCGGTCGCAGCCGCAGCGCCTACCCGGTCGTGGTGTTCATGCACGGCGGAGGCTGGGCGCTCGGCAACGTGTTGGGCTATGACTCACTCTGCACGTTCATCAGTCACGCCGTCCGTGCGGTCGTGGTCAGCGTCGACTATCGGCTCGCCCCCGAGGCGAAGGCACCGCAGGCGGCGCTGGACTGCGTCGACGGGGTGCGGTGGGCGGCTGAGGCCGGCTCCCGGTTCGGGGCCGACACCACGAGGTTGGCCCTCTGCGGTGACAGCGCCGGCGGAAACCTCGCGGCCGTCGTCGCCCAGGTCGTGCGCGACGAGGGCGGGCCGGCGATCGCCCATCAGGCCTTGATCTACCCCGGAACCGACGCGACGAAGAGCCATCCGTCGATCCAGGAGAACGCCGACGGGCCGATCCTCAGCGAGCGTGACATCGACGGGTTCCTCGATCTCTACGTCGGTGGAAGCGGGCTGGCACTGACCGATCCCCTGGTCTCGCCACTGTGGGCTGACGACCTCAGCGGCCTGCCGCCGGCCCTGGTGCAGACGGGCGAGCTCGATCCGCTGCGCGACGAAGGTCAGGCGTACGCGGCACGGCTCGCCGAGGCTGGCGTGCCGGTCCGCTCGACGACCTACCTGGGCGCCCCGCACGGTTTCATGAGCTTCCCGGGTTTCACCACCTGTGGCGCGCAGGCCCGTCTCGAGCTTGCGACCGAGCTCCGCCGGCACCTCCTGTAGCCGTTAGAGTGGCAACCGGATCCGCCGCCGCCTTCGGAAGGCCGCCCGTGAACGACGTCGTGGTGTTCTCCGGAACTGCCCACCCCTCTCTCGCCGACCGGATCTGCGGTCACCTCGGAGTCCGGCGTGCGGCCGTGGACATCAAGCGGTTCAGCAACGACTGCCTCCAGGTGCAGCTCCTGGAGAACTGCCGCCAGCAGGACGTCTACCTGATCCAGCCGTTGGTGCCCCCCACGCAGGAGCACCTGATGGAGCTGCTCCTCATGTGCGACGCGGCGCGCGGGGCCTCGGCCGCTCAGATCACCGTCGTCATGCCGCACTACGCGTATGCCCGCTCGGACAAGAAGGACGCCTCCCGGATCTCGTTGGGCGGCAGGCTCGTCGCGGACATGCTCAGCACGGCGGGCGCGCACCGCGTGTTGACCATGGCCTTGCACGCCCCCCAGGTGCACGGGTTCTTCTCGGTCCCCGTCGACCACCTCACCGCGATCGGCGTCCTCGCGGACCACTACCGGGGGCACGACCTCACCAACACCGTCGTCGTCTCCCCCGACCTCGGCAACGCCAAGACCGCGACCCTGTTCGCCCGGCTGCTCGGGCTTCCGGTGGCGGCCGGCAGCAAGCAACGCGTCGCCGACGACAAGGTCGTGATCGAGGCAATCGTCGGGGACGTCGCTGGCAAGCGGGCCATCATCCTCGACGACGAGATCGCGACCGGCGGATCGATCGTCGAGCTGCTCGAGCGCCTCAAGGACGTCGGGTGCACGGAGGCGTCGGTGACGTGCACCCACGGCCTGTTCGCCGGGCCGGCCGTCGAGCGGCTGAGCACGCACCCGATGATCAGCGAGGTCGTGACGACAGACACGGTGCCACGACCCGACGGGTGGCCCGACCTGCAGGTGCGTTCGGTGGCGGGACTGTTCGCCGAGGCGATCTCACGCATCCACTACGGCCGGTCGGTGTCCTCGCTGTTCGAGGGAGTCGACCCCACCCACGCTCCCCCTCAGCCCCGGTTGCCGTTCTGAGCCGGCACCAGGGTCGGCTCCGATGACGACGGACGCCGGCCCCGCTGGGCCGCACCACCACCGACGTCCGCCGATGGGCGCGGCGGCCGTGCTCGATGTCGTCATGATCCTGGTCTTCGCCGCGGTCGGTCGTACCAGCCACGCCGAGACCAACCCGGTGCTTGGCGTCCTGGCGACGGCGTGGCCGTTCCTCGTCGGCGCCGGAGCGGGCTGGGCGCTGGTGCACTGGCGGTCGCACCGCTGGCCCACGCGGGTAGGCACCGGCATACCGGTATGGGTGTGCTCGGTCTTTCTCGGGATGGTGCTGCGCGCCGTGACCGGCAGCGGCACAGCGTTCTCGTTCGTCCTCGTGGCGACCCTCGTGCTCGGCCTGCTGCTGCTCGGCTGGAGGGTGCTGGCCGTCCGAGTCCTGTCTCGGCCGGCGACCTGAACGGGGGCTAGCGCTCAGAGAGATTGCCCAGAGGTGGCTCAGAGGTGGCTCAGAGGTACTGGCCAGTGTTGGCGACGTTGTGAATCGAGCGACCCGGCTCGGTGCCGTCCTTGCCGTTGATGAGCGTGCGGATGTAGACGATCCGCTCACCCTTCTTGCCCGAGATGCGCGCCCAGTCGTCAGGGTTGGTGGTGTTGGGCAGGTCCTCGTTCTCCTTGAACTCGTCGACGCATGACGCGAGCAGGTGGTCGACGCGGATCCCCTTCTGACCGGTCATGAGGAAGTCCTTGATCGCCATGGTCTTCGCCCGGTCGACGATGTTCTGGATCATCGCGCCGGAGTTGAAGTCCTTGAAGTAGAGGATCTCCTTGTCGCCGCCGGCGTAGGTCACCTCCAGGAACCGGTTCTCGTCGATCTCGGAGTACATCCGCTCGACCGTCGCCTGGATCATCCCCTCGACGGTGGCCACCCGGTTGCCGTAGTTCTCGGTGAGGTCGTGCTCGTGCAAGGGCAGATCAGCCGTGAGGTACTTGCTGAAGATGTCGCGCGCACTCTCGGCGTCCGGGCGCTCGATCTTGATCTTGACGTCGAGGCGACCCGGTCGCAGGATCGCTGGGTCGATCATGTCCTCGCGGTTGGACGCCCCGATGACGATGACATTCTCCAACCGCTCGACGCCGTCGATCTCCGAGAGCAGCTGCGGCACGATCGTCGTCTCGACGTCGCTGGACACGCCGGACCCGCGAGTGCGGAACAAGGAGTCCATCTCGTCGAAGAAGACGACCACGGGGGTGCCATCGGACGCCTTCTCCCGGGCCCGTTGGAAGATCAGGCGGATGTGCCGCTCGGTCTCGCCGACGTACTTGTTGAGCAGCTCTGGTCCCTTGATGTTGAGGAAGTAGCTCTTCTCCGTCGCGTTGCCGGTGCGCTCGGCCACCTTGCGCGCCAGCGAGGCCGCGACGGCCTTGGCGATGAGAGTCTTGCCGCAGCCGGGCGGGCCGTAGAGCAGGACGCCCTTGGGCGGGCGGAGTCGGTGCTCCTTGAACAGGTCGGGGTGCAGGTAGGGCAGCTCGACGGCGTCCCGGATCTGCTCGATCTGCCCGGAGAGTCCGCCGATGTCCTCGTAGGAGATGTCCGGCACCTCCTCGAGGACGAGGTCCTGGATCTCCGCCTTGGGAATGCGCTCGTAGACGAACCCCGAGCGAGAGTCGAGCATGAGGGCGTCGCCGACCCGGATGGGGTGCCCGTCGAGCGAGTCGGCGCGGCGGCAGACCCGCTCCTCGTCGGCATGGGCGACCACGAGGATCCGGTCGTCGTCGAGGATCTCCTTGACCATGACGACCTCACCGACCCGCTCGTACCCGCAGGTGGCAACGACGTTGAGCGCCTCGTTGAGCATGACCTCACGCCCGGCGCTGAGGGTGGCCGGGTCCACGCTGGGACTGACCGCCACTCGCATCTTGCGGCCAGACGTGAGGATGTCGACCGTGGCGTCGTCGTAGGACTCGAGGATCAGCCCGTAGGCGCTCGGGGGCTGGGCGAGCCGGTCGACCTCACCCTTGAGCGTGACGATCTGCTCGCGAGCCTCTTTGAGGGTGCGCACGAGGCGCTCGTTCTGGGTGGAGAGGGTGGTGAGGGACGTCTGCAGCTGCAGGACGCGGTTCTCCAGCTCACGCGAGCGGGTCGGGCTGTGCCGCAGCTGCTCGCGCAGGTCACGGACCTCAGCGCCGAGCAGGTCACGCTGGCGCTGGAGCTCGTCGGGGTCGGGGCTGCGGTTCGGGTCGTGCGTGGCTTGGGTTGAAGCACGGTTTGTGTCGTGGGTCGATGCAGGGGTTGTGTCGTGGTGGGCGCGCACGTCGTCGGGCTCGCGGGGGGTGATGTCGGACATCGGACACCTCCAGACGTTCTCGCCGATGGGCCCGGGAGCGGTCGTCCCGTACTCGACCCTAACCCGAGGGCTGGCTCACTGCTCGGAGGTTTCGGTCACACTTCTGCGTACGCGTCGGACCCGCTTCTCGGATACTGGACGTTCCCCCAGATCAGTGGCGCTCCAGTCGTCGTCGGCTGTCTCAGCACCTGGTACGCCGGGCACCGGCGCGGCGTCCACGTTGGCCTTCGAGGGGCGCCGGGTTCGTACCGGTGGCTGGACGCCGGGGGCCAGCCGACGGCTGGAGATGAGGAACCCGGTGTGTCCGTGCATCCGGTGCTCCGGTCGCACCGCGAGCCCCTCGAGGTGCCAGCCTCGCACCAGCGACTCCCACGCGGAGGGCTCGGTGAAACCGCCATGGGCCCGCATCGCCTCGGCGACGCGGGACAGCTGGGTGGTCGTGGCGACGTAACACATCAGGACCCCACCAGGGATCAGCGCGTCGGCTACCTCGTCCAGGCACTCCCACGGGGCGAGCATGTCGAGCACCACACGGTCTACCGTCCCTGCGTCGACGGTGCCGGGGAGGGTCTCGACGAGGTCCCCGACCTCGACGCGCCAGGCCGGGTGCTCGTGACCGAAGAAGGCCCGGGCGTTGCCGCGGGCGATGTCGGCGAAGTCCTCGCGCCGTTCGAACGAGACCAGCTCGCCGTCCTCCCCGATGGCGCGCAGCAGCGACATGCTCAGCGCACCGGACCCCACGCCGGCCTCGACGACCCGCGCACCGGGGAAGATGTCGGCCATCATGACGATCTGGCCGGCGTCCTTGGGGTAGACCACGGCGGCTCCGCGCGGCATCGACATGACGTAGTCGGCGAGCAGTGGGCGCAGCGCGAGGTAGGCGATGCCCGAAGAGTTGGCGGCCACCGAGCCGTCGGGACGGCCGATCAGGTCGTCGTGCGCGAGCCTGCCATGGTGGGTGTGGAACTCCCTGCCCTGCTCGAGGGTGATCGTGTGCAGCCGGCCCTTCGGGTCCGTCAGCTGGACGCGGTCGCCGACGACGAAGACACCCCGTCGACCGTGACCCTGGGAGGTCTCGTCGGGCTGGGTCACGTCGGGAGTCCAGGCACGAGGGGAGTCTAGGCACGAGGGGAGTCCAGGCATCTCGGGGAGCCCCGCGACCGGGCAGCCGAGACCCGGCCGCCGGAAGCCGTCGCACGTCAGGTGGCCCCCCGATAGCGGCGGACGCGCACGGCCTCCACCTCGTAGCGGCTCTGGGTCACCGCGCCGGCCTTGTAGAACCGCCGCCGGAGGGCGCCGTCCACCTCGACGACGTCATCGGCGGCGAGACGCGACGTGGCCCGGCGCGTCATCGGAGTCCAGCAGGCGATATCGATCGTGTCGACCTGCTGCTTGCGCTGCGTCTGGGCCCGGGTGACGACAAGGCGAAGCAGCACCACGACGTCGCCGCTGGGGAGCTCTCGAGGATCGGGCATCGCGCTGAGTCGGCCGACCAGCCGGACCTCATTGACCCAGGGGAACGGCTGGGGGGCATCGTCGTCGCTCCGCCTGCCGGTGCGTCTGCCTGTCCCGGTGGTTGTCGAGGCGGTCGGAGCAATCGGGACGCCAGCTGTTCGAGTTCTGGTCATGCGCCCAGCCAAGAGGACATGGAACGCCGTCGCGAGGCCCGCCACCTCGCCTGTGGATCGTGGGACGAACGGGTCGGGGGTGTGGACAACCTGAATGCACCGACGAGGTGCATCCCTGGCACTGAGGCTGTCGACCGCTCGCAGATCCGTGCGCTCGACACCACGAGCGCGGCCGGCAGGTCCTCAAGCGGTGAAGGCCGCGTTGAGGTCGTCCACCGTCACCGTGCCCAGCACCTCGCCCGTGGGACTCACGGCGAGGATTGTCCTGGGGACCTGGTCCTGTCGTGTCACGAGCACGCCGACGATCCCTGACACGTCCACGTCGCGCGACGGGACCGTCACCACCCACCCGTCCGGCTGTCGGTGGGTGACCGCCTGGGCGCGGACCTGGGACCACCGGTCGCGGTCGATCGCACGGGCGGTGTCTACGTCGAGCAACCCGACCGGTTGACCCGCATCGGTGACGACGACGGCAAGTGGCGGCACAGGCACACCGGCCCCGGCCGGCCCGGACGTCAGCAGACCCGTAGCCCTGCGTACCCCCGCTCCTGCCCCGTCGACCCGGCTCAAGGCCGCAGCGACGCTCTCCTGGTCGCCGACCAGCACCGCCGCACGCAGCACCCGCGAGAGGGGGACCCTCTCGATCACGCGGCGGCTGGTGCCCGACCGGATCGCGTTGGTGGCACCGGACCAGAGGAAGGCGCCGATCAGGCCGCACCAGATGATCGTGTAGAGCGAGGGCGGCTGGCCGAGCAGCAGCGGACGCCCCACGAACCAGAGGACGACGAGCGCTGTGAGGATCCGCCCGAGCCACCCGGCCACGATCAGACCCCGGTTGCGGTCACCCGTGACCCGCCAGACAAGCGCATCGACGAGGTAACCGCCGTCGAGCGGGAGCCCGGGTAGGAGGTTGAACGCACCCACGAACAGGTTGGTCAGCGTGAGCGCCCCCAGCAGCAGACCGAGAACCCCGTCGGGCTGCAGGAGCTGGGTCACGCCGTACCCCAGCACGGCGATCGCCAGGTTGGCCAGCGGTCCGGCGACGGCGATGCCGGCACTCGGCCCGGGCCGCGACGTCGAGCTGTCGTAGACCGTGTGCCCGCCCCACAGGTCGGCAACGATGCGGTCCACCCGGTACCCGTACGCCAGCGCGCTGAGGGCATGCGAGGCCTCGTGCGCGAGGACCGAGAACAGCAGCAGGACCGCGTAGGCCACGGCGACGGCATACCCGAACACCCCACCCGAGTCGCCGACATCGTCACGGACGTTCGGTCCGAACAGGACGACGACCGCGATGGCGACGACGGGCCAGCTGCGGCCGAGGTAGATCGGTATGCCGCGAATGCCGCCGATGCGCCAGCCGAACGTCCGGTCAGCGGGGACGCGGCCGGAAGGAGGCGCAGTGCCGGGGCCGGCCGTCATTCCGCGACCTTACGTCATGGGGAAGCAGGCCCCCCGGTGCGTCCTCTGTGCATCCGGTATGAGTGAGCGGTCATACTGGACAGTCGCACCTGCTGTACCCGAGGCCCCTGAAACGAAGGCTGCTGTGACCGACGCCGACCTGCGACCCGACTACTCCGATCAGCTGTCCGCACTGATGCGCGAGCGCATCCTCGTCCTCGACGGTGCGATGGGCACGATGATCCAGCGGGGCGGCCTGTCCGAGGCCGACTTCCGCGGTGACCGGTTCGCCGACTGGGAGAGCGACCTGCGCGGCAACAACGACCTGCTGAGCCTGACCGCCCCCGAGATCATCGGCGGGATCCACAGGGAGTACCTCACCGCCGGCGCGGATCTCGTCGAGACCAACACCTTCAACGCCAACCGGATCTCGCTGCACGACTATGGCATGGACGCCTTGGCCTACGAGCTCAACGTGGCGGCGGCAAGGCTGGCGCGGGTCGAGTGCGACGCGATGACCGCCCGGACGCCGGACCGGCCCCGGTTCGTGGTCGGCGCACTAGGCCCGACGAACCGCACCGCGTCCATCTCGCCCGACGTCGACGACCCGGGCAAGCGCAACATCACCTTCGACGAGCTCGTCGAGGCCTATCTCGAGCAGGCACGCGGTCTGGTCGACGGCGGTTCCGATCTGCTGATGATCGAGACGATCTTCGACACCCTCAACGCCAAGGCGGCGATCTTTGCCTGCGAGACGCTGTTCGAGGAGCACCACCGACGCTGGCCGGTGATCATCTCGGGGACGATCACCGATGCGTCCGGCCGCACCTTGTCCGGCCAGGTGACCGAGGCCTTCTACGACTCGATCCGACACGCCCGCCCCCTAGCGGTCGGCCTCAACTGCGCGCTGGGGGCCGAAGAGATCCGGCCCTACCTCGCCGAGCTCGCCCGCGTCGCAGACTGCTTCATCTCGTGCTACCCCAATGCTGGGTTACCGAACGCATTCGGCGAGTACGACGAGACCCCGGAACAGATGTCGTCCATCGTGACCGAGTTCGCGACGAGCGGGCTCGTCAACATCGTCGGTGGCTGCTGCGGCACGACGCCCGACCACATCGCCGCCTTCGCCAAGGGCGTCGACGGCAAGGAGCCGCACGAGCCGTCGGTGATCACCCCCGCGCTGCGCCTTTCCGGCCTCGAACCGCTGACGGTGACCAAGGAGTCGCTGTTCGTCAACATCGGCGAGCGCACCAACATCACGGGCTCGGCCCGGTTCCGCCGGCTGATCCAGGAGGGCGACTACCCCACCGCGCTCACCGTCGCCCGCCAGCAGGTCGAGTCCGGCGCCCAGGTCATCGACATCAACATGGACGAGGGGATGATCGACGGCGTCGCCGCGATGGACCGGTTCGTCAAGCTGGTGGCGACCGAACCGGATATCTCCCGGGTCCCTCTGATGGTCGACTCCAGCAAGTGGGAGGTCATCGAGGCCGGCCTGAAGTGCGTGCAGGGCAAGCCGATTGTCAACTCCATCTCGATGAAGGAGGGCGTCGAGCCGTTCGTCGAGCACGCGCGCCTCTGCCGCAAGTACGGGGCCGCCGTCGTCGTCATGGCGTTCGACGAGCAGGGCCAGGCCGACTCGCTACAGCGTCGCAAGGAGATCTGCCGACGCGCCTACGACATTCTGGTCGACGAGGTCGGCTTTCCCGCCGAGGACATCATCTTCGACCCCAACGTCTTTGCCGTCGCGACTGGCATCGAGGAGCACGCCGCTTACGGCACGGACTACATCGAGGCGACCCGCTGGATCAAGGAAAGCCTGCCGCACGCCCTCGTCTCGGGTGGTGTCTCCAACGTCAGCTTCTCGTTCCGCGGCAACAATGCCGTGCGCGAGGCGATCCACGCGGTCTTCCTCTACCACGCGATCCAGGCCGGCATGGACATGGGAATCGTCAACGCTGGCGCCCTCGTCGTCTACGACCAGGTCGACCCCGAGCTGCGTGAACGCATCGAGGACGTCATCCTCAACCGGCGTTCTGACTCCACCGAACGCCTGCTGGAGATCGCCGAGCGGTTCAACAGGACCGGCGAGGAGCCCACCCCGGAGTCGGAGCAGGAGTGGCGATCACTTCCGGTTGACGCACGGATCAGCCACGCCCTCGTCAAGGGCATCGACGAGTACGCCGAGTCGGACACCGAGGAGCTGCGCATCGAGATCGTCGCCCGTGGAGGCAGGACGATCGAGGTGATCGAGGGTCCGCTCATGGCCGGTATGAACGTGGTGGGTGACCTGTTCGGGGCGGGCAAGATGTTCCTGCCGCAGGTGGTCAAGAGCGCTCGGGTGATGAAGAAGGCCGTGGCCTATCTGATCCCCTTCATCGAGGCCGAGAAGGTTGCCAGCGGCGACACGACGAGCAGCGCCAAGGGCAAGATCGTCATGGCCACGGTCAAGGGCGACGTGCACGACATCGGGAAGAACATCGTTGGAGTGGTGTTGCAGTGCAACAACTACGACGTCGTCGACCTTGGCGTCATGGTGCCGGCTCAGAAGATCCTCGACACGGCGCGGGCCGAGAAGGCCGACGTGATCGGCCTGTCCGGTCTGATCACACCCTCCTTGGACGAGATGGTGACGATGGCGGCGGAGATGGAGCGGCAGGGCTTCGAGATCCCGCTGCTGATCGGCGGCGCGACGACGTCACGGGCCCACACGGCAGTCAAGGTGGACCAGCGCTATCACGGGCCGGTCGTCTGGGTGAAGGACGCTTCACGCTCTGTTCCCGTTGTCTCGCAGTTACTCTCAGACCAGCAGCGCCCCGCCTTGATGGCCGGGATCAAGGCCGACTACGACAGCCTGAGGACCCGCCACGCCGCCAAAGGCACCGAACGTCCACTGCGGTCGATTGCCGAGGCCCGGGCACACCGCACCCCGGTCGACTGGGATGCATACCGCCCTCCGGTCCCGCACGTGATCGCCCAGCAGGAGAAGGAGCTGCTCACCCGGCAGTCCGGCGCACCGAGACGCGAGATCACCCAGTTTGTGCGCACCTGGCACGACTATCCCCTTGCCGAGCTGCGCGAGTACATCGACTGGGGCCCGTTCTTCCTCGCCTGGGAGATGAAGGGCCGCTTTCCGGACATCCTGCACAACCCCGCCAGTGGCGAGGCCGCCAGCCGCCTGTATGCCGACGCTCAGCGGATGCTGGACCAGCTCACCGCCGAACGGTGGCTTCGTGCGGACGGCATGCTGGGCCTGTTCCCGGCCAGCTCCGTGGGCGACGACATCGAGGTCTACACCGACGAGACGCGCTCGAGGCTCGCGACGACGCTGTTCACCCTGCGGCAGCAGGGCCAGCATCGAGAGGGTGTGCCCAACCGGGCGATGTCGGACTTCGTCGCCCCCAAGGAGACCGGCCTGCGCGACCATGTCGGCGCGTTCGCGGTGACCTCAGGACACGGCGTCGCCGAGAAGGTGGCCGAGTTCAAGGGACAGGTCGACGACTACAACGCGATCCTGCTGGAGTCGCTCGCCGACCGGCTGGCGGAGGCGTTCGCCGAGCGGCTGCACGAGCGGGTCCGCCGCGACATCTGGGGGTACGCCCCCAACGAGCACCTCACCGGTGACGACCTCCTGGCCGAGAGATACGTCGGGATCCGGCCGGCACCGGGTTATCCCGCTTGCCCGGACCACACCGAGAAGCTCGCCCTGTGGTCGTTGCTCGACGTCGAGGACCGCGTCGGGATCTCGCTGACCGAGTCGATGGCGATGTGGCCGGGGGCAGCGGTCAGCGGCTGGTACTTCTCGCACCCACAGTCGCAGTACTTCGTGGTCGGCCGCCTCGGTCGCGACCAGGTCGAGGACTACGCGGTCCGCAAGGGCTGGACCCTGCGCGAGGCCGAGCGCTGGCTCGGACCCAACCTCGGCTACCAGGCGGAGGACTAGCTCTGGACTAGCTCTGGACTAGCGCAACAACCGCACACGAGGCAGTTCTGGGGGGAGTTCAACCCGCGCCCACTCGGCGCCCACCCGGCGCCCACCCGGCGCCCACCCGGCGCCCACCCGGCGCCTACCCGGCGCCTACGGCGAGCCTGTGCGCGGCCGCAGGGACTGTCGGCCGGTCCGCATACAGTCGTCAGTATGAGCGTTGCCGCCCCGTCCGCACCCCCGCGGGAGCCCCTGCCGGGTCGGTCGCGGACGCTCTCGCCGAGCCGGGCGGCCGACTTCATGTCGTGCCCGCTGCTCTACCGGTTCCGCGTCATCGACCGGCTTCCGTCGCCTCCCTCGCCCGCTGCGGCTCGCGGGACGTTGGTCCACGCGGTCCTCGAACGGCTTTTCGACCTGCCTGCAGACGAACGCACACCGGAGCGTGCTGTCCAGCTGCTCGCGCCGGAGTGGGCCCGGCTTGTGGAGGCCGAACCCGAGCTGGCCGCCCTGGTCCGGGCCGACGAGGGTTCAGACAGCGACACCGCCACGGATCCCGACCCGGATCTGCTCGTCGATCTCCTCGTCGATCAACCGGCGGACACTGACGTCCACACCGACATGGAGGCCGAGGTCGAGGCCCAGTTAGTCGCCGAGGTGGAGGTCGAGGTGGAGGTCGAGGTGGAGGTCGAGGTGGAGGCCGAGGTGGAGGTCGAGGTGGTCGCCGCCACCGGCCGCAGTCGCGCCTCGTGGTTCGACGACGCGGCCCGCTTGGTTGCTACCTGGTTCACCCTGGAGGACCCGACCCGCCTCGAGCCCGCCGAGCGCGAGCTCTACGTCGAGGCCGATATCGGGGGCCTGACGCTGCGTGGGTACGTCGACCGCCTCGACGTCGCCCCCAACGGCGCGATGCGGGTGGTCGACTACAAGACCGGTCGCTCGCCGTCCGAGCACTTCGAGACCAAGGCGCTGTTCCAGATGCGGTTCTATGCGCTCGTGCTCTGGCGCACCCGCGGTGTCATCCCCCAGCTCTTGCAGCTGGTCTACCTCGGCAACCGCGAGGTGCTGCGCTACTCCCCAGACGAGTCCGACCTGCTTGCCACGGAGCGCAAGGTCAAGGCGTTGTGGACCGCCATCGAGCGGGCGGCCGCCACCGGTGACTGGCGGCCCTCCCCGTCACGGCTGTGCGACTGGTGCGACCACCGCGCGATCTGCCCAGCCTGGGGCGGCACCCCACCGCCGCTGCCCGAGGCCGCCACGCTGTTGGCCGTCGACCCGGCCGAGACCGGCCGGGTCTCCCCCGCCGACGAATGACCTGCCCGACCCGATGAGTCCTGGTCCGGTGAAGGCCCACTCGATGCTGCCCACCGAACTCACATAACTGCCGGTTTTCCCCGGTTGACTGTCCGAATTGTCTACAAACCTGTGAGCCCGGTCGAGGGTGCAGGACCGGTTGGCGAAACCCGGTGCAGCGCACCCACCAAGATCATCAGATCCGTCGGCCCGATACCGCGCAGGCTGGGCACCTGGATGGCGCCGGGGCGCCGGGGCACGGGCACCACATGGGGGACGGCGATGGTCGGGACCCCAGCGGCGACGGCGGAGCCCACACCGGCCGGGGAGTCTTCGATGGCAACACAGTCCACGGCGTCGACCCCGAGGAGCCGCGCCGCGGTGAGGTACGGCTCGGGGTGTGGTTTTCCATGGTCCACGGCGTCCCCCGTGACCACGATGTCGAACGTCCCGGGAGGGACCAGCCCCACCACGAGGTCGGCGAACGGTTTCCACGACATGGTGACCAGGGCGTTCGGCACACCGGCGGCGTGCAGCTCGGTGAGCAGCTCGAGGGCACCGGGGCGCCACGGCACGTCAGCAGTGATCCGGCGCATGACCCCGTGCATGAGCGTGTCGACGACCTCCTTGACCGTGGCCCGGACGGGCGAGTGGTCGAGGATGTACTGGGCTGAGACCTCGAGCGGGTTTCCCACCAGGGCGAGCGCGTGCTCGTCGGTCCACTGTCCACCGAACGACTCGACGAGGTCATGCTCCTCGGCGATCCAGTAAGGCTCGCTGTCGATGAGCGTGCCGTCCATGTCCCAGAGCACCGCTGCGGGCAACCCGGCCGCCCGGGCGCGACTGACGGCAGCGGAGGCGGTCACGATATTCGAGTGTAGGTGTCGTCGGTGCTGCGGACCGACCGCGTGTCTCAACCCTCGCGCGATGAATCCCAGCGACCACCAGCGCCGGGCATTGACGACCAGCGCCTGGCAGCGACTGGCAGCGACTGGGACCACGGACGAGCCCGGCATAGGGTGGTCGTGGATGGTTGAGCTTTCGCCGCTCGGCAGATGTAGGCCGAGGCAAACAGACCCAGGTGCAGACCCATCTCGGGCCCGCCGTGAAACGAGGAGGTGCTCGTGCTGGAGTTCGAGGACGTCGCCCCGCTACACGACCCGATCCTGATCGCGGCGTTCGAAGGGTGGAACGACGCTGGTGAGGCGGCGTCGGCCGCGATCGAGCACCTCGCCGAGATCTGGCAGGCCGAAGCCGTGGCGGCACTCGATCCCGAGGACTACTACGACTTCCAGGTGAACCGCCCCAAGGTCGTCCTCGACGAGGGCCAACGACGGGTGATCTGGCCCACGACCCGCCTGCTGGTCGCGCGCGACACCGGTTTCGACCGCGACGTCGTCCTCGTCGAGGGCATCGAGCCATCGACTCGGTGGCGCGCGTTCACGATCGAGCTGCTCGAGTTCGCCGAACGAGTCGGGGTGTCGACCTTCGTCACCCTCGGCGCCCTTCTCGCCGATGTGCCGCACACTCGCCCTATTCCTGTGACGGCGACCTCCGACTCGGTGGAGGTCATCCACCGTTACGACGCAGAGTCGAGCAGCTATGAGGGCCTGACCGGGATCGTCGGAGTCCTGTCCGACGCCGCCGGACGCACGGGCCTGCCGGCTCTGAGCTGCTGGGCCGCCGTCCCGCACTATGCCGGCGGCTCCCCCTCACCCAAGGCCACTCTCGGCCTGATCGGCAAGCTCGAGTCGCTCTTCGGGATCACCATCCCGCTGGGTGACCTGCCCGAGACGGCCCGCGCGTGGGAACGGGGCGTCAACGAGCTCGCGGAGTCGGACGACGAGGTGGCCGAGTACGTCCAGTCACTGGAGGAGGCGACCGACACCGCCGACCTGCCCGAGGCGAGTGGAGCCGCGATCGCCCAGGAGTTCGAGAAGTACCTGCGCCGCCTCGGGGACGACCCCCCGAATGGTCGTTGAGACCGTCGCGACCAGTCAGCCCTCGCGTTAGACGCGCACGCCCAGCAACGCATCCGCGGTGCGGCCCACAATCCCCGGGGCGCCCTCGACGTCGCCACCCTCGGTCAGCGAGCGTACGACCCAGGCGTCGATCGCGGCCAGGGCCCCGGGCGAGTCGAGGTCATCGGCCAGCCGGGCGCGTACCGTCGCGACGGTCGACTCGGCGTCGGGGCCTCCGTTGGTGGACAACCCCTCTCGCCAGCGTGCCAGGCGGGCCTGTGCCTCGGCGAGCACGGTGTCGGTCCAGTCCCAGGGAGTCCGATAGTGGTGGGCCAGCAGAGCCAGCCGGATCGCCATGGGGTCGACGCCCTGGGCGCGCAGCGCCGAGACGAACACCAGGTTCCCCTTCGACTTGCTCATCTTGGCGCCGTCGAGCCCGACCATCGCCTGGTGCGCGTACGCCCGGGCGAACGGCTGCTGGCCGGTGAGGGCCTCACCGTGCAGGGCGGTCATCTCGTGGTGCGGGAAGACCAGGTCGGTCCCCCCGCCCTGAAGGTCGAACGGCACCCCCAGCTGGTCGACGGCGATGGTCGCGCACTCGACGTGCCACCCGGGCCGCCCGTCCCCCAGCGTCCCCCCGGGCCACGACGGTTCCCCGTCGCGGACCGCCCGCCACAAAAGCGGGTCGAGCGCGTCCCGCTTGCCGGGCCGTTCGGGGTCCCCACCGCGTTCGGCGAACAGGGCGAGCATCTCGGCTCGCCCGAGGTGGGAGACGGCGCCGAAGTCGGGACGCGAGGCGACGTCGAAGTACACGTCCTCTCCCCCGGAGACGCCGTCGGTCCTCGCGGTCCGCACGGCTCCCCCGGGAGCGACAGACTCGTCGCCGATGTCGCCGATGTCGCCGATGTCGCCGATGTCGCCGACCGGGACCCGGTATGCCGCGCCACCCGCCTCGAGCTTCTCGACCGCGGTGACGATCCGGGGGATCGTCTCGACCGCACCCACGAAATGGTCCGGGCCGATCACCTGCAGGGCGGTCATGTCCTCGCGGAACAGCGCCGTCTCCTCGGCCGCGAGGTCCTGCCAGGCGATCCCGTCACGCTCGGCACGTTCGAGCAGTGGGTCGTCGACGTCGGTGACGTTCTGCACATACGTGACGTCGTGCCCGGCGTCGCGCAGCGCCCGACCCACGAGGTCGAAGGTGACGTAGGTCGCCGCATGACCGATGTGAGTGGCGTCGTACGGGGTGATCCCACAGACGTACAGCCCGACCTTCCGGTCCCGGCCGACGATCCGGACCTCGCCCGAGGCGGTGTCGTACAGGCGCAGCGGCGCTCCTGTCCCCGGAACCGCGGGCAGGAACGGCGAGGGCCACGAGATCACGGAGAGTGAGCCTAGATCAGGGCGTCACAGAGCCGGCCACGGGATGGCGGGCCAACCACCTCGTGGGCGCGGGTGTCGCCCGGACCGCAGCAGCGATCCCACCCGGCCGGACAGGGCGCGCCGGTCCTGACGGGTGAGCAACGCAGACAGCGAGGTGGCCAGCGACGACGAAGGGTCGTCGAGCTGGCCTCGGACTCGTTCGAGCCGGGCGAGGTCGACGTCCCGCAACCGGTCTCCCGCCCACCCCCACAACACCGTCCGCAGCTTGGGCTCGGCACTGAAGCTCACCCCGTGGTCGAAACCCCACAGCGCACCGCGCTCGTCCCGCACCAGATGGGACCCCTTGCGGTCGCCGTTGTTGACGACCGCGTCGAGGACGGCGACGTCGCGCACGTCGTCGCGGTTCTCGTGGACGACGCTCACCGCACGTCCACCGCTGATCTCCCCGTCGACCACCGACAGCCAGCCCTTCGGCACCTGGCGTGGCGAGCAGATGTCGACCGGACGGCCGTCGTTGCTCGGCGCGAAGGGGTCTCCGATCCACAGCTGGACCGACCCGGTGCCGAGGGCGCCTTCGCGTAGCACGGTCGGTGGGACCACGTCCCAGCCACCGGCCCTGGACACCTCGAACGCGGCCACCTCGCGCCCAGCCAAGGTGCCGTCCGGGAAGTCCCAGAGCGGTCGCTCCCCGCGAACCGGTTTGTAGATCACGTGGACCGGGGATCCGGTCAGGTCCGCCGCCGGCGTCGCGGCTTCGCCGGTCACCTCGCAGAGCAGCGCGATGTTGGACGACTCCGTGATCTGGCCGACGACCTCGAGGTCGCCGAGCGTCAGGGCCTCCACGACCACGGCAACCTCGGTGACAGAGCGAGGTCCGTTCACGACCGGTGCCTCACAGGCGCCCCGTCAGCGCTTGTATCCGTTGGACCGGGGGCAGACGTGACCGGCCGGGTCGAGCGGTCCTCCGCAGAACGGGCACGGCGGACGGCCAGCAGACACGAGCGCCCTCGTGCGGCGTACGAAGGATCGGGCCTGCAGCGGACTGAGCACCACGCGTACGGAGGATCGCGACGCCTTCGACGCGAGCAGCTCCGCGGAGGCCTCGGTCTCCTCGTCGTCCTCGGCGGGCTCCAGGATGTCGGAGTCGAACGCCTCGATGACGATGACGGCACGGTTCGGATCCCACGCGAGCGACAGGGTTGCGACGCGGAACTCGTCCTCGATCGGCGTCGCGAGCGGGTCGTTGTCGTCGGGGTTAGGCGTCGTCCGGGTCAGGTCCGTGTCGTCGGCGAACTCGTCCAGCACGTCGTCGACCCGCTCGGCGAGCACCGAGACCTGCTCCTTCTCACACGAGACCGAAACCAGCCGACGGCCCGTTGCGGCCTGCAGGAAGAACACCCGCTGACCCGGAGGGCCGACCGTGCCCACGACGAACCGGTCGGGCGGGTCGAAGTCGTGCACAGGCATACACCGACCCTAACCGACCTCGTCGGACCCGCGAACGGGCTCCCGCTCGCTCTCCGGCCCCGCCGTCGCGCCCGCTCCGCCGCCCACGTCTGCGTCGCCCTCCCCCTGGCTGCCCGGCTCGTCGTCCTTCGGCGGGGGCGGCACCAGCGAGGCCAGGTCTCCCCCGGTATCGTTCGTGCGCAACAGGAACGGGCGGCGCGCGGTATACCGCACGGCGGACACCGAGGCGGGGTCGACCTGGATCCGCTGGAACTGGTCGAGGTGTGCACCCGCCGCGTCAGCAACGATCGCCTTGATGACGTCACCATGCGAGACGGCCACCCAGATCGCCCGGGCACCGTGCTCGGCCTCGACCGCCGCGTCGATGGCCCGAACCGCCTCGAGCGCCCGCGCCTGCATCCCGGCCATCGACTCTCCGGGGAACTCGTCCCCATCGGGGAAGCGCACGGCCGACGGCTGGTCCTGCACCACCCGCCAGAGGTCCTCCTTGGCGAGGTCGGCCAGCTTGCGCCCCGTCCAGACGCCGTACTTCGCCTCTCCGAGCCGGTCGTCCAGCTCGACCGGTATGCCCATCGCCGCCTTTAGAGCAACGGCCCTGGCCGTCTCCTGGCAGCGCTGCAAGGGCGAGGACACCACGCGGACCACCGGGACAGCGGCCGTGGTGAGACGCTCGCCGAGCGCGGCGACCTGGTTCCAGCCGACGTCGTCCAGCCCCACTCCGGGTGTCCAACCGGCAAGGACCCCGGAGGTGTTGGCGGTCGTCCTGCCATGACGGATGAGCAGGACGGTCGGCACGCCCACACTCTAGGTGGCCGGACACCTGCCCAGAGCACGGGCCGACGTGGTGAAGTATCCATCGTGATCGTTGACCAGGCCATCTACCGCGAGGGCCACCGGATCGTCTGCCACGACCTCAGTGAGGAGCTCGACCGACTGCGACGGGAGGACAACGGGTTCCTCTGGATCGGGCTCAAGGACCCGACGGATGCGGAGTTCGCGCTCGTCAACGACGAGCTGCAGCTCCATCCGCTCGCTGTCGAGGACGCGGTCAGCGGTGACCAGCGCGCCAAGATCGAGCACTATGAGGGCAGCCTGCTCGCGGTTCTGAAGACGCTTCGTTATGTCGAGGAGACGTCCGATGTCGAGACCGGCGAGGTGATGGTGTTCCTGGGCGACCGCTTCGTCGTCACAGTACGACGCGGCGAGGCAAACCCACTGGCCGGCGTACGCCACCGCATGGAGGAGAACGCCGAGCATCTCAGCCTGGGGCCGGCGGCGGTTCTCCACGCCATCATGGACTCGGTGGTCGACAACTACACCCTCGTCGACGCCGAGATCCACGAGGACCTGGAGAGAATTGAGCAGGCCGTGTTCAGCGGTGCGCGAGACGTCGACGCGAGCGCGATCTACCGGCTCAAGCGCGAGGTGCTCGAGGTCAGGCGTGCCTCTCAGCCGTTGGCGGAGGCGATGCTCCACATCTTCATGCCACCGAGCAGGTCGTTCATCGAGCGACAGCAGCGCTATGGTGACCGCGACCAGGGCGAGCTCGGCGATGTGGGGACCGGGGGCGAGAAGATCGACGGCAGCGAGGTGCTCGCGTTCTTCCGGGACGTGCAGGACCACCTGCTCAAGGTCAACGACCACGTCGAGTCCTACGACCGGCTGCTTTCCGACATCCTCAATGCGCACCTGGCCCAGATCTCGGTGCAGCAGAACGACGACATGCGCAAGATCTCCGCCTGGGTCGCCATCGCCGCCGTACCGACGATGATCGCGGGGATCTACGGGATGAACTTCCACTGGATTCCCGAGCTCGAGGTCTCGTTGAATATCGGTGGCACCGAGTTGTACTACGGGTACTTCGTCGTCCTGGCCATCATGATCGGGACGTGCCTCGGACTGTTCCGCGCGTTCAAACGTTCTGGCTGGCTCTGAGGGTCGGGTCAGGTCGGGTCGGTCAGGTTGCGGTCAATGATCCGGACAGGAGTACCCCGATGAGCACCACGGCCAGCGCCACCCGGTACCACACGAAGGGCTTGAGCGTGTTCGACGCGACGAACCTCAAGAGCCAGGCGATGGACCCGTAGGCGACCGCGAACGCCACGACGACCCCTACGCCCATCTGCCCTTTGCCGAGGTTGCCGAGGTCGGTGGTGGCAGCTTCGTAGAGGCCGGCCGCGGTCAAGGCGGGGATGGCGAGGAAGAACGACAACCGGGTGGCCGTCACCCGGTCGATCCCCCGGAACAGGCCGGCCGAGATGGTCGCGCCCGAACGCGAGACCCCGGGGACCAGCGAGAAGCACTGGACCAACCCGATGACCAGCCCGTCCCGAATCGTCACGCTGCCCTCGCCGCGCTCGCCCTTGGTGGCGAGGATGCGAGCGTGCCGGCTCTCAGCGAGGTACATCACCACGCTCCACAGCAGCAGCGCCCCCGCCACGACCCAGAGGGTGCGCAGCGGCCCCGCAATGACCTTCCTCAACGCGAACCCGACGATCGCGACCGGGAGGGAGCCGACGATGACCGCCCAGGCGAGGGAGTAGTCGTGATGGGTGCGCGCACGTGCGTCGGTCAGCCCATGGAACCAGGCAACCGCCAACCGCACGATGTCCCGGAAGAAGTACACGATCGTCGCGGCGATCGCACCCAGCTGAATGATCGCCGTATACGCCGTCACGTCCGGGGCGTCTACCCGCAGGCCGAGCAGCTTCTCGGTGATCGTCAGGTGGCCGGTCGAGGACACCGGCAGGAACTCGGTGAGCCCCTCGACGACGCCGAGGATCATGGCCGCGGGATAGCTGAGGTCTGACATCGCGATGCTGGTGCCTTCGGGTCGGGCGGGCTGAGGGCGGGCTGAGGGCGGGCTGGAGGCGGGCTGAGGGCGGGCTAAGGGCGCAGGCCAGTCTCGCCCATCAGCTCGGCCATGGTGCGCACCACGAGAAGGCGCGCCGCGAGTGTCGGTGCGGTCGTCGAGATGCTGAGGGTGGTGACGCCGGCGTCCGCATACCGGATGAGACGTTCCTTCACGCGCTCGCGCGGCCCGAGCAGGGCGGTAGAGTCCAGGAAGTCGAAGGGGACGACCGCGGCAGCTTCGCGCGGCTTGTGGTCCAGATAGAGGTCCTGGATCTCGCGGGCCGCGTCCTCGAAGCCCATCCGGCACGCCAGCTGGTTGTAGAAGTTCTGTTTCCGCGAGCCCATTCCCCCGATGTACAGGGCGGCGTAAGGAGCCACGCTGGCCGCGGCTCGCGTCACGTCGTCGTCGAGGACGACCGGCACGGTCGCCACCACGTCGAAGCCCGCCAGGCGGTCCTGCGCCGATCCTCGGCCGGCCCGGTCCGCGCCGGTTCGCACCGAGTCCAGCAGATCGGCGCCGTGCTCGGGACTGAAGAAGATGGCCAACCAGCCGTCCGCGATCTCGCCGGCCAGCTCGAGGTTCTTGGGGCCGACCGCGGCGAGGTAGACCGGCACCGTGTCCCGGACCGGGTGCACGGTCAGCCGGAGCGCCTTGCCGGGCCCGTGGGGCAGGGGCAGCGTGAAGTGCTCACCGGCATACTCGACGTTTTTGCGCGCGAGGGCCATCCGCACGATGTCGACGTACTCGCGGGTGCGTCCGAGGGGAGCGGCAAACCGTACCCCGTGCCACCCTTCACTCACCTGTGGACCTGAGACACCCAGGCCGAGTCGGAACCGGCCGCCGGACAAGGCGTCGATGGTGGCCGCCGTCATCGCGGTCATCGCCGGAGTGCGCGCGGGGATCTGCATCACCGCCGCCCCGAGGTCGACCTGTGTCGTCAAGGCGCCCACCCAGGACAGCACGCTCGGGGCGTCGGACCCGTATGCCTCGGCCACCCAGGCCACGTCGTAGCCGAGGCGGTCGGCCTCGACCGCCAAGGCGAGGTTGTCGGCGTCGTTGCCGGCGCCCCAGTACCCGAGGTTGAGACCAAGCTGCATGGGCCGCAGGGTATCCATCTCGTCCCGGGTCCTGTGCTCGGGTAGCGCGGACACTACCGTGGGGCGCATGCGTCGACGGCGGCTGGGCGACTCGGGCCTGCGCGTGTCGCGGCTCGGCCTCGGGACCTTCACCTGGGGCACGGTGATCGATGAGGAGACCTGCCGCGACCTCCTCGTCGCCTATGTCGAGGCAGGTGGCTCGCTGCTCGACACCGCTCACGCCTACGGCGTCGGGACCGCGGAGCGGATGCTCGGCCGTCTGGTCGGGGACGTCGTTGCGCGCGAGGAGGTGACGATCTGCACCAAGGCAGGGATCACCCGGCGTGGCGAGGAACGGGTGGAGGACACCTCGCGGGGCGCGCTCCTCGACCAGCTCGACCAGTCACTGCATCACCTCGGCACCGACCACCTCGACGTGTGGCTCGTGCACCTGTGGGACGACGACACGTCGCTGGAGGAGACGATGTCGGCATTGGCCTATGCGGTCAGCTCGGGTCGGACGCGATATGTGGGTGTCTCGAACTACTCGGGATGGCAGAGTGCACGGGCGTTCTCGCTGCTCGAAAGCGCTCGTATCCCGTTGATAGCCAATGAGATCGAGTACTCGCTGCTGCGCCGCGACCCGGAGGACGAGGTGGTGCCCGCGGCTCGCTCGCTGGGGTTCGGACTGCTGCCATGGGCACCGCTCGGGGGCGGCGTCCTGACGGGCAAGTACCGGTCGGGCGTCCCGAGCGGTTCACGGGCGACCTTGAGCCAACACCGTGCCTCGTTCGCGGACTACCTGACCGAGCGCAACCTGTCGATCGCCGACGCCGTGTGCGCCGCAGCCGCTGGCCTGGGGGTGACCCCGGCCGAGGTCGCGCTGGCGTGGGTCCGCGACCGGCCCGGCGTGACGGCCCCTATCGTCGGGGCAAGGACTCTCGCCCAGCTGCGAGCCGCGCTGGCGAGCGAGGACCTCGAGCTCCCCCAGGCCCTGGTGGAGGCGCTGGAGGAGGTCAGCGACTGAAGACGGGGCTGCCCCCGGCCGCGCCGCCACCGCGGTCCGTCTGGTCGTCGTCGTCGTCGTCGTCGTCGTCGTCGTCGTCCTCGTCGTCCTCGTCGTCCTCGTCGTCCTCGTCGTCCTCGTCGTCCTCGTCGTCCTCGTCGTCGTCGAACTCGTCGTCGAGGTCGTCTTCGTCTTCGAGGTCGTCGTCCACGTCGTCATCGAGCACGCCACCCACGACCGTGGCCGCCTCGTCGTCCTCGTCGTCGTCCTCGTCGTCGTCGTCCTCGTCGTCCTCGTCGTCCTCGTCGTCCTCGTCGTCCTCGTCGTCCTCGTCGTCCTCGTCGTCGTCGTCGAACGGACCGTCATAGATCGCGAGGGGCGTCGCGACACCGGTGGCCTGGAACAGCGCCTCGTCGAAGTCGTCGAAGGCCTCGGCAAGGTCGTGCGCCGCGGCGGCCACCGCCTCGTCGTCCGGGTCCTGACGGACAGTTGCGACGTCGAGGTGACGTTCGAAGGCGGCCACCAGGATGGTCAGCGCGGCACGCGGGTCGTCACTCATGAGTGCACCGTATCGGCTGGGTATCGGCTGCGTCTTGGCCTAGCCAAGCGATTCTCGGGAGTGAGTGGTCGCCGGCGGAGGTTCCGAGGGAGTGGGACCGCTGCTGTGGTGGGGGAGCGGCCGGTCGTGGTCGCAACAGTCGACCACGACGGCGCGTTGCGACCCACCGGCAGCGGGCTGGCCCTGACCGCCCTGACCGCGCTGACCACCCCGGCAGCCAGACTCACCGGCGCGGCCGTCCTGCGACTCCCCACCCGACGGCCACCCAAACGTGGGATTCGACCGACACGTGGGTGAGAATGGGTCCCGATGATCGAGTACGAGCACCTGGTCTTGACGTTCGGACGCGAGGTTTCCCGAGCCGACGTCCGCCGTGCCCTGGGTGAGCGTGCCGAATACGACCACTGGGAGCTGGCGCGCTCGGTGGTCTACGAGGGGGGCCGTCGGCGGGCGTGGCTGCGACGCAGGATCATCCGGGTCAAACGCACCGCCTGAGCAACCGTGGGCCCGATGTGAGGCCCGTCGCTCAGGCCTGCCGCAGGAAGTGGCCCAGCACCCGCGTACCGAACCGCAGCGACTCCACCGGCACCCGCTCGTCGATCCCGTGGAACATCGGGGCGAACTCCAGGTCGGCCGGTAACCGCAGCGGCGCGAACCCGTAGCCGGTGATCCCCAACAGGCTCAAGGCCTTGTTGTCCGTCCCCCCCGAAAGACAGTAGGGCAGGACGCTGGCGTCGGGGTCCTCGGCGAGCAGCGACCGGGTCATCGCTGAGAGGAGGTCACCAGTGACAGGCGCGTCCAGGGCGATGTCGCGGTGCAGCACCTCCACCTCGACGTGCTCCCCCGCGAGCTCGCGGATCCGGTTCATCAGCTCGTCCTCGTGACCCGGCAGGAAGCGGCAGTCGAGCGAGGCGGACGCGGACTGCGGGATGACGTTGTGCTTGTACCCCGCGTCGAGCATGGTGAAGTTGGCCGTGTCCGAGAGCGTCCCCATGACGAAGCCCGCCGCGCCGCCGATGTGTCGCAGCACCGACATCGGGTCCTCGGGCGTCCAAGGGGTACCGGTCAGCTCTGTGACGCCGTCCAGCAGCGCCCGCACCGAGGGGATGTACTCGCGGGGCCACGGGTATGCCGCGATGCGGGTGACCGCCTCGGCGAGCCAGACGACCGCGTTGGCATCGTTTGGAACCGAGCCGTGGCCGGCCCGCCCGCGGGCGTGCAGTCTCAGCCAGGCGATCCCCTTCTCGGCGGTCTGCAGGAAGTAGGCGCGAGTGGGCTCCCCCGTCGCAGCGCGCGGCACGGTGACGCTGAATCCCCCCACCTCCGAGATGGCCTCGGTCACCCCCTCGAACCACTCCGGATGATGGTCGACAACCCAGTGGCTGCCCTGGGTGCCCCCGGCCTCCTCGTCGGCAAAGAAGACGAACGTCGTGGTGCGGGAGGGTTTCTCACCACTAGTGGCGAGCTGGCGGACGTTCGCGATGATCATCGCGTCCATGTCCTTCATGTCGACGGCGCCGCGCCCCCAGATGCAGCCGTCCCGCTGCTCTGCGGCGAAAGGGTCGACCTGCCAGTCGGCCGCGTTCGCCGGGACCACGTCGAGGTGGCCGTGCACAGCGAGGCCGGGCAGCGACGGGTTCTCCCCCTCGATCCGGACCATCACGCTGGCTCGACCGGGGGCGCTCTCGAGGATCTCGGGCTCCAGCCCGACCTCGCACAGCTGGCTCATGACGTACTCGGCAGCCGCCCGTTCACCCGGACCGGAGCCGTCGCCGAAGTTCGTCGACTCGATGCGGATCAGGTCCGCACAGATGCGCGCGACCTCATCCTCGGGCAGGGTCTGCGCGTCGGCCATGCCGTCCACCATAGGCGGAGCGGTATGAGGACGTCCGGTCACGCACGAACCGTCGGGTGCCTGTGGTCGACGTCTCGCTCCCGCCCACGGCGGTACGCCCTGCTACCGGTCGGGCAGCCCGGCACGAGAGGATGGCGCCCGTGGACGGATCGACGATGTTGCTCACCGGTCGGGTCGTCACGGCGGATGGAGTGGTCACCGACGGAGCGGTCGTCGTCGACGGTGAGCGCGTCGCCTGGGCCGGTCGCCGCTCTGACCTGAGCACCGATCACGCCGCCCTGCCTCGGCCCGATAGCTGGCCTGGCGGCCTGACGCTCCTGCCGGGCCTGGTGGACGTGCACTGTCACGGCGGAGCAGGGGGTGAGTTCGGCCCCGACGCAGCCGCCGCGACGACGGCGGCGACCCACCACCATCGGTCTGGCACGACCTCGGTCGTGGCAAGCCTGGTCTCGGCGGCGCCGGGCGTGCTCGTCGACGGCGTGTCCACCTGTGCGGCCCTGGTCGCGACCGGTGACGTCGCCGGCATCCACCTCGAAGGCCCGTTCTTGTCCTACGAGCGACGAGGCGCCCAGGACCCTGGGGCGCTCTCGGACCCCGACCCCGGGCTGGTCGAGGCCCTGTCGGCAGCGGCGTCGGCAGCGGGAGCGGGCGACGCACTGCTGCAGATGACGTTCGCGCCCGAGCGGCCGGGAGCGGAGGCGCTGCCCGCCCAGTTGGCCCGTCACGGCATCGTCGCCTCGATCGGTCACACCGACGCCGACGCCGACACGGCTTGGGCCGCTCTGCGCCGCGTGCGCGGGCTGGCTCCGCGGGGCGGCCGCCCGCTGGTCACGCACGTCTTCAACGGGATGCCGTCGATCCACCACCGCTCCCCTGGTCCCGTCGCGGCGGCGATCGGGCAGGCGGGTCGGGGGGACGCCGTGCTCGAGGTCGTGGGTGACGGAGTTCACCTGGCTGCCGGGACCGTCCGAATGCTGTTCGACGTGGTCGGCCCGCAGGCCATCTGCCTGGTCACCGATGCGATGGCGGCCTCGGGTATGCCGGACGGCAGCTACACCCTCGGTGGTCGTGCCGTCGTGGTCGCCGACCGCACCGCCCGCCTCGTCGAAGGTGGTGCCATCGCAGGCGGCGTCGCCACCCTGCTCGACGTGGTTCGTTGGTGCGTGCGCGATGTGGGCGTTTCTCTCGTTGACGCCGTCGCGGCCGCCACGCGCACGCCGGCCAGGTCGTTGGCTCTGACCGGCGCCGGAGAGCTCACCGCAGGGGCGCGCGCGGATGTCCTCGTCGTGGACGACGGGCTCGAGGTGGTGTCGGTGCTCCGGGCCGGTCATTGGCTGACAAGCCGACCGGCCGCCTGGTGACACGGGGGCCCGTGCTGTGTCGACGGCCGACCCGACCAGGACCCGCGTGAGCGCAGACCGCCCGGACCCGCTGGAGCGGGGACTGCTCGGACCCGCTGGAGCGGAGCCGGCTCGCAGTCGCAGACGCGCCGATCCCTAGTGGTGTGTCCCGTAAATAACTAGCGGTATTGCTGGTATTCTTGTCGTATGAGCGCACCCGCGGCCCCGCCGTTGCCGATGTCAGAGAGTCAGCGGGCCACCTTGGAGCAGTTGTCCCGGTCCCAGTCCGCGGCGCATCGGCAGGTGCAGCGCGCCAAGGCGTTGCTGCTGGCGGCGGATGGGGTTGCCAACACACGGATCTCGGCGCAGGTCGGGGTGACGCCGGTGACGGTGCGGTCCTGGCGTGAGCGGTTCGAACAGGAGGGGCTGGCGAAGCTGGGTCAGGTCCGGGCGGGACGCGGGCGCAAGGAGAGCATCACCCAGGAGCAGGTCCGCGCGATCGTGCACGACACGTTGCACACCACGCCGAAGGGTCAGACGCATTGGTCGTGTCGCATGATGGCCAAGCACGCCGGGGTGAGTTCCTCTACGGTGCAACGGGTCTGGCACGACCTCGGGATCAAGCCACACCGCCTCGACACGTTCAAGGTCTCGAACGACCCGGCCTTCGAGGAGAAGCTGACTGACGTGGTCGGGCTCTACCTGGACCCGCCGGAGAAGGCGGTGGTGCTGTGCGTGGACGAGAAGTCTCAGGTGCAGGCGTTGGACCGTACCCAGCCTTCGCTGCCGATGGTCAAGGGTCGTGGTGCGACGATGACCCACGACTACAATCGCAACGGCACGACCACGCTGTTCGCCGCCCTGAACGTGCTCACCGGGCAGGTCACGGGGCGCTGCTTCGACCGGCACCGGCACGACGAGTTTCTCAAGTTCCTGGCGGTCATCGACACCGAAGTGCCCCAGGGCCAGGCGATCCACGTGATCCTGGACAACTACGGCACGCACAAGCACGCTGACGTGAGGCGCTGGCTGGGTCGGCACCAGAGGTTCCACCTGCACTTCATCCCGACCTCCTCGTCCTGGCTGAACCAGGTCGAACGGTGGTTCCGTGACCTGGACGGCAAGGCGCTGCGTCGAGGCAGTTTCAACTCGGTGCCTGACCTGATCGCCGCGATCGAGGACTACCTGCAGGCCAACAACGATGACCCCGCCCCGTTCGTGTGGACCGCGACCGCCGAGTCGATCCTGGCCAAGGTCACCCGCGCCCGCCGCAAACTCGAGGAAGTAGTTAATCAATGATGAGACGGACCACTAGAATGGGAGATGGTGGATCCAGGAGGTGCCATGCGATCGTCGCGGCCACGAACCGTCGTCAGTGCCGTTGTTCTGCTCCTGCTCGGGGCGGTGGCACTGCTGGCTGTCGGCGTCGCCGCCGTGGTCCTACGGGACAACGATCTGGCCAGGCTGCCGGTGCTGCTCTTCGCGGTGAACCAGGGGGACAGCGGTGGGCCGATCGGAATGGACACCGACCCGGGGCTGGTGCTGGTGGTGGTCGGCAGCGTCACCGTCGTGGTCTCGCTGCTGGTGGGGTGTGCTGCCGTTGCGACGGCACGGGGAAGCAGGGTTGCCTGGGCGGTGGTGGTCGTCATCGGTGCCGTGATGGTCGTTGCCGCAGGGATCGCCTGCCTGGCCTCGTCAGGTCTGCTGCGCTGGTCCGTCCTCGTCGCGGGGCTGCTGCTTGTCCTGGTCAGCGGCTTGCTGCTGTCCTCCTCTGCTCGGGCCTATGTCAGGAGCACAAGCCATGAGCGCTGGAAGCCCGTCACGGGTGCCGGGGACCTATCTCGCAGCTGACTGAACCAGCCACCACGCCGCATACGGGGTGAGCCAGTAGCGACCGTCGACGTCGGGCGTGATGAACCGGGCGGAGACCGCGTCCCACGGCTCGGACAGCCCGAGGCCCGCGATGATCGACGAGGGATAGGCGCGGGACACGTTTGTCACGTTGTACAGGCAGACCATCGGTCCAGCCGGTGCGTTGCGCAACAGCGCCAGCAGCCCGGGATCCTGACCGGGAAGCACCTCACTGGAGATGCTGGCGTGCAGGTGCGGCAGGGAGGCACGGACCCGTGCGAGGTGGGCCAGGCCGGTGAACACGCGCCCGGTGACGGTGCGCAGGTCGGTCCGCTGGTCGATGTGGCGCGCGTCCAGCCGCGGTCGGTGCGCCCACCTGTTGTCGGTCTCGTGGCCGGGCTCGGTGGCCCAGGCGGGATCGTTGGGCATACCGAGCTCGTCGCCGCTCCACAGGACCGGGATGCCACCCCAGCCGTAGACGATCGCGTGCGCGAGGAAGTAGCGGCCGAGCGCCGGGTCGATGTCGTCGGGTGAAGCGGCGCGACCCAGACCGGTCAGCGACGCAGCTGTGCCACTGATCCGGCGGTCGCCGGCGGCCGGGTTCTCCTGAAAGACCAACCCCTGCGCCGGCGACCCCGGGAAGAGCCCGGAGTACCAGTCGGACAGGAACCCTCGGTGGTGGTATCCGTTCAGCCCGACCGCGGCGGCATCCGCGTCGCTGATCGCCCAGCCGATGTCGTCGTGGCAGCGGACGTAGGTGATCCAGGACGCCGTCGACGGCGCCGTCGGTAGGTTCGCGAGGGCGCGCTGAGCGAGCTGGGTGTCCGCGGACGCGAGCATCGACCAGATCTGGACCATGAGGGTGTTGTGGTACGCCAGATCGCTCACCTTGCCGTGGTGTCGACCGGTTCCGAGGTATTGCACCAGGTCGTGCGGACCGACGATGGCCTCTGCCTTGAAGGCCAGCGCCGGGCAGGCGATGCGCGCGACGGTGCGCAGCACCTGCGTGATCGCGTGCACCTCCGGCTCGTTCTGGCAGCTGGTGCCCAGCCGCTTCCACAAGAAGGCAATGGCGTCGAGACGTACGACCTCGACACCGAGGTTCGCGAGGTACAGCACGATCTCGGCGAACTCCACGAGGACCTCGGGGTTGGTCCAGTTCAGGTCCCACTGCCAGGAGTTGAACGTCGTCCACACCCAGCTGTCCAGGTCCGCGTCCCAGGAGAAGCTGCCCGGCGCGAAGTCGGGAAAAACCTCGGGAAGGGTGCGCTCGAAGGCATCCGGCTCGGTGCGGTCCGGGTAGGTGTAGAAGTAGGCGCGGTACCGCGGGTCTCCGGCCCGCGCCTTCTCGGCCCACTGATGCTCGCGAGCGACATGATTGAGAACCAGGTCGAGGACCAGACTGATCCCATTGTCTCGCAACGTCTTGGCGGTGGCCTCGAGGTCGTCGACCGTGCCCAGGTCGGCCCGGACCCGACGGTAGTCGCGGACGGCATACCCACCGTCGTTGTCCCCGTCTCGCGGCTCGAGCAGGGGCATGAGATGCAGGTAGTTGACCCCCAGCTCGCGCAGGTAGGGGATCCGCGTCTCGACCCCGCGCAGGTCCCCGGCGAAACGCTCGGTGTAGGCCGCATAGCCCACCATCTCGGGCTGCTGCAGCCAGTCTGGTCTCAGCGTGCGACGCAGGTCGAGCAGGTGCAGGTCGTGGGAACGCTCGGTATGAGCACCGAGGGCCAGCGCGACGAGCCGGTCGGCGAGTGGCTCTGCGGCCTCCGGGCCATAGAGCATCTCGAGGCCCTCGACCAGCTCTGCGCGTCGACGCTCGACTCTCAGGTCGAAGAGCTCTCTGCGCTCGGCGCTCAGCTCCATACCCTGATCCAACCGCACCTGCCTCGGGCGCGTGACGGCGGATCATCGGTATCCCGGCCGTTATTTCGGCGCCGACGCCGAGTTTCCGCCGGGTTGCGTCGCCGGCCAGCCCTCCTGACGCACGGAGGTGCGTACGACGAGGACCACGACGTCCCTCAGACTGGTGTGCTGGGCGCCTAGGTTGGCCATGTGAGGGGACAACGTCGGCTCGCGGGGGCCGGTCGTTCGACGGGAATGTCCGTCGGCCTGCTCAGCATGGCCGTGACGCTGTCGGCATGCGGGTCCAGCAGCACAGGGTCAGGCAGGTCGGACGGGACGTCGGCGAGCAGCCAGACCATCTCGGCCACCTCGACCACCCCACCGCCGACCAGTGCACCCACGACGTCGTCCACAGGCGTGCCCGTCCCGTCGACGGTCCTGACCTTCCGACCCGGTACCCCGACAGCCGGACCGACAGCCGGACCGACAGCCGGACCGACAGCCGGACCGACACCGACAGCCACCGACAGCTACGTCGCGTGGGGCGACAAGGGCCAGCTCCTGGTCGTCACCTTCGGCAGCTCCAGCTGCCCGGCGTTCCCGACGACGGTCACCGCGGAGAGCGGAAACGCCCTGACGGTCACGACGTCCGCTGCCCACGACCGGCCGTGCACGATGGACCTCTCCCCCACCACATCGGCCGTTGCGTTGCCGGCCGGCATCGACGACACCCGGGACGTGCAGGTCGCCGTCGACGGCCAGGAGTCCACGCTGCTGCCGCGCTGACCGGCATACCGGTTTGCCGCCGTGACCGGCGGACCGGCGGACCGGCATACCGGCAAACCGCTTACCGTGGGGGCATGACCGGCCGGTGGGCGAACCTTGCGCTCGCGGTTCTTGTCCCGACCGCGGCGGTGTCGGGCTTCCTCATGTTCCTGTTCGGGAGCGGTGCCCCCGTCTGGCCGGTGGCCGTCTTCCACGGCGCCGCGGCCCTGGCGATCCTCGTGCTCGTCCCGTGGAAGCGCCCCATCGTGCAGCGTGGGCTCGCCAAGGTCGCCCGACCCGGTCGGGCCACCTCGGTGGCACTGGTCTGGGTCGTCCTGGTTGCCTTGTTCAGCGGTCTGGCTCACGTGGTGGGGCTGTCCCTGCAGGGCTCGGCGGTCACCACGATGCAGCTGCATGTGACCGCGGGGATCGTCGCCACCGTGCTGACCGTGGTGCACGCGCGTCAGCGACCGGTTCGGGTCCGACGCATCGACCGGTCCCGCCGAGCCGTGCTGAGAGCCGGGCTGGTGCTGGGCGCCGCGGGCGTCGCGACCGCCGTCGCGCAGGGTGTCGGCTACCTGGCAACGGGGTCTGACAGCCGGCGGGCGACCGGTTCCCTCCGGCTGGCCTCGTCCGAGGTCGCCGCCATCCCGTCCACCTCGTGGCTCTTCGACGCAGTGCCCTCACTCGACACCGACGCCTACCGGTTGACGACCACCGTCGCGGGTACGACGAGGACCTGGCGGCTTGCGGAGCTGGACGCCTTCCGCGACGAGGTAACCGCGGTCCTGGACTGCACCGGCGGGTGGTGGACCGAGCAGACCTGGAGCGGTGTACGAGTCGCCCGGCTGGTGGGGTCTGGAAGCACCACGGTCGTCGTCACGAGCGACACCGGATATCAGCGACGGCTGCCGCTGACTCAGGACCTGCTTCTGGCCACGGCGGTGGGCGGCTTGCCACTCGACGCGGGACATGGCGCGCCGGTACGTCTCGTGGTGCCGGGGCGGCGCGGGTACCACTGGGTCAAGTGGGTGACATCGGTCGAGGTCGACATGTCCCCCTGGTGGCTGGAGTCTCCTCTGCCGCTGAGGTGACTGGCGAGTAGCGGTGCCCGCGTCGGGCCGAGGGGGTGCTTCCCGAGGGGGTGCTTCCTGAGGGGGTGCTTCCCGAGGGGTCACTCGCCGGTGTCTGTGTGCCGGTGCAGATGTGCCGGTGTCTGTGTCCCGGTGTAGGAGTCAGCCAGCAGCGCGTTGACCAGGGTGCGCGCGACCCAACCCTCGAACGCATCCAGGTCGTAGCCGCGCGAGGTGACGAGGATCTCGAAGGTGTTCGGGCTGGCGACGACGAGGGCGGTGTCGACGGCGTCGTCCATCGAGAGTCCGGCGCGCAGCGCTTTGGGGTCAACAGTGGCAAGCAGACCGACGAAGGTGAGCCGGCGCAGCCGTTCGAGCTCGACCAGGTCGGCGTTGGCGTCGGCGTCAACGGCGGCTGCGTCCCGGTAGAGACGCCACGTGGTTCCGGCTCGCTCGGCGATCTCGCGGAAAACATGGGCGATCGCTCGCAGCTGCTCGACTGGAGCGGAGGCATGGCGGTGCGCCTGTGCTGCTTGTTGGAGATGGGGCACCCAACGGCCGTCGGTCAACGCTGTGGGTGACCCGCTGAGGGTGGTCTGTCCGAATGCCTGCAGGAGAGCCCGCTTGCTGCCCCCGGCCAGGTAGAGGGTCTGCAAGGAGACACCTGCCCGGTCGGCGATCTCGGTGACCGTGGTGCCGGCGTAACCGCGCTCGAGGAACAGCTCTCCAGCGGCGGCGACCAGCCGTCGCCGGGTTTCCTCGCGGCTGGCCAGACCGGCCTCCTTCTGCCGGCTGAGCCGCGGCTGGACCGGTTCGGTGGTGGGGGTAGACATCGTCCCACCCTAGCGTTAGAGTCTGGCTCTACATCATGGAGTACAACTCTAAAGCATGGGATCGGTATGACAGTTACCTCAGCTCGGTCACGAGACGGTTCATCCAAAGCCGGCCGCCGGCCGGCCACCAGGTCTTGGTGGCCTGACGTGCGTCGTCTGCTGGGCCCGGACATCACCATCACTGAACCACCTGACACCGGTGTCGTGGTCGAACGCGACGTGGCTGTCAGGATGCGTGACGGTATCCACCTGCGGGTGAACATCTTCCGGCCCGACGACACCAGCGAGCACCCCGTCGTTCTGTGCGCGCACCCCTATGGCAAGGACAAGCTGCCCCGACCGCGTCGTCTCCGCGGTGGATTCACGACGCCGCTGCAATATCACCTCATGCGTAGCGGACCGGTGACTCACTCGGCATGGACGACCTGGGAGGCTCCCGACCCGGCCTTTTGGGTCGAGCGCGGGTACGCCGTCGTCAACGCCGACCTACGCGGCTGGGGCACCTCCGAGGGGGACCCAGGAATCCTGACCGAACAGGAGGGGCGGGACGGTTACGACCTGGTCGAATGGCTGGCCGAGCAAGAGTGTAGCAACGGACGGATCGGGATGAGCGGGGTCTCCTACCTCGCGATGGTCCAGTGGGCGGTGGCCGCTGCCCGACCGCCTCACCTGGCCGCGATCTGTGCGTGGGAGGGGTTCACTGACGCCTACCGACAGTTCGCCCGGCCCGGCGGGGTCCTCGAACGCGGCTTCTGGTCCATCTGGACCGGCAACCTCAAACGCGGCAGCCACGGCTCGATCGACCTGATGCGACAGACTCGAGGCCGGCCGCTGTTCGACGACTGGTGGGCCAGCCTGAACCGCCGGCTGGAAGACATCGAGGTCCCCGCTCTCATCTGTGCCAGCTTCTCGGACCACAACCTGCACACCGAGGGGTCGTTCGACGCATTCGCGAGGATCTCCTCCCCACAGAGATGGGTCTACACCCATCGGGGCCCGAAATGGACGGTGTATTACTCCCCGGAAGGACTGGACGCTCAGGCCCTGTTCTTCGACCATTTCCTGAGCGGCGAAGACACCGGGATCCTCGACCAGCCGCGGGTGCGGCTCGAGGTGCGCGCAGACCGAGACACGATCACGTCTGTTCGCGACCTCGCGTCATGGCCCCCACCAGACACCACCTGGACCACCCTGCACCTGGCCGAACCGCGCACCACCGTAGGCTCATCCACTGGCAACGGCGCGCTGCAGCCCACGCCATCCGCCGCCGGCCGGAAGACGTTCGATATCCGCCGCGGCCGCGCCCGTTACTCTTACCGCTTCGACCAGGACACCGAGATCGTCGGCCCCATGCTGCTGCGACTGAGTCTGTCCGTCCACGGCACCGACGAGATGGCCGTGTTCGCCGGGATCCGCAAGTTCCGGGACGGTCGAGAAGTGGTTTTCCACGGGTCATACGGCTTCTCCGAAGACCTCGTCACCCACGCGATCCTGCTCGCCTCACACCGCGCGACCGACTCCACCCGTGCCGGCGACCACCAGGTCTTCCACCCCCACACCAGCAGCCAGCCACTCGAACCCGATGTCCCCGTCACCCTCGAGATGAACCTGCTGCCCTCCGCCACCTTGTTCCGCGCCGGCGAGGAGCTATGCCTGGATATCCAAGGACACTGGTTCCACCACCCTGACCCCATCACCGGACATTTCCCGGCACGGTACGACCCACCCGACAGCGGCACCGTCACCCTGCACACCGGCGGGTCCTCCGCCGCCCACCTGGAGGTGCCCATCGGGCCGACCTAGAACGCAGCACATTCCCGCCCTGACGTAACGGTCAACCGCCTGTCCGGCGGTCAGTTCGCCGCCTGACATTAACCGCAGGTGTATGTCGCCGACCTGCGTCGCGCGGTGGCGCTCGCCGGATGCTCCTCGCCTGGCCGCGCGCCGACATACGAGGTGAGGCAGTGTGGGGGGGGTGAGTGAGAAGTCGGCCGATGTCCAGCCGCAGGATCGGCCGGACGAGCCGGCAGCCGACCCAGACTCGCAGGACGACGAACCGAACCCGCACCGCTGGCGGATTCTTGCGGTCACGCTGGTCGTCGGCTTCATGTCGTTGCTCGACGTGTCCATCGTCAACGTCGCGATTCCCTCGATGCAACGGGGCCTCGGCACCTCAGCCGGCACGATCCAGTGGGTCGTCTCCGGCTACGCCCTCGCGTTCGGCCTGACCCTCGTGGCGGGCGGTCGCCTCGGCGACGCCTACGGGCGACGGCGCTTGATGATCTACGGGCTGGTGGGCTTCGTCGTCTCCAGTGCTGCGGTTGGGCTGGCGCCCAACGTCGCTCTGGTCATCGTGGCCCGGCTCGTGCAAGGCCTGACGGCGGGGCTGCTCACGCCGCAGAACACCGGGATCATCCAGCAGCTCTTCCGCGGCGCGGAGCGGGCCCGGGCCTTCGGCATGTTCGGGTTCACCGTCTCGGTGTCCTCGGCGGCCGGGCCAGTGCTCGGTGGCCTCATCATCGCAGCCGCGGGTGAGCAGAACGGGTGGCGCTGGCTGTTCCTTGTGAACGTGCCCATCGGGCTGCTGGCCATCCTCGGGGTCCTGCGCCTCGTCCCCAAGAGAACGACTGCTGCACCTGGCGATTCGCGCATCGACATCGTTGGGGCCCTGCTCTTGGGCGGGGCAGTGATGTGCCTGCTCTACCCGGTCGTCAGCATCGAAAGCGGCCAGCGCCGACCGCTGTTGCTTCTGGTCGGGGTCCCGGTGTTCGTCTACTCTTTCGTGCGCTGGGAACGACGGCTGGTCGGCCAGGATCGCCCTCCTTTGCTCGACCTCACGCTGCTGCGCTCCCTGCCCGGCTACGTCAACGGTCTCGTCGTGGGCGCTCTCTACTTCACCGGCTTCACCGGTCTGCTGCTCGTGCTCTCGGTCCATTTCCAGGACGCGCTCGGCTTCACCCCGCTCTCGGCGGGGCTGCTCCTCATGCCGTTCGCCGTCGGGTCGGCCGTCAGTGCACCCGTTGCCGGGCGGCTGGTGACGCGCGTGGGGCGCCCGTTGACGGTGTATGCCCTCCTCACGATGATGACGGGTGTCGCCCTGCTGGCCGCGTTCGGTGCGGAGCACGGCTCCAACGGGTTGTGGCCGGTCCTCGCACCGATCCTGTTGCTCACCGGTCTGGGGGGCGGCGCCGTTGTCTCGCCGAACATCACCCTCACGCTCGCCGACGTCCCCCCGCGGATGGGGGGAGCCGCCGGAGGAGCGCTCCAGACCGGGCAGCGCATCGGCGCGGCAGTCGGGGCGGCCCTGTTGATGACCATCTATCAAGTGGCCAAGGGCCCTGGGTCGGGCGCCGCCGCGGCGGGGGCCGCCCTGCGCTGGTCCCTGGTCACTGCTCTGGTGCTGCTGGCCGTCGCGTTGGCGATGGCAGTCCGGTCCGTTCAGGACGCGCGCAACGATGCCCGCGAAGCTTCAGACGACGAGGTCAGCGACGTCAGGCGGGCGGGCGACGGCTGAGCGTCGCCCGCCCACCGGAGATCACCGGTTGTCTGGAGTGCCGAGGAGCCGGGTCAGGGGAGGT
The DNA here is from genome assembly GCA_965277795.1 of Lapillicoccus sp. GTDB lineage: Bacteria > Actinomycetota > Actinomycetes > Actinomycetales > Dermatophilaceae > Lapillicoccus. The sequence continues at coordinate 1,473,961 of OZ255840.1, forward strand.
CGACCGGGCGCAGCACCGCGGTGATGCCGTGCGCGATCTGCTTGTTGCCCTTGTTGATGTTGAGGGCGAACGGGTTGAGGTAGGGGTTTGGGGCGTTGGTGTCGGCGTCGTCCAGTTTCACCAGCCCTAGCCATTTCGAGACGACCTGCACCTTGATCGAGGCGCCCGGGAGGGCGGTGGCGAGGGAGACTCCGTTGGAGTTGACGGCCGTCTTCGAGTCGATCGTGGCACCCGGGATGACGTGGTAGAGCAGGACCGCCTCGATGGTGTCGACACCGAGGGTCGAGACCAGCGTGTTGAAGACGTCCTTCTCGCTCCAGATGTACTTGCCGGTCAGCTTGCGGGCCAAGTCGCGGAACGCAAAGTCGCTGGGCAGGAACGCGGTCAACGCCACGTTGCCGTTTTCAAGGAGCGCGACGTTGCTGTTGGGCTTCGCCTTGACCACCGCGAGGACGGCCTGGGTCAGGATGTCGTAGTCGAACGGGTTCGAGTCGAACTGGCCGCCCCCGTTGGCGGTGAGGACGGCAGCCAGGCTGCGGTTCCCCAGCGTCTGATCGGCCCGGGCGGTTGGCGCGGCAGTGGCGGACGGTGCGACGAGGAGAACGGCCAGTCCGGCGGCAGCCGTCACGGCGAACGATCGACGAAGCTTCATCAACGAATCCTCTCGGTGGGTGAGCGCGACTCAGGACGGCGTGCTCTGTCCCCCTTTCCGTCGCTGGGAGGCATCCGGATGCACCCCACCGACTCGAAGATGTGGGCGGACAAGTCGGAAGCCCGTCCAGAGCTCCGAACCCTGCCTCCTGCGGCATCGTCCGCGGCCTCCCGCCCACCCGCATCCGGTCCGACAGGCCCGTGTCCGTTTTCAGGCGGTTCGAGCCACTCCGGACCAGGTCGGGCCAGCCCTGATCTGGGTGTTCTGTGGTGTGGCTGTCGAACCTGATCTAGAGTCCCTATTGCCAACACTTCGCAATAGTTAGGTCACCGCAATGAGCAGCACGTCGACGTCGACGGCCGTGGCCGGTACGGGTCAGCGGTTCAAGGACTTCCTGGCCATGTTGGACCGGGACGACCGGCGCTCTCTGTCCGGGATGTTCGCGTTCATCCTGCTCCTGCACGTCCTCGGGTTCGGCATCCTGCTCGCACTGGTGGTGCCGCAGCACTATCAGCTGGGCGGGGACACCCCGATCTACGGGATCGGCGTCGGCGTCCTGGCCTACACGTTCGGGTTGCGGCACGCCTTCGACGCCGACCACATCGCCGCCGTCGACAACACCACCCGCAAGCTGCTCGCCGACCGCGCCGCATCCGGCATCAGCCGTCGTCCGCTGTCCGTCGGCTTCTGGTTCTCCCTCGGACACTCGACCATCGTGTTCGGCCTCGCGTTCCTGCTGTCCATCGGCATCAAGGCACTGGCCGGGCAGGTCGAGGACGACGGTTCCGAGCTGCACTCCATCACCGGCATCATCGGCGCCTCCGTGTCCGGGGTCTTCTTGTGGATCCTCGGCATCCTCAACCTGGTGGTCCTCGTCGGCATCGTCCGGGTCTTCCGCAAGATGCGGCACGGGGAGTACGACGAGGCCGAGCTCGAGGACCAGCTGAACAAGCGGGGGTTCATGAACCGGTTCCTCGGCGGTCTGACCAAGTCCGTGACCAAGCCGTGGCACATCTACCCCATCGGGGTGCTGTTCGGGCTCGGGTTCGATACCGCTACCGAGGTCGGGTTACTGGTCCTGGCCGGCGGCGCAGCGGCGTTCAACCTGCCGTTCTACGCCATCCTGGTGCTGCCCATCCTGTTCGCTGCCGGGATGTGCCTGATGGACACCATCGACGGGGTGCTGATGAACGGCGCCTACGGGTGGGCGTTCCTCAAGCCGGTTCGCAAGGTCTACTACAACCTGACCATCACCGCGATCTCCGTCGCCGTCGCCCTGATCATCGGCACCATCGAGCTGATCAGCGTCCTGGCCGACCAGGCCAGCATCGACAGCGGACCGATCGCCGCCATCGCCAACATCCCCCTCGACTACGCCGGATACGCCATCGTCGGGCTCTTCTTCGTCGCCTGGATCGGCGCCGTCGCCATCTGGCGCTTCGGCAGGGTCGAGGAGAGGTGGTCGGCGAACCTGCGCACCGACCTCACGACGCCGGGCGCGGGCTGAGCAGTCCCTCAGCCCGGCGGGGAGCCCGGGACCGCGGGCGGCAGCGAGAACGACAGCGCGTCACGCACCTCGTCGAGGTGGTAGCGCATCGCGTCCTCCGCTTCGACGGCAGAGCCGCGAGCGATGGCCGCGGCGATCGTCCGGTGCTCGACGAGCGAGCAGGACCGGCGGTTGGCCTGCACGTTCAACAGCTCCGACTGCCCGACCAGCGCGGACGCGATCTGAGACAGGACGGCGGCGAAGACCGGGTTGCCCGAGGCCTGCGCGATGGTGAGGTGGAAGGAGGCGTCCAGCCGTGTCCACAGGGTGTTGTCGGTCTCCCTCTCCATCCCCTCGATCAGCTGCTGCAGCACCGCGAGCTGCTCCGCCGTGCGCCTCAGGGCCGCGAGCGCCGCACCCGGGATCTCGATCGCCAGCCGCGCTTCCATCAGGTGTGCCGCCGAGTAGCCCTCGAAGATCAGGTCGGACGGGTGGGTCGCCACGACGAACGTCCCCCGGCCACCACGTGTCACGGTCAGCCCGAGGGCCTCGCAGGAACGCAGCACCTCGCGAACCACGCTGCGGCTCACCGAGTAGCGAGCCGCCAGAGCGGACTCCGAGGGCAGCCGCTCCCCCACCCGGATGACCCCCGAGTCGATGGCCTCACGCAGGTCGCGCAGGGTGTATTCGACGGCGCTCATCCGCCGACCGGTGACCGGCCGGCTCACCCACGTGTCGGACGAGTCCATGGGTGCCGTCCCCTCTCGGTTCACACAACCCCGGCCGACCACGGACCGGAATGATCGGCCATGACGCTTGCCAAACGGGCGAAACAGGCACCATTATTTCGGCTACCTAGGTTGTCAGACTACTGGACAGCCTGACCGGCGTCGATCACCGAATCCCTTCGCCAGCTGTGCACCCTGACGGTCCAGATCACGCGCCGTCGCGGATCTCGAGTTACGTCGACGACGTGAGGAAGCGCAATGACAACGACCGAATCCCCTTCCACGCCACAGGCCCCGCAGAACTCGCTCGATGCCGAGCAGGTGGGTTACAAGCAGACGCTGACCCGCCGGCACGTGCAGATGATCGCCATCGGAGGCGCGATCGGCACCGGCCTGTTCCTGGGCTCCGCTTCGCGGCTGCACAGCACCGGACCTGCGTTGCTGCTCAGTTATGCCTTTGTCGGTGTGATCGCCTACTTCCTCATGCGCGCCCTCGGCGAGCTGGTCCTGCACCGTGCGACGTCCGGTGCCTTCGTGTCCTACATGCGCGAGTTCTACGGAGAACGGGCGGCGTTCATCACCGGTTGGATGTACTGGCTGAACTGGGCGCTGACCGGCATCGCCGAGCTGTCGGCCGTCGGCCTCTATGTGCAGTACTGGTTCCCGTTGATGCCCACGTGGGCCACGGTGCTCATCGCGCTGGCCGTCGTGCTCGTGATCAACCTGCTCTCGGCTCGCGCGTTCGGTGAGTTCGAGTTCTGGGCGGCGGTCGCCAAGGTCGGCGCCATCGTCATCTTCCTCGTCGTGGGGCTGGTCCTCGTCATCGGCCGATTCGACGTCGGAGGGCACCAGGCCGGTTTCAACAACCTCTGGAGCAACCCGGGTGGCTTCTGGCCGACCACGGGCGGGTTCAACTGGTACGGCCCGATTCTCGTGATGTCCGGTGTCGTGTTCGCGTATGCCGCGATCGAGATGGTTGGGGTGGCCGCCGGTGAGATGGAGGACGCCAAAGCAGAGGTACCCAAGGCGGTCAACGCCGTCATCTTCCGAATCGGCGTCTTTTACTGTGGGTCGATCCTGCTGCTCGTCTCGATCCTGCCGACCAATGACTTCAAGTCGGGCATCAGTCCCTTCGTGACGATCTTCGATCGGATGGGCGCCCAGTGGATGGGTGCCATCATCCAGGCGGTCCTCATCGTCGCCGCGATGTCCAGCCTCAACTCCGGCTTGTACTCCACCGGCCGGGTGCTGCGCAGCCTGGGGATGTCCAAGCAGGCACCGGGTTTCACGCTCAAGATGAGCAGCCAGGGCGTGCCGTGGGCCGGCATCGTCATGACCTCGGTCGTCTACGTCTTCGGCGCCGTGCTCAACGCGCTGACCCCGGACGCGTTCGAGGTGGCCCTCGAGGCCGCTGCTCTGGGGGTTCTGTTCACGTGGGGGACGATCTTCCTCTGTCAGATCAGGCTGCGCCAGCTCGTCGACAAGGGGGTGATCCCGGCGAGTCCGTTCCAGATGCCGGGATACCCCTGGACCAGCTACATCGGACTGGCCTTTCTCGTGCTGGTCGTGCTCGGGCTGGCCGTCAGTGGATGGCAGTCGTCCCCCTACTTCTGGAAGAAGACCGACTTCCTCGTCGTCGTGATCGGGATCCCGCTGATCGCCCTCGTCCTGCAGGCCGGCTGGATGTTCGTGCGACCCAAGGTCGTCGCCAACACCGGCGACCGGCTCAAGGCGGTCTGGTCGGACACCGGTCCGACCTACGGCCGGGGCGTCGCCCCTGAGGACCTCGAACCCGACCTGGCCGATGGCGCGGGCCCGGCCGATGACCCAGACCTTCTCGAGCAGCAGGTCCACCCTCGCGACACCGAGTCCTGAGAGGACGACGATGCAGACCATTCGACGACGGTCCGTGCTGATCGTGGCGGCGGGGCTGGCGGCCGGCCTGCTGGCCGCCTGCTCCTCCAGCAGCAGTCCGACCGGGACGACAGTCACCAGCGGGGCCACCGCCGCTGGGGCCTCGTCCCTCAAGATCGGCATCTCGTTCGACCAGCCGGGGCTGGGTCTGAAGTCGGGTGACACCTACTCGGGCTTCGACGTCGTCACAGCCATCTACGTGGCCAAGAAGCTGGGTGTCCCGGAGTCGAACATCACGTGGGTCGAGGCCGATCCCGCGGACCGAGAGAGCCTGCTCATCGACGGCAAGGTGGACCTTGTCCTGTCGACCTACTCGATCACCGAGGCTCGCAAGCAGAAGGTCGACTTCGCTGGGCCGTACTTCCTGGCCCACCAGGATCTGCTGATCCGCCGCAATGATGAGACCCTCACCGGGCCGGACACCCTGGACGGGCGCAAGCTCTGCTCGGTCACCGGAACGACGTCCGCGCAGCTGGTCACCCAGCAGTACGCCGGCAAGATCACCCTGACTCAGCTGCCGACGTTCTCCCAGTGTGTGGCCTCGCTCGCCAAGGGTGACATCGACGCGGTCACGACGGACGACGTCATCCTTGCCGGTTTCGCGGCTCTGCCGGAATACAAGGGGCTTCTGAAGGTCGTCGGCAAAGGGTTCTCCGAGGAGCGCTATGGCGTCGGGATCAAGAAGGGCGACTCGGCCATGGTGACCAAGGTGAACGACGCGCTCAAGGCCTACATTGCGGACGGCTCGTGGAAGGCCGCCCTCGATGCCACCGTGGGACCGTCTGGGTACGCGATTCCCAGCCCCCCGACGCCGGGGAGCGCCTGATCGGTCCCAGGCGACCGTACGTCCGGGCCGAACGCTCGACGGCGTGCCAGCCACGACAGCCATGACGCCCATGACGCCCATGACAGCCACGGCAGCCACGACAGCCACGGCAGCCATGACAGCAGTGGAGAGAGCCGAGCTGTCCGCTGTCCTGGCATCGTCGCCACCCTTTGACTCGCTGTCGCCCACGGCCCTGACGGGGGTTACCAATGCCGCTGTCCTGCAGCGGTTCTCGCGTGGCGATCTTGTCCTCGACGCCTTCACCAACCCCACGGTGGAGGTGTTCGTGGTGCTGTCTGGTGTCGTCGAGATCTGGAACTCCGTGGAGGCCATCCGTGAGGCGCCCGACGAACGTCTCGAGTCCGGGGGGGTCTTCGGGTTCTCCGCGATGCTCACGGAGCGGTCTGTCGGTCCACGCGCCGTCGCCGCGAACGACGCGACGGTCGCGCGCATACCGTCTGCCGTCGCCGCCCCGGCCTTCGGGTCGCGACGAGGTGCGAGGTTCCTCGCCGAGACACTCTCCTCGGTCGGCGCGCGCACGATGTTGTCTGGTTCCTACAGCCTCGTCGACGAGCTGATCGTGCAGGCGCCGGTCGTCGTTCAGCCGGCGACCTCGGTGGGCGATGTCGCGCGCCGGATGACCGACCAGGGCAGCTCGTATGCGGCGGTGCGGCTGGGGTCGGGTCGGTTCGGCCTGGTCACTGATGCTCTGTTGCGCCGACATGTCCTCGTCGACGGGGTCTTGCCGACGACTGCAGTGAGCACCGTCATGCAGCCGGAGGCGCCGACCGTCGTCCTCGGCGACTCGGCTGCCGAGGCCCTCATCCTGATGTTCGACCAGGAGGCGGACCACCTGCTCGTGACAGACCGCGCTGGGGAGCTGCGGGGGGTGATCACGCCGCGGGACTTCGTCGTGTCGTCCTCCACGGCCGGGGTCTCCCTCAACGAGCAGGTCCGACGTGCGAGGACCATCGAGGAGCTGAACTCGCGAGCCGGACGCGCGCCCGCCATGCTCGACGATCTGCTCTCGCAAGGCCTGGCGTCCGGCAAGGTGATCGGCGTCTACTCCGCGGTCGTCGACGCCGTCGTTCGCCGCGCGATCTCCCTCGTCTTCGACCAGCATCCGGAGCTCTCCGTCGACGCTTTCACCTGGCTCTCGCTCGGGAGCAACGGCCGCCGGGAGGCTCTGCTGACGTCCGATGTCGACTCCGCTGTGGCGTTCGACGACGCGGTGAGCGCCCAGGAGATCGGCCGCTATCGGGCCGCGTTCGCGGAGGTCGACGAGGTCCTGGCCCGCGCCGGGCTGCGTAGCGACGAGCACGGCGCCAGGGCACAGCAGCAGCTGTTCGCTCGCACGAACTCCGACTGGCGGGCGGCCGGTGAGCAGTGGCTGTCGGCCCCAGCCGACAACAACGGTGCCATGATGACATCGCTACTCGTGGACGGCCGTCCGATTCACGGCGACCCTGGGCTGCCCGCAGTCGCCGAGGTCTTCGGGGGTCTGCGCCGGCACCCGGGGACGATGCGGATGCTGCTCGAGGAGTCGCTGTCGAGCCGGGCGAGGCTGCGCTCGATGCGTCAGGTCCTGAAAAGGCGCCCGGACTTCGACCTCAAGAAGCATGCGCTGCTGCCGATCGTCAACATCGGCCGTTGGGCGGCCTTGAGCGTCGGCTCCCACGCGCTGCCCACGGTCGAGCGACTGCGGGTGGCCGCCGGTTCGGCGATGCTGCCCGAGGACCAGGCAACGACGTTGGTCGAGGTGTTCGAGCTCCTGCAACGGCTCCGGCTGCGTTATCAGCTGCTTCAGCACGAGAACGGCGCCGACCCATCCGACGTCTTCGTCATGGACCGGATGTCACCGATGGACCGGACCGTCGTCTCGGAGGCCGTGCGCGAGATCGCGTCGATCCAGCGCCGGATGGCAAACGTCTCCAACTACGTCCCCGCCGTGGAGTGGTCCACTCCCGCCCCGTGACCCAGGCGGTGGGTTACTCCTGGTGTGGGGGGACGACGACCACCGTCGCGGTCGTGCCGGCCAGGCGGTCCACGACCTGGTCGAGCTCGGTGGCCTGGTATCGGTCATGAGCGTCCTGCACGTCCGTGCGCCGCGAGAACAAGGCATCTGCCTCGTCGAACAGCAACACGGCGTTGGACTGCTCGGCTTCGGTGAGCAGGACGCCCAGACGCTTCTGGGTCTCGACCGCGTCACCGGTGAGGATGTCACCAAGCGACACCCGACGCACCTCACCGCCCCGGTCGTGCGCCATGCCGTCGGCCAGCTGGGTCACTGGCAGCGTCACCCGCTGCCAATGGTCGACGCTCAAGGTCAACGACTCCATGGCGACGCCGGTCTCGACATCCGCGGCGACGACATACTCGCTCACCCAACAGCGAGAGAGCCGGTATGCCACCTGCAGGCCGTCCGAAGTGTCGAGCAGGCGCAGCTCGACGTCCTTCTTGAGCAACGGTCCTCGCGCCCAGAGGTCGAAGGACAGATCCTCTGACACCCCCCGCGAGATGGTCACGCTGGCCACGTCCTCGCGGCCGGGGATCTTGTAGACCGCACCGGTCATGTCGCGGTAGGTCACCACCTGGACGGTGTCCCTCAGCGGGGTGACCGCGGACACACCCGGGACCGCCTGTCCGTCCCACCACACCTCGACCTGGTAGCTGCGCATGGCCAGATCGTCCTCGCCGCAAGCTGGTTCGGCAAGCAGCTCCGCGGTCGCGTCAGCCTGCCGAGGTCGGCCGGCTCTGCCACATCCGTTCCAGCGCTGGGGCGTCGTGCAGCGGTCGCACGTCGGCGCCGACCGGCCAGGGCTGGTCCTCGGGGGGCGGTAGCCCTCGCGCCGCCCGGTTGTCGTCGCGCCGCAGGGTCAGCCGCAGTCCTGGTCTGGCGACCGGGGCAAACCGACACAGTGCTCTCAACGTCGTCCCCTCGAGCAGAACGGGGTCGCAGTCGACCTGGAAGCGGGCCCGAGCGAGCACACGCTGCTGCGGCTCGCCCACGTGGATGCGTGGATCGGCCACCACCGCGAGCAGGCGCTCCCCCACGTCGGCGTCGTCGACCCACACGTGTGCGTCGGATCCGGCGAGCAGGCTCTCGACGCTCGCCAGCATGGTCGCCACGCTGGCGCCAGTCGAGCGCAGGCGCACGATGATGTCCGGGACGCCCCAGACGAGGTGTTCCCCCCGCAGGTCGCGGTCGGGGACGAGCGCTGCCAGCGCGACGGTTTCGGCGTTCTTGGCCGCAACCGCGTCCGCTGTGGCCGCCTTGTCCGCTGTGGCCGCCCTGTCCGCTGTGGCCGCCCTGTCCGCTGTGGCCGCCCTGTCCGCCCTGTCCGCTGTGCGGCCGGCCAGGTCGGGGCCGTCGTGCCAGGCGACCGCCTCGGCGAGCCACCGCGTGTCGGCGCCGGCGACCAGCGCCCGGTGCCCCAGCTCCCAGTCCTCACCGCCATAGGCCTGGAACGACTCGTCGAACCCGTCGAGAGCGTCGAACAGGTCTCGGTGCATCGACAGCACCGCGCTGATGACGAGCTGGTAGGCGCGTGAGTCAGGCTCGGTGAGGTCGTGTGTCCGCGCGTATCCGTCAAGGAGCCACTGGGGCTCGTCGAGGATGGTCGGCCCGGGTCCGGCGCCGGACAGCCAGGAACCGACAGCGTCGCCGGACCACCCGGTGAGGTCGGCGTGCAGCCGGTGGCCGAGGACGAGTGACCAGGGTGAGACCGCAGCAGCGGCAACTCGTTCGAGGTAGTCCGGAGCCGGGACGCAGTCCTGGTCGAGAAAGGCGATCACGTCCCCCCCGGCGGCCCGCGCCCCGAGGTTGCGCGCCGCCGCCGCGCGGAACCCAGCGTCGTGTTGGCGGACGACCAGAGAGGCGTAGCCACGCGCCTCGACGACCGGGGAGCGCCGCGAACCGTCGTCGGCGACCACGAGCTCGAACTGGTCGGGCTCGAGCCGTTGCTGGTCCAGCCCGGCGAGCAGCCGGTCGAGCTGGTCCTGTCGTTCGTGGAACGGCACCACGACACTCAGACGTGGATGGGCCGTCACGGGAGGTCGGCCATGGCTCGCAGGTGGGCCTCGGCCGCTTGGGTCCACGTGGGGCCGAGCACTGTACTCGGCTGCAGCCAGGTCGATCCGGGATTGTCCAGAGCGACCTGAATGGCGACGTCGAGAGAGTCGGCGAGCACGACCGCCCCCGGAAGCCGGGCGTCGAGCTCGTCGGCATACCCGCCCCGAAGCACGATCGGACGACGGCCTGCGGCCGCCCACGTGTTCAGCGAACCCGAGGCCGAGATGTGGCGGTGCGGAGCCACCGGGACACCGGCTGAGCCCATCGCCTGCACAAGCTCCTCGTCCGTGAGGTATCCCGTCACGAGGAAGTTCACACCCACCGAGCGGGCCCGCGCGGTGAGCTCACCGACCAGGTCGCTGTGGCCCTCTGCCGCCGCTCCATAGTTCGTGACCGTCACCCGGCGCGATCGAGTGCGGAGCCGAGCCGCAGCGTCGATCACGTCCTCGAGGCCCTTGCCCGGGTACAGGTAGCCAAGAACGGCGACATCGCTCACTTCGGCCTGGACCCGAGGGCTGGCGGACTGGAGCCGTTCGACCGGCAGCGGGATGATCCGGGTGCGCGCCGCCACCGCTGGCGCGTCGTCGCCCGGATCGAGGCCGGCCAGCAGAAGAGTCTTCTCGAAGCCGCTGGCAACCACGAGAACCGTTGCCAGCAGGGCAAACTGACGATATGCGGCACGCCGACGGAGGAACCATTCCTCACCTTCCGCGGGTTGCGGGATGTCATGCAGCGACAAGCCGAGCACCGCGCGAGAGGCCAGCTCGCGGATCACCTGCGCGCTCTGCTCCGGGTCCGACCCGAACAGCCGGTCCGTGACGTGCAGGAACACCGACGAGCCTGGAGGCACCGCGTCGCCCAAACCGGGTGGGGTACGTCCGCTCGTGCGTGCGGGCACCATACGCGTCGCCGCCTGGAGCTCGGCATGAGCCGCGGCGAGCCGAGTCGCGTGCAGAACCACGCCGTGACGCGCTGGACCGACGACGACGTGCCGGGCCGTCATCAGGGCGACGACAGCAGCCTGCGCTGGTCCGCGGTGCGCAGGAGAACGTCATCCAGGACGTCCTGATTCTCGTGATACCAGGCAATCTGAGTGCTGGCGATGTGCTCGGCGGGGACACGGCTCCCCCCGACCAACCACTCACCCTGAGCATCGCTGGACGGAGCGGCGGCGAACCCGAGCGCATCGAGGACCGCGGGCTCCACGGGGCTGTGCACACTGTCCAGGAGCGTGAAACCGGGGTCGACAGCGCTGACCGGCCAGCCGAGGTGACTTTGCAGCCGGCGGGCCAGAGCGACCAGAACGGCGTTGCCGGGATGGTTGACGGTGTTCATCGCAGACGGACCGGCCTCCCCCACGAGGTCACTGACCCGCACCGCCCCGGCTCGATGCTCCCGCGTCCCGAGCTCGTCGAGCGACCACGCCGACACGGCGCGAACGCCCGCGCTCGTGGCCCGGGCCTCGGGCTCCCCGGCGGCCCGCAGGATGGTGCGCACGTCGTGGTAGGGGACCACTGGTGGGTCCCCCGCGCGCGGGTGGTTGAAGACGACCTGCCACGGGAGCAGCCCGGCATACCGGATCACCGGCCACACGACAAGGGTTGCGTCCGGCGCCGCGGCCGCCACCTGGGCCGCCCCCAGGGGCAAGGAGTGATACCCGTCCGTCACGGGCTGCGTCAGCACGACCGACGCCCGGGCGAGCAGGCGCTGCAGCAGCGGGACCTCCTCGGCCGTCAGCTCGTGCACCGCCGGCACCCGCACGCTGACGCACGGTGCTTCCGGCGCGTCCTGGATGAGAAGCCGCAGCGCCTCGGCCTGGCAGTTGCCGTGCACGACGAGGAACCGGCCACCCTCGGGCAACGGCTTGAGACCGTAGAACTCTCCGTAGTGGTGCGCTCGCGGGAGGTCAGCCAGCGCGACTGGAGGCAGGGCGGGGAGCGTAGGCGTCACGCCGTCACCCTACTTTCAGGGCTGGTGACCCGCTCGATGTGCTAAACGGGCGGGAAACGGGTACAACCCGTAGGTGACCTACGACGCCAGGCCATCGAGGTGAGAAGCGGCAACCCCGCGTTCTCCGCCCCCTTCGCGCCCCTCCTTCCAACCCGCCGGACAGGCCACCCGCTGCGCATCGCGGTGATCGGCACGTCCCGTTATCCCATCCGTCAGCCGTTCGCGGGCGGCCTCGAAGCGCTGGTGTGGCAGCTCGTCGGGCGACTGCGCTCGCGCGGTCACGACGTCACCCTCTTCGCCGGTGAGGGTTCGGACGGTGTGGACGGTGAGTTCGCCGAGTATGCGTTCCCGTCCCGTGGCTGGGAGCCCAGCCGGACGGCGGCCGGAGACCGGTCCATGCCCGAGCGAGCCTTCATGAGCGACCACCACGCATATTTGCGGCTCCTCATGGCGCTCGCTGGTCCGCTGGCCGACCGTTTCGACGTGATCCACAACCACTCGTTGCACCACCTGCCGGTGGCCATGGCGCCGCTGCTGCAGACGCCGATGCTGACCACGCTGCACACGCCGCCGACGCCGTGGCTCGAGTCGGCGATCCAGGCCGCTCCGGAGACCACCCGAGGCCCCGGGGCCTTCGCCGCCGTGAGCGCGTTCATCGCCCAGCAGTGGCGGGTGCTGCGACCCTTTGCTGGCCCGGACGTCGTGTCCAACGGTGTCGACCTCACGTCCTGGGTCGCGGGCCAGGGCGGGCAGATGCTCTCGTGGTCGGGCCGCATCGTTCCGGAGAAGGCCCCGCACCTCGCCATCGATGCGGCACGCAGGGCCGGGATGCCGTTGGTCATCGCCGGACCCCTGAGCGACCTGCGCTACTTCGAGCAGGCCATCCGCCCTCGGCTCGGCCTCGACGTCCGGTATGCCGGCCATCTTGCCGTCCCCGAGCTCGCTCAGCTCGTCGGCTCCTCGGCCGCCGTCCTCGTCACGCCACTCTGGGACGAGCCGTACGGGCTGGTCGTGGCCGAGTCACTCGCCTGCGGCACCCCGGTTGTCGCTTTCGACCGCGGTGGCATTCCCGAGGTCATCGCGGACCCGTCGATCGGCGCCCTGGTCACTCCCGGGGATATCGCGGAGATGGCAGCCGCGGTCAGCGATGTCGTCGATCTCGACCGGGTCGCCGTTCGCGAACACGCGGAGCGGTACCTCTCGGTCGACCGGATGGTCACGAAGTACGAGAGGGCCTACCAACGCTTGACGTCGACGTCCAGCGTGGGGGCTGACCTGACAGCCTGATCAGCCCCTCGTCCGCGAACGCGTCGAGCCATCCTCGCATCGGGAAGATCCCCCACCGGTCGTGAAACCGGTTGCTGTTCCTGATGATGTCGCTCACGTGGCGGCGCGGAGGGTCCTCGACCGGGTGGTGCTGGTGGTATGCCGGCGCGCCGCCCAGCCGGTAGAGGAGACCACCCCCGGCATGGACGCGCATCGCGAAGTCGGTGTCCTCGCCGCCGTACCCGACATAGCCTTCGTCGAAACCGCCCAACGCCTGCCAGTCGGTCGAGGTGAGGGCAAAGGACAGTGACCAGAACATCCCCGGGTCGGGCTCGACGACGCAGCGCCCGTCCGCGGCCACCCGGCGGACGGGGTGGGGGGTGGAGCGGTCGAGGTCGGCAGCCGAGTATCGCGGCTGTCCGGGCGGCAGCGGCGGCAGGTAGTGGACTGCGCCGGACAGGACAACGGGGTGCGGTCCACCGTCGGGATGGCTGCGAGGCGGCCAGCACGCGTCGACGTAGCGTTCGACCAGGCGCGGCGAGGGAATGCAGTCGACGTCGAGGAAGACCAGGACGTCCGCACCGAGCTCGATCGCCGTCGAGGCAGCGATGTTGCGCGCTGCCGCGAGCGGCAGGTGCCCGTCGGATCGAGGGACAGCGACCGTCACCATCGTCGCGGCCGCAGGCGTGTCGCCGTGGTCGCGGGACACGATGCGGCCGATCCCGGGGTCGTCCATCGCCGCGACCACCCACGAGTCTGGGCGGCGGGACCCGCAGCTCAGCGCATCGAGCTGCGCCTCGAGGTGCGCGTGACGACCGTGGGCGAGGGTGACGACGGCCACCTGCGGGGGCGTCACGCGGCGCCCTGGGTGGCGAGCTGGTCGAGCGCGGCACCGAACCGTTCGGCCCCGTGGCCGTCCGACCACCGCGACCAGTCGGCCGGCTGCGCGGGTGTCGCGTGCGCGAGCAGGTCGGGCCAACCCGCGGCGGCCGGCCACTGGGTCAGCCCCTGACCGAGGCCCAGCGACGCCAGCGCCCGGACGAGGTGGTGCTGCTCGTCATGGGGGCGCGCCTCGGGGATGACGACGGCGGGCCGGCGCGCCGCCGCGACCTCGGCGACCACGCTCTGGCCGCCGTGGCACACCACCACGTCACTGGACTGGAGGATCTCCCACAGCCGCGTCGGGTCGTCCTCGCGACAGACGACCCACGACCAGGTCGGCGTCGCCGCGGCCGCGGCGGCGAAGTCGAGCGGCCCGACCGAGGAACCACCACGACCCCAGAGAGCAGCGACCCGTCGTTCGCCTGGGGCAGCCGAGGCAACGAGTGTGTCGAAGCGCGAGAAACCTTGCAGATGGGCCGTTTTGGCCGCCCAGTCGGAACGCCATCCGAGGACTGGTTGAACGCTTGCCGGCCAGGCGGCAAAGAGCCAGCTCGCGGCGTCGTAGGCGAGCTGGTGCGGCCGGTCGCGACGGTCTCCAGCCATGAGGACGGTCGCAACGGGCACACCGAGGGACCGGACGAGGAGAGTGACCTCGACCGAGACGTCCGACACCACCAGGGGCGGACGGACGGAGCCGACCCAGGCGGCGATGACCGCCATCCGCTCCCGGTACCCGCGATGGTCGAGCGGCGCCCAGTGCAGCACCCCACCGGCGTCGTGGTCGCGTCCCTCGGGCGCGTCGTCGGCGGGCAGGTCGACCCAGCGGTCGGCGGGCCAGTCGTGGGGTCTGGGGGTCGAGCTGAGGATGACCACCGGCGTACGCATCAGGCTGGCAACCAGGCGCGCGCGGGCGAGGTGTCCCGCGCCGACGTGGTGGGCATACCACCCGATCACGCCGGTCATGCCGGTCACGCCGGTCACACGCCGACCCGGTGGTGCTGGGTGTCTCGGACCGTCGAGGAGTAGATCTGCTCGTGGGCAGCCGCCACCTCTCGTTGCTGACGCTCACGTTCCGCCCGGGTCGCCTGTCGCGGCGTGCGCGAGTCGTAGGCGTCGCGCACGGCCCGGCGGATGTCTGCGTCGTCCGGCGAGCCACCGGGCGGCCACCCGAAGGTGTGGCAGTCCTGCTGTTCGGTCCACAGTCCCGTGCGGGGGGCCAACACCGCGGTGCCGAGATCGTGACACGCCTCGACCCACCCCGAGTGGGTGCCAAAGGCATAGGGCAGCACGGACAGGTCGACAGAGCGCAGGTAGGACCAGAGCTGGTCGTCACTGTGCAGGTCGTGCAAGGTGAGGTCGAGGACCCCTGAGGCGGCCCCGTCCGCGAGCACGGCGAGCAGCTCAGGATCGTGCCGGGAGTGGTCGGGATCGAGGACCTCACGGTGCAGGTGCACGGACAGGACCGCACCCGCCAGTCCGTCCAGGGCCGCAACGAGCGACGGGACGAGCTGTGTGGCATACACATTGGCCCGCAGGCTCTTCAAATGGAGGCCGACGACAAAACGGTCTGGATCCCGTCCACTCGGCACGTCCAGCTCGTCGAGGGGGACGATGTGCGGGTGCGGCAGGACCGTCGCCTGCCGTCCCCACCGTTCGACGATCCGACGGGCGGCGGTCGGAGTCAGGGTGATGACGTGCTCGGCTCTCGGCACGATGACGTCGAGACGCTCGAGGTGGACCCGTTGGTCGGTGAAGTGGGGGTTGACCAGGTCGTGGACGGTCAGCACGAGCGGAATCCCCCGTGCGTCCAAGGCGTCGCACCAGCTGCCCAGCTCCTCGGGTGAGGATGCGTCGAAGCCGAAGTGCAGGTGGACGAGGTCGACCTCATCCCCATGCCGACACACCCAATCGGGGTCGAGAGCCGGCGGAGGCCACCATTGGCCTTCGGGTGCGCCGGGCACCTCTGGGTCATCCAGGTGCCGTGCGGCCGAGGGCGAACCGCCAACCCGTCGCAGACTCCGTGGGTAGGGGTGCCCACTGGGGATCGGCAGCACCCGCAGCTGCGCGAACATGCCTCATTTATACCCGGGTGGGGTTCGGCGAAACACCCACCCCGATCCGGGTTGCGCCCTCTCTCTGCGGGGTACGAGCGGCTCGTGACGCGATTCGGCTACACCCTCATGACCGAGCAGTCGGGCCCCAAGGACCTCGTGCGGTATGCCGCCGCGGCCGACGATGTCGGCTTCGACCTGGCCGTCTCGAGCGACCACTACTCCCCGTGGCTCAGCTCTCAAGGACACGCACCGTATGCGTGGACCGTGCTCGGCGCGGTCGCGCAGGTGACGCACCGCATCGAGCTGATGACCTACGTGACCTGTCCCACCATGCGCTATCAGCCGGCTGTCGTCGCGCAGAAGGCCGCGACCCTGCAGCTGCTGGCAGACGGGCGGTTCACCCTCGGCCTCGGCGCCGGGGAGAACCTCAACGAGCACGTCGTCGGTGCGGGCTGGCCCGGCGTCGACACGCGGCAGGCGATGTTGGCGGAGGCCATGACGATCATCCGCGAGCTGCACACGGGCGAGCTCGTGACGTTCCGCGGCGACTACTTCGACGTCGACTCGGCGCGGATCTGGGACTGCCCCGAGTCCGGCGTCCCGATCGCCGTCACGGCCGGAGGTCCCAAGGCGGTCGAGCTGCTGGGCCCGCTCGCCGACCACCTCATCGCCACCGAGCCGAGTGCCGAGCTCATCGACGTCTGGGACGGACTGACCGGCCGGCCCAGCATCGGGTCCGGGGCGCGCGCCATCGGCCAGATCCCGGTCAGCTGGGACCCGCAGAGCACGCAGCGAGCAGTCGAGCGCGCGCACGAGCAGTTCCGCTGGTTCGCAGGTGGCTGGGCGGTCAACGCCGACCTGCCCACCACGTCCGGTTTCGCCGGCGCGTCACAGTTCGTGCGGCCCGAGGACGTGGCCGAGTCGATCCCGTGCGGGCCGGACCTCGACGCCATTGTCGAGGCGGTCAGGCCGTTCTGGGAGGCCGGGTTCACCGACGTCGCCCTGGTCCAGGTCGGGGACGAGCTGCAAGACAGGTTCCTCTCCGAAGCAGCGGAGCCCCTGCTCGAGAAGCTGCGCGCCGCCGCTCCGGGCTGACCAACCGCGGTTCAGGGCGCCGGCTGCCCCTTCAACGGCTGCCCCTTCTTCCTCAGCTCGGGAAGAACCTGCGCGCCGTACGCCTTGATCATCGGGGCGTAGTGCGGGCCCATGTTCGCGATGTAGACCTGCTCGAAACCCGCTTCGAGATAGGGCTCGAAAGCCTTCACGTGCTTCTCGGTGTCTCGGCCCGCGGTCGTGCTCTCGGCCACCATCTGCCTGGTCACCAGCGTTGACGCCTGCTCGAAGTGCTCGACGGTCCCCAGTACCTGGGACATCTCGCCGGGTAGACCGGAGTTGGGCCAGATGCTGTATGCGAGGTCGACGCCCTCGTCCTCGGTCTCGGCCCAGGCGACCTTGAACCCCACCTGTGCCGGCGCGCCCTTGGTGGCCTTGCTACGGAACCTCTCCAGCATCTCGGGGTCGGCGTTCGCGGTGGCGTAGGAGTCGCCGATCCGGGCCGCCAGGTCGGTCGCCATCGGGCCGAACCCCGAGATCGCGATGCTTGGGAGGGTCTCGGGCAACGTCCAGATCCGGGCGTTCTCGACCGTGTAGTGCTTGCCGTGGTGGGTGATGTCGTCGCCGGTCCACAGCTTGCGGATGACCTCGACGGCCTCCTCCAGCATCTCCAGCCTGGTGCTGGCCGGCGGCCACACGTCGCCGAGGATGTGCTCGTTCAGTGCCTCCCCGCTGCCGAGCCCGAGACAGAACTTGCCCTCCCCCACCAGCACGGCGCTCGTGGCCGCAGCCTGGGCGATGATCGCGGGATGGGTCCTGACGGTCGGGCAGGTGACGGCCGTCGTGATCGGCAGGTCGCATACCTGCGACAGGGCACCGATCATCGCCCACACGAAGGCACTCTCACCCTGGGCCGATGTCCATGGGTGGTAATGGTCGCTGATCCAGAGCCGGTCGAATCCCGCCTCCTCAGCGAGCGTGGCCTGCTCGATCAGCTGACTCGGCGAGTACTCCTCGCACGACAGGAAGTATCCGAACTCGGTCATGTGATCTCCTTGTGTCTCAACGCGTCAGCCAGGGTCGCTGCTCGCCCGCCATGGGCATACCCAGCCGCGCGGCCGTCAACCCTGTCAGATCGGTGAGGCAAGCACGAGTGCCCCAGTGGTCGCGTGGGTACTGCTGACGTATGACCTCGCCACCACCGAACGATCCTCGCTCCGCTCCCGTCGCTGTCGGGCTGGTGGTGGGTGCCTCTCGGGGGCTCGGTCTGCTCATCGCACGCGAGCTGGGCCGCCGGGGGATGCGACCGGTCATCACGGCCCGCGAGGCGACCGAGCTGGACCGGGCCGTCGAGATCCTCGCTGGGGACGGGATCGCAGCGACCGCGATGGTGTGCGACGTGCGCGATCACGTGCGTCTCGCGGAGGTCGTCGCGCAGGTCGAGGAGGAGATCGGGCCCATCGAGGTGGCCATCCACGTGGCCGGCATCATCCAGGTGGGGCCATTGGAATCCCTCAACCGGGACCACTTCCAGCAGGCCATCGACATCATGGCGTGGGGTCCCATCACGATGGCCCTGGCTGTCCTGCCGGGCATGCGTTCGCGAGGCCGCGGCCGGCTCGCGACGGTTGCATCGGTCGGCGGGCTGGTCAGCGTGCCTCACCTGCTGCCTTACAGCACGGCCAAGTTCGCCGCTGTGGGGTTCACGAACGGGTTGCGCGCGGAGCTGTCGGGAACGGGGATCACCGCGACGACGGTGGCCCCGGGGCTGATGCGCACCGGGTCGCACCTCAACGCGGAGTTCACCGGCGACCAAGCCCGCGAGTATGCCTGGTTCGCACCGAGTGCGTCGCTGCCCCTTGTCTCGATGGACGCCGAGCGTGCCGCCGCGCGGATCGTCAGCGGAGTCCTGCGCGGCCGCAGCATCGTCATCCTCACACCGCTGGCCAAGGTCGCGGCCCGCGTGGCCGGCCTGGCACCCGCCACCACCGCCGCCGTCATGGGGCTGGCCGCGCGAGCCCTGCCGCGGTCCAGCGGACCCGAAGGGGTCACGGTGGACGGGCACACGGCCCGCAGGCGGCTGAGATCACCGCTCGTCGAACGGTTGACCAGATGGGGCAACGACGCGGGCCGCCGGTTCAACGAGCAGACCACGCCGCGCTGAGCGCGAGGCCTGTGCTGCCGGGTCGCGGTCGGCCGCCATGGGTCGGCGTCGGTCGCAAGGGGTCGCCGCGGGTTCAGCGGTGCGATGACGGGGTATGTCCCCCCTATGTCTCGCCTATCCCGCACCGTCGAACGGGCTACCTCGACCATCGAGGGCGCCTCCGCCTTGGACCCTCTCAGTGAGGCGATCGACTCGGTGGCGTCACGGCTGCCCGCCGGACGGATCAAGGACGTCCTGTCCGGCGTCGCCATCGGGCACCCTCTCCACCCCGTCCTGGTGACGGTGCCGATCGGCGCCTTCTCGAGCGCGCTGTTCCTCGATCTGTTCGGAGAGCCTCAGGCCGCCCGTCGGCTCGTCGGGCTAGGGCTGGTCAGCAGCGTGCCGGCAGCACTTGCCGGGTTGACCGACTGGAGCGACACGCGGGGCGCCGAGCGCCGAGTCGGAGTGGCACACCTCGTCATCAACGCAGCCGGCCTCAGCCTGCTCACCGCCTCCTGGCTCACCAGACGTGCGGGCGACGGCGGCTCGGGACGATGGCTCTCCGTTGCCGGGTTCGGGCTGGTCGGTGCCTCCAGCTGGCTGGGTGGACACCTCGCCTACGCGCTCGGTGTCGGTGTCGACACGACGGCGTTCCTTCGCCCTCCCACCGAGTGGTCGGACGCGGTCGCCCTCTCGAGCCTCGAGGAGGGCCAGGCAGTCGCCGTGACGGTCGACGCCACGCCCGTACTGCTGGTCCGGATGGGCACGGAGATCCACGCGATCGGTGACCGCTGCACCCACCGAGGCGCTCCGCTGCACGAGGGGCCTATCGAGGACGGATGTGTCGAATGCCCTTGGCATCAGAGCCGGTTCGACCTGACAGACGGCTCCGTCGTCCAGGGCCCAGCCACACGCCCCGCAGCGGTCTTCCTCACCCGCGTGACCGAGGGTCGCGTGCAGGTTCGCCGTGACGAGGAGCGGACGCTGCGTCTCAACCCGGCGACGTGAGACCGACGTGAGACCGACGGTGGGTCGCCCTGATGGGCGGCCCAGCGTCGGTCCCCCCGTCGGTCCCTCCCGGTCGGCCCGTCCCGAGGGGTCGGTTCAGGAACCAGCCTGCTGGCGAACCTGACCGACCGCTTCCTGTGACGACGCCTTGACATCCGAGGCGCCGGACTGAGCCTCGTCCTTGACCGAACCCGCTGCGTCGGTGGCGGTCTCCTTGATCTGCTGGGCCGCATCTTGAGCGGGCTCCTTGAGGTTTCCGGCGACCTCCTTGGCTGCCTGGGTCACCTGGTCGGTGAGGGGAGCCGCTCGATCTTTGAGCGAGACCGCGGCCTGCTGCTCCGCCGACGACGCAGGCAGGAGCGAACCCAACAGCCAGCCTGCGCCGAAGGCGATGATGCCCGCGGCCAGGGGGTTGCCACGCGTGCCACTGGCCGCCCGTGACGGGACAGCTGCCGCGCCGTCCTTGACGTCGCTGAGCGATGTTGACCTAGGTCCGTCGGTGCTGGCGCCGTCCGCGGCGCCCATCACCTTGTCCTTGAGGCCGGCGACCGCCCCGGTGACCTTGTCGGCCTGCCGTTTGGCGACCGAACCCGGCCGGACACTGTCGGTGAGGGCGTTCACATTGGCGCTCAGGTCGCTGCGCGTGGCCTCGATCTCGCTGCGGATCTGGTCTGGGTCGTTGCTCATCTACTTCTCCTCGTTTCCGGCAAGAGCACTGGGAATCTGTTTTGCGGTATCCGTCGTACGCGGCACGCCCTCGACCTGCTTGAGCTTGGCGCGGCCGACGACATACAAGGCTGCCGCGACGACAGCCCAGACGGCCGCGATGATCAGGCCCGACCAGGCTTGCCCAGTCCATTGGGCGATCCCCCACCAGGCGGAGATGGAGATGAACAGCAGCACCATGTGGACGGCGACACCGGCGCCACCCAGCATCCCCACTCCTGTGCCGGCGTTCACCGCCGACTGACGAACCTCGGCCTTGGCCAACGCGACCTCCTGGCGCATCAGCGTCGAGAGGTCATCGCTGACGGCGCTGAACAGCTCGCCGATGGAGCGGTCGTCTGAGCCGTATGCCTGCTGTTGGGTCATCGTCCGCCCTGCTCCGTCCCCGGGTAGAACGGGTCCACGTCCTGCTCGACAACTGACGTCTCTGACGGCAGCGGGGGGTCCGTGGGCGTCCACGTGGATGGTTCGACCTCGGCGGGGACGGCCGCTCTGGAGCTCACGGGGGCTGGCTTCGACTCCGGTTTTGAGGCACTCCCGTCGGCCGTGAGCCCGCGGGTGAGGCGACCCGCGAGCAGTCCGCCGACCGCGGCCAGGGCCAAGAAGGCTCCCGGTCGTTGGCGCGCAAACTTCGAGACCTCCTCGAGGAGGTCGGTGGGCTCGTGGCTGTCGAGCCACGTCGCTGCCGCATGGGCGCGGTCCGAGGCCTGACGAGCCAGTCCGGTGGCGACCCCGCCCTGCGCGTCTCTCGAGTCGGACCGGTCGACCATGGACCCCAGGTCCTCGGCCAGTGTGTGAACCCAGGTCGCCAGGTTGCTCTGCTGGGTCGATGCCTGGTCGCTCAGCTGCGAGCGAGCTTCCAACATGACGTTTCGGACCTGCGTGCTGGCCTCGGCCACCACGGCCTGTGTCTGCTCTGCGGCTGCACCAGCAACCTGCTTCCCACTGCTGACGGCGTCCTGGCCGACCTGCGTGGCCTGTGCCTTCGCGGTCTCTGCGGCCGACCCGCCGTCGGGCGAGGATCCGACCGACGAGAATTCGGCTGACGAGGACCCGGCTGACGAGGATCCTGCCGACCTGTCATCGCTCGGGGTGACTCCGGCACTCCAGGTCGGGTCGACGGGGTCCTCCGTCCCCGGCACGGATGAGACGTGCTCTGTCATCTTGTCTGCTTTCGTCGGGCAGCGACCCCACCTCGTGGAGCCGTCGCAACACTGCTCGAGCCCCTCACGGGTGGACGAGCCTGGTCGCGGCAGATCGCTGATGGCGCAGTGACGCTCAGTGACCGTTTGACGTCGTTCAGCGACATGCCGACGCGGGTAGTCGTACCCCGCGAGGGTGGGCACAAACCATATCGGCCCGAATTACCGGCGCAGGAGACGCGTCAGCCGGTTCCTGCGGGGGTATGCCTCGCTCGACGATGTCGAGGCGAGACCGGGAGATGCCATGAGAGTGAGCGGTAGCGACCCATGCAGGAGGGACGATGTCTGACGACAGGACGGTCCCGGAGTCGGAGCAGGGCCGGCAGGAAGAGGAAGCCGACAGCCCGACTGACCTGTCGAAGCCGTCACTGCTGGCCGTGGTCAAACGGGCCAGGGCGGAGTTCAAGAAGGACCGGCTCACCGATCTGGCTGCCGCCTTGACCTACTACGGGGTTCTGTCGATCGTCCCCGCGCTCATCGTCTTGATCTCGGTGTTGGGACTGCTCGGTCAAAACACCACCAACCAGGTCCTGACCCAGGTAGAGCAGATCGCACCCGGGTCCAGCGCGGACTTCGTGAAGACCCTGATCACCCAGGCGCAGAGCAACCGGACTGGCGCGGGGTTTGGCGCCGTCTTGGGCGTCGCGGTCGCGTTGTGGTCCGCCTCGGGCTACGTCTCGGCGTTCATGCGTACGTCGAACGTCATCTATGGCATCGGCGAGGGCCGGCCGATCTGGAAGACGGTGCCGATTCGCATCGGCGTCACCGTCTTCGCCGTCCTCGTGCTCGTCGCGAGCGCAGTCATCGTTGTCGTGAGCGGTCCGGTCGCGCGCCAGGTAGGAGACGTGCTCGGCGCCGGAGACACCGCAGTGCTGCTCTGGGGCATCCTCAAATGGCCGGTCCTGTTCATCCTCATCTCCCTGCTGCTGGCCGTACTCTTCTGGGCCAGCCCCAACGCGCGACAGGGCGGCATCAAGTGGGTGAGTCCGGGAGGCCTCATCGCGGTCCTGCTCTGGCTGGTCGTCTCCGCCGCGTTCGCCTTCTACGTCGCAAGCTTCTCGTCCTACAACAAGACCTATGGTTCGTTGGCCGGTGTCGTGATCTTCCTGGTCTGGCTCTGGCTCAGTAACATCGCCATCCTGCTGGGCGCCGAGATCAATGCCGAGCTCGACCACGGCAAGGCGATCGAAGAGGGCCTCCCCGAAGACGCCGAACCCTTCGCCGTCCCTCGAGACACGACGAAGCTGAGCGACGAGGACAAGGCCGACGTCGCGAAGGTGGAGGCCCACCGGACGAAATGACTGCGTGGGTCCGATCACGACGTCAGTTCACGGCACCAGATCACGGCGCTGGATCACACCACCGGTTGCTGGGGCCGCCCTGCGAGAGGCGGGCGCCGGGCCTCGATCACGTCCTCGGCAATCTCCCGCAGCTTGCGGTTCTGAGTCTGGCTGGCGCGCCGGAGAACGTCGAAGGCGTCGTGCTCGTCGAGGTCGGGATCCCGCATGAGGATTCCCACCGCCATGCTGATCCGCCGGTTGCTGATCAGGGCTGACCGCAGCTGCGCCACTTCGTTCGCCTGCTCGTGCGCTTTGCCGGGGTGGGTTGCCACAGAGGCTCCCGTCGCGCGGTCCGCCTCGCCGCAGCGAGAGTCAGCGTGGTCCTCGATCCTTGTCAGACCGTTGATCGTCATGGAGGTCCTCCCACGGGTTCCGGGTGGGCGTACGAACGGCCATGGGACCACGCTCATGACCTCGGAACCCCACGTTAACCCGCGACCACCTTGTTTTGGAACCTCTCCATTGAGCGCGAGAACTGCTCGAGAGGACTGGCGTACTGCTGAAGTTGCGCCTAGCGGTGCTGGTCATGGACCTCTTCTCGACCCAAGCCGGGCGCAAAAGATCTGCTGCCCGCAGGCGTACGGCCTCTGTGAGTCGGGTACGTGAGCAGCACACGCACGACAACCACAGGAGTGAGTCATGTCGGATACAACGGGTGCAGGGATCGGGATGGCCGGGGCGGTGACCGACGACCAGGTCGAGCCCCAGACCGACCAGGGGGTGCCGGTAGGTGCCGCCGACGCCGAGGCGGATGCCAAGCGGGCGGGGGACGAAAGCCGAAGTAACGAGGCCGACAGCAACGAGGAGTACCTCGACCAGGCCGACGCAGAGTCGGGCACGGACCAAGGTGTGCCTGTCGGCTCCGCCGACGCCGAACAGGACAGGCTCAACGCCAGCAGCGAAGAGTAGCCGCCGGCCCACCGATGACGAACCGAGGTTGTCAGGTGCGACCTCGCAGAGTTCGTTGCGGAGACCGACCTCGCAGCTGGTGCTGAGCCGTCGAACCAGCGCACGTCGGTCCGACCCCCTCGATAGATGACGCACGTCAACACGACGCCGCTGGTTCGGCTGGCCTCGCGGGCGCGGACGTGGAGGAGAGGTCGAACCGAACGCACTGTCCCGACCCCATGGAGCGAGACCGACGCGGGCCTCATCTTCTGATCATCGATCCGGTATGGGCGTGAGACCCCTCGACCGTGGGTAGGTATGAGCCGAGCCCAGTCAAGCGGGACCGCGAGCACCGATCAAAGGTAGGAATCCCATGAAGGCAACACGAGTTCTGGCTTCGGCCGTCCTAGCAGTCGCAGCAAGCGTTTTCGCCGCCTCGGCCGCCTCCGCGGCTCCTAGCAACCAGGACACGACGTGGATGGTCGCGGCCCACCAGAGCAACCTCGCCGAGATTGCGGCCGGTCAGGCAGCCCAGCAGCAGGCGTCCAGCCAAAGCGTCAAGGACACCGGGGCCATGTTCATCCAGATGCACACGACGCTCGACGCCAGTCTGACCTCCGGTGCTGCCGCACTGGGCGTCTCACTTCCGTCAGCACCGTCGGCGGCACAACAGGCGTCCCTCGCCAAGGTCAAGACGCAGACGGGAACGGCATTCGACACGGCGTGGATCGCACAGCAGCTCGCCGGGCACCGCGATGCGGCCAGCGCCACCCAGACCGAGATCCGCACCGGATCGGACGCCGCCGTCCTGAAACTGGCCAACACCGCGCTCCCGGTGATCGAACAGCATCTGGCAGAGCTACAGACGCTCTCCGGGTCACCCAGCGTCATTGCTGCCGGCTCGGGTGGGCAGGCCGCAGCGTCCGCCCCGCTGACAACGTTTGCCCCGGCTGGCGTGCTGGGTGTGGTTGGCGTGGTGCTACTCGCCCTGGCCTTCACGTCGGTCAGGCGTCGTCGGGCTGTCTGAGATGTTCCCGGGGTTGCGCGCCCCGGTCGCGCTCCTCGCCGCCGGTCTGGCGTGTGTGATCACTGCCGGGGTCCTCGGCGTTCACCAGGCCGGCGCGGAGCCGCAGGCGACGGTGACCGCCTTGGGGGCTTCCCCCACGCTCGCGCCAGCGGATCATGCTCTGGACCCTGATGTCGTCCATCCCACCGCTCGCGGGGACAGCCCGAGCTCGACGGCACCGCCGTTGGCTCGGGTCGGGACGACCCCAGTGCAGCTCCTCTTGCCTACTGACCGCGAGGGGGCCGCCGTCGTGCCGGTGGGCACTCTGCCGTCAGGCGACCTTCAGATCCCGGACAACCCGGCAGAGGTCGGCTGGTGGGCTGGGGGCGCAGCGCCGGGAGACGCGGCCGGGACGGTCGTCATCGCTGGTCACCTCGACTCCAGACAGTACGGTCTGGGCTTCTTCGCCCAGCTCGGCCGGCTGGAGATCGGCCAGACGGTCACCGTCACGGACAGTTCGGGCCAGCGCGTCAGATACGCCGTCAGCGCACGCGCCGAGGTCGCCAAGGCCGCGCTGCCGCGGGACCTGTTCTCGGGAAGCTCCCCTGGCCGGCTGGTGCTAATCACCTGTGGAGGAAGTTTCAGCCGTGCAGACCACTACTCGGACAACGTCATCGTCACCGCCATGCCCCTGGATAATCCCTCGTAGGCAGGCGACCTTCTGCGTTATGGGGTGGGCATCCCGCCGTTGACGTGGAGGGTGGCACCCACGACGTAGCTGGACTCGGCGGAAGCGAGGAAGACGTAGGCGGGAGCGAGTTCGGCGGGCTGTCCGGCCCGGCCAAGAGGTGTCTGCTGCCCGAACTCGGGCAGGTCCTCGGTCGGCTGACCGCCGGCGGTCTGCAGCGGCGTCCACACCGGGCCTGGTGCGACCACGTTGACCCGAATGCCTTTGGGGGCGAGCTGTTGGGCCAATGCCTTCGAGAAGGTGTTGATGGACGCCTTGGTGCTCGCGTAGTCGACGAGGGTCTCGGATGGGGAGTACGCCTGGATCGACGACGTGTTGATGATCGTTGCTCCCGGCTTCAAGTGCGGCAGGGCGGCCTTGGTAACCCAGAACATGGCATAGACGTTCGTCTTCAGTGTCTCGTCGAACTCATCGTCAGAGATGTCGGCCAGCGAGTCGACGGCCTGCTGCTTGCCGCCGTTGTTGACGACGATGTCGAGGCCACCGAGAGCCTCGGCAGCCTTGGCCACGAGCTCGCGGCAGTAGCGGGGGTCGGTCAGGTCGCCTGGGAGCGGCACCGCTTTGCGGCCCGCGTCCTCGATGAGCGCCACGATCTTCTTGGCGTCCGGTTCCTCCTCGGGCAGGTAGGAGATGGCGACGTCGGCACCTTCGCGTGCGAACGCAATCGCCGTTGCGGCGCCGATACCGGAGTCACCGCCGGTGATCAGGGCGCGACGCCCGGCCAGGCGACCCGTCCCGCGGTAGGAGCCCTCCCCCAGGTCCGCGCGGTCCCTGAGGTTCGCGTCCAGCCCAGGCCCATCCTGGGACTGCGCGGTGGGTGTGATGTCGGCATACATGGTGGTCGGGTCGGTCATCGTGTACTGGTCACGGCTCACGTCGTTGTCCTTTTCGTCCTACCTGGGGCGGAATGATCTGCAGGGAAGGGCCATCAGGGGGTGAGCAGCACCTTGATACAGGCGTCCTTCTTGGCCTGGAAGATCTCGTACCCGTAGGCAGCGTCCTCCAGGGGCAGCAGGTGGGTCGCGAGGTCCGCCGTCCCGAGCGGGTCGGCGTCGTCGAGAACCAGCGGCATGATGTCGTCGATCCAGCGCTTGACGTGACATTGGCCCATCCGCACCTGCACGCCGCGGTCGAACAGCTCCATCATCGGCATGGGGTCGGCCTCCCCCCCGTACACCCCCGAGATCGAGACAGTGCCACCACGACGGACGGCTTTGATCGCCGTGTGCAGCGCGTCCAGACGGTCGACCGCGAACCGGTCCACCAGCGGCCGAGCGAGGGCGTCCGGCAACATCCCGACGGCGGTCTGAGCCGCCTTGGCGCCCGGGGAACCGTGCGCCTCCATCCCGACCGCGTCGATCGTCGCATCGGGCCCGCGCCCGTCAGTCATGTCGATCAGCGCCGCAGCAACGTCGTCCACACCGCGCAGGTCGACGACCTCGACACCACGTTGCCTCGCCAGCTCCAGCCGGGCCGGCTCCAGGTCCACCCCGATGACGCGTTCGACACCCTGGTTGAGTGCGATGCGAGTGGCGAACTGGCCGACCGGTCCCAAGCCGAGAACGGCAAGCGTCCCGCCCGCGGGCACGTCGGCATACGCCACCGCCTGCCACGCTGTCGGGAGGATGTCGGACAGGTAGACGTAACGGCTGTCCGGACCGTCGTCGGGAACCTTGATGGGACCGAAGTGGGCCTGGGGTACCCGCAGGAACTGCGCCTGCCCGCCGGGGACGGAACCGTAGAGGGAGGTGTACCCGAACAGGGACGCGCCCTTGCCCTGGTCCCTCACCTGCGTGGTCTCGCACTGGGCGTACAGGCCTCGCGAGCACATCCAGCAGCTGCCGCAGGAGATGTTGAACGGGACGACCACCCGGTCCCCGGCCTTGATGTGGGTGACCTCGGCGCCAACTTCCTCGACAACCCCCATCGCCTCGTGACCGAGGACGTCCCCGGGTTTGAGGTAGGCGCCCAGCACCTCATACAAGTGCAGGTCCGACCCGCAGATCGCCGTCGACGTGATGCGCACGATCGCGTCGGTGGGCTCCTGGATCTTGGGGTCGGGCACGTCCTGGACCTGCACGTCCCGCTTTCCCTGCCACGTCAACGCCCGCATCAACACACTCCTGTCGTTGGTACCGCTGCCAAGGACGCGTCGCCCTCGAGGCGACTGGTACCCGCCTACGTCGTCAGCGAAACGGGGCCGCCCGTCTCCGGTAGCCACGGCGCCGACCTCTCCACCCACTACTCTGGTCTCCTCGGCAGGCACCTCGCTAGCGGGAGCGACACGGTATGAGTCAAGGACATGAGCAGGAATGGCTGCCGTTCTACCTGCGTGACCATCTGGCCGGGGCGACGGCAGGACGCAACCTCTTCGCCCGGGTGGCGGCTGGGCACGGAGACCCGGCCGTGCGCACCCAGGTGGGTCATCTGCGCGACGAGGTCGAACTCGACCGGGAGGCGCTCAGGCAGGTCATGGACGTCCTCGGGATACGGCAGACGTCGGTGACCAAGGTGGTCGCTGTTCTCGGTGAGCTCGCCGGCCGGTTCAAGCCCAACGGCTCGCTGGTCGGTCGCTCCGTCGGTGCCGATGTGCTCGAGCTCGAAGCACTCATCGCAGCGGTGCACAGCAAAGCTCGACTGTGGGACACCTTGATCGACCTCACCGACCGCATCCCCAGTCTGGACTCAGACCAGCTGCACGAGCTGCGTTCTCGTGCTGACGCCCAGCAAGGTGTCCTGCGCGCCCTGCACGCCGACGTCGTGCACCAGTCGCCCACCGCGTAGGCACCCCGCCCGCACCTGGGGTGCGCGGGTGATCGACGAAACGTTGCCTGGGGTCTGCGCGGCTCGACAGCGCGGGGTCAGCCAGGCTCGCGGAGACATCGTGGTGTCGACCGACGCGGATGCGCGCCACGTGGCGGGTTGGCTGGCTCACACCCATCGCCGTGGCCTACGAGCGGACCGGGCGTGTGACCTACCTCACCGCCACCAACGTGGCCTACCTGCGGGACGGCTTCCCCGGTTACCACGTGTTCCTGACCCAGGGCGGTGACGAGACCGACCTGCTGCGCCGGCTGCGGGCCTGGGGGACCGTCCTTTGGGATAGTGACAACGTGGTGACCACCTCCTCACGTCGACTCGACCAGGGCCTTGCCTGCACGCTGCTCGTCTCGTATGGGTACTACTACGCCACGTCGATGTTCTTGGGGCGCCTGTCGTCTCGACAGGTCATCGGGGTGGCGCCCGTCATCCGACGCGGCGACCACGACCGTGTGAAACGACGCAGACGTCGCTGGCGGGTCATGTCGACCGCTGTGCTCTCTGCCGCGTTGGTCTACCGGCTGCACCGTCGCACCACACCTTTCGCGCTTGTCAGGGGGCTCGTCGAGCGGCTCGTCAGGCGGACACCAGGGTGCTGAACGTTCTGCTCGCTGCGACACCGCTAGACGGTCACGTGGGCCCCCTCGCCGGTATCGGCCGGGGTTTCGTCGAGGGTGGCCACCGCGCAACCCTGGTCACCGGCTCCGACTATCGGCGGGCCGCTGAAGGCAACGGGATGACGTTTCGTGGGCTGCCGGCGGACGCCGACTTCCGGGAGAGGCCGCAGAGACCGCAACGACGGCAGCGGGTGCAGCGGGGCAGGGAACAGATCCTCGAGACCTTCGTGCACCCGTTGACTGCCCAGCAGCGCATGTTGAGTGAGCTGCTCCACCAGGGCGACTGGGATGCATTCGTCTGCGACACCGCGTTTCTCGGGGCACTGCCGCTGCTGCTGACGTGTCCGCCCGCTCGACGCATACCTTTCCTCGGTGTGTCCGTCACACCGCTCGCCCTTCCGAGCAGCGACTGCGCCCCCTTCGGGTCCGCGCTCCAACCGGGGACAAGCCGGTGGAGCAGACTACGCAACCGACAGATCCAGTGGCTCCTGACGCGCGGGCCCCTGCATCCACTGCACGACGAGCTGAGCGGGGTTCTCGCCGACTACGGGGTCGCGCCGCGCAGCGTCGACTACTTCGACGTCGCAGG
Source organism: Lapillicoccus sp. (assembly GCA_965277795.1). Taxonomy (GTDB): domain Bacteria; phylum Actinomycetota; class Actinomycetes; order Actinomycetales; family Dermatophilaceae; genus Lapillicoccus. The sequence goes on from OZ255840.1 coordinate 1,503,931, forward strand.
CTTGTTCGACCTCACTTTTCACCTGGCCCCACCCGAGTTCGAGTACCCGAGGCGAGACCTGCCTCCCACGATGCGGTTCGTCGGACCGCTCGATCCACAACCCCTGCCCGGCGAGCTGCCACGGTGGTGGGGTGACCTGGACGCACCGATCCCCATCGTCCACGTCACCCAGGGCACCATGGACAACGCCGACCCGACCAAGCTCATCGTCCCGACCATCAGGGCGCTTGCTGACAAAGCAGTCATCACCGTGGTGAGCACCGGCGGCCCGGCAGCGGTTGATCTCGAGAAGGCGTTCGGTGGTCCGTTGCCCGACAACGCCCGCGTCGCGCGATTCCTGCTGTACGACAAGCTCTTACCCCGTTGCGACGTCGTCGTCAGCAACGGCGGTTTCGGTGGTGTCCTGCAGTCCCTTCGCTTCGGGGTGCCCTTGGTGCTCGCCGGCAACACCGAGGACAAGCCTGAGGTCGCGGCCCGCGTGCGTCGGTTGGGGGCCGGCCTCGACCTGCGCACCGGACGCCCCTCACCACAGCAGCTGCGAGCTGCGGTACGAACGGTGTTGACAGATCGGGCGTTCCGCGCAGCGGCTCTGCGAATGAGCGAGTCCATCTCGCGCCTGGGCGACCCGCGGGTGACCATCGTGAGTGCCGTCGAGGCCTGCAGCCTCGGGTTGGGCGGCACTGACCTACATCGCAGCAGCGCCAGTCTTGCGGAAGTCCGCGGTGGAGAGCTACCCGGGCCCATGGACGCCAAACCGTTTCACGGTCCCAGTTGCGGGTAGATGTCCGAAAGAAGATCCCACCCCAGCGATCCCACCTACTCGGAGACGATTCTGTATGTCGACTGACGCCATCGTGCTGCTACGCAACGACCACAAGGAGGTTCGGGCCCTCTTCCGTGAGTTTCAGGCCCCCAGGACGACGTCCGCTCGGAAGGGATCCATCGTCACCAAGGTCATCGAGCTCCTCACCGTGCACACGTTCATCGAGAACGAGGTGATGTACCCCCAGGTGCGCCAGCTGCTCCCCACGCTGGAGGAGGACGTGCTGGAGTCCTACGAGGAGCACCACGTCGCCGACGTACTGGTCATGGAGCTGTCCATGCTGCAGCCGGGTGACGAGCGCTTCGAGGCCAAGACCTCGGTCCTGATCGAGAATGTCACCCATCACATGGACGAGGAGGAGCAGGACTGGTTCCCCAAGGTGCGCGAGGGCCTCGGCCGCAAGAAGCTCCAGGAGCTGGGTGAGCAGCTGCTCGAGGCAAAGGCTCGAGCGCCTCACTCTCCGTCGCAGCCCAGCGCCCTCAAGAAGGTCGTCGACGCCGTCATCGCCTGATCCGACGGGCCATCTCGCACTCCGCACCTCCACCACCCCACGAACGGGACGCCATGCCGCAGGTCGACCGCACCATCCATACCGAGTCATCCGTGGAGCGTGTGTGGGCTTTCATGTCTGACTTCACGACGACACAGCAGTGGGACCCGCCGACCGTGACGACCGAGCGGATCGCCGGAGACGGTGGTGTCGGCACGCAGTACCAGAACACCTCGAGGGTCTTTGGGCACGAAACAGAGATCTTGTACACGGTGGTCGAGTGCCGGCCACCGGAGCTCCTGCGACTGCACGGGCAAGGCGACTCGTTCGAGGCCGTCGACACCCTGACCGTCTCCAGTGTCGGCGCGAAGACGGCGGTGCGGTACACCGCCGACTTCACCTTCTCCGGAGCAACAAGGCTGGCTACCCCGCTGTTGGCGGTCGGTTTGCAGAAGATCGGCAACGACGCCGAACGGCAGATGCAGGAATGTCTCGACCGCTTGGGATGAATCAGGCGGGGGTGTCTCTCGGGCCCTCGCCTGACAAGGACTCGGCACGAGCCCTCTCGCCTCAGCCAGGAGGCGGAGTCCCCCGTCGCCGCCTACGCTCGGGGATGCTGCCCGAGGACGGGCAACATCCCTCTCGTATTGGAGGAACCCGTGGCCACTTATACCCGCGAGACCCGTCTCACGGTCTCCGAGGACGTCGCCTACGCCTATCTGTCGAAGGCAAGCAACCTGCCGACCTATTTCCCGCGGATCACCGAGGCACGCCAGACCGACGGCGACGCGGTCGAGACGACCGCGGTCATCGACCCGCCCGGTGAGGCCGAACAGACCGTCCAGGGCACCGCGTGGTTCCACGCGGACGAGTCCAGCAAGAAGGTCACCTGGGGGGCCGAAGGTCCCCACGACTACCACGGCCAGCTCGACTTCGACGGGGATGGCGACGACGCATGCACCTTGACCTTCACCCTGCATACCGAGAACGACCACCCGGGAATCGACGCCTCGATCGACGAGACGCTGGACACCATCCGTCACAAGCTGACCGAGCAGCCCGCCGCGGCCACCGACCACCCCACGGGCGAGGCCCAGGCGGCCGAGAATGCCGAGCGGGAGTCCCCCGCCTGACCAATCGCGCCATCCCGGGCCATACGGCTTTTTCGAGCCCTACGGGCTGTCCGGGCCGTCCCAGCACGGAGGAACCTCACTGTTGACGCCGTCCTCGACCGATGCAACCGCGCTCGTAACTGCCCCGGTGCCAGGCCAGCCGGAGCCGCTCAGCAGGGACGCAGACGGTTACGTCGACCTGCGTTCGTACGCCGCGATCGGCGACGGACGGACCATCGCCCTCGTTGCGAACGACGGGCAGATCGACTGGTTGCCGTTGCCGGGGTTCGACTCCGTGCTCGCGTTCGCCTCGCTGCTCGACGCCGTTCACGGCGGATATGTCTCGTTAAGTCCGAGCGCGCCGTTCACGGTCGAACGCGCATACGTACCAGGCACGAACGTCCTGACGACGACGTTCACCACCGACGCCGGGACGGTTCGCGTGACCGACTCGCTCAACACCGGTGTGGCGGGGCGCCTGCCGTGGGCTGAGCTCGCCCGCCGAGTCGACGGTGTCACCGGAACGGTGCACATGCGTGGTGTCGTCGCACCGGGCACGTGCCTCAACACCGCCTCACCCTGGGTCCAAGACACCTCCGCGGGGCTCTTGCTCCGTGTGGACGGGTTGACGATGGCCGTCCGGACACTCGGTGACGAGCACGTCGAGGTGTCCTCGGACCGGATCACCGTCGACTACGTCACCCACACAGGCTCCCGGCATCTGCTGGGGCTGGTGGGCACGCAGGGCGAGCCGCTGTTTGTCCCGGAGCCGGCCGACCTCGACCGCGGCGTCGACCGAACGATCGAGAACTGGCAGGCGTGGAGCCGTCTGTTCGACTACCACGGCGAGTGGAAGGGACCGGTTCGTCGTTCCGCACTGATCTTGAAACTGCTGATCTGCGCCGCAAGCGGGGCCGTCCTCGCTGCCGGCACGACGTCGTTGCCCGAGTCCTTGGCCGGCGGCAAGAACTGGGACTACCGCCTGGCGTGGGTCCGGGACACCGCGTATGCCCTGACCGCGCTGTTCCGTTTTGGCCTGCGCGAGGAGACGCATGCGGCAATCAGCTGGCTCTTGGCTGCGATCCGGCGACACGGGCCCCCGCCGCTGATCCTGTACGCGCTGGACGGCTCGGTTCACTCCGAGGATCCAGCGGAGCAGGATGCGCCTGGATGGCGCGGGATCGGGCCAGTCGTCATCGGCAACCGGGCCACCGACCAGCTCCAGCTCGGGGTCTTCGGAGACCTGTTCAGCATCGTGCAGCTTTACGTCGACAACGGGAACGTGCTCGACGACGACACCGGTCGGACGCTGGCGGCGATAGCCGACCTGACCTGCGATGCCTGGCGCCGACCGGACTCCGGGATGTGGGAGCTGACCGAGGTCCGGCACTACACCACGTCCAAGCTTGGTTGCTGGCACGCCCTGACGAACGCCGCGCACCTCGCCGACCTCGGCCAGATCCCCGGTGACTCCACCCGATGGCGTACCGAGGCCGGACACATCCGCGAGTGGGTCGAGACTCAGGCGTGGTCTGCGGAGCGCCAGGCCTACGTGTGGTACCCGGGTTCGTTGGACCTCGACTGCTCCATCCTCCTGCACGCCATCAGCGGGTTCGACCGCGGCGACCGGATGAGCAGCACGCTTGACGCGCTGCGCGCAGAGCTCGGTGACGGACCGCACCTCTACCGCTACACCGGCGCCGCCGACGAGGAAGCCACGTTCGTCGCCTGCTCGTTCTGGATGGTCTCTGCCCTGCACCTCGTAGGCCGTACCGACGAGGCCCACGCACTCATGGACGAGCTTGTGTCGACCCTAACGACGTGGGCATGCTCGCCGAGATGATCGACCCGTCGACGGGTGACTTCCGGGGCAACCTCCCCCAGGCCCTCAGCCTGTTGGCGCTCATCAACGCCGCCCTGACCCTGTCCACCGACGACTAGAGTCGCCCTTCGCTTCAGCCCCACGGTTGGCGACCGCAGGGCGTCCCCGCCGCAGTCAGCAGCTCGGCAGGGACGCCTCGGTGGCGGGGGGTCAGGCCACCTTGTCACGCAGGTCGCTGGCGACCTTCAGCGCGCGACCGGTCAGCATCTGACCCGGCTTCTGCTGCTCACCCTGCTGGGCACCGAGAACAACCAGGGCGCCCGTGAGCACCGGGGTCGCCCACTGCAGGACGCGCAGCTGCTGCTGGATCCGCGTGACCTTCGGGCTCGTGCGGCTGCTGGGGGTGGTGCCGCCGGCGGTCGGCTGGTCGGGCTCGTTGGCCAGCTGCGCACCCAATACCCCGCTGTATGCCGTGGTCGCCATTGCGGCGACCGTAATGGCCACCTTGACCGCCGAGTTGGCACCCACGCCCTTCTGGTTCTGGACGCGGTCCCGGTTGGCGATGACGAGCCCGATGCCTCCGACGATGTGGACGCCGATGGACGCCGCAGCCACAGGGGACCACCGAGCCCAGCCGGCAGCGGCGACCTTGGCTCGTTCGGTGGGGTCCGAGACATCCCGCGAGGCCCCGTTGACGCCGAGGGCGCCCATGAGCGAACCCCCGAACCAGGACGCTGCCCCGAGGTCGTGCAGCGAGCGGATGACGGTGTTGCGGTCGTTCATGGTTCTCCTTGGTGTGGGCGTCGGCCGGGGGTAGGCGGCCGGTCTCGACGACGCGGGCAGCCACGTGTCGTAGTTTGATATTGGGGTCTTGACTCGTTCTCCGCAGCCCGAGAGGGCGCCCCTCAGTGGACAAGCGGGGGCTGGCCATCACGACTGCGACGGCGGCGCCGATCTTTGGTGCCCCGCAGAGGGCCTGCTCCATCCGCGCAGCCCATGGCTGAGCCGGGTGAACCGGGTGATCGGCCGCCACACCACGACGCAGAGCAACGAGCGCGCGGCGTGTTGTCGATCAGCTACTGGCGGTGGACTACAGCGTGCGTCGACAGGGGTCGGCCGGCGTCTGCCGTCGGACGGATCTCGGTCACGTCGACGGTTGGGCGCCGAGATCATCGATGCAGGAGGGCGCATGGTTGGGTGGCGCTGTCTGGGGGTATGGCTGTCACATGCCCAGCCCAGCCGGCCTGATCGCTGCCCTGACCGTGGTGCCCGCGCACGAGGACCGCGACCTGGGAGCGCGGTGTGACCGGACCCCGTGGGGGTTCTCGGCATACCTGGCCGTCCTCGAGTCGGACCTGCCCGCATGACGGACGTGGTCGATCGGGTTCGGGCGCTGCTCGACCCTCTTCTCCCCCTCCCGGGCCAGGGCCGGACCGAGACCCGCTGGCGGCGACTGACAGACGCCGCCCGAGGCGATGTCGTCGTCGGTCGCCTCCTCGAGGCCCACGCGGACGCGGATGCCATTCTCGCCGAGCTGACCGGTGGGCGCGTCCGTCCCGGGCAGTGGTGGGGCGTCTGGGCGGCCGAACCGCCCTCACCCGTGCTCCGCGCCCATCCGGGATCTGACGACGTCTGGTCCCTGACCGGCACCAAGGCGTGGTGCTCGGGTGCCGGGGTGTGCACGCATGCCCTGGTGACGGCACGACATGGCGACGGACGACCCCTGTTCGCGGTCGACCTGAGCCACCCCGGGGTGTCGGTCGACCTGCGCGTGTGGCACGCCACAGGGATGAGCCGAAGCGCGACCGGCAGCGTGACGTTCGACGATGTGCCTGCTCGAGCCGTGGGTGCTCCCGCTGACTACCTCGGTCGGGCCGGGTTCTGGCACGGGGGGATCGGTGTTGCCGCCTGCTGGTTGGGCGGTGCCGAGCGGGTGGCGGACACACTGCGCAGCGCAGCGTCGCGACGTCCTCTCGACGAGCATGCCGCGGCGCATCTCGGCGCGATAGACGCCGCACTGGCCGGCGCCACCTGGTCGATGCAGGCCGCGGCAGCGGAGGTCGACGCCGACCCCAAGGACCGAGGTGCTGCGCAGCGGCGCGCCATGCGGGTGCGTGCGGTCGTCGAGGCCGCCGCCACCTTGACCGTCGATCGCGTGGGCCGGGCCCTCGGCGCCGCGCCGCTGGCCCTCGACGCAGAGCACTCGATCGCGGTCAACGACCTGACCGTCTATCTGCGGCAGAGCCACGCCGAACGCGACCTGGCCGCCCTCGGGCGCCTCGTTTCACCCGAACCCCTCTGATGACGGCAACCGGCGCGATCCCTCTCGTGTGGTCAAGGGGCGGGAGCTCTCGTCCCCGAGCGCGCCACACCGCCAGCGGTGCGCCTTCGCACACACCCGGCGGAGGTGACGCTCAAGCAGTCGGCCGTCGCCTCCGACCGCAGCCAGCTCAACCGACCGCACCCGGGGGCAGCGCAGTCCTGCTCTCTTCAGGCTTCGCCCGTCTGGTCACCATCAGGGAGATGATGCTGCTGTGAAAACCGACTACTTCGAGCAGATGTACACGGACAACCCCGACCCGTGGGGTTTCGAGAGCCGATGGTACGAACAGCGCAAATATGCGTCGACGCTCGCCGCCCTGACCCGGCCGCACTACGGTTCGGTATTCGAACCGGGCTGTTCGATCGGCGTGCTGAGCGCGCTCCTCGCCCGGCGCTGCGACCGGCTGCTCGCGGTCGATCTCGTGGAGCTCGCGGTCGAGCAGACCCGCCGTCGCCTCGACGACCTTCGAGAGGTCGACGCAGAGATCGATGTGCGGCAGTGGGACGCACACGATGAATGGCCTGATGACGTCTTCGATCTCGTGGTCGTCAGTGAGATGTTGTACTACCTCGAGGCCGACGATGCTGCCGACTTCATGCGGCGAGCTGCCGACCACCTCTCGCCGCGCGGAGAGATCGTTCTCGTGCACTGGCGTCCACGCGTACCCGAATATCCGCTCACCGGAGACGAGGCACACCAGATCGCTTGTACAACAGCGGGACTGACCCGCGTGGGCCACTATGACGACGACGACTTCGTCCTGGACGTCCTCTCCCCCCTCGGCGTGGACAGCGTGGCCGACCGCGAGGGTCTTCGGGATTGACCCCATGGCGGCACGGAGCCGTGTCGCGGGCCAACGCCTCGCGGGGCCGCCTCGCGGGTCCCTCTGACGGGGCCCCCTGACGGGCGACGGTCTCACCCTCATCGGCATAACCGGGCCGGCTGCTCCCTCACGGTGACGCGGGCCGTTCGCGCCCACATCCCCGTCCCTCAGGATCAAGCTGCGGATCACCTTGCGTTTGATGTTGTCCTGGCGACACCAAACGCACGTTGATCGGCAGGTTGACTGCTTGCCCGGGTGACACGCCGGTGATCCGGCCCATCACCGGACCGACACGACTCTGCCCCGCAACCCGGCAGACATACGCGCACTGGGCCGAAACGATGGGCACCGGCGAGTCGAGCATCGCCGCCCGGACACAGCGGATCCCGCCCCCGGGAGGGGCGGATCATGCGCGTGCGGTGCGTGGTGCCGTGAGGGCGCGGTGGAGCCAGTCGAGCGCGAGACTGGTCCCCAACCCCGCGAACGTCGCCACGAGGACGCCAGCCAGACTCGTGACCATCGCGAGCGCCGGCCCCCCGATCCCGACGACCATGACCACGGCTGTCCAAGGCAGGCGGTAGCCGCCGGCAATCCCTGCCGCCGCACCGGAGGCGCCGGCAAGATCGCCGGAGATCCCGAGGTGCGGGGCGAACGACCGGCCGGCAAGGTCACCGACGGCCAGGAACGGGACGAATACGCCGCCACACCCACCGGCGCCGACTGCGGCCGTGGTGGCCGCCGCTCGTAGCGTCGCCACCAACAGCAGTAGCCATGCAGGCGCAGCCAGGCCGGCGGGGCCTTGAGCCCAGAGAATGGCTCCGCCACCCGGCCCGACGCTCGCACTGCGGCCGGCCACCAGCAACAGGGACATGGTGGCAGCGACCATCGCCGTGGCCCCGATCATGAGCCGAACCCGAGGCGAACCCCTCCACCCGCGCACGCGATAGATTGCCCATCCGGTCAGCGCAGTCAGGCCACCGCCGAGGACTCCGACGTAGACGCTGGCTTCGGCAAGCTGCGCGACGGAGTCCGGCGCGACCGTCGGGGTGACGAGGCGGATCAGGTCGAGCTGCCACCAGCTGTTGACCAGCCATCCGATGAGTCCCCCGATCAGTGCTGCGGCAACGCGTGGGGGGGTCAACGGCACCTGGCGACGCCGGCTGAGCTCGAGGATGAAAGCGCTCCCGACGAGAGCCACGCCCATCAACGCAGACACCCCTGCGGCACCCCCCGCCACCGCCGCCCCCCGCAGGAACCGCCGCAAACCGGGGCGGCTCTGACCCAGCCAGGATCCGGACGCGACCCCCAGGTGGGCCGCCGGAGCCTCTGTCCCCATGGGCCCCCCGAGACCCACGGTGATGACGATAGCGAGCGTTCGCAGCGGTGCCTGTCGCCAGGGGAACCGTTCCTCCGCACCCGACGAGGTCACCACGTCAGCGGTCAGGTCGGCGCGGGCGACATCTCCCGGGAAGGTCCGCCACGCGAGCGGAATCCGGGGCAGGTAGCGCGTCAACCGACGACGCCCCGACCGTCTGAGCGAGCGCCTGGCTCGCACCGGCTCGACCCGCGGGACCTGCGGTGCGGCCGGTTGATCGTCGCTCGCCCCCGTCACGGTGGGTCCGGTGAGCTCCCCGGGGAGTCGCTGGACCGCCTCCCCCCGTCCCAGTCCGTGCAACACCGCAGTCGCGGCTGCGAGCGCTACGACCGGAAGGGTGATGATCACCCACGTGTCCTGACGGGAGACCACTGCCAGCAGCTCTTTGATCGCGGTGGTGACCGCAACGACGGTCACCGCACCGACCGCACCGCCGACCACGGCGCCCACGCTGTACCGGCTGAGGGCTGCCCACCCGCGGTCGACGTCAGGGGATGGCGGAGCCGCGACAGACGGGCTCACTCCCGGTCGTCCTTGTCTGCGACTGATGCCGGCGCGAAGGAGGCGTATGTCTGGGTGAGGCCCACCTTCTGGTCAGGCCAGGAACTCGCCTTCGCCACGTCAATGCGTGACACCTCAGTCATGTTGCTCCTCGACAAGGGCCCCTTCTCAGAAGGGCGGTTCTGCGTCGGGCGCCGGTGGATTCCCCCGAGGAGCGATCGTGGCGACGCGAATGCTGTGGAAGACGGTGAAAACACCGGAGCCACCTCAAAGTCACCAACAACCCGTCCAGCCCTGGCGTTGTTGAGCGCAGTGCCGCCTGCAGCGACGGCCGCCGCAAGACGCCTCTGGGCCAGCCAGCTGGAGCGATCCACTCAACAGGACTCGGCAACGCGTCGGCCGCTCCTCTTGTCGCCTGTCCTGATCGCCTCAGCGGACCACGCCCAGGCGTCGTAACCGTGCGACCTCGACCACGTCGTAGCCGAGCGCCCGAAGGATCTCGTCGGTGTGCTGGCCGACGGCCGGGGCTGGTCCGGGAAGCGGCGTCGTGCTGCGGCTGAACCGCGGGGAGACAGCCGGCTGCAGGTGGGTCGTCCCCCGGATCCGAGTGTATGCGGACCGTGCCGCGGCCTGCTCATGATCGGTCGCCTCGTCGAGGTCGAGTACCGCTGTGACACAGGCGTCCTGACCGTCGAATGCGAAGACCCACTCGTCTCGGCTCCGTTGAGCGAACGTGCTCGTCAGGGCTTGTCGCAGTGCCGGCCACTGTGCCGGGTCCTGGTGGCTGTGCCGCAGCGGGTCGTGGGCGGCGAGGCCGAGGACGTCGAGCGCCCGCACAAAGAATCTTTCCTCGACGGTGCCGATGGCCACGAACCGGCCGTCCGCGCAGGCATACACGTCGTAGTAGGGACAGCCGGTGTCCAGCAGGTTCGCTCCTTGCTGCGGAACCCACTGGCCGGCGGCACGTAGCCCGTGTACAAATCCCATCAGGGTGGCGGTGGCGTCGAGAACGTTGGCGTCGATGACCTGCCCGACCCCACTTGTCCGCGACTCGAGCAGCGCACAGACGATGCCGAACGCCAGGGAAGCCGCTCCCCCGCCGAGGTCTCCCACGAGGTTGAGCGGAGGCACCGGTCGCTCCCCCGCCCGGCCGATGCTGTTCAGGGCTCCCGCGGTCGCGATGTAGTTGATGTCGTGGCCGGCCACGTGCGCCCACGGTCCATCCTGGCCCCAGCCCGACAGGCGCCCATAGACCAGGCGCGGGTTCACCTGACAACAGGCTTCCGGCCCGAGACCGAGCCGTTCGACAACGCCCGGGCGGAAGCTCTCGACCAGGACGTCAGCCTCGCGGACCAGGTCGAGTACGACACGAACCCCATCGGCCGTTTTGAGGTCGACGGCAACGGATCGCCGGCCGCGCTCTACGACCGGGTTGACCGGGTAGTCGGACCTCTCGGAGGTGCGGTCCACCCGGATCACGGATGCGCCCATGTCTGCGAGCTGCATGACGCAGAACGGCGCCGGTCCGATGCCGGCCAGCTCGACCACTCGCGTCCCCGCTAGCGGACCTGCGGCTCGAACCGCGTCATCCGTCATAGGACTTCTCCGCGCCTGGTCGTCGCGCCGAGGCGCGACTCAGATGCCGAGCAGCTTGCCCTTGGCAGCCGAGAACTCCGCGTCGGTGAGCAGCCCGGACGTCTTGAGTGTGCTGAGCCGCTCCAGCTGCGCCATCAGGTCCCCGCCCGCCGGAGCCGGGGCGTCAGTGGGCGGCTGCGGCGCGGCGCCCTGCGCCTGCGCGGCGCCAGCCATCTGCTTCTCGCGCACGTTCCCTGACACTGCCGTCGCCGTCCCCGCGATCACCGCAGTGCGGGCCATGGTGCCGAGCAGCCCCGGTCGGCCGTTCCGTCGTCGCATCTCTGCCTCTCGTTTCCCGTCTGGTTCACGTCTGGTTCTCGTCGGGCACAGAGACGAGGATCTCCTCGACCACACTGCCCGGTATGCGTACGGAGTCCAGGAGGACGCCACCCGACTCGACCACCGCGTCGCTCAGGGGTTTGAGCCAGGTGTGCTCGAAGGCGAGGACCACTGCCGAGGTGTCGGGTTCCAACGCCGTGGTCAGGGCCTGGACGTCCTCGTCGGAGATCAGCCCGTCCACGCGGTCCATGGCCGCCACGAGCGCGGCGATGTCCTCGTGCGCGACGACCTTCCCGAGTTCGGCGAACGTCGTCACGCCGTCGCTGTCCTTGGTCACGAACAGTCCGTCGACGATGGTGACCGCGTCCGCGTCGACGAGCCGCTGGATCTCGGGGACGATCGACCCGTTGAAGTGGTTGCCGGGAAAGCCGATGGTGACGATCTCGATGGGGCCCAGAGGCATACCCACACCCTAGGGGAACTCACCCAGGCTTGGGCCGGTGCCTCACGCGTCGATGACACCGGTGGAGGCGATCCGGGCGTTGACCGACGCGCTCGCTCGGCAGTGCTCATGGGCCCCGCCTTCGTTCCCCGGAACCTTCACGCTTCTTGCATGCGCCTCTAAGGTGCAGGCTCACATAAATGGGTAGCGAGGATGAGGATTTCGGGCGCACATACCTATGCCCGTTTTCGTCGACCGGTGCCAGGCTTGGGGTGTGCCAGCGTGAGCCGCTTGCACCGTGCCAGCAGGCCCACTCGGCTCGCTGCCAACGACACCGTCACCACCTGAAAGGGCGCCATGCCTGACTTCCCCACCCTCGCCCATGTCGCCGTCACCGTGACCGACCTCCAACGCAGCACCGACTGGTACGCGGCACTGTTCGGCGCCGATGCCGTCCTGGACGAGGACGAGGAGAGGGGCGGCTTCCACCACACGGTGTTCCTCATCGGAGGTGGTCAGCTCTTCGGGCTGCATACCCACCCCGAGGCTGCGACCGACACCTTCGACGAACATCGCACCGGCCTGGACCACGTCTCGTTCGCCTGCAACGACCGCAGCGAGCTCCGGACCTGGGTCGCCCGGCTGGACGAGCTCGGGATCACACACGGTGAGATCGTCGATGCCCACTACGGCTGCGGCCTGTCCTTCCGCGATCCGGACGGAATTGCCCTGGAGTTCTTCGCCCCTCCGGCCTGACCCATCAACGGCCTCCAAACGGGCGAGCGCGGCTCGGAACCCTCCGCGCGCCCGGCGTGCGGCGAAACATCGGGGAAGGAAGGGTCTGGGTACACGCCACGGATGCTGGCCTTGACCGGCTGGATAGACGTTGTCAGGATGGGCTGCCCGCGTGGCCCGTCCACCCTTGTCCGGAGAGTCAGCCGTCATGGTCGTAGTCCGCTGCAGGCCATCGGCACGGGTTGGGCTCGCGCTCGTGCTGCTGTCGGTCGTGCTGCTGTCGGTCGTGATGCTTTCAATCGAGACGCTAGTCCCCAGCAGCGCCGCGTGGGCGACTGGTGCATCACCGGCGGCGGCCTGGCAGGTGGCCAATCTCGACACGGCGACAGCCACCCCGTTCGACGGCCCCACCGGGTCTGCTTCCTCTTCGGAGGCCTCCTCGTCAACAGCGAGCGAGACCCCCTCGAGTACCGACTCGGATGCGACCTCGACGCCGGAGGTCAGCGTGACGACAGCGTCGCCGTCTCCCGAGGTCACGAGCGCCACCGCGACGCAGCGGACCGAGCGAACGGCGTCTCCTCCGGCGTGGAGTGGTTCACGGGTTCCGCTGGCCATGGTCGTCATCGCGGTGACGGTCCTCGCCCTGACCGGGCTGACCCTGCTGCGGTTCATCGGACGCGGGACCAGCCCGGCCGAGACCCCGCACGCCCGGCCCACCTCGGAGCCGGCCGAGAACACTCAGCCCGAACGGCCCGCTGAGACCGCGGCCCCGACCGTCTCGTTTCTCGTCGCGGCGGGTGAGGCGATGCTGGACTCCGACTACTCGGTGGGCCAGATCCGCGACACCCTCGAGGATCTGGCCGCAGCAAACCACATGGTGAATCCCGAGATCGTTGCGCTGCCCACGGCGTTGATCGTCTCGGCCAACGACGGCGGTGGCCTCGCCACAGCCGTCGTGACCGGCGGGGCACGTCCATTGTTCCTGCACCAGATCGAGGACCTCGACAGCCTCATCGCCGCCGCCCGACGCGGGAATGTCGACGCCACTGCCGGGCTGGACCGGATCGACCAGATCCGGGCGGCCCCGAACCCGTTCACCCCGAGCCAACGTCTGCTCGGGTACGTGGCGATGTCCTGCGGGCTCGCAACCCTCCTCGGCGCCACCGTTCCGGACCTGCTGACGGCAGCACTCCTGGGGGCGATGGTCGCGGTCATGCGGCTGTTGGGGGAACGGCTTCGTCCCGAGCTGCTCGTCTTCGTCACCGTAGCCGCCGCGTTCACTGTCGCTCTGTCGGTGTTTCTGCTGGCCCGCAGCTCCCTTGAGCTCGCGGTGCTGCCAGCGGTCGTCGCCCCCCTCGTTGCGTTCCTGCCCGGGGGGCTTCTGACGACGTCGGTCATCGAGCTCTCCACCGGTCAGATGGTCGCCGGGGCCGGCCGACTGGCGGCCGGTGGGATGCAGCTGTTGCTCCTGGCGTTGGGGATCACCAGCGCCGCCGCTCTGGTCGGACTCCCGCGCATCGACCTGGCTGCGGACACCAGCCCGCTCGGCCCGGTCGTCCCTTGGGTCGGCGTCGCCGTCTTCGGAGCCGGCGTGGTGGTCTATCGGTGCGCTCGGCGACAGTCCCTGGGCTGGGTGCTGCTCGTCCTCTTCGCCGCATACGCCGCCCAGGTCATCGGCAGCCTGTTCCTCGGCGGGGTACTGTCCGCATTCATCGGAGCCTTGGTCACCACTCCCGTCGCGGCCTTCGTCGCGGCGCAGCGCTCCGGGCCACCCCCGATGGTCACCTTCCTCCCGGCGTTCTGGCTCCTGGTGCCCGGCGCGCTCGGCCTTGTTGGAGTGGCATCCATCCTGGGTGGCGACCGCACCGGGCTGACCACCCTCCTGACCACCGTCTCGTCGATGGTCGCGATCGCCCTGGGAGTCCTCCTCGGCCGGGCCATCGTCAATGCCATCAGACCTGGGGAGGCCGCAACCCAGCGGCACCGCTAGCGAGTTCGCTACCCTGCATTGGAAACACGGGGTTGTCCAGTACGTCGACCCACGGACCACCAGATCCATGAACCCAGCACGCTCACAACAAGCGGACCAGCTCCGGGGGTCCTGTCAGGAGGTCCAGGATGAATCCGGTGTTGGCGTTCGTGGTGGTAATGCTGGTGTGGACGGTCAGCGATTTCATCGCCAAGAAGACCAAATCCCTGCTGTCGTCGCTGTTCGTCGCGTCGATCATCTTCCTGATCGGGTTCCTCACCAACATCTTCCCCGAGGATCTGCTGGCCAGCTCGTCCCTCCTCGGGCTCGCCGGCGTCGTCGTGGGGTTCATCATCGTCCACTTGGGGACGGTGATCAGCCTCGATGACTTCAAGAAGCAGTGGAAGACGTTCCTCATCGGCGTCGCAACGGTCATCGGGATTGGTGTCCTGCTCCTGCTCGCCGGCCTGATCTTCGGGAGTCGCATCAGTGGCAGTGCGGCCGACGGGTACGCGCAGACGCTGGACTTCGTCGTCGCTGGCACGGGGGCACTCAGCGGCGGCACCATCTCGGTCCTCATCATCCAGGAGGCGGCCCTGGGGGTCGGCCTGTCCAACCTCGCGGTCTTCCCGGTGCTCGTCGCTGCTCTGCAGGGGCTGATCGGCTTTCCGGTGACATCCATCCTGCTACGCCGAGAAGCCAACCGGCTCAAGGGTGAGTACCGCGCCGGCAACCTCACGCCCGTCGCCGACCAGGAGGCCGCCACCGTCACGGCCTCTCCCAGCAAGCTGCCGGCCGCCTTGCAGACCACGCCAGGGACGCTGTTCGTGGTGGGCTGCGTCGTGCTGCTCAGCCTGCTCGTCAACAACGTGACCAACGGGATCCTCAACACGTTCGTCGTCGCGCTCATCTTCGGTGTGGCGCTGCGCGCGGTCGGCTTCTTCAAGCCGTCGGTGCTCTCGGGGATCGACGCGTTCGGGCTGATGATGCTGGCCATCATGATCCTCGTCTTCGGACCGTTGGCCACCGTCAAGCCCTCGGATGTGGCCGCGCTGGCACTGCCGTTGCTGCTCGCGTTCGTCTTCGGCATTCTCGGCATCGCGGGGTTCTCCGCGCTGGTCGGGAAGGTGCTCGGCTATAGCATCCCGATGTCGGTCTCGATCGGACTCACGTCGCTCTTCGGCTTCCCCGGCACGATGATCCTGTCGCAGGAGGCCGCCAAGGCAGCCGGTGAGACGCCTGAAGAGGTTGCCGCTATCGAGAACGAGATCCTGCCCAAGATGATCGTCGCCGGCTTCGCCACCGTGACCATCACATCAGTGGTTGTCACCAGCATCATCGCCAGCCACATCGGCCGTTGACCCGCCCAGGTCAACCCGTCCAGCCGGGCTGGGGGGTCAGCCCTTGACTCCACCTTCTGCGCTGCCGCGGATGAAATAGCGCTGGAACACGAAGAAGATGATGGCGACGGGGATGGTCGTCAGGAGGGCTGCCCCCATTTTGAGCGGGAACTGGGTTCCAGAGCCCAGTGCTCCGCTGGTGAGGCTGGCAAGACCGGTGACGAGTGTTTTCAGCTGGGGGCTTTGCGTTGTGACGAGGAAGTGGCTGAACTCGTTCCAGGAGCCTTGGAAGGACAGGATGGTCAGCGTGATGAGTGCGGGGCGGGCCATGGGCAGGACCACAGACCAGAAGGTGCGGAACACACCGGCGCCGTCCATGCGGGCGGCTTCTTCGATGGAGATCGGGACTGAGTCGAAGAACTGTTTCATGATGAAAATACCGGCGGCGTCGACGAGCAAGGGAAGGATCATCGCCGCGTACGTGTCGTAGATGCCGAGGTAGGTGACAATGAGGAACTTCGGCACCAGGAGGGCGACGCCCGGCACGCTCATGATCGCAAGAACTGCGGCGAAAAGGGCACCCCGGCCCCGGAAATGCAGTCGGGACAGCGCATAACCGGCCATGCTGTCGAAGAAGACTCTGGAGATGGTGACGATCACCGTGATGAGGACCGAGTTTCCCAGCCAGGTCATCAGGGGAATGGAGGAGTCCGGGGTCAGCCCGAAGATGCGCTTCCAGGTCGACAGATCCAGAGGGTTGGGGATGAGCGAGAGGGGGTTGGCGGCGGCTTGGGCATCGGTTTTCAACGATGTGGCGATCTGGATGAGGAAGGGGTAGAGGTAGATCACGGCAAAGATGACCAGGACCGCGTAGCCACCGAACTTCTTGCCCGGCCGGCGCCCTCGGACCGGGCTCGGGTCTGTGCCCGCGGTGCGCCCCTCTGCCGCCGGCGTGCGCGACGACGACACTCGCAGCTCTGAGCTCATGGTCAGCTTCCTTTTGTACTGGTGGCGGCTGGTAGTGGGGTCGTCGCCGTGGTGGCACCGCTGGCTGCGGAACCGGCCAGCGCGCTGCGCCGTCGCCAGCGCCGCGGTGTCTTGTCCTCCCGCATGACGCGACGCTGCCAGGCGGTCAGCGCGATGATGATGAGAAAGACCACAAACGCCATCGCGGCTCCAGAGCCGTACTTCAGTGACGTGAAGCTCTGGTTGTACGACAGGAACGCCGGCGTCATCGTCGTGCCGTCCGGGGCTCCCTTGCCCATGACGTAGATCTGGTCGAAGACCTGCCATGTGCCGATGAGTCCCAAGGTGGTGACCAGGAAGATCGCCGGGCGCAGCATGGGGACGGTGACCAGTCGGAACTTCTGCCAGGCCGAAACCCCGTCCAGGGCTGCGGCCTCGTCGACCTCGACGGGCAGGTCCTGCAGGGCGGCCAGGAATATCAGCATGAACGTGCCGGTCGTCGTCCAGATGGCCAGGATGATGATGACGCACATCGCGACCGAGGGTCCGGACAGCCAGTCCCACAGGCTGCGGCCGAAGATCTGTCCCTGTGCCCAGGAGGGGTTGTCGACACCCGCTCCGTTGAACGCGAGATGGATCAGGCCGCGAGAATCGGAGAACCACTGCGGCCCGCTGATGCCGAAGAAACCGAGGAACGCGTTGACCGCCCCGGTGTTGGAGAACAAGAAAAGGAACACGGTCGAGATAGCGATGGAGCTGGTGACCGAAGGGAAGTAGAAGGCGGTCCGGAAGAAGCTCTTGCCGCGCAGGTACTTCGCGTTGACGACCATGGCGAGCAACAGTGATGTCAGGGTCTGTAGCGGCACGACGAGCAGCACGTAGTAGAACGTGTTGCCGATCGACTGCATGAACGTGGAGCGGGTCAGGCCGTCCTTGAGGAACAGGTCGGTGTAGTTCGAGGCGCCGACGAAACTGGCGTTGGGGCCGCCTCCGAACGGGTTGACGTTGCCCGTCCAGTTCGTGAGGCTCACCCAGATGGCCATGACGACCGGGATGAAGAGAAACAGGCCGAGGACGATGATCATCGGGGTGGTGAAGATCCATCCGGCGACGCCTTCACGACCGTGAATTCCCTTGTTGAAGCGGGGCATGGCTTTCTCCTTGGCTGACGGCCTCGGGCCGCGGGTATGCCGGTTCGAGGCCGTCAGCTCGGCTCGGGGTGGTCAGCCCGTCAGGGCTGCAGTGCCGTTCTTCTGCAGGTCGGCGAGCATCGCCTTGGGGTCGCCGCCCTTGCTGAGGGTGGCCATCTTGGAGTTGAAGGCCTTCATGACCGGGTCCATCCCGGGTGCGTTGACCGCGCCCTGGGCGTACTCGCCGCCGGCCGCGAAGGCCACGTCGTTGGGGTACTGGGTCTTGAACTCCTCGATGCCGGTCTGGGTCGAGGGCATGACCCCGAATGCCTTGGCGAAAGCCAGCTGCTGTTCGGGGGAGCTCAGGAACTTGACGAGGTCGACCGCCGCGGCTTGGTGGGCGCTCTTCGCTGCGATCGCCCAGCAGTTGCTGAACGCCAGCGTGCCCTTGCCGGCCGGACCTGCCGGTAGCTCGGCGACCTTGTACTTGATGTTCGGGTAGTCCTTCGACAGGGCGCCCGCGATCCAGTTCCCTTCGATGGTCATGGCCGCGATGCCTTTGCCGAATGCTTCTCCGCCCCATCCTGCGGCCGGCGAGGTGTCGGTGTTGTACTTCAGTACCCCGGCGTCCATCAACTTCTTGATCTCGTCGAGTCCGGCGAGGTTCTCTGGCGTGTCTGCCGTCATCTTGGTGCCGTCCTTGTTGATCACCCAGCCACCGGCCTGCTTCATGAACGCCCCGCCACGGTTGATGTCGTTGCCGATGACGACGCCGGTGACGCTGCCGTTCGTCAGCTTCTTGGCGACTGTCTCCAGCCCCGCCCAGTCCTTGGGGACATCAGCGTCGGTCAGACCTGCCTTGGCCCACATGTCGGTGTTGATCACCAGCGCGAGCGTCGAGTAGTCCTTCGGCGCGCACTGCAGCTTGCCCTGGTAGGTGAACGTCTGTACCAAAGCGGGCAGGAAGGTCACCCCGCTGATCTGGTCTCCGTATGCGTACAGGTTGCCCGCCTTGGCGAAGTCACCGATGCGGGTGTCGGCGCCGTAGAAGACGTCAGGCGGAGAGCCGCCCGCGAATCCCTGGCCCAGCTGTTGGTCCATGTTGGCGGCAGCAGTCACCTCGACGGTATTGCCCGACTTGGTCCCCCACGCCGTGGTGGCCGCTTTGACGGCGTTGGTTTCGGCGTCGCCCGAGCTGGCGATGAGCATCTTCAGCGCGACCGGCCCGGACGCGGTTGCCTGGGTGGTGCCTTGGCTGAATCCCCCTCCGGAGCAGGCCGTCAGGGCGAAGGCTCCTGTCACACCGACCGCCACCATGGCCCGTCGGTTGAGCTTTGTGCGTGAAACCATGCTGGATCTCCTTTATTGCCGGCGGGGCCGGACGGTGGTGGCGCTGTTGCGCCGTGTCGGCGAGGACGTGCTGGCGAGAGCATCGGGTGACCGGCGGCTGCTGTCCCGAGCGACCAGGACCGGCTGGACCACGACTCCCTGCTGCGGGGTCTCGGGAGCTTCGAGCATGCGGGTCAGAAGACCGGCGATGGTGGCCAACGGCTGTCGCACACTACTGAGCCGGAAGGTCATCGCGAACTCGCTGTCGTCGAAGCCGACCACTCCGATGTCGACCCCGGGACGCAGGCCTCGTTCGCTCAACGCAAAGGTGACCCCGACCGCGACGACGTCGGAGACGCATACGACGGCGTCACCCGGTTCGAGCCGGTCGATCAGCGGCCCGGCGGCTTGGGCGGTAGCCAGCGGATCATGGACCGTCTCGACCGCCAGGACAGCACACTCCTGACCCAGGTCGGCACAGGAACGCAACCAGCCCGCGCGGCGGTCGTCCCCCACCGGGGACCCGTCGGGCCAACCCACCCACCCGATCCTGCGGTAGCCCTGCGCGCGTAGGTGGTTCACCGCGGCGGCCGTTCCCGCCTGCCCGTCGACGTCCACCCAAGCGGTGACCGAGGGGTCGTCCCAGATCCGGCCGAAGGAGACGAACGGGACGTTGTGCTCCTGCAACCACGCTGCTCGCGGGTCGTCGTGAGTCGTCTGGCTCAAAACGAACCCGTCGACCACCTGCGTCGACAGCAAGGTCTCATAGACCGTCAAGGTGTCTGCGTCCTCGCACACGAAGGTGACCAGGTGCGCGTCGGCCTTCTGGACGCTCTCCGTGAGCGCCGCAAGAAACGGGTCGAGCACGTTGGGAAAACCGCGCGTGCCCTGCCCGGCAATCTGGAATCCCACGGCGTTTGCCCGCTGTCGTCGCAGGGAGCGAGCCGCCCGGTTGGGCTGAAATCCCAACGCATCGATGTGCGCCTGGACGTGCTGAAGAGTCTGCGGTGTCAACCGGTGCGGGTGGTTCAGGGCGTTGCTGACCGTCTGACGAGACACCTGCGCCGCGGCTGCCACGTCGAGCAGGGTGGCTCGCTGAGGTCGGGAGGTGGTGTGCATATCGGCAGATCCCTCCCGTCCACGGTGACGTATGGAACGTTCACAAAGCCGCTTGACAGCGTTTTGAACGTGCATATCCTGGACCAGATACTCGACCCAGCTCCCCGTGACTGTCAAGAGCTGTTCCCCAATCGAGATACTGCTCGGAACACGTGCCAATGGCGACGCGGAAGGAAGGTGGTGACCATGACGGTGCCGCAGGTCTCGCGTCAACCGTGGTTGCATGAGCTCAACATCACCGTGCTGGGCAGCTGCACCGCCTTGTCGTCCGCCTCGGGAGACATCACCCCCTCGGGCGCCAACGGCCTGTTCGTCGACGACCGGCGGGCTATCAGCGAGCTGAGCGTTCTGTGCGGTGGTGAGTCGCCAACCCGGGTATCCGACACAGCTCTGGCGTCCCGAGCCGAGTTCCTGGGTTCGGCTCGCAATCTCGGAACCGCCTCCCCCGACCCGGTCGTCGAGGTGCACCGACATCGCCACCTCCACGACCAGGCGATGACCGAGCGCATCGAGGTTGTCTCCCGCACTGCCGGGTCGATCGGCACGCGGCTGCAGGTGCGGGTGGCCGGTGACGGTGCCACCATCACCGAGGTCAAGCAGGGAGACAGCCCAGCGCCTCTGGTACCTGAAACTGGAGATGGCTGGGTCTCTTTTGCCACCGATTGGCACCGCTGCGTCGTCTCGTTCACACCGTCACCCTCGTCCGTCGACCTCGATGCGGGCGGGGCATGTGCGGCCTTCGACATCGTGCTGGAGGAGCAGGTTCCGGTCACCGTGCTGATCACGGTCGTGGTCACCCGAATCCGCCGGTCCTTGTTCGACGCCGGAAGCGGAGTCGCGCGCGTCGGGTGGAATGACGTCCACGTCAGGGGTGTCGACCCACGGCTCGGGCGTACGGTCGCGACCTCGATAGCCGACCTTTCAGCGTTGTGCCTGACCGACCCTGAAGCGCCTGAAGACGTCTTTGCTGGTGCCGGGACACCTTGGTATCTCACCCTTTTCGGGCGCGACTCGCTGTGGGCCGCCCAGCTGACCCTGCCGATTGGGACGGACCTGGCTCGGGGGACGTTGCGTACGTTGGCTCGCCGACAAGGAACCCGCTATGACGCCAAGTCGGCAGAGGCCCCCGGTAAGATTCCCCACGAGATTCGCCGCTTTGACCTCGTGGACAACGCTTCGACCATGGTCCTACCCAGCACCTACTACGGCACCGTCGACGCCACCGCCCTCTGGATCATCCTGTTGCACGACGCTCATGCCTGGGGCCTGGCCGACGCCGATGTCCGTGATCTGCTGGGCCCCCTCGAGGCGGCGGTGAGGTGGTTGGTCGAGGATGCCGCTGGTTCGGACGGCCTGCTCAGATATGTCGACGACACGGGCACCGGGCTGAGCAACCAGGGGTGGAAGGACTCCGACGACGCGATCCGGTTCCGAGACGGACGAATTGCCACAGCGCCCATCGCGCTCATCGAGGCGCAGGCCTACGCGGCTCATGCTCTCCAGTGCGCCGCCCGGCTGTTTGCCACCTTCTCCCGTCCGGGTGGCCCACGGGCCTTGCGACGGTCCCAGCATCTCGTCGAGGCCATCAGGGAAGGTTTCTGGGTGACGACGGACACCACTCCCTATCTCGGACTGGGTCTCGACGGGGACAACCGCCTCGTCGACGGGCTCGGGTCCAACATGGGCCATGTGCTCGGTATGGGTGTCCTGACACCTTCCGAGGTCAGCGCCGTCGCCGCCCACCTCACCTCCCCGGCCCTGTTCGACGCATACGGAATCCGCACACTCGGGGCCGACAACGGCGGCTTCAACCCCATCGGGTACCACACGGGCTCGATCTGGACTCACGACACCGCCATCATCGCTGCGGGACTGGCCGCAGAAGGACGTTCCGCGGACGCTGCCACGGTCGCAAGGACTTTGCTCTCGGCCGCCGAGGCGTTCGACTACCGCTTTCCCGAGCTGTACCGGGGCGCCGGCGAACTCGGGCAGCCCGCCCCCTACCCCGCTGCATGCCGACCGCAAGCATGGTCTGCCGCCTCAGCCGGCGTCCTGCTCTCAGTAGCGTTGGGCCTGCGCCCGGACGCGCCCAACCGCACCCTCACTGTGCGCCCCACGCGACCGGCCGCTTTCGGCGCCATGCACGTTGAGGGCCTGATGTTCTGCGAGCAGCGAATCGACCTGGACGTCGATGCTCTCGGCAACGTTACGGTGCTGCACGCGCCGGCGGGCGTGCGCATCACCCTCGAGTAGGCCTGACTGAGTTGCCGTCGTTCGCTGAGACCGCACGCGTCAAGATCGCGTCAAGATGAGCTGTTCGGTCCGACGTCGAGCCTGCATCCACGGCGGGGAGTGGTCCCCTGGGGTTGACTTGTCAGGTGACGGCAGAACACCCGACGGCGATGCGCCAGCAGCCGGCCTTCGCGAACCAGCCCGAGGCCCTGCCGACCGATGTAGAGGCGCCGGAGTCGCTCGGGTACCGGGTCAAGTGCGCCCTGCTCGGGCCGCCGCTGACGACGGTCGAGCTGAAGAACGAGCACCTGAGCAAGACGCTGGCGTTGGGAGTGCTGTCCAGCGACTGCATCTCGTCGTCGGCGTATGGCTCGGAAGAGATCCTGCTCATCCTCATCCCGCTGTTCGGCCTGTCCGCGTACACCCTGCTCCTGCCGATGACAGGGGTCGTGCTGCTGGTCCTGGTCCTGGTCACCTTGACCTACCGCTGGGTCGTCACGACCTACACCGCCGCTGGCGGTTCCTACGTCGTGGCCCGGGAGAACTTCGGCCCGCTCGTGGCGCAGGTCGGTGCGGTGGCCCTCATGCTCGACTACATCGTCACCGTCGCCGTTCAGGCCTCCGCGGGCTCGGCAGCGGTGACGTCGGCGCTGCCGGGCCTGGGCGCGTACCAGCTGGAGATCACGGTGGGCGTGGTGGCGGTGCTCTTCTATGGCAACCTGCGCGGGCTTCGCGAGGCCGGTCGACTTTTCGCGTTCCCCACCTACTTCTTTGTCGCCTCGCTGGGCATCGTCATCGTCCTCGGGATCGTCCGTGAGGTGCTGGGCGACCTGCCTCACTACGACCCCACCACGGCCGTGGGCGCCTTCCCTGCCGGTGGAGGAAGCCCGCTGCTCAGCGTGGGTGCGGTCTACATCCTGCTGAAGTCGTTCGCCAACGGTGGCTCGTCACTGACCGGGCTCGAGGCGATCTCCAATGGCGTAAGCACCTTCAAGAGTCCGCAGGGGTTGAACGCCCGCCGCACCCTGGTCATCATGAGCGTGCTTCTCGGCACCCTCGTCGCGGGGGTCTCATGGTTAGCCCACACGACGCATGCCGTCGCCTACGAGAGCGGCTCCCCAACGGTGATCTCGCAGGTCGCCAAAGCGGTGCTCGGCGACTCGGCGGTCGGGCACGTCATGTTCTTCGTCGTGCAGCTCGCCACGATGCTCGTCCTCTGGACTGGGGCCAACACCCCCTTCAACGGGTTCCCGTACCTGGCGAACTTCGTCGCCGCAGATGGGTTCCTGCCCCGGTGGCTGACCAAGCGTGGGCACCGTCTCGCCTTCTCCAACGGAATCATCGTGCTGGCCGTCATCGCCCTGATCCTCATCATCGGCACCGGCGCCCATATCGACGAGCTCGTGGCTTTCTACGCGATCGGGGTCTTCACCGGTTTCACGCTGGCCGGCTTCGGGATGGCCCGGTACTTCACGGTGCACCACCTGGGGCGCTGGCGGCTCAAGGTCGTCGTCAACCTCGTCGTCGGCTCCGTCGCGGGCCTCGTCGTGGTGATCTTCGCCGTGACGAAGTTCACCGAGGGGGCCTGGCTTGTCCTGCTCGTATTCCCGCTGCTGGTATTCGTCCTGCTACGCCTGCGGGGGACCTACCAGAATGAGGCGGCCCTGCTGCGCGCCTTGCCCGACCGCGGGACCACGCCCATGGCCTCGCGCACGACGGTGCTCGTCCTCGTGGACAACGTCGACCTCGCCGTCCTACGGGCACTCAGCTATGCGCAGAGCCTGCGACCCAGCACGCTGAGGGTCATCCATTTTCTCATCGACGCCGACCGAGCCCGTTCGCTCCAGGAGCAGTGGGACGAGATGGACCGCCTCACACTCCCTCTGGAGATCGTGGACTGCCCCGACCGCCGCCTCGGCCGGGCCGCGCTCGAGCTGACGCAGCGCACGCTGCTCGCCGGGCCGCCCGGTGGGCTCGTCACCGTGCTGTTGCCGCGCCGGTCCTACGGGGCCCTGATCGGACGGCTGCTCCACGACCGCACCGCCGACGAGATCGCCGCTGCCGTGTCTCAGGTGCGAGGGGTAGCCGCGACGATCGTTCCCTTCGACGCCTCGGCGGTATCACGTCCGGCAGCCCGGCGCGCCCCGCACCGTGGCTCCTCACCGTCACGGCGTTCGGCGGTCTCCGCTGCCGCCCTCGGCCCACTTCCCGCAGGCCGCGTCACCATCGCGGAGGCGTCGCACCGGCACCGCGCCATTCTCCAGGGCCGAGTCCGGTCCGTCGAGTCGTCCTCGATCGCGGCCAGCCCGACGTTCAAGGTCGAGCTGTGCGACGAGTCGGGTGGCGTGACCCTGCTGTTCTACGGCCGTCGAAGGATTGCCGGGCTCGAGCCGGGCACCGTGGTCCGAGTGGAAGGACGGGTGGCCTCCCGAGACGGCTACCTCGCCATGGCCAACCCCTCCTACGAGCTGCTGCCCGTCTCCGGGGACGAGTAGCCCGTTGACGACGATCGCGACCGAGTGACAGGGATCGAGTCGGCGCACTTACACACGACCGGTAGGTCATCATGGGTGGGTTCGGGTTCCACTTTTGGCGATCCGTCAGCCACCGACGAAGGGGGAGACATGAGCACCAAGAAGCAGAAGAGCGCAATCGAGAAGGCCAGCTCCAAGCGTAAAGAACTTGAGAAAGGGCTCTCACGTGTGCGTGCCCAGCTGACCAGAACAGAGAAGGCGCTGACGAAGGCGAAGCATCGGGCGGATCGTTGGCGGAAGGAGGCGAAGGCGCAGAAGAGATCGGCCTCACGAGCCCGCGCTCGGCTGGAGAAGCTGCATCAGAAGCTGGACGGGCCATCTCCTGCACTCGAACCGGGGCACGCGCTTGCGCCGGTAGAAGTGATGGTTTCGGGACGGCCGGTGGCCGAGACAACGATCCCCGATGACGTCACGAAGCCAGACGAAACATGGAACGTCATCCAACTGCGGGCCGAGGCTCGCGCTCGAGGACTCACTGGAATGTCGAACAAGCCAAAGGCGCAGCTCATCGCAGCCCTGTCCTGAGCAGGTGCGTCACGGCTGGGGTCGCTGATTGTCGTCGAGGGGTGCTGAGGCGGCCCGGCGCACGTCGACCCCGAGTACCGTCGTCTCGATGTGGTTCGGCCCAGTGAGTGCGGGACCCACAGGAGTAGAACGGAATCACCGAGAGGAAACGGGATCCGGTGTTAGTCAACGATTTCGAGACCGACGATACGGCAGCCTTCCTATCCGTCGCCACCGGTCGAATTCGCCTTCAGGCAATCTCGCCGTCCGTCATGCGGGTGACCTACACCGGCCGCGCGCAGTTCGGGATCGCACCGAGTCTCGGGGTCCTTCCGCAGCAGCCCTGGGCACCCACCCTCAAAGATGACCACAAGACGTTGTCCGCGTCGACCGGTCCCCTCACGGTTGTCGTTGACAAGGCTACTTGTGCTTTCAGCTGGCACACCGAGGACGGTGGGCTGCTCTTCCGGGAGCCCCACGACGGCGCCGATACGAAGATCCTCGAGGAGGTGGACGTCGTCATGACGCGCTTCGACGCCGACGCTCGACGTCGGGAGGTGGCCGGTGTCGACGGGATGAAGACGATCATGGAGGGTGGCCGGCGAACAGTGGACCGGCGCGCATACTCCACAACCCTGCGGCTGGAGTTCGCGCCCGACGAGGCCGTCTACGGGCTGGGCCAGCACGAGGAAGGGTTCCTCAACTACCGGGGTCGCTCTCAGGATCTATACCAGCAGAACATGAAGGTCGCAGTTCCGGTGATCGTCTCGACCCGGGGATACGCGATCGTCTGGGACAGCTTCAGCGTGGCCAGGTTCACCGATGGCACCGACGGCGCGACCTTCAGAACCGACGTTGACGACGAGCTCGACTACTACGTCATCCTGGGACCTGAGTTCGACGCCATCATCGGCTCCATCCGGTCGCTGACCGGACATGTTCCGATGCTGCCGCGGTGGGCGTTGGGTTACATCCAGTCCAAGGAGCGCTACACCGACCAGCAGGAGCTGCTGGACGTCGTACGTCAGCTGCGTCGCCGGGACATCCCCATCGATGCGATCGTGCAGGACTGGAAGACGTGGCCCGGAGAGCTGTGGGGGCAGAAGAGCTTCGACCCGGAGCGGTTTCCCGACCCGGGTGGTCTCTGCAACGAGCTGCACGACAACAACGTTCGGCTGATGGTGTCCATCTGGCCAAACCTGCAGGGCGACGGCCCCAACCACATCGAGATGCGCGAGCGGGGGTTTCTCCTCGGCGACGACTCCACGGTCAACGCTCGGCTGCCTGGGGCCCGCACGCTGTACTGGGAGCAAGCCGACCGGGGCTACTTCAGCCACGGCGTGGACGCCTGGTGGGCCGACTGCACCGAGCCCTTCGAGGCTGACTGGAAGGGTGCGGTCCGGCCCGGGAAAGAGGAGCAGCTCGCCATCAACGTCGACGAGCAGAAGAAGTACCTGGATCCCGAGTATGTCAGCGCCTACTCGCTGCTCCACACCCAAGGGATCTACGAGGGCCAGCGGGCTGCCGATGACAGCAAGCGAGTCGTCGTGCTGACCCGCTCGTCGTCGTTGGGCCAGCAACGATATGGGGCCGTCACGTGGTCGGGCGACATCAGCGCGACGTGGCTCGTCCTTCGTCACCAGATCGCCGACGGGCTGAACTTCTGCCTTACCGGCAACCCCCGGTGGAACTTCGACATCGGTGCATTCTTCGTCGGCAGCCGAGACGAGCTCTGGTTCTGGAAGGGTGACTTCCCCGGGGGCGTGGACGACCTTGGCTATCGCGAGCTCTACGTCCGGTGGCTGCAGGTGGGCACATTCCTGCCCCTCATGCGCTCGCACGGCACCGAAACCCCCCGCGAGCCATGGCATTTCGGCAGACCCGGCGACGAGGCATACGACACGATCCTAGACTTCATCCGGCTGCGCTACCGCCTGCTGCCCTACCTCTACACCCTCCACGCTTGGGAGACGTCGCGCGCCTACACATCGATGCGAGCGCTGGCCTTCGACTTTCGCCACGATCCCCGGTGCTACGACGTCGACGACCAGTTCATGCTGGGTCCGGCGCTTCTGGTCTGTCCCGTCACCGAGCCGATGTGGTTCGGCCCCCGCTCCGAGCCGCTCAGCGGCGGACACACACGCCGCGTCTATCTGCCTGCCGGGACGGACTGGTACGACTTCTGGAGCGGAAACCGTTATGACGGAGGGCAGTTCGTCGACGCCGATGCTGCGCTGCACATCATGCCCTTGTTCGTCCGGGCGGGTTCGATCCTGCCTCTCGGCCCGGTGGTCGAACACACGGCAGCATCGGCCGACGGCCCACTGGAGATCCGGGTTTACCCCGGGGCGGAGGGCGTGCTCGAGCTCTACGACGACGCCGGGGACGGCTATGGATACGAGCATGGCGAACACAGCACCACGCTGCTGCAGTGGGACGACGATCGTGCCACGTTGACCATATCTGCGCGCGCTGGCAGCTATCCGGCGATGCCGCCGACCAGGGTGGCGAGTGTCGTGGCCGTCAAGGCCGGTCACGGCGTCGGACACCGGGTCGTCGTCGGCTCCCCGGCGCGGCTCGGCGACGAGGCGATGACGGTGCGGCTGGACGTGTCCTCTTAGCCCTCGCCGCCGCTCACCCTCGGTCGATGTCCGCGACCCCGGCGCGGGCCGCTGATCCGCGCACCTCCACGAGCATCAGGCCGGGTGCGTCACGGGCGGTGAGCACCGAGCCGTAGTCACCCCGCCTTTCGCCACGCCAGACAATCTCGCAGTCGCTGACGCGTACGTCCGCGGCCCGCTCGATGTGGATTGCGGGGACGACCACGGGCTGGTGGGGGCCGCCATCGGTGGCGGGGCGCAGGTCGCGCCGCATCTGCCAGTCGGTATGTCGGCCGATCTCGAGCCGGACACCGTCGAGCTGAATGTTGTCAACCAGCCCAGCCCGCTCCCCGTAGATGACCGCACCTGATTCGCCGCGCGCCAGGATGTTGCGGAACCGGATGTTGCGGATCTGGCCGACCTCGTCGTGCCAAGCTGCGGCGCGTACGAAGATGGGCTCGCCGCCGCCCCACCAGCGGTCCGAGTACAGCTGGGTCTGCACGATGATGTCGGAGAACAGCACGTTCTCGATCACGCCATCCCTGCCGGTCCCGGCAGTGACCGACAGTCCACGGTGACTATGACGGATGACGCAGGTGGAGAACACGACGTTACGGATCGGCGCGGAGACGTCCACCCCGACGACCAGGGCGCTTGAGCGGGAGGCCAGCGTGCAGCCGGTGACGGTGATGTCCTCGCAGGAGCCGTACTGCGGCCACTCGTCGCAGGTCTTCAGTGAGATCGCGTCGTCACCGCAGTCGATGTCGCAGTCGCTGATCCGGACCCGTCGGCAGCGGTCAATGTCGATGCCGTCACTGTTAGGCATTCGCACATCCGCGCGAATGCGGAGGGCATGGATCTCGACGTCCTCGCAGCCCGTGAGTCGCAGGGTCCACAGGGCGCTGTCTCGCAGGGTGACGTCTCGGATCGTGACGTTGTCGCAGCCCAGTAGGAAGACGAGGAACGGGCGCTTGTTTAGCAGCACAATAATGTCCGTCAGTACCTCACCGCGCGCCGCGAACGCGGCTCCGGCCCCGTCGATCACTCCCCCGCCGGTGATGGCGATGTTGCTTGCGTCTCGGGCCGTCACCAGTGCCGCACTGGTCTCGGTCCCGTCCTGAACGACCCCGTCCGACAAGGCCCCCACCTTGAACCGCGCCGTGTAATGACTCCAGTCGGGGCTCCCCTGCAGAACGGCGCCGCGTTCGATGTGTAGCTCCACCTGAGAGCGGAGCTCGATCGACCCGATCAGGTAGGTGCCGCCAGCCGGGACGACCACGGTCCCCCCGCCATCGGCGTATGCGCGGTCGACCGCGCCCTGCACGGCTTTGGTGTCGAGCGTGACCCCATCCCCTACCGCGCCGTAGGTACTGACATCGTGAGTAGCCATCAGGCCTCCTGCTCACTACGCGGCCGGCACAGCTGGTTGGCGCTGCGCAGGACGAGTGGGTCGCTCAGCTGGTCCTCGCTGAGTGAGATTTCGGTGCGGATGAGGAAGTCGGCACGATCACCGGGCAGCAGCGTGACGAGCATCTCGTCGACGACCGCGTCTGGGTCGAGCCGGTCGACGAGCAGTGCAAGATCGCGTACGAAGGTCCGGGCCGTCACGCTCAATTGGTACCCGCCCTCGACCGTTCCGAGGGTGACGTCCATCTCGGGAGCGGGCAGATCCGTATCGCGGTCCTCGGCGAAGTGCCACCAGGCTCGCTCCTGGCCCGCTGCGACCAAAATCAGCTCCCCGGCCTCCTCGCCGGCCTGCGTCAGGTCGGGACCGAGAGGAATGGTGGCGCAGCTGCGTGGCTCGACCTCGAGCTCGAGCGTGTCGGTGACCAGGACCGTCCCGTCGAGCCGCCGACGAGTCATCCGGACGACCGCCTCCCATCGATCGGGACTGTCGTTGACGGCAGCCAGGGCAAGGCCTTGCTCGCGAGGCTGGATGGTGAGCAACCGGTCGCGGTAGGAACGTCGCAGCGCATACCACATCGGTTTGCGGTGCCCGTCGCCGTCGACCGCGGCCCAAGAGGTGACCGGCCAACAGTCGTTGAGCTGCCACACGATCGTGCCCATGCACACCGGCATCCAGGACCGGAAGTGCTGCACCCCGAAGGCGACAGCGCGGGCCTGGTTGAGGGACATCGCCCAGTGCCAGTCCTCGAAGGACGTCGGCTCCGGCAGGTGCGCCCGCAGGCCGCGGGTGAGCTTGCCGAGACCGTCCACGGCTTTCTGGTGGGCGAGCATGCCGGGCGAGTCCGGCGCCAACGGCTGGTCGTGAATGGCACGGGTCAGCGTGGCCCAGGTGGGTGGGCCCTGGAAGCCGAACTCTGAGCAGAAGCGGGGCACGTAGTTGCGGTAACCGCGGTAGTCGCGGGTGTTCCACACGTCCCAGATGTGAGTGGTGCCATGCGCTGGGTCTAGCGGGTGCCGGTCGCGGGACATCGAGTACGGGCTACCGGGCAGGTAGGGACGGGTCGGGTCGAGCTCGGCGACGATGGAGGGCAGCAGGTCGAAGTAGTACCCAGCCCCCCAGGTCAGGTCCCCCAACGGCTCCTTCCAGTCCCAGTCTTCGTACCCCCAGAGGTTCTCGTTGCAGCCGTTCCAGAGCGCCAGACTCGGATGGCGGCTCAGCCTGGTCACCGCGTCGCGTGCCTCGGCCAGGATCTCATCGCGAAGTGGCTCCTCCTCGGCGTAGCAGGCGCAGTTGAACAGGAAGTCCTGCCAAACCAGCAGCCCCATCTCGTCGCAGATGTCGTAGAAGTCTTCACTTTCGAACACCCCGCCTCCCCACACGCGCACGAGGTTGGCGTTCAGGTCCCGGGCCTGGGTGAGGCGAGTCTGGTACCGGTGGCGGTCCACCCGGGACGGGAAGGGGTCGTCCGGGATCCAGTTGACGCCGCGGGCAAATATCGGTTGCCCGTTGACCTGGATCGTGACCGGGGTGCCGCGCGCGTCTGGTGTGGTCTCCAAAGTCACGCGCCGGAAACCGACTCTCCCGTCCCAGGTGTCGATCGGCCCGTCGTCATCTGACATGGTCACCGTCACGGGGTACAACGGTTGGTCGCCGTGTCCGTGTGGCCACCAGAACGAGGCGTCCGGGACGGAGACGTCGAGTGCGGTCGAGGTCTGGCCCGGGTCCACGACCGCCTGTGCAGAACGTCCCGCGATCCGGACCTCCAGTCGCAGCATCCCCTCGTCGCCCCCCGCTCGCTCTACGTCGACGTGAGCGCGCAGCAGCCCGGCGCTGCCAGCGATGTCGACCAAAGGGCGGACGGCGGCGATGCGCGCCCGCCGCCACGTCTCCAGAGTCAACGGACGCCAGATGCCGGCGGTGACGAGCTCGGGCCCCCAGTCGGCGCCAAAGTTGCAGGCCATCTTTCGAATGGCGTTGATGGGGTGCTCGACGGTGGCCGGCCGTGGACCGATTGCCGCGCTTGCCTTCTCGGCCGCAGTCAGGGCGGAACGGAACGTGACGCTCAGCTTGTTTCTGCCACGGTGCAATAGCCCCGTCACCGGGAACCGGTAGGAGCGGTGCATGTTGTTCGTCTGCGCGACCGTCGTGCCGTTGAGGTCGATCGTCGCCACCGTGTCCAAGCCCAGCGCGACGAGGTCGACCGTGTCCGCGTCGAGGTCACCGTCCCAGTCGAAACTGGTCTCGTAGCACCAGTCCGCCCGCGCGATCCACTGCACCTGCGCCTCGTTCTGGTCCATGAAGGGGTCTGGGATCAACCCCGCCGCCTGCAGGTCCAGATGGACGCACCCCGGAACAGTCGCCGGGACAGTAGCGGCCGCAACGTCGGCGGGTACCGGACCGTCGATCGCGCGCAACGTCCACCCGTTCGTGAACGGGACGAGCTCACGTGTCGTTCGCGACACGCTAGGGCGCGCTCGTGCCGGATCGCCCGTAGGCGTCGTCGAGGCGCACCACGTCTTCGCGCCACCTGGGCGCTGCCGTGGAGCACTCTGCGAACAGGACATCCGTCAGGGCCGTGATCCGGTGCACCGTGCCCGCCGGCAAGTGGATCGTGTCTCCGGGCCGGAACGTCTGTGTCGCAAGGTTGTCCGCGTCGGCGCCGAAGTCGAGGCTCGCCTCTCCGTGGACGATTGAGATCGTCTCTACCTTTTGCCGGTGGTACTGCAACGACAGGCGGTGTCCGGCGTTGATGTGGATCAGCTTTCCGACATACAGGCCCTCGACAGCGGCGAAGATGACCTCGTGGCCCCACGGCTTTTCCTGACGCGGGGCACAATAGACGGACACCCGGCTGTGAAGGTCGGCGTCGTTCGGCGCCGAGCCCGACAGCGGGTGGTCTTGCGTCACGCGGTGGCCGCCAGGGCGGCTGCGTGTGCCGTGACCACGGCGGCGGTGCTGCTCGGGTAGACGACGCGGAACCCGTCATAGTCCGGGTACGGGGTCCCGTCGTCCTGGCGGGCGGTGAGGATCCAGACGTGGTCGCCAGCGCCTCCGCCGGAGGTCACCGCGCCGGTCCAGGCCGTGTAGGCGGCGTTTCGCACGGCGAGGTCCATCGAGGTGTCTTTGAGCCCGAACTCCTCGATGATGACGGGCACCTTGAGCCGGTGCCCCTCGGCGATGTGGTCGGCAAACCATGTGGTGCCCCAGGTGACCTTGGCGGCCTGGCTGAGCGACCCCTCCCAGGAATCTGGGTAGCAGTGCACGGTTCCGTAGTCGACCGCTTTGAGGGTGCTGAGCCGTCGCCAGGCGACGCCCTCGTAGTCGGAGTAGGGGTAGTCCGCGTTGGCGGCGTCCCCGAAGAAGCCCTCATCCCCCACGGCGACAAGCTGTTTGGGGGCCAACGACTTGACGAACTGGCTCATCTCGTCGGCCCAGGCGACGAGGGTGTTGCCGCTCTTGTCGGAGCGGCAGCGCGGCTCGTTGGCGAGCTCCCAGGTCATCACGGTGGGGTCCTCGACATAGGCCAACCCGGTGTAGCGGTTTCGTCGGCCGACGACGTGGCGGACCGTCTTCTTGTATGCCTGCTTGATGGCCGGGACGCGGTAGAAGTCGTCGTGCTCGGCGGCGCCGAACCAGGCGACGTACTGGTCCATGCCGCCGAAGTCGGGCCAGTTGTTCGTCAGGGTCAGGACCAGGCGAAGACCGAGCTGGCCGGCCTTCCACACCGTGTAGTCCAAGGCCTCGAAGCCGTCCTCGTCGAAGACGCCGGGCGCCGGCTGGAAGACGAACCCGTCGGCCGGCCTGCCATCGAGGAACGCCCAGGCCCGGATCACCTTGAGTCCCATCTGCTTCGCGTCGTTGAGGACACTGTCGATCATGTAGTGGGACTTGTAGTGCAGGTAGTAGCAGTTGGTGCCGGCATACCGGAACGGGTCACCGCCAAGCCACAGCGCCCCGGCGCGGGAGCGGACAAAGCCCTTGGTCTGACCCGGCCAGACCGGCCGGCTGTTGCCCTCCGCCGCAGCATCAGGTGCGTTTGCCAGGCCGAGGGCACCAACCGCCAACGCGCCGGCGGCGGCACCTCCAAGTAGCCCCCGCCGAGAAGGCCCCGGCCGAGGTGACGGCGAGGCAGCGATGTCGGGGGTGCCGGTAACGGACTGCTCCGGGTTCTGCATGTGAACCTCCAGGTGGGATCGCGCGAATCTAGTCGTGCAGCAGCTGGTTGGCGTGGCGCAGTACCTCAGGCGCCAGCCAACGCTCGAGCGGGACGTCGGCACCTGTGGCGACGGTGAAGACGACGTGCTCGCCGGGCAGCAGGGTGACCAGCATGTCGTCGACGACCGCGTCTGGGTCGACTTTGTCGACCAGCAAGGCGAGGTCACGGACGAGCGCGTCCGTGCGGACCTCGATCCGGTAGCCGCCCTCGGTGCGCTCCGCCACCGCGTCTAGGGTCGGTGCCGCCAGGAGCGAGTCCCGGTCTTCTACGAAGAACCACAGCCCCCGCGCCTGCGCCGTATGCGCAACCAGCAGCTCGCTCTTCTCGTCACCGGGGGTCGCCAGTACCTGTTCGAGATGCAGGGTCTGAGTCGCTCGGGGGGCGATGTCGACGTCGCGGTTCTCCTCATGCAGGGTCTGACCGTCGTAGGTCTGACGCGTCAGCTGCAGTGGTCCACGCCACGGCTGGTCGGTGTCGTTGACCAAGACCGCGGCCAGACCGCCATCTCGGTGCTGGATGGTGAGGAGCCGGTCGGCGTGAGCGTGGGCCAGCGCATACAGCAGCGGCTTCCGGCGCCCGTATCCGTCGACGGCGGCCCAGGACGTGACCGGCCAGCAGTCGTTGAGCTGCCAGACGATGTTGCCGGCGCACCGCGGGCTCCAGGACCGGAAGTGTTCGATGCCAAACCGGACCGCCCGGGCTTGGTTCAGCGACATCGCCCAGTGCCAGTCGTCGAACTCGTCGGGCACCGGCAGGTGCGGGACGAGGCCGTTGGCGAGCTTGTCGTTGCCGGAGATCGCTTTCTGGTGCACCAGCATCCCCGGTGATTCTGGGGTCAACGGGTCGTCGGAGATCACCGCCCGAAGCGTCGACATGGTCGGTGGGCCCTGCCAGCCGAACTCCACGCAGAACCGGGGCACGTAGTCGAGGTAAGCCGTGTAGTCGCGGTCGTTCCAGACGTCCCAGATGTGCATGGTGCCGTGGTTCGGGTCGTTGGGGTGCCGTTCCGGGTTCGGCGACCAGGGGCTGCCGGGCGAGTAGGGACGGTCCGGGTCCAGCTCGCCGAGGATGCGCGGGAGTAGCTCGAGGTAGTAACCGAGTCCCCAGGTCTTGCCGTCCAGCCGGCTCTGCCAACCCCAGTCGGCGTGTCCCCAGATGTTCTCGTTGCCGCCGTTCCAGACCATCAGGCTCGGGTGGGGCAACAGCCGGGTGACGTTGTCACGCGCCTCCGCCTCCACCTCTGAGCGCATCGGCTCCTCTTCAGCGTATGCGGCGCAGGCGAACAGGAAGTCCTGCCAGGTCATCACGCCCCGCTCGTCGCAAAGGTCGTAAAAGTCGTCGCTCTCGAAGATCCCGCCTCCCCAGACCCGCAACAGGTTGACACCGGCCTCCTCGGCCTGGGCGATGCGGTCCGCGTACCGGTCCCGGGTGACCCGGTGCGGGAAGGCGTCGTCCGGGATCCAGTTCGCGCCTTTGACAAAGACCTGTCGGTCGTTGACCACGAGCGCGAAGCTTGTCCCGTGCTCATCAGGCAGGGTCTCCAGGCGGACCGTGCGGAACCCGACCCGCCCGTCCCAGGTGTCAAGGACGTCACCGTCCGGGCGGCACAGCTGGACCTTGACGTCATACAACGGTTGCGCGCCGTGTCCTCTCGGCCACCACCGCTCGACGTCGTGCAAGGACAGGTTCACGACGCACGACCTCGCGGTGGGCTGCAGGTCAGCGGTCGCGATCACCCCACCGGCTGTGACCCGCAGCGAGAGCGCCGTCTCCGGCCCGGTCCGGCTCAGGTCCACGTGAACGGCAAGACTTCCGTGAGATTCGGATACGCTCGCGAGCGGGCGGACGGCGGCCAACCTGGCGATGCTCCAGGTCTCGAGGGTGACGGACCGCCAGATGCCGACGGTGGCCAGGTCCGGGCCCCAGTCCCAGCCGAAGCTGCTGGCCATCTTGCGGATCGCGTTGTAGGGGTGGTGGTTCACGTGGGGTCGGGCGCCCAGCTCGAGCGAGGCGCGGTCGGCATACCGAACCGGTGAGGCGAAGGTGACCGCGAGGGTGTTGTCCCCGGGGCGCAGATAGCGGGTCACGTCGAAGCGGTAGGTGCGGTGCATGTTGGAGGTCTCGGCTACCGCGGCGCCGTTGACCTCGACGGCGGCGACCGTGTCCAGGCCCTCGAAGACGAGCTCGGCCCGGCCGGCCCCCTCGTCCTGCCAGGGGAACGTCGTCTCGTACCGCCAGTCCACGAGAGCGACCCAGGCCTGTAAGTTCTCCTCGTCGTCGCGGTAGGGGTCCGGGATCAGCCCGGCGGCCAGAAGGTCGGTGTGCACGCAGCCCGGCACGCTTGCCGGGGTCCTGCCCATGACGGTCGACGGGGTCTCCCCGGCCACGGGGTGCACGGTCCAGCCTTGATGGAGCAAGGTGCGCACGGGTTACTCTCTTTCGCTCTGGTCGGGAGTCCCGACGGTGGGTGCCGAGGTCTATTGGTGTTCGGCGGCTAGCTCCAGCCCGGGCCACACGAGAGCCTCCTGAGCCAGGGTTTGACCAGGCGCAGCCTCCGCCAGGGCCAGGGCTCCGAGGACGCCTGATCGTTCACCAAGGCCCGGGGAGACGAGATAGCCCTGCATCTGTCCAGGGCTGCTCAACACGTCCAGCGCGTCGGCGAGGCGCTCTCGGGTCGCCGCGCGAACGGCGTCGAGCAGCCCTGGCAGGCCGAGGACACCGCCACCGAGCACGATCCGCTCGGGTGAAAGCAGGTAGGTTGCGGCGCTGACCAGCTGGGCGAGATACCACGCCTCCAGCTCCACCGCGAGCTCGACGTCACCGTCGAGCCGCTGCGCTGGGCGACCGAACCGCTCTCGGATCGCCGGACCGCTGGCCATCCCTTCCAGACAGTCGAGGTGGAAGGGGCAGCTGCCAGCGAAGGTGTCCTCGGGATGGCGGCACACATGCAGGTGACCCATCTCCGGGTGGACCAGCCCGCGTACGGTCCGGCCCTCGATGACAGCACCGCCGCCGATGCCGGTGCCGACGGTGAGGTAGGCCGAGGAGCGTAGCCCCCGGCTTGCGCCCCAACGGTATTCGCCGTAGGCGGCGCCGTTGACGTCCGTGTCGAGGACGATCGGTACGCCGAGCTCTCGTTCTAGCCCACCCACCAAGTCGGTATTGGCCCAGCCCGGTTTGGGTGTGGTCGTGATAAAGCCGTAGGTCGGCGACTGTGGGCGCAGGTCCAGCGGACCGAAGGAGGCGACCCCGACGGACTCGACGCGCGCATCGCGTCGGGCGAAGTCGGTGAAGAACTCGACCACCCTTCTCAGGGTCTTGGCCGGGGAGGTCGTCGGGACGACGGTTGACGCACGTATGTCGTGCGGCCCGGTGCCGATGGCGCAGAGGAACTTCGTGCCCCCACCCTCGATTCCCCCCCGCAGCGATGGGGAGCTATTTGACGGCACCGGAGGTGAACCCGTTGTAGATGAACCGTTGGAGGAACAGGAAGATGATGAGCGTCGGGATGATGACGATGATCGCCCCGGCAGAGATGTTCTCCCAGTGCGCGCCGAAGGGGCCCTTGAACCGGAACAGCGACGTGGAGATCGTGGGCAGGTTGGGAGACGGCATGTAGAGGAAGGGGGTGAAGAAGTCGTTGTAGATGTTGATGCCCTTGATGATGACCACGGTCGCGATCGCGGGCTTGAGGTTCGGCAGGATGATGCGCGAGTAGATGGTCCAGCTGCTCGCCCCGTCGAGCCGGGCCGCCTCGTCCAGAGAGACAGGGATGCCGCGGATGAACTGGAGGAAGATGTAGATCGAGACGATGTCGGTGCCCATGTAGAGCACGATCGCGGCCCACCGGGTGTCGTAGAGCCCGAGCGTGTTGATGACCTGGAAGGTGGCGACCTGGGTGGCGATCCCGGGGACCAGCGTCGCCAGCAGGAACAGTCCAAGCACGACGGCCTTGAAGCGGAACTGGAACCGGTCGATCGCGTACGCGGTCATCGACCCGATGATGATCGTTCCGACGATGGAGACCACGAGGATGATCGCGGTGTTGATAAACCCGAGGAGCATTTTGCCGTCGTTGAAGCTGGTCACGTAGTTGCTGAAGTTGAACCAGTTTGACGGGGGTGTCAGGGCATCGGTGGTCGTCGCCTCGTTGGCGGTCTTGAGCGAGGTGAAGAGGATGACGCCCATCGGCAGGACCACCATCACCGCTGCCAGTACCAGCGTGACGTACTTGAGGGTGACCGCGATTGCCGCTCGGGTCGGGTGCGGGGTACGGCGGTTGGGGAGACTCTTGGTGCCAACGGTCGAGGTGTCGGTCAAGGTGGTCATACGAGGTCGGTCCTCTCGTCGGGCAGCAGCAGTCGTTGGATCCAGGTCACGACGAGGATGATGATCAGCAGCACGACTGCCGCCGCTGAGGCGAGGCCGACCTTGTTGAACTTGAAGGCCAGGTCGATGGTCTGGATGACGAAGGTCTTGGTCCCGTTGGCTCCGCCGGTCATGATGTAGGGGATCTCGAACACGGCCAGTGACCCGGCGATCGACAGGATGAGGCTGAGGCTGATGATCGGGCGGATGCTCGGGGCGATGATGTACCGGAACTGTTGCCATCTCGTGGCGCCGTCGATTTCGGCCGCCTCGTAGAACTCTGGCGGGATGGACTGGATCGCGCCGAGGAACAGTACGAAGTTCAGTCCCATGTAGCGCCAGATGCTCACCCCGGCGAGGGAGAAGTTGGCGATGTCGGGGTTGCCGAGCCAGAAGATCTTCGGGTCGGCCCCGAACAACGCGATGATCGAGTCGAGGGTGCCGCCGGGTTTGAAGAAGAACAGGAAGATGAAGGCGATCGCGACACCGTTGATGAGGTAGGGGAAGAACAGGAAGCCCTTGAATACGTTGGCGAACTTGACCTTGAAGCTGAGGATCGTCGCGAAGTACAGCGCGAGCACCATCTGGACGGCGGATGCGGCCAGGTAGTAGAGGCTGACGTAGAAGACCTGGAACAGCTCCGGTCGGGTGAACAGGTTGACGTAGTTCTGCGCCCCGACGAACGGCCGTCTGGGGCTGACGCCGTCCCAGGAGGTGAGGCTGTACCAGAACATGTTCACCACGGGGACGTAGGTGAGCACGATGAGCAGAACCAGGGGGATCACGAGGAAAAGCCACGGGGTCGCGACACGAGGCAGACCTCGTCGGCGCGGTGGAGGGGCGGCAGCACGGCTGACTAACCCTCCTGCCGCAGCTGCTGCTCCGGCTGTGCTGGTAGTTCCGGGCCGGTCCGTCGGTGTGACGGTGTCCTCCGTCATGACACGTCTCCCTTGTCGTGTGTGCGGGGTCCGAGCGGGTGCCCGGACGTCACGGCGGAGGGACCGTGGATCCCTCCGCCGTGCGAGGTGCGATGGTCGGTCTGGGCGACCGGCGGTGTTGCTAGGGTCAGGAGCCTGCTGTGGCGATGCCCTGGGCCCACTTGCTGTTCAGGTCCGCGAAGGAGCTGTTGAGGTCGCCGGCCGCAGCGCCGCGGGCGACGTCGACGAGCTTCTGGCGGTAGTCCGGCTTGTTGAGTCCGATCTCGGAGGCGTTGTCGATCTTGTCGACCATCGCCGCCTGGTCCTGCTTGAGCTCGATGTACTTGACGCCGAGGGTCTTGAAGTCGGCGAGTGTGTCAGGAGCCGCGCCCGACTTCAACGTCGGGAGGCCGCCCTCCTTCTGGGCGTACCCGGACTTGTCGGTGAACCAGTCGAGCCAGGCGCGAGCTGCCTCCTGGTGCGTCGAGTTCTTGTTGATTGCCTGGTTGAGGTCCGGGCCCGTCACGGAGCAGAACGACCCGTCGACCTGCTGCGGGAAGGGCATGAAGCCGATGTTTGCGGGGTCGGCGCCAGCCTTTGTGGCTGCTTCCTTGAACTGCTTGACCGCCCAGGAACCCAGCCACATGAAACCGATCTTGCCCGTGGCCAGCATCGGCTTGGAGCCCTCCCAGTTGGTGGTCGTCGGGTCCGGCTCGGTGAGCTTCTGGTTGACGGAGTCGAAGAGCACCGAGTCGATCGTGTAGAGGTCCTTGCCGGAGCTCCACGGGGCCTTCTCGGTGGCCAGGTCGTCGTGGGCCTTGGGGTCACAGGTGACCGACCCCAGCGCACCCTGCCAGGAGCCGACCGGCCAGCCGTCGTGGTAGTTGGTGTAGTACGGGATCGCCTGACCCTTGGCTTTGATGGCCTTGAGGTCGGTGAGGAACTCATCAGGCGTCTTCGGCAGCGACGTGATGCCGGCGTCGGCCCACACCTTTTTGTTGTAGACGGCGCCGTTGGCGTTGCCGTTCTGCGCGAGGCCGTAGACGTTGCCGTCCACGGTGGTGAAGTTGGTCCAGTTGTACTTCTTAGACAGGTCTGCCTGCGTGCCAAGGGTGGTGAAGAAGTTTGCGTAGTCATTCTTCGAGACAGACCCGGGGATGAGCAGTACATCGCCATAGTCCTTGGTGTTCATCCGGGTCTTGACTTCACCGTCGTAGTCGGTGACGCCCTGGATGGTGACCTTCACCTTGGGGTAGACCGCGTTGAACGCCGTGGTGTACTTCGCGAAGCTGCCGTCCTGCACGAGGTCGGTCCGGTTCGTCAACACCGTGATGTCACCAGACACGTTGGCGGCGTCGGTCACGGTCGGGGCGGGCGCCGCGGTCCCCGCGTCACCGCCGCTGCTACACGCCGCGAGAGCCAGGCTTCCCACCAGGCCAACGGCGAAGACACTCATCAATCGCTTGCTCATGCGTCAAGACTCCGTTCCGAACGTCTTCACTGACGTCCAACCTGACAGGCCAGCCAGAGTGACGAGCCCGAACCTTGCTGGGCTGAACGTAAGACCAGATCTCTCAGCATGTCAACGTTGTCATGGACCCAATCTCATCCAAGGGTCAGATCGTTACATCGGCGCTCTTGACCGGTGGATGGGTGCCCATTCCCTCTGGCAGCCAAGAGATTCACCCCAGGGTCACCGGGTGCCGGGACGGCTCGGCCTTCGGACGCATGCCCAGGCACACGATGACGA
The DNA here is from genome assembly GCA_965277795.1 of Lapillicoccus sp. Lineage (GTDB taxonomy): Bacteria > Actinomycetota > Actinomycetes > Actinomycetales > Dermatophilaceae > Lapillicoccus. The sequence continues at coordinate 1,544,673 of OZ255840.1, forward strand.
GGTTGACATGAACGCGACCAGCTGGCCCCTCCGACGGGTCCAGAACTGCTACCTTCGGCCTGTGACCAGCACGTTGGGGAGGAAAGAAAGCGCTTCCGCCGTGACGGCGCAGACGCCCTCGCCGGCACGGCCGGGGGCCGTTTCAGAGACCGCGGTCACGGACCGTGCCGGCTACCAGGCCCCGCCGAGCAGGGCCACGCTGGAGGATGTTGCCCGTCTCGCTGAGGTCAGCGGCAAGACGGTGTCACGAGTGATCTCCGGACATCCGAGCGTGACCGACGCGACGCGGAGCCGGGTCTGGGCAGCGGTGCGGTTGTTGAGGTTTCGGCCCAACCAGGTAGCCCGAGACCTTCGTAGCGGTGGGGTGTCGACAACGGTCGGGTTCGTCATCGGCGACCTGACCAACCCGTTCTACTCATTGGTCGCGGCCGGGATCGAGAGAACCCTCTCCAGTGAGTCCTTGACGATGATCCTGGCCGGAACGGGCGACGACCCGGCCGTCGAAGCCCGGGTCGTGGGGGCGATGCTCGAGCGCCGGGTTCGGGCGCTCCTCCTGGTTCCTATCGCGCCCGAGCAGTCCTATCTGGAGGGGGAGCGACAGCTCGGCACTCCCATCGTCTGCATCGACCGTCCGGCCCACGACCTGGTCGCGGACAGTGTCGTGTTCGACAACCGAGGGGGGGCGGCGGAGGCGGTCCGTTCCCTGGTCACCGCCGGTCATCGGCGTATTGCTTTCATCGGGAGCGCCCCACGCCTCTACACGCAAGGTGAACGCCTCGCCGGCTACCGAGACGCCCTCAGGGAGGCGGGTATCGCCGTCGAGCCGAATCTGGAGCGGATGGACGCTCCAGACGACCAGTCGGCCGAGCAGGCGACGAGAGCACTGCTGGCGATGCACGACCCGCCCACGGGGATCTTCTCAGCCAACAACCGAGCGAGCATCGGCGTGGTTCAGGCCCTCAAGGAACATCCGATTCCCATGGCGTTCATCGGCTTCGACGACTTCGACCTCGCCAGCGCCCTGGGTTTGACGGTTGTGGCCCACGACCCCGGTGACATGGGCCGGCAGGCCGCGCTCCTGGCCCTGAGCCGCCACGGTGACCTCAGTGGCGCTGCCCACCAGATCGTCGTCCCCACCCGGCTCATCCGTCGAGGCTCGGGTGAGATCCCGCCCCCGCCGCGATGACGGCCGCGCCGGATGAGGTTCACGACCAACCGTTTCCCTCACACCGTCAGGATTCGACCATGAGCGACTTCACACCCACCCGAGCCGACAAGTTCTCCTTCGGACTGTGGACCGTCGGTTGGCAGGGCGTCGACGTCTTCGGTGGTGCAGTGCGCTCCCCACTCCCCCCGGTCGAGGCCGTGCACCGCCTGGCTGAGCTCGGCGCATACGGCATCACGTTCCATGACAACGACGTGTACCCCTTCGGCGCCGACGCCGCCGAGAGGGAGCGCCATGTGGCCCCACTGCGCGCCGCCCTTGCAGAGACCGGGCTCGTGGTGCCGATGATGACGACGAACCTGTTCTCCCATCCCGTGTTTCGCGATGGCGGCTTCACCAACAACGACCGCGACGTTCGCCGGTTCGCGATCCGCAAGGTGGCCGATGCCATCGACCTGGCCGCGGAGATGGGTGCCACGACCTTCGTCTGCTGGGGCGGCCGTGAGGGCGCCGAGTCGGGTGCGGCGAAGGACGTGCGTGCCGCCCTGGAGCGCTACAAGGAGGCCCTTGATGTCCTCGGCCAGTATGTCCTCGACCGGGGCTACCCCATCCGGTTCGCGCTGGAGCCCAAACCCAACGAGCCGCGCGGAGACATCCTGCTGCCCACCATCGGGCACGCGTTGGCCTTCATCGGGCAGCTCGAGCATCCCGAGCTGGTCGGCATCAACCCGGAGGTCGGTCACGAGGAGATGGCCGGGCTCAACTACGCGCACGGGCTGGCTCAGGCCATGTGGCAAGGAAAGCTCTTCCACATCGACCTCAACGGTCAACACGGTCCCCGGTTCGACCAGGACCTTCGCTTCGGGGCAGGTAACGCCCGAGGGGCTTTCTGGGCGGTGGACACCATCGAGAACGGTGGATACGACGGACCGCGACACTTCGACTTCAAACCACCACGCACCGAGGACATGAACGGTGTCTGGGCATCCGCCGCCGGATGCATGCGCAACTACCTGATCCTGCGAGACAAGTCGCGAGCGTTCCGCGCCGATCCAGAAGTGCAGCAGGCACTGCAGGCCGCCCGCGTCGACGAGCTGTCCACGGCCACGCTCGCACCAGGAGAGCCGCTCGACTCGCTACGTGCGGAAGCCTTCAACCCCGACGAAGCGGCATCGCGTGGCATGGGTTTCGAACACCTTGATCAGCTTGCCCTCGAGCACCTCTACGGTGTGCGCTAGAACCGCCCGGATCGCAGGCCAGGATGCTTCTTGGACGCTCGACGCGACTTTTGTCCCTTCGGGTCGCGAATCCGGCACGTCGACGCGTTCGACGTGACCTTTGCGGGGTCGGGGCGCTCCGGTCCGGGGTTGGCTCGTCTCTCACGAGCTCGCCGAGCTTCCGTGCATGGGTGTCGAGTAGGTCGGCTACGGGGGGCGGTGCACGCCCAGCTGGGACACCGCGCTCGCCTTCCTCCCAGGCGAAGCGCTGCCTTCGCATCCCGGATCAGCGGGTAGCACATGGCGAGCACCCCATCAACCGATCGAGCCTTGCCAATGAGGCCATCTCCACCGGGTTTGGCTAGTGCCTTCTCTCGCAGCTGCGGAGGCCGGGCCGATTGCGACTGGCCTCCTTCAAGAGCCCGGGCTCGAGGTGTCGAGGCCGACGACACCCCCTCGGAGAGGGTCGACGCATAAGGTCGCCCTATGAGCCAGGTCATCCTCGTCACCGGCACTTCCAGCGGAATGGGCTTGCATACGGCGGTCGAGCTGGCCCGCAGGGGCCACACCGTCGTCGCCACGATGCGCGACACCGCCCGGGCCACCGGCCTGCGGGCCGCTGCCGAGGAGGCGGGAGTCGAACTCGACGTCCGCGCCCTCGACGTCGTCGAGCACGAAAGTGCCGGTAGATGTGTTGAGTCGTTGCTGGCCGACCACGGCCGTGTCGATGTACTCGTCAACAACGCCGGGCGTGGAGCCGTCGGGACCGCTGAACAGCTGACCATCGACGACGTCCGCGACCAGCTCGAGGTCAACTACATCGGCCCGGTCGCTCTCACCAAGCTGGTGTTGCCCGGGATGCGCGGGCGACGGTCGGGCCGGGTGCTGACGGTCACCAGCGTGGGTGGTGCCGTTGGCCAGCCGTTCGCCGACGCCTACTGCGGCGCGAAGTTCGCCGTCGAGGGCTTCATGCAGTCGTTGGCCCCGGTCGCTGAGAGCTTCGGGGTCTGGGTCAGTGTCGTCGAGCCGGCCGCGGTCGCCAGCGACTTCGTCGGCAGCACGGTGCGTACCGACGAGAGCCACGGGCCCCGCCCGACCGGACCCGACGTCGACGACCCCTACGCCGTCCAGCTCGCCGCCTACCTGGCCCGTAGCGCGGGCGCGTTCGAGCACGCCCAGAGCGCCTCGAGTGCGGCCACCGCCATCGCCGATGCCGTGACCGCCAGCAGCTACCGGTTCCGTTGGCAGACCTCCGCCAGTGCTACGGCCTTCGTGGGGACGTCGCTGGCCGACCTCGATGGCAAGCAGGTACTGGAGGCCACCCGCACCTGGATCGCGCCATCTTGACCCAGCCTGTGCCGCAACACACCGGACGAGAAGAAGGCTGCGGTGAATGCGCCACAGGGGGCGGCCAACTTCTCGGTGTGCTGTGAGCCTGGTCTCCCGGGTGGCCGCGTCTCTTGGTCCGGGGTCTTGGTTCCGTGGTCGGTATCCGTCGCGGGAGGGCGTGATCTTGGGGTCGCTCGAGGACCGGATCGCCTCAATGCGAGGCCCTGCAGCCCTCACGGTGCATGAGCAACCAGCACCCCAGTCCCGTTTGACATCGGCGTTTTAGGCACCCCTAGTGATGTGCGACCGGAAAGTTCGCTCGGTTGTAGGAGCTGTCGAAGCCGGAGCCGATCAACTCAATCGTGTCCGGAGGGGGACTTGAACCCCCACGCCCGATAAAGGGCACTAGCACCTCAAGCTAGCGCGTCTGCCATTCCGCCACCCGGACAGGGTGTGCAGTGAGGGCCTCCACGGGCCGGCCACGGAGCCCCTCAGCGCGCCGAAACGGTAGCACGCAGGCCGTCTGAACGGCGAACCGGCGGAGCCGGTGCAGGCACCCCGTCAGACCCTCCGAAACAGCCCCCGGCCCAGCTCTGACACCGCCGTCAACCCGCTCAGAGCGAGCGTCAGATCGACTTCGGCGAGGATGTTCTCCAGCACGGCCTGCACGCCCGCCGCCCCGTCGAGAGCAAGGCCGTAGATGTGCGGTCGGCCGACGGTGACGGCGGTTGCACCGAGCGCGAGCGCCTTGACCACATCGGCCCCAGACCGCACCCCGCCGTCCAACACAATGGGTATCGATGTGGGTATCGATGGGGGTATCGATGTGGGCATTGGCGTGGATCCCGCCCCGCCGAGTGCCGCAACGACGTCGACGAGGGCGTCCAGCGACGCGATCGCGCCGTCGACCTGCCGCCCACCGTGGTTGGACACCATCACCGCGGCGACGCCGAGGTCCCGGGCCCGGATCGCGTCGTCCGGGTGGAGGATCCCTTTGAGCACGACCGGCAGCGTCGTGCGCGAGGACAACGTCGCGATATCGGACCAGGTCAGCGACGGTTTCGAGTAGATCGACATGAAGGTCTCGGCGGCCGCCCGTGGCAGGGGCGATCGGAGGTTGTCGACGAACCGGCCGGGCGTCTCGCGCGCCATCGTCGCCAGCGTCCGCACCGCCCCGGCCGTGATCCGTGGTCGCGGACGCGACGTGTGGCCGCCAGCGGTACCAGCGCCCCCAGCGGCGACCCGCTCGCGTACAAGCTCCATGAACCGCGGGTCGGAGGTGTACTGCGCGATCCCGATCCCTCGGGCGAACGGCAGCGAACCCCGGTCGAGGTCCTGCGGTCGCCACCCCAGCATCGTCGTATCCAGGGTCACGACCAGCGCATCGGCGCCGATCCCCTCTGCCCGCCGGATGAAGGAGTCCACGAGCGCCTCGTCGGTACTCCAGTAGAGCTGGTACCAGCGCGGACTCGACCCCATCTCCGCGGCGGTCTCCTCCATCGGGGACGACCCCTGGCTGGACAGGATGTAGGGCACGCCGACGGCGGCCGCTCCTCGACCGATGAGGACGTCTGCATGGCGGCGCACCAGCCCGGCAGCACCGATCGGGGCCACCAACAAGGGTGTTGGGAGCCGTCGGCCGAACAGCGAGACGGACAGGTCGCGGTGCGAGACGTCCCGCAGCACCCGGGGCACGATCTGCCAGCGCTCGTACGCCGCGCGGTTGGACCTGATCGTCGCACCGTCGCCCGCGCCCCCGGCGACATACGACCAGGCATCGCCGGACATGGACCGTCGCGCCGCGCCTTCCAGGGCGGTGGGGTCGGTCGGCACCTTCGGTCGCCGACCGAGGGCTCCCGCGCGGTAGATCACGTCTTGGCGCGAACGACCAGCGCCGACCGGACGGGTGTCCACGCATACCTCCTCGGCACCGGATCGTCACTGAACCGTACCCTGACGCCAGCCGCGTGCTTCGACGTCGGACCCGGCTGCCAGACTGCCCGAATGGCCGGTGTGGAGCTCTCGTCGCGCGTCGGCCGCGGCATCGTCGCAGCCGCGGTTCTCGGCTCCGGCATGGCCATGCTCGACGGCACGGTCGTCAACATCGCACTCGTCCGGATCGGGCACGACCTCGATGCGAGCCTGGCCGAGCTGCAATGGGTCACCAACGGGTACCTGCTGGCGCTCGCCTCGTTGATCCTGCTCGGCGGGAGCTTGGGTGACCGCCTGGGACGAAGGCGTGTCTTCGTCTGGGGAGTCGTCGGTTTCGCTGTCACGTCTGCCCTCTGCGGGCTCGCGCAGAACCCCACGCAGCTGGTGGTCGGCAGGATCCTCCAGGGCGTCGCGGGGGCGCTGCTCACCCCGGGGAGTCTGTCGATGATCGAGGCGTCGATCCGCGGGCGGGACCGAGCCAAGGCCATCGGGTCGTGGACCGGGCTGGGTGGCATCGCGTCGGCCATTGGGCCGTTCGTCGGGGGCTGGCTGGTGCAGTACGCCAGCTGGCGATGGGTCTTCTTCCTCAACATCCCGCTCGCCGCGTTGACCGTGGTGCTGGCCCTGAGGTTCGTGCCCGAGTCGCGCGACGAGCAGGCCGGTCACGGGTTCGACGTCCTCGGCGCGGCGCTGGCCACCGGAGCCCTCGCCTTGACCACCTTCGCGCTCATCCAGTACGCCACGCTCGGCGCCGGAGCAACCATCACGATCGCGCTCCTGGGAGTCGGGTTCGGCGCCGGCTTCGTTCTCGTCGAACGCCGCGCGCACACACCGATGGTCCAACCGTCCCTGTTCGCGTCGCGGCAGTTCAGCGCCGCTAACGCGATGACATTGGTCGTCTACGGCGCGTTGGGTGCCGTGCTGTTCTTCCTCGCCCTCCAGCTGCAGGTGGTGGTCGGCTACGGTCCGTTGCTCGCGGGGGTGGCGACCCTGCCGATCACCGTGATGATGCTGCTGCTCGCCGCTCGAGGCGGCGAGCTCGGTGCCCGGATCGGACCGCGCCTGCCGATGGCACTGGGGCCGGTGGTGTGCGGCATCGGCGTGGCCCTGCTGGCCTTCGTCGGACACGGCTCGGGATACCTCACCGGGATCCTGCCGGGACTGGTGATTTTCGGGCTCGGTCTCTGCCTGCTCGTGGCTCCCCTGACCGCGACGGTCCTCGCGGCAGCCCCCGAGCGGTATGTCGGTGCCGCCAGCGGGGTCAACAACGCCGTCGCCCGTGCGGGCACCCTGCTCGCCGTCGCGGCGCTCCCGGCACTTGTCGGCCTCGGTGGCGATGCCTACCGCAACCCCGAGCTGCTGAGCGCGGCATACCGGTCGGCGATGTGGCTGAGCGCCGCGCTGCTTTTCGTCGGCGCCATCGTGTCCTGGTCGCTGATCCGCAACACCCCGCAGAACGCACCGCTCTCTGACACCGAAACCAGCCGATGACCCACCTGCCACACCGTGGGCGGCCGTGACAGGATCGACGCGACCACCAGCCGGCACCAAGGGGACAGCCATGACCAGCACGTCAACCGACACCGGAACGCCGAGCAGGGAGCTCAGCACCTACTCCGACGAGGACCTCCGGCTCGACCTGCAATGGTGGGCCGCCGCCAACTACCTGACGGTCGGCCAGATCTATCTGCAGGCCAACCCGCTGCTGCGCGAACCCCTCGCGATGGAGCACATCAAGCCACGCCTGCTCGGTCACTGGGGCACCAGCCCCGGCCTGTCGATGATCTACGCCCTGCTCAACCGGTTGATCACCCGCACCGACTCCGACTGGGTCTACATCACCGGCCCCGGCCACGGCGGACCTGCTCTGGTCGCGGCGGGATACCTGGAGGGCACCTACAGCGAGATCTACCCCCAGATCAGCGAGGACACCGATGGCGTCCTCAAGCTGTTCCGGCAGTTCTCCTCCCCCGGCGGCATCCCCAGCCATGTCAGCGTGCAGACGCCCGGCAGCATCCACGAAGGTGGCGAGCTCGGTTATGCGTTGGCGCACGCCGGTGGCGCGGCGATGGACCACAAGGACCTGTTCGTCGCATGTGTCATCGGCGACGGCGAGTCCGAGACCGGACCGATGGCCGCGTCGTGGCGGCTGCCCTACTTCCTCAATGCCAAGCGGGACGGCGCGGTGCTGCCGATCATCCACCTGAACGGCTACAAGATCGCCGGCCCGACGGTCTTCGGTCGTACCTCCGACGAGGACGTCGAGGCATACCTGTCCAGCCAGGGCTGGGACCCGGTCACCGTCGAAGGAAACGACCCGGAGAACGTCTTCCCGCAGCTCTACGCCGCGCTCGTCGACGCCCACACGGCAACGATGGCGATGCGGGCCAAGGCGCGCGACGGGAGCCCGAGCGAGCAGGTCCGGCACCGCTGGCCGGCGATCATCCTGCGCACCCCCAAGGGCTGGACCGGGCCGCACACGGTCGACGGGATCCAGGTCGAGGACACCAACCTCGCCCACCAGGTGCCCCTGTCGGGCATCAAGGGCAACCCGGAGCACCTCGCCATCCTGCAGGACTGGCTGAAGAAGTACCGGCCCGAGGATCTCTTCGACAAGAGCGGCCGGCTGGTCGAGTCGCTGCGTGCGCTCGCGCCCAAGGGCGACAAGCGGATGTCCGCGACGCCGTTCGCGAACGGCGGCAAGCTGGTCAAAGAGCTGCCGATCAAGGCACTCGACACCTACGCCCTGCAGCTCGACCAGCATGGGGTCACGCTGCACGAGAGCACCCGCCCGATGGGCGAGATGATGCGCGACATCTATGCCGCAGACACCACCGAGGACGGCGGCGGCAGCTTCCGGTTGTTCTGCCCCGACGAGACGGCGAGCAACCGGCTGCAGGCGGTCTTCGACGTGACCGAGCGATGCTGGCAGGCGCCGCTGCTGCCCACCGACAGCACGGACAGCTGTCTGTCTGCCGACGGGCGGGTCATGGAGGTGTTGTCCGAGCACCTGTGCAGCGGCTGGCTCGAGGGTTACACGCTCAGCGGCCGCCACGGGGTCTTCGCGACCTACGAGGCGTTCGCCATGGTGTCGGCCTCGATGACGATCCAGCACGTGAAATGGCTACAGCACGCCCAGGACCTGCCCTGGCGCGAGCCGGTGTCGTCGCTCAACATCCTGTTGACGAGCACCTGCTGGCGCAACGACCACAACGGGTTCTCCCACCAGGGCCCAGGGCTGATCGACTGCCTGCTTCCGCTGGCTCCCGGAGTCGTACGAGTGTGGCTGCCGCCGGACGCCAACACCGGCATCTCGATCATGGACCACTGCCTGCGCAGCAAGAACCACGTCAACCTCATCGTCCTCGACAAGCAGCCGCACCTGCAGTACCTCAACATGACGCAAGCCGACGAGCTCTGCGCCGCCGGTGCGGGAATCTGGGACTGGGCCGGCACCGTGAAGGAAGGGGAGACCCCCGACCTGGTCATCGCCGCCTCCGGTGACGTGCCCACCCAGGAGGCACTCGCGGCGGCCGAGCTGCTGCGCGAGTGGACGCCTGAGCTCAAGGTCAGGTTCGTCAACGTCGTCGATCTGATGGCGTTGCTGCCCGAGAACGAGCACCCGCACGCCTATGCCGACTCGGTGTTCGACGACCTCTTCACCATCGACAAGCCGGTCATCTTCGCGTTCCACGGGTACCCGCGCGCCATCCACCAGCTGGTCCACGGCAGGAGCAACTCCGGGCGGTTCCACGTACGCGGGTTCAGCGAGCAGGGCACGACCACCACGCCGTTCGACATGGTCGTCCTCAACAGGGTCTCCCGCTACCACCTGGCCATCGAGGCGCTGCGCCGCAGTCTGAAGCGCCCTCCGCGGTGGCAGGAGCTGACCGAACACTGCAACGAGATGCTCGCGAAGCACGCCGTCTACATTCGCGAGAACCTCCAGGACATGCCCGAGGTCGCGGGCTGGACCTGGAAGGGCTGACGGGCGGCATCAGTGACCGGCCGTGATGGAGCGGGACCGGGGCCGGTGGCTCGAGGACGCAGCGTCTATCTGGCGTCCTCGGCTGGCCGTTCCGGCAAGTCGGCGGTCGCGCTCGGACTGCTCGACCAACTGAGCCGTCGGGTCGGGCGGGTCGGGGTGTTCCGACCCATCATCAGGACAGCCGCCGCCGAGCAGGACCACGTGCTCGACCTGCTCCTGTCGCGGTTGGAGGTTCCGGGCACCGAGGCGACGGACGCCCTGACGGCCGCTGATGCCGCAGGCGTCTGCTACGACGATGTCCACCACGACCCCGACGCCGCCATGTCGACCATCGTCGACCGATACCACCGGATAGCCGAGCTTTTCGACGCGGTCCTGGTGATCGGGTCCGACTACACCGATGTCGCCTCGCCGACCGAGTTCTCGTACAACGCGCGGATCGCCGCCAACCTCGACAGCCCGATGGTCCTCGTGGTCGCCAGTGACGGCCAGTCATCAGAGCAGGTCAGGACGGCGGCCGACATCGCCGTCGAAGAGGCGCGGCACCACCACGCGTCACTGCTCGCGATCGTCGCCAACCGCGTTGATCCGCAACGGCTCGAGGAGACCACCGCGGCGCTGCAGGGAGCTGCTGGGGGCGCCCCGGGATACGCCATCCCCGCCGAGCCGTTGCTCGACTCCCCCACTGTCCGCGAGCTGATGACCGCGGTCGACGGCACCCTGCGGCTCGGCGACGACGCCCTCCTCGACCGCGAGTCGCCCGGCCTGCTCGTCGCCGCGATGACCATGCCCAACGTCCTGGACCGCCTCTTCGAGGGATGCGTCGTCATCTCCCCTTCCGACCGCGCCGACGTGCTGCTCGGGTTGCTGCTTGCCTACCCCGCCAAGACGTTCCCATCACCTGCGGGGATCGTCCTCAACGGGGGGTTCGACCTGCCCACCTCAATCTCGCGGCTGGTGGCCGGGCTCGACATCCACGTGCCCGTGGTCACCTGCGCGGGAGGCTCGATGAGAACGGCAGCGGCCCTGGATGCCGTCCAGCCACGCCTGACGCGCGGCGCGGCACGCAAGATCGAGACGGCGCTGACGCTCTTCGACAAGCACGTCGACGGGGCCGGCCTCCTCGACCGGCTGGACGTGACGCCGACCGGCGTCGTGACGCCCCTGATGTTCGAGCACCGGCTGATGGACCGGGCCCGCGGGGCCGCCCGACACATCGTGCTGCCCGAGGGCGAGGAACCGCGCATCCTCGCAGCCGCCGACCAGCTGCTGCGCCGTGAGGTCGTCCGGCTGACGCTGCTCGGGAGGCCGGACGGCATCCGGGCCAAGGCGTCGCAGCTCGGGCTCGACATCTCTCGTGCGACGCTCGTCGACCCGCACGACGAGCCGCTCCGCTCACGGTTCGCGCAGGAGTACACCGCACTGCGCGCGCACAAGGGTGTCACCGCGGAGCAGGCGTGGGACGTCGTCGTGGACCCCAGCTATTTCGGCACGATGATGGTGCTCGACGGTCTGGCCGACGGCATGGTCTCGGGCGCCATCAACACGACCGCCCACACGATCCGTCCTGCCCTCGAGGTGGTCAAGACGAGACCGGGGGTCGGGATCGTCTCCTCCGTGTTCCTCATGTGTCTGCCCGACCGCGTGCTCGTCTACGGCGACTGCGCCGTCAACCCCGACCCCACCGCCGAACAGCTGGCCGACATCGCGATCTCGTCGGCCGCCACCGCAAGGCAGTTCGGCATCGAGCCACGCATCGCCATGCTCTCCTACTCGACTGGCGGTTCAGGCAGCGGCGTGGACGTCGAGAAGGTCCGTGCCGCAACTGCTTTGGTCCGCTCCCGCGCACCCGAGCTGTCGGTCGAGGGCCCGATCCAGTACGACGCGGCCGTCGACATGGCGGTGGCGGCGACGAAGCTCCAGGACAGCCCGGTGGCCGGCCGCGCAACGGTGCTCATCTTCCCCGACCTCAACACCGGCAACAACACCTACAAGGCGGTGCAGCGTAGCGCCGGTGCGGTCGCGGTGGGCCCGGTGCTCCAGGGACTCCGCAAGCCGGTCAACGACCTCTCCCGTGGCGCGCTCGTCGAGGACATCGTCAACACCGTGGCCATCACCGCGATCCAGGCCGAAGGCGGGTCATGATCGACGCTTCGCACACCGGTCGGGTCCTCGTGATCAACGCCGGGTCCTCGTCTTTGAAGTACCAGCTCGTCGATGTGGCAAGCGGTGACGCGCTGGCCAAGGGAAGTGTCGAGCGGATCGGGGAACACGGCTCCACGGCGACGCACGAGGCCGGTGGCGAGATGCATACGCAGGACGTGCCGGTAGCTTCTCATGGCGCGGGGCTCGACGCCGTCGTGGCGGCGTTCCACGATCACGGACCAGACCTCGACCACGCGGATCTTGTCGCCGTGGGCCACCGGGTAGTCCATGGCGGTGACCGGTTCAGCGAACCGGTGGTCGTGACCGATGAGGTCCTCGATGCGGTGGAGCAGCTCGAACCCCTCGCGCCGCTGCACAACCCAGCCAACCTCGAGGGCATCAGGGTGGCGCGTGAACGCTTCCCTGGACTCCCGCAGGTGGCGGTGTTCGACACCGCCTTCCACCACAGCCTGCCAGCGCAGGCATACACGTACGCCGTGCCGCGCGCCTGGCGCGACGAGCTGGCGGTGCGCCGCTACGGCTTCCATGGCACGTCCTATGCCTACGTCTCGCGCCGCAGCGCAGCGATGCTGTCCCGGCCGGAGCGCGACATCAACGTCGTGATCCTCCACCTCGGGAACGGGTGCAGTGCCGCCGCGGTGGCGGGCGGGCGCAGTGTCGACACCTCGATGGGCCTGACCCCTCTCGAGGGGTTGGTGATGGGAACCCGGTCGGGCGACATCGACCCGGGCCTGTTCTCCTTCATGGTGCGATCCGGGATGTCCGTCGACGACGTCGACTCGGCGCTCAACCGGGACAGCGGACTCAAGGGCCTCACAGGCACGAACGACTTCCGCGAGGTGCAGGAGCTGGTCGACGCGGGAGACCCCGACGGGCAGCTGGGGTTCGAGGTCGCGGCCTACCGGTTGCGAAAGTATGTCGGCGCATACGCGGTCGTGCTCGGCCGGCTGGACGCCCTCGTCTTCACGGCCGGTGTCGGTGAGCACTCACCCCGGCTGCGGTCCGCCGTTTGCGGGGGTCTCGGCATTCTCGGCGTCCAGCTCGATGAGAAGGCCAACACCGCGACTGCGTCCGGTGAGCGTCAGATCTCCTCGGCGCAGAGTCGGGTGTCGGTGCTCGTCATACCGACGAACGAGGAGCTGGAGATCGCCCGTCAGGCGGCTGCCCTGGTCAGGCGCTGACCAACCGGCGCAACGACTCCAGTGCCCGGTCTGCGTGCGCAGTCATGCTGAGCTCGGACAGGAACACGTCGGCGATCTGCTGGTCCTCGTCGATCACGAAGGTGGCTCGCTTGACCGGGGTGAAGTACTTGCGGCGGACCCCGTACGCCGTGGCCACCCGTCCGTGGAGGTCGGACAGCAGGGGGTAGTCGAGCCCCTCACCGGCGGCGAACCGCTCTTGCGACGCGATGTCGTCGACGCTGATCCCCACCCGGTGGGCGCCCACATGGGCGAACTCGACCGCGCGGTCGCGGAAGTGGCAGGCCTCCTTGGTGCACCCGGACGAACCTGCGACGGGGTAGAAGAACAGCGCGACCGGACCACGCCTCAACATCGTGCTGAGATCGCGCATCCGTCCGTCCTGGTCGGGGAGGTCGAAGTCGGGGGCGCGGGTTCCGGCGGAGATCGTCTGCACGGAGGTTCTTCGGCGCGGGCCGTCGATCGGATGGGGACTTCGGGGTGCCGGCAGGACCCGGTCTCACGCGGATGGGGGTGGATCCGTCGAGGTTCGCGGACGTCAGCCGGCGTCTACCGATCCACATCTCCAGGTCACCGCGCTCACCTATGCTCCGCGAGTGACGTTCTTCCGGGACCTGGCCGCGCTGCTGCGGTTCTCCGGCTTTCGTCGGCTGTTTGCCGTAAGACTTCTGTCACAGCTGTCGGACGGGGTGTTCCAGGTGGCGCTGGCCGCGACGGTCCTGTTCTCCCCCGAACGAGCACCCTCCGCGGGTGCGATCGCCGCCGGATTCGCGACCATCCTGTTGCCTTTCTCCGTCCTCGGTCCCTTTGTCGGCGTCTTCCTCGATCGGTGGTCTCGACGCCGGATCCTCGTGCTCGCCAACGTCATCCGGGCCGGGCTGCTCGTGGTCGTGGCGCTCCTCGTGGGACGGCACGACGTGGGGTGGGCCTTCTACGTCGTCGTCCTCGCGGCGTTCTCGGTCAACCGGTTCGTCCTCGCCGGACTGTCCGCATCGCTGCCCCATGTGGTCTCCCGGGACCGTCTGGTGACCGCAAACGCCGTGTCGCCCACCTGCGGCACCCTGGCCTACCTGCTCGGCCTGGCGGTCGGAGGTGGCATCCATGCTGCCACCCACAGCGACGCTGCGGTGATCCTGACCGGCAGCGTGTTCTACCTGCTCTCGGCGCTGGTGGCCACACAGCTCCCACCACTGGGCCCTGACCTCGCCGAGGTGGGGACCGCCGTGCGGGCGGCCCTCGGCAACGTCGTCACAGGACTGACGGACGCGGCCACTCACGTGCCGCCGCTCGGTCGTCTCGCGCTGACGGTCGTCTCGGCGAGTCGGCTGCCTTACGGACTGATGATCGTCGGGTTGATCCTGCTCTCCCGGAACCACCTGGCGGCGGGCAGCCCCGAAGGCGGGCTGGCGGGCGCCGGTGTCGCGGTCGGAGCGTCGGGTCTCGGTTTCGGCCTTGCCGCATTACTGACACCGACGCTGACCGCCCGGTGGGGCATGCGGCGCTACCTGTGCACTCTCGGGGTGTTCGGGGCCGTGATGCAGGTGTTCCCGTTGTCCTTGTTCTCGATGTGGGCCATCATCGTCTCTGCCCTCGGCCTGGGGATCGTCACCCAGGGCATCAAGATCTGCGTCGACACCACCGTTCAGCGGGTGGTCGGTGACGCCTTCCGAGGCCGTGTGTTCGTCATCTACGACGTGTTGTTCAATGCCGTGTTCGTGCTCGCCACCGTGATCGCGGCTCTGGTGATGCCGGCCGACGGACGTTCGTATGCCGTGCTGGCGGCGGCGTCGGTCTGGTATCTCGGCATCGCGGCTGTCGTCGCTCGGCAGTGGCCGGGCCAGGTGCGTCATCTCACGGCGCAGCCTGCTCACTAGTCTGACCGGATGCGCCCGCCCGCTGGCCCCGCCCCGGTGGCCGACCGCCTCGAGTCGGTGGCCGCGACCCGCTACGTCACACCGTTGCGCGAGGGCGGCTCGCTGCCAGGTGTGGTCGAGAGCGACGATGAAGGCATCTACGTCCTGAAGTTCCGGGGGGCCGGCCAGGGCGTCAAGGTGCTCGTTGCGGAGATCCTCGTCACCGAGATCGCCCGACTGCTCGACATCGCCGTGCCGCGGCTCGCCCTCGTCACCCTTGACGCGCAGATCGCGAAGTACGAGGCGGACGAGGAAGTGCAGGACCTGCTGACGGCCAGCATCGGCCTCAACCTCGGAGTCGACTTCCTGCCTGGTTCGTTCGGATACGACGGATCGGTGCCGCCAGACCCCGCGACAGCCGCCCGGATCCTCTGGCTGGACGCCATGTCCGCAAACGTGGACCGGACCTGGAACAACCCCAACCTGCTGCTGTGGCATCGGCGCACCTGGGCCATCGACCACGGTGCCGCCCTCTACTTCCACCACGGGTGGCCGAGCCGACCCCCCGACGCCGCACGGTTCGCAGCGCAGCCGTTCGACGCGTCCACCCATGTGCTTCGGGAGGTGGCAGACGCACCGTCCGCTTGGCACGACGAGCTGTCGAGCCGGCTCACCCCGTCGGTCCTGGCAGCGGTGGCAGAGCTCGTCCCCGACGAGTGGCTCGAGCCGACCGAATGGCTCAAGTCCCCGGCAGACGCGCGGGCCGCATACGTTGACCTGCTGTCGGCTCGGTTGGCCGACCCGGTTGCGTGGCTTCCGTTGGGGCGCCGGTGATCGGCTACCAGTACGTCACGCTGCGCTGCGTTCCGCGCGTCGACCGTGAGGAGTTCGTCAACGTCGGGGTCGTCCTGTTCGCGCAGTCGCTCGACTTCCTCGAGTCGGCACACCATCTCGACCACGGTCGCGTCCGTGCGCTCGACTCGGGGATCGACCTGGCGATGGTCGAGGACATGCTCTGCACCGTGCAGGCGGTGTGCCGCGGCGACAAGGGCCGCGGCCTGCCGCACCTCGAGGGCCTCGGTCGCCGGTTCGGCTGGCTGAGCGCGCCGCGGTCGACGATCGTGCAGCCCGGCCCCCGGCACGGGGGGCTGTGCACCGATCCGGGAGTCGAGCTGAGCCGGCTCATGGAGGTGCTGGTCCGGTCCTCCTGACGGCCGCCGGGTCGCGCGAAGGTCTTCGAGCCGCTCAGACTCACCATGCTCGGGTGCGTGACGCTCAGGTACGTGACGCTCCGGTGCGCAACGCCCACATCGCGACGGCCGCGGCCGCGGCGACGTTCAGCGAGTCGATCCCTGCGGCCATCGGTATCCGCACGGCGAGGTCGACGGCTGCCAGGGTGCGCCCCCCCAGACCGTCGCCTTCCGTGCCCAGAACGAGCGCCAACCGTTCCGGAGGGTCCGCGGCCAGGTAGGCGATATCCACGGCGTCGTCGCTCAGGGCCAGGGCCGCCACCGTGAACCCCGCGGCTCGCAGACGTTCGATGCCGGCCGGCCACGGGTCCACCCGAGTCCACGGGACGTGAAACACCGCTCCCATCGAGACCCGGATCGACCTGCGGTAGAACGGGTCCGCGCAACGCGGGGTCACGAGGACGGCATCGGCTCCGAGTGCCGCGGCGCTGCGGAACGCGGCGCCGACGTTGGTGTGGTCGACGATGTCCTCGAGGACGAACAGACGGCGAGCGCCCTTGAGCACGTCGTCGAGGGACGGTAGGGCGGGCCGAGCCATCGACGCGAGCGCGCCGCGGTGCAGGTGAAACCCTGTGAGGGACTCGAGCACGTCCGGCTCGCCGACCAGCACCGGTATGCCGGCCGCCTCCGCATCGGCGACCACGTCGGCCAGGTCCGTCAGCCAGCGACGTCCCATCAGCAGCGAGCGAGGCAGGTGGCCCGCCGCCAGCGCCCGTCGGATCACCTTCTCCGACTCCGCGATGTAGAGCCCGTTCTCCGGCTCGGACCGTCGGCGCAGCGCCACGTCGGTCAGTCCCAGATAGTCGTGCAGCGGCGAGGCGGGGTGTGCAGCGCCTCGGACGTCCTCGGGGCCGACCAACCGCACCATCAGGGAAAGAACACGAGCTTGACGACGGCGACGACCCCGATGAGGATGATGAGCCCGCGAAGCACCCCAGCCGGTATGCGCCGGCCCACCCTGGCTCCCACCACGCCGCCGAGCAGCGAGCCCACGCCGATCGGCAGGACGACCAGCCAGTCGATCGAGTCGCGTGCGAACAGCACGAACATCAGAGCCGCAACGGCGTTCACGACCAGAGCGAGTACGTTCTTGAAACCGTTGAGACGCTGAATCGGAGCGGTGAGCAAGGCCGAGAAGATGCCCATGAGCAGGACGCCCTGGGCCGCCCCGAAGTAGCCGCCGTACATCCCGGCAACGAGGACGCCGACCGAGACGGCAGCCATCCGCCCCCGGCCGACGGGAGCCTCGGCGGCCGGAGAGAGCCCGTCCGACACCCTCGAGAGGTCGGCGTCCGCAGCGACCGGCCCTGCCTCCCGTTCGCGCCGGGCCGCACCCGAGCGCTGCAGCCGAGGACCAGCCAGCACCAGGACGAGGGCAAGCAGGATCAGGACCGGGACGATTGCCTTGAAGGCGGCCGCCGGCAGGACCAACAGCAGGCTGGCACCGATGACCGAGCCGACCAGCGAGATGGGGACGAAGCGGAGCAGGGCCCGGGAGTGACCCCGCATCTCGGGGCGATATCCGAGAGCACCGCTCACCCCACCCGGGACAAGCCCGATGTTGTTGCTGACGTTGGCCGTCAGGGGCGGGATGCCGAGCACGAGGAGCGTGGGGAAGGTGATGAGCGACCCAGACCCGACAATGGTGTTGATCGTCCCGGCCGCGAAGCCCGCGGCCAGAATGGCCACGAACTCCAGGACGGACACGCCAATACCTTACCGACGGGCGCCCGGTGCGCCGCCAACACCGTCGGGCGCCGCCAACACCGCCGGGTACCGTCGGTGGCTGGTTCAGGTCAGCGGGGCGGCTGCTGCCCGGTCGGCGCGATCGGCGCGATCGGAGTGGTGGTAGGGGCCGGCGCGGCCGGCGGCACCGGGGATGCAGCGGGGATGGGGTCGACCTCGGGTTCGGCCCCGACCGGCTCGGGCGGGGGAATCGGCGAGGCGGCCTGGACCCAACCGGAGTTCTGCCGCATCGGCGACGCGTGCTCGGTGGCCTCGGCGCTGGCCTGGCCGGCCTGCCCGCGAGCCTCGGCGAGCGCCTTGGCCGGGTCCTCGAGCGTCGTGCCGGCGAAGGCGTCGTCCTCAGGGCCGGGGTCGACCCACTGGTCGTCCTCGTCGTCGACCTGCGACTGGTTGCCGCCGAGCGCGCCGCTGATGCCGCGCAGTGCGTCGGTGACCTCACTCGGGATGATCCACATCTTGTTGGAGTCGCCGCGGGCGAGCTGCGGCAGCACCTGGAGGTACTGGTACGCCAGCAGTCGCTGCGTGGGCTTGCCCCGGTGGATGGCACCGAAAACCTGCTGGATCGCGCGCGCCTGGCCCTGCGCCTCGAGGATCCGAGCCTGCGCCGAACCCTCGGCCCGCAGGATGGAGGACTGCTTCTCACCCTCGGCGTTGAGGATCGCAGACTGCTTGACGCCCTCGGCGTTGAGGATGGCGGCCCGCCGGTCACGCTCGGCGCGCATCTGCTTCTCCATCGAGTCCTGGATCGAGTGCGGGGGGTCGATCGCCTTGAGCTCGACCCGGTTGACCCGAATTCCCCAGCGGCCCGTCTCCGTGTCGAGCACGCCGCGCAGCTTGGTGTTGATCTGGTCGCGCGAGGTCAGCGTCTGCTCGAGGTCGAGCGAGCCGATGACGTTACGCAGCGTGGTCACCGTGAGCTGCTCGATACCCTGGATGAAGTTGGCAATCTCGTAGACAGCGGACTTGGCCTCGGTGACCGTGTAATAGATGACGGTGTCGATGCTGACGACGAGGTTGTCGGACGTGATCACCGGCTGGGGTGGGAAGGTCACGACCTGCTCCCTGAGGTCGATGTTGGCCCGCACCTTGTCGACGAACGGCACGAGGAAGTGCATGCCGTCGTCGAGCGTGCGGCTGTAGCTTCCCAGTCGCTCGATGATCTGCGCGGTCTGCTGCGGGACGATGCGTACCGTCCGGAAGACAACCACCAGCGCGAAGATCACCAACAAGGCGACGACGATCAGGGTCACAACGCTGCCGTCCATGGCTACTCCGTTCTGCCCCTCCCCTGTTCAGGCGAGTGGGCTTCAAATGCCCCGACCGGTCTGGCGCGAGGCGGTAAGTCTTCGACGTCTGCTAGCGGCTCCCGGATCCCTCAGGCAGGACTGTCGTTGATGGCATCGACCACACGCGTCACCACCGCCGTGGCGCCGTCGATGCGCACCACGCGCACCTCGTCGCCCGGCTCGAGCACGCCGGGGTCCGTGCTCTTGGCCGACCAGGTCGAGCCACCGATCGTCACCCGTCCATCGTGCAAGGTCACGGTCTCGACGACGATGGCGGACCGACCGATATAACCCGCGGTGCCCATGCTGATGCCGGGAAGCGACGCGTTGAACCGGCGCTTGGCCCAGGGTCGTACGGCTCCGAGCAGGACCCCTGAGACGGCCACGGCCGTGATCGCCTGGACGGGGAACCCGGCTCCCAGGGCGGCCGCGGCCGACCCGCCAAGAGCGCCACCGGCCAACATGATGAACACGAAGTCGACGGTCGCCGCCTCGATGGCAGCCAGGGCAAGAGCGACGCCGATCCACGCCAGCCAGCCGTAGTTCTCGAACACCGATGCCTCCTCCCCCGGTCAGACCACCGAGGTCTGCCCTCACCAGTGTGACGTGTGGGGTCCCACGGTAGTTCCACAGGTCGGGTCAGGAGGCAGAAGGTGCGGCGCGAGCAGACCAGCGTTGTCCGTGCCGTTCGACAACCAGGGGCAGGGCGAAGGTCTCGGACAGATTTTCCTGCGTCAAGGTCAGCTCGAGCGGTCCTGCGGCGACGATCCTGCCCGCGCGCAGCAGGAGCACGTCAGTGAAGCCCGGCGGGATCTCCTCCACGTGATGGGTCACCAGGACGAGTGCGGGAGCCTCCGTGTCGGCGGCGAGCGCGCCGAGCCGCGCGACGAGGTCCTCACGGCCGCCGAGGTCCAGCCCGGCGGCCGGCTCGTCGAGCAGCATCACCTCGGGATCGGTCATCAGCGCCCGGGCGATCTGGACTCGTTTGCGCTCGCCTTCGCTGAGGGTCCCGTAGCGGCGGCCCGCCAGGTGGCCCACCCCAAGAGCGCCGAGCAGCTGTCCGGCCCTGGCGTGGTCCTGCTCGTCGTAGGACTCCCGCCAGCGGCCGACGATGGCGTAGGACGCGGTGACCACGACGTTGGCGACGACCTCGTCGGCGGGGATCCGCTCGGCGATAGCCGCGCTGGACAACCCGATGCGCGGCCGCAGCTCGAACACGTCGACCGCCCCCAGCACCTCACCGAGCACGCCGGCGACGCCGGAGGTCGGGTGTATCCGGGCAGCTGCCAGCTGGAGAAGCGTGGTCTTCCCGGCACCGTTTGGTCCGAGGACGACCCAGCGCTCGCCCTCCTCGACCTCCCAGGTGATGTCGTCGAGGAGGGTGGTGGTGCCTCTGACGACGCTCACACCGGCAAAGGCGAGGACGTCGCTCATGCGTTGCACCCTAGGACATGCCCCCCGCCGCCACGCGACCCTAGACTCGAAAGGGTGTCAGTCCTGCCGCTCTCGGTACGGTTCGCCCTGTGGGGTACCGCCGCGCTGCAGGGTGTCTGCTCGACGGACGACGCGGTGCGGGCGGCTCACCAGGACGTCGACGACGTGATGGGAGACCCCGCCGGCCAGCTTGCGATGTGGCGTGACTTCGGCGAGACGGCGCTGCTCGTCGCACTCCCCCGCCCGGGCGACGCCGCCGGTATGCCACGCGCTGGCTATGGAGAGCTCGGCGCAGCCGCCTCAGCAGGAGAGTGCGTCTTCGTGGCCGGGATCGGCGGGCTGCTCGTCCCCCAGCGCTCGCGGTTCGGGCCGATCGGCGACGAGGGGATCTCGGTGAACTGGGCCGGATACGAGGCCGAACCCGTCGCTCGGCACGAGCTGGAGTCGCTGTCGCTCGCAGAGCTCGACCGCGAGCTGACGGTGGCGGTCCACGACAGCTCCGCCACCTTGGAGCGCGTAGAGGGACGCCCGTGGTCGAGCGAGCCGCGAGGCCTGGCCGAGCGACGGCTCGCGCCGCGAGACCTCGATCTGCCGTCAGGCGTGTCGGGTCGTGCACTGCGGGTGCTGCTCTCGGCCGCCAGGGTCGCGGTGATCGTCGACGAGGGGCTGCGGCTCGCCGCCTCAGGACCGACCCTCGACCTCTACTCGTCGGGGCGCCGCGAGTCTGGTCTGCGCGACCTGCAGCGGACGACGGGACGTGTGCTCGCCGGGGCGACGAACCTGGCGGTCATGGAGCTTGCCGACTGGCGCCCTGCCTAGCCCGCCCTAGCCCAGAACCTGCCGGTAGACCTCCATCGTCCGGTCGCCGATCGTCGCCCACGAGAACGACTCGACGGCCCGGCTGCGACCGGCGAGGCCCATGTGTCGCGCTCGGTGCGGGTCGGCGACAGCTTCGGTCAGGGCCCCCGCGAGGTCGGCGATGAAGGCGTCCGGGTCCACCGGGGTGCCCGTGCCGTCCTGGACCTGGTCGATCGGGACGAGCCAACCGGTCTCGCCCGGGACGACGACCTCGGGTATGCCTCCCGTCGCCGTTGCGACGACGGGCAGCTCGCACGCCATCGCTTCGAGGTTGACGATGCCGAGCGGTTCGTAGACAGATGGGCACGCAAAAACCGTTGCTGCGGAAAGCAAGGCGACGACCTCGGCGCGAGGGAGCATCTCGGGGATCCACACGACACCGTCGCGTTGCGACCGCAACGTGTCCATCAGCCCCTCGACCTCGGCGAGGATCTCTTTGGTGTCCGGCGCGCCTGCGCACAGCACCACCTGGACATCGGGGGGCAGCGAGGCCACCGCGCGCAGCAGGTAGGGCAGCCCCTTCTGGCGGGTGATGCGCCCGACGAAGATGACCGAGCGCTTGTCTGGGTCGACGCCGTGCTTGCGGACCACGTCGTCGTCCGGACGCCGCTGCCACAGCTGAGAGTCGATGCCGTTGTGGACGACGTGGACCCGCTCGGGGTCGAGGGCGGGATAGCTGCGGAGGATGTCCGCACGCATACCGGCACTCACAGCCACCACTGCGGCTGCGCCCTGATAGGACTCCCGCTCCGCGAACGACGAGACCTGGTAGCCGCCGCCCAGCTGCTCTGCCTTCCACGGCCGCATCGGCTCGAGGCTGTGCGCCGTGACGACGTGCGGCATGCCACCGAGCATCGACGCGAGGTGTCCGCCGAAGTTGGCGTACCAGGTGTGCGAGTGCACGAGATCCGCTCCCACGCAGTCGGAGGCCATCGCCAGGTCGACGCCGAGGGTCTGCACGGCGGGGTTGGCCGACGCGAGGTCGGGCAGATCGGGGTAGGCAGTGGTGTCAGCCTCGTCCCGCGGTGCACCGAAGCACCGGACCTGGACCTCGACGTCACCGCGCTCCCGCAGCGCCCGGACCAGCTCGGCCACGTGCACACCGGCCCCTCCGTAGACCGCCGGCGGGTACTCCTTGGACAGGATGTCGACGCGCACGGTGGTGACCCTAGTCCTGGACACTCGGCGCCGACAGCCCTCGCCGCGACGTGGGCGGACCCTCTAGGTTTGGGGCATGGCGCGAAGGTCGCAAAATCCCAAGGTGCTCGCGATCGTCCTCGCAGGTGGGGAGGGCAAGCGGCTGATGCCCCTCACGGCGGACCGAGCAAAACCGGCGGTTCCGTTCGGCGGGATCTACCGGTTGATCGACTTCGCGCTGTCCAATGTCGTCAACTCCGGTTATCTCAAGGTCGTCGTGCTGACGCAGTACAAGTCGCACAGCCTCGACAAGCACATCACCGCGACGTGGCGGATGTCGACGCTGCTCGGCAACTACGTCGCGCCGGTGCCGGCGCAACAGCGCGTGGGCAAGGACTGGTTCCTCGGTAGTGCTGACGCCATCTACCAGAGCCTCAACCTCATGCACGACGAGAAGCCGGACATCGTCGTGGTCGTGGGTGCCGACCACGTCTACCGCATGGACTTCTCGCAGATGGTCCGCCAGCATGTCGAGACGGGTGCGGGCGTCACCGTGGCCGCGATCCGGCAGCCCATCTCGCTCGCCGACCAGTTCGGTGTCATCGAGGTCGACGACGCCGACCCACACAAGATCGGTCGGTTCCTCGAGAAGCCGAAGAACCCCAAGGGCCTCGCCGACAGCCCCGACGAGGTGCTGGCCTCGATGGGCAACTACGTCTTCGACGCCGACATCCTCATGGACGCGGTCACCAGCGACCACGACCTCGACGGCAGCAAGCACGACATGGGTGGCGACATCGTGCCGGCCTTCGTCGACAAGAGCGAGGGCTACGTCTACGACTTCAAGGACAACGAGGTTCCCGGCGCCACCGAACGGGACCGGGGCTACTGGCGTGACGTCGGCACGATGGACGCCTACTTCGAGGCCAACATGGACCTCATCTCGATCCACCCGATCTTCAACCTCTACAACTACGAGTGGCCGATCTACACCAACACCGGGTACCTCCCTCCCGCCAAGTTCGTGCACGGTCACGGTGACCGGGTGGGTGAGGCACTCAACTCCGCCGTGTCTCCCGGAGTCGTGATCTCCGGGGCGCAGGTCAACGGGTCGGTCCTGGCGCCGCGGGTCAAGGTGCACAGCTACGCGACGATCGTCGACAGCGTCATCCTGGACAGCGTCGACGTGGGCCGCTACGCGACGATCCGGCGCGCCATCATCGACAAGTACGTCGAGGTGCCCGAGCACGCCATGATCGGTATCGACCACGAGCACGACATGGCGCGGGGCTTCTCCGTCAGCGACGGTGGCATCGTCGTCGTCGGCCGGGGCCAGAAGGTGACCGTCTAGAGGTATGCCTGCCAACCTCAACGCTCCCGCCCGCATCGCCGTCCAGATCCAGCCGCAGCACACCGACTACCCCGCCATCCGCCGGCTCTGTTCGACGCTCGAGGAGATGGGTGTCGACGTCCTGCTCAACTGGGACCATTTCTTCCCTCTGGCCGGCGATCCTGACGGCCGGCACTTCGAGTGCTGGACCATGCTCGCCGCCTGGGCCGAGGCGACCGAGCGGGTCGAGATCGGCGCGCTGGTCACCTGCAACAGCTATCGCAACCCCCACCTGCTCGCCGACATGGCGCGCACTGTGGACCACATCAGCGAGGGGCGGCTGATCCTCGGGATCGGCTCGGGCTGGTTCGAGCGTGACTACGACGAGTACGGGTACGAGTTCGGCACGCCAGGTGGTCGGCTGGACGCGCTGGAACGTGACCTCCCGGTCATCCGAGACCGCTGGACGAAGCTCAACCCGCCTCCCACCAGGGCGATCCCGATCCTCATCGGCGGTGGAGGCGAGCGGAAGACCTTGCGGATCGTCGCGCAGCACGCGACGATCTGGCACGGCTTCGGCGACGCGGACACCATCGCGCACAAGCACGAGGTGCTCGACTCCTGGTGTGCGCGCGTCGGCCGCGACCCCGCGGAGATCACCAGGTCCGCTGGCGTCGCGCCAACGCCGGGCAGGATGCGCGAGCAGATCGACAGCTATTCCGAGAGCGCGCAGGCCTTGTACGACGTCGGCACCCGGCTGTTCACCGTCGGCCTGTCGGGTGGGGAGTACGCCCAGCTCGACCGGGTCCGCGAGCTGCTG
This sequence comes from Lapillicoccus sp., assembly GCA_965277795.1. Classification (GTDB taxonomy): domain Bacteria; phylum Actinomycetota; class Actinomycetes; order Actinomycetales; family Dermatophilaceae; genus Lapillicoccus. The sequence goes on from OZ255840.1 coordinate 1,569,383, forward strand.
GCCTGGCGCGACGACGTCAACCGCTGACGCCCGCAAGCCCGGCCAAGACAAGGTCGGTCGAGCCGGTTCACCAGGTCACCGCACCTGGGGATCATCAGGTCCGGTCTTGTGGCAAACCTGGTCGACCGACCGCTGCTCTCGATCTCGGGGTCGCCTATGGGGCTGGGACGTGTGGCGTTCAGAGTCCTGCGAACGTCGAGCGGATGCCGAGCCAGGGTGACCGGATCGCGGACCTGGCGTCCCGGCATACAGACCCGTCGGTAGCCTTTCGAGGTGTCCGAGGAGCCTCTCCCCCAGCGGGACGAGGAGACCCTTCTCGTGACGTTGTCGGGGGATGACCGGCCGGGCGTCACCAGCACGTTGTTCGACGCGATCGCGGACGTGGGCGCCGAGGTGCGTGACCTGCAGCAGGTCGTCGTGCGCGGGCACCTCACCTTGGCCATGCTGCTGGCTGCAGGACCGCAGACCGACCACCTCGACGCCGTCATCCGTCGGGTCGCGCACTCCCTCCACCTCAAGGCCAAGATCCGGCGTGGCACGGGTGACGCGCCCCGTCGACCCGCCGGACGCGCGGCCGTCGTCGTCATCGGTGCTCCCTTGCGCGCAACCGCCGTCGCCGCCATCTCGGCGCGCGTCGCCGGGCACGGTGCGAACATCGACCGGATCCGGCGTCTGTCCCGCTATCCCGTCACCACCATCGAGCTCGACGTCTCGGGGGCCGAGGTGCCGAGACTGCGCCGTGAGCTTGCCCTCGAGGCAGCCGCCCACGGCGTCGACGTTGCCGTCTCGGCCGGCGGTCTGGACCGGCGGGGGCGGCGGCTCGTGGTCATGGACGTCGACTCCACGCTGATCCAGCAGGAGGTGATCGAGCTGCTGGCCGACCGCTGTGGTCGCGGTCCGGAGGTCGCTGCCGTGACCGAGCGGGCGATGCGCGGGGAGCTGGACTTCGCCGAGTCGCTGCGCGAGCGCGTCGCCACGCTCGAGGGTCTCGACGTCGCTGTCCTCGACGACGTCCGCCGGTCGGTCGTGCTCACGCCAGGCGCCCGTACGCTGGTTCGCACCCTCAAGCGGCTCGGGTTCACCGTCGCGCTCGTCTCCGGTGGGTTTGCCGAGATCGTCGATCCGATCGCGGCCGACCTCGGGATCGACCTGGTCGAGGCCAACCACCTGGAGGTCGCGGACGGGCGGCTGACCGGACGTGTCACGGGTGACGTGGTGGACCGCGCCGGCAAGGAACGCGCGCTGCGCCGGTTCGCCGCCGACGCAGGACTGCCGCTGTCCCGCACGGTCGCCGTAGGGGACGGTGCCAACGACCTCGACATGCTCTCTGCTGCCGGGCTCGGGGTCGCGTTCAACGCCAAGCCGGTCGTCCGCGAACAGGCGCACGCGGCGGTGAACGTGCCCTACCTCGACGCGGTCCTGTTCCTGCTCGGCATCACGCGCGAGGAGATCGAGGACGCCGACGCGGCAGACGGCACGCCAACCCCGGCCCCGCCCGTGCCAATCCCGCCCGTCCCGCCAACCCCGCCAATCCCGCCCGTCCCGCCAACCCCGCCAACCCCGCCAACCCCGCCAACCCGGTTCGATCCGGTGTCCTCCTAAGGTGGGTTCGTGGCACTGAGCGCAACGGGGACGCCGGACAGGCCGGGATCCGACCGACCCCCCCGGCGCACCCTGTTCATCATCGGGGGTGCCGAGGACAAGCTGGGTCGTTCCGTCGTCCTCAGACGGTTCGTCCGACTGGCCGGTGGACGTCAGTCCCGGATCGTCATCATCCCCACCGCCTCCTCGTTCGTCGATGAGGTGGCCGAAAGCTACCGGGCGGTGTTCACCCGGTTGCGTGCCGGAGCCGACATCGAGGTCGTCCATGCCCCCTCCCGGGCCGCCGCGCACGACCCCTCCCACGTCGAGAGGCTCGAGAGCGCGACCGGTGTCTTCATCTCGGGTGGCAGCCAGCTCAAGCTGGGCCAGTTCCTCGTGGGCACACCCGTCGGAGACGCGATTCACGCGGCATACCAGCGGGGGGCGGTGATCGCCGGCACCTCGGCGGGCGCCTCGATCATGAGCCGTTTCATGATCTCGCTCGGAGACGAGGGCCTGACTCCGCGCCAGCGCAGCAGCCAGATCACCGCGGGTCTGGGACTGCTCGAGGGGGTCATCGTCGACCAGCACTTCGACCAGCGCGGTCGCTACGGCCGACTGCTCTCGCTCGTTGCCAACTCGCCCAACCTGCTGGGGATGGGCATCGACGAGAACACCGCGGTCGAGATCCGCGGTGGCCGGACCATGACCGTCGTCGGGTCCGGCGGGGTGTTCGTCATCGACGCCCGCAACGCGATCACCGACGCCGCTGACGCACGCCGGGGCGCACCGCTGCTCGTGTCGGGCGCAGTGGTGCATTCGCTGCCCACGGGCGCTACGTTCGACCTCGAACACGTCGCCCTGACGAGGTTCGTCGAGCGGCACCCCGACATCGAGGTCGCGCTAGCGTCCGCCAAGGACCGAGCAGCCCCGGCCAGAACCCGGCCGCTCGACCCCTGACGCCGCACCCGGCCGGCCGCTCGTCACCACGGCGGCCACGTTCAACCGCATCGAGCCACATCCAGGCACAGGAGGAAACCGTTGGCCACCGAGCGTCCCACCCCCGCCGGGCCGCTCTCACCGGACCTGACGATCGTCTCGTCGAAGGTCTACCGCGGCCCCAACGTCTGGTCCTACGAGCAGGCCGTGCACCTGGTCGTCGACCTCGGTGTGCTGGAGGGCTATCCGACCGACACGATCCCCGGGTTCACCGACGCGCTGGTCGAGATGCTCCCCGGACTGAGGCGACATCAGTGTTCTCGAGGACACCGAGGCGGGTTCGTCGAACGGCTCCACGAAGGCACCTGGGTCGGCCACGTCGCCGAGCACGTTGCGCTGCAGCTGCAGACCGAGGCCGGTCACTACCAATCGCGTGGCAAGACCCGTTCCGTCCGTGGGGAGCCCGGGCGGTACAACGTCATCTTCGGCTACATCGACGAGTCGGTGGGGCTGGCGGCAGGTCGGCTGGCGGTGCGGATCGTCAACCAGCTCGTTGCTCCCGAGCCGCACTTCGACTTCCCGACCGAGCTGAACGCCTTCATCCGCCAGGCGGAGCGCACGGCGTTCGGCCCTTCCACCGCCGCGATCGTGGAGGAGGCTGTCAGCCGGGACATCCCCTGGATCCGGCTCAACAGCGCCTCGCTCATCCAGCTCGGCCAGGGCGTGCACCAGCAGCGAATCCGGGCGACGATGACCTCGAAGACCGGTGCGTTGGCCGTCGACATCGCCAGCGACAAGGACCTGACGGCAACGTTGCTGGGTTCGGCCGGGCTGCCGGTCCCGCGGCAGGCCGCGGTGCGAACCCTGCAGGGCGCCGTCGAGGCCGCAGACCGGATCGGGTTCCCGTTGGTCGTCAAGCCGCTCGACGGCAACCACGGTCGTGGGGTATGCCTGGACCTGACCTCCCGCGCCGATGTCGAGAGGGCGTTCGACATCGCCAAGGCCGAGTCCAAGCGCGGCACGATCATCGTCGAGTCGTTCGTGACGGGCCGCGACTACAGGTGCCTCATCGTCGGCGGGCGGATGCAGGCGATCGCCGAACGCGTCCCTGCTCACGTTGTCGGTGACGGCGAGCACACGGTCCGCGAGCTGGTGGACATCACCAACGCGGACCCCCGTCGCGGGGTCGGCCACGAGAAGGTGTTGACCCGCATCAAGGTCGACGCGGCCGCCGAGGAGGTCGTCGCGGCCCAGGGCCACACGCTGGAGTCAGTCCCACCCGCGGGCGAGATGGTGCGGCTCGCCCTCACCGGCAACATGTCCACGGGCGGGATCTCCGTGGATCGGACCTTCGACGCGCATCCGGACAACGTCGAGATCGCCGAGGAGGCCGCCCGCATGGTGGGCCTCGACGTCGCCGGCATCGACTTCATCTGCCCCGACATCGCCTCCCCCGTCCGGGAGACCGGTGGGGCCATCGTCGAGGTCAACGCCGCACCGGGGTTCCGGATGCACACGCACCCGACCGTCGGCGTACCCCAGTTCATCGCCAAGCCCGTCGTCGACCTGCTCTTCCCGCCCGGCTCTCCGTCGCGGGTGCCGATTGTCGCGGTCACCGGCACGAACGGCAAGACCACGACATCGCGGATGATCGCCCACATCTTCAAGGGTCTCGGCCGCAAGGTCGGGATGACGTCGACCGACGGCATCGTCATCGACGAACGTCTGGTCATCAAGGCCGACGCGTCCGGCCCCAAGTCCGCTCGGATGGTCCTGCAGAACCCGCGCGTCGACTTCGCGGTGATGGAGGTCGCCCGAGGCGGGATCATCCGCGAGGGCCTCGGCTACGATCGCAACGACGTCGCAGTCGTGACCAACGTGGCGCCCGACCACCTCGGGCTCGGCGGCATCAACACCATCGAACAGCTCGCGGCGGTCAAGGCCGTCATCGTGGAAGCGGTGCCCCGCAACGGTTTTGCCGTCCTCAACGCCGATGACCCGCTGGTGCGCAACATGCGGCGACGCTGCTCGGGCGAGGTCATCTGGTTCTCCATGGAGTCCCCCGGATCGGACACGCGCGAATACATCGAACGACACTGCCGACGTGGTGGTCGGGCCATCGTCCTCGACCAGACGGACCGCGGCGACATGATCGTCATCAAGCACGGGCGACGCAGCATGCAGCTCGCCTGGACCCACCTGCTGCCGGCCACCTTCGGTGGTGCGGCCCGGTTCAACGTCGCCAACGCGCTGGCCGCCACCGGGGCGGCGTTCGCGGCGGGGGCTCCCCTGCACGACATCCGCCAGGGTCTGCGCACGTTCACCACGAGCTACTACCTCTCCCCCGGACGGATGAACCTGCTCGACGTGGGCAACGTCGAGGTCTTCATCGACTACTGCCACAACGCCGCCGGTATGCGTGCCATCGGCGAGTTCGTGGACATCTACAGCGCCAACAACGCCGGCCGGAGCGAGCTCGGCAAGAGCTCGCGCATCGGGATGATCGGCGCGGCCGGTGATCGTCGGGACGACGACATGCGGGAGCTCGGCTCCGTGGCTGCGCAGCATTTCGACGTCATCGTCATCCGAGAGGACGACCGTCTGCGGGGGCGCAAGGCGGGTGAGACCGCCGCGCTCGTCGCCGACGGAGTCAGAGCGGCGATGGCCGACGGCGCCCGGTGCCGTCAGGTGGAGATCGTGCTCGACGAGATCGACGCCCTCAACCACGTGATGGCGCGCGCCAACCCGGGCGACCTCGTGATGATGTGCGTCGACAAGCATGCCGCGGTCGTCACCGAGCTCGAGAACCGGATGCACAGCGCGCAGGCGGGTGCGCACTCCGACGAGTTCGTCGGGGACCCCGACCTGAACCCGTCGACGCTGCAGATCACGGCGTCAGCGGAGGGTCAGGAGGCGGAGGTCGAGGCGATCGTCGCCGACGCCGAAGCAGCCGAGTCGGGTGTGGCCCAGGCCTGAGGCTGCAGCGCCGGCTGAGCAACGGGGTCGCCGAGGGGTCGCGCGGCTCGGCCGGGATGGGCGCAGGTTGGGCGGCCGGTCAGCGGAGCGGGTCCGCGGAGCGCACCTGGTCGGCGTGCGCGTGCAGGGCCCGTCGGTATGCCGCTGAGTCCTCGTCGGTGGCGTGGTCAACGAGGGAGTCGACAAGCCCGGCGACGGCGTCCTGCGGGCGTCCCGCGTCCAGCAGGACCAATGCTCGGAAGGCGGCCACCGACGCGCTGGCGGGATGTGTGACCTCGACCTCGTCGAGCAGGAGCAGCGCCTCGTCCAGCTCGCCGAGCAGTCGCAGGGACGAGGCAGCCTGGATCTGCGCCCGGTGACGGTGCGGCTCGCGCAGCCGCGAGGCCAGTGCCTCGCGGTAGAACGGAAGCGCTGCGCTCGGGTCGCCCGCGGCGTCGAGCGCGCTGGCCCGCTCGAACACCAGCCGAGGGTCGGCGGGACTGGTCGCCCACAGGCGCTCGGCGACGCTCATCCGCTCCTGAACGTCCTCGAGGGCCCACATCTCGGCAATCTCGGTCTCCAGCTCGTGCTCACCGCGGGCTCGGACGACCTTGCGCCGGATGGTCCTCGGCTCGTCGACGGTTGCGCCTCGGTCGCTCAGCCAGGTCTGCACGGCGGAGAGCTGGTCGTGACACATGAAGGCCACGACGTCACCGTCGGCGAGAGTCGGCAGCAGACCCTCGATGCCCTCCATCTCCGAGGCGTACGAGTCCACCTCGGTGACCCCGACGCGGGACAGTCCGGCGCGCAGCAGCTCGTCGATGTTCAGGGTGGTCCGGCCGCGCAGGTACTTGGGCTTGTGGGCCACGATGACGTGGTCGGACCCCTTGCCGGCCACCTCGCCCAGCGCCTCTATGGCCTCGTCCGATCGGTCGCCTGTGCCGCCGAGACCGACGTGGACCCGGGCCCCAGGCGCCCGCAGACCGTGTGCCACCTCGAGCAGCGCCTCGAGGCTGGCTTCGTTGTGAGCCATGTCGAGGATCACGCTCGCCGAGCCACCGGTGACCAATGGCAGGGAGTAGGTGTTGAGGCGTCCCTCGTTGAGCACCGGGTCGGGAGCGAAGGTCCGCAGGCCGTCCACGACGGCGGCGCGCGGCAGCCCGAGACCGAGGGCAGCGACCGCGGCGGCCAGCGCGTTGGCGGTGTTGTATCGCGACAGTCCGAACAGGGTGACGGGGACGTCGACGATCTTGACCAGCCGGTCGGGGTCCGCGCCAGGGGTCAGGACCACGATCTCCCCGTCGAGGACGGTCACGCCGCGCCCGCCGGCGCCGATGGACTCCCGCAAGGCGGGAGCGTCCGGGTCCACGCTGAACGCCCAGGGACGGGCCTTGATCCGGTGCCGCATGGACCAGACGCGCGGGTCCTCACCGTTGAGGACCACCCAGCCGGCGGGCTTGGTCACCGTCGTGACGATGGCCTTGACCTCGGCGAGCTGGTCGAGGGTGTCGATGCCCTGCAGGCCGAGATGGTCGGCGGTGACGTTGGTGACCACGCTGACGTCGTTGGCCGCAACACCCATACCTCGCAACAGCATCCCTCCGCGAGCTGTTTCGAGAACGCCGATCTCCAGGCCCGGCGTCTCGAGCACCGCGCGCGCTCCGGCAGGGCCCGAGAAATCTCCCGCCTCGACCGTCTCACCCATGACCACGACACCGGAGGTGGAGCTCCAGGCAGTGCGCAGGCCGGCGGACATCGCGATGTGGGCGATGAGGCGGGTCGTGGTCGTCTTGCCGTTGGTGCCCGTAACCGATACGACGGGCACGGACGGTGTGGTCACGCTCGAGGGCGAGCCGGGAGGTTCGTTGCGGATGCCTTCTGCGATGGACGTGAGGATCCGGTCCGGCGTCTCGGCGCCGCTCTGCGCACCGTCGTCAGGCTCGAGCAGCTCGCCTAGCGCCGTCCCGAGCGCCTCTCCTGCCATTCGGGCCCACGTCCGGTGCCGCCAGGGGAACGCGATGACCACCTCATCGACCTGTGACCCGGTGCGGGCCAGGACAGTCAACCGCCTCGTGCCCACCTCGGCCGCGATCCGGCGCATGACGTGCACCGCCAGGCGCATCACGAACCGCTGCCGCTGCGCAGAGTCGACTCGTCCCGGTCGGGGTGTGCGCAGCCCGAGCCGTCGGGCCAGCTCGACGGCCTCGGCCCGGTCCATCCCGAGGTAGCCCGGCAGGGCCAGGGACACCTTGATGGCGGGCCGCGGGAAGTAGAGGTTGGGGCCCTCCAGGACGCGTACCTCGAGAGAGCGGACCGGCGGGGCGGCCACATCGGCGGCGGTGTCGGCCGGCCCGGCGTCCGAGGTCATGACGGCGAGCGTAGTCCGGAGAACGACAGGTTTGCCTACTGCCCCATGGCATGCACGCCGCCGTCGACATGCACGATCTCACCGGTTGTCGCAGGGAACCAGTCGGACAGGAGCGCGACGCAGGCCCGCGCCGCGGGGATGGGATCGTTGACGTCCCAGCCGAGCGGGGCGCGGTCACCCCAGACCCGTTCGAACTGCTCGAAACCGGGAATGGACCTGGCCGCCGTGGTGCGAATCGGCCCCGCTGCGACGAGGTTCGCGCGCACCCGCTTCGGGCCGAGGTCCCGGGCCAGGTAGCGGTTGGTCGACTCGAACGCCGCCTTGGCCACACCCATCCAGTCGTAGACCGGCCACGCGAACGTCGCATCGAAGGTCAGGCCCACGATGCTGCCCCCGTTCTGCATCAACGGGAGCGCTCCGACGGCCAACGCCTTGAGGGAGTATGCCGACGTGTGAAGTGCGGTGGACACGTCCTCCCAGGTGCCTTCGAGGAAGTTGAACGCGCCCGGAGGCGCGAACCCGATCGAGTGCAGGACGCCGTCGAGGCTGTCGACGTGCTCCTTGGTCCGCTGGGCAAGGCTGGCCAGATCGTCCTGGTTGGTCACGTCCAGCTCGATCACCGGGGGCGTCTTGGGCAGCCGACGCGAGATCGTCTGGGTGATCTTCATGGTCCGGCCGAACGAGGTGAGCACGACCTCCGCGCCCTCCTCCTGGGCGACCTTCGCGACGTGGAACGCGATCGAGGAGTCCATCAGGACGCCGGTGATGAGGAGTCGCTTGCCTTCGAGGATGCCCACGGTGTCGCGCCTTTCGGTCTTTCGATGTGTGAACTACGTTGTCCTCCAATGGTTCTGGAGGGGTCAGTGACCCATACCCAGGCCGCCGTCCACGGGGATGACGGCACCGGTGATGTATCCCGCTCCGGGGCTGGCGACGAACCGGACCACCTCGGCCACCTCCTCGGGCGTCGCGAAACGGCCCGCCGGGATCGAGGCGAGATAGCTGTCCCGCAGCTTCTCGGGAAGCTCCGCTGTCATCTCGGTGGCGATGAACCCCGGGGCCACGACGTTGGCGGTGATCCCGCGGCCTCCCAGCTCGCGGGAGATGGAGCGCGCCATACCGACGAGTCCAGCCTTGCTGGCCGCGTAGTTTGCCTGTCCGGGTGAGCCATAGAGGCCGACGACGCTGGAGATGAACACGATCCGGCCCCGACGCAGCCGGATCATTCCCTTGCTCACCCGGCGGGCGCACTTGAACGACCCCGCCAGGTTGGTGGCCACCACGTCGTCGAAGTCCTCGTCGCTCATCCGCATGAGCAACGTGTCGCGGGTGATGCCGGCGTTGGCGACCAGGACCTCGACCGGACCACCGAGGATCGACTCGGCCTCGTCGAACGCCTGGTTCACCGAGGCCGTGTCGGTGACTTCGCAACGAACCGCGCGCAGCCCCTCCGGGGCGTCGCCGGTCCGGTTCGTCACGACGACGTCGTCACCCCCCGCGACGAAGGCCCTGGCGATCGACAGACCGATGCCGCGGTTGCCTCCCGTCACGAGAACGTTCCGAGGCGCGGCCGCAGCGGGACTGGGCGGATCCGGGGGGTCGAGCGTCGTCATCGGTGCTCCGAGAAGGTTGTGGCGGCCGGGCCCGGGGGGCCGAGCCTGTGGTGTTCGTCACGCACGCTAGCCGAATACCTGCCGGTATGCTGTGCCCCCCGCACGCCGGGTCTGTGGCGACCTGATGACCACTGCCGTCAGGGCCGAGCGAGGGGCCCCGGCCCGAGCGACGGCCGCGGAGCCGACGTATTCTGTGGATGTGAGGCACCTCGACGAGCACGACCACCTCAGCGGTCGTGGTCAGCAGCCGCAGAACCACGAGTACGCCACCGCTGCGTTTGTCCAGTCCGCAACGTCTGCGCCGCCGTCAGCCGCCGCGGAGCAGAGCCGCCGGATCCGTCGCTATCTCATCGCGATGGGGTTTCGCGCCCTCTGCGGCGTCATGGCCTACTTCACCATGGGCTGGGTCCGGTGGACCTTGGTGGCCGCGGCGGTCATCCTCCCGTACATCGCCGTGGTCCTGGCCAACGCGGTCGGTCCTCGTAGCGGCAGCGAGATCGCGCCGATCGACAGCCGGGTTCGCGCCCTCGATGCCGAGCCTCAGCCGGGCACCTATCCGACGTACCCCACCGTCCCGAGCTACTCGGACTCCACCGGGCTCCCGGGTGACACCGGCGCTCACCATCGACCCACCATCCACGGCAATATCGTGGATGGCGGGGCGCCGAGCTGACCCGACGCCCGGTGGGCGAGGTGGCGAGGCGTCCCCTCGATCTGGTGTGCAGCGCCAAGGCCTGCCGAGCCGCCGCGACCCGGGCCTTGTTGTGGAACAACCCGACGCTCCACACCCCCGAGCGGCGCAAGGTGTGGCTGGCGTGCGACGCGCATACGGCCACCCTCGGCGACTTCCTTCGGTTGCGCTCGTTCCTGCTCGACACGATCCCCGTCCAAGATCTTGTCGAGGGTCCTGACGCGGGTCTTCACGACACGCACGGCTGAGCGAAGGACCCTCCGGGCTCAGCCGCCGATGCTCGACATGGGGCGACTGGGCTGGGTGAAGCCGGGTTCGCCGATGCCGTGGCCGCGCTTCTTGCGCCACATCTCCCCGCTGACAAGGTCGGCGAGCTCCAGGTCAGATGCTCCGTCGCGCAGCGGCCCGCGCAGGTCGGTCTCGACCTCGGAGAACAGGCAGTTGCGCACCTGACCGTCGGCGGTGAGCCGGGTGCGGTCGCACGCCGCGCAGAACGGTTCAGAGACGCTGGCGATGACGCCGACCGTGGCGGGTCCGCCGTCGACGAGGAACCGCTGGGCGGGCGCGCTGCCCCGGTCCTCGTCGGGCAGCGCGGTGAGGGTGAACCGCTCCGAGAGCCGACTGCGGATCTCCGTCGCGCTGACCATCTGCGTGCGGTCCCAGCCGTGCTGCGCGTCGAGCGGCATCTGTTCGATGAAGCGCAGCTCGTAACCGCGGTCGAGGCACCAGGAGAGCACGTCGGCCACGTCGGCGTCGTTGACCCCGCGCATCGCCACGGCGTTGACCTTGACTGGCGTGAGCCCCGCCTCGGCGGCCGCGACACAACCTTTCTCGACGTCGGTGAGGCGGTCTCGGCGGGTCAGCCGGCTGAACGTCTCGGGGTCGATCGTGTCGAGGCTCACATTGACGCGGTCCAGGCCCGCCTCTGCGAGGGCGCCGGCCACCCGCGCCAGCCCGACCCCGTTGGTCGTCATGGCGATCCGCGGGCGAGGCCGCAGGGAGGCGATCCCCGCGACGAGGTCCACGAGCGAGCGCCGCAGCAGCGGCTCACCGCCGGTCAGCCGAACCTGGCGGACCCCCAGACCGACGAAGACGCCGATGACCCGCAGCATCTCGGCGTCGCTGAGCATCTCCGCCTTGGCCATCCAAGGGAGGCCTTCGGCCGGCATGCAGTAGGTGCAGCGCAGGTTGCACCGGTCCGTCACCGACACGCGCAGGTCGCGCGCGACCCGACCGAACCCGTCGGACAGGCCACTGTCCTCGGCTCGCAGGCGGGGGGTCGGAAGGAGCGTCACGACGACACTCTAAGCGGTGCGAGTACCGTGAGGCAGTGTTCAGGGCGATCCTCACGAGGCGCATGCTCGGCGGGTTTGCCATCGCCGTGGTGTTTGCCGTCGTGTGCGTCCTGCTCGGCCGTTGGCAGTGGGGCCGCTACGAGGACAAGCAGGTGCGCGCGACCGCGGTCACGAGCCACTACACCGCAGCTCCCGTCCCGCTGGTCGATGTCCTCGGGCGGCTCCCGGTCACCGAGTCCGACGAGTGGCTGCGCGTCACCACCACCGGTCGGTATGCGCCGGCGCAGCTCCTCGTGCGCAACCGCTCGCTCGACGGTTCGGGCGGTCTCGAGGTGCTCGTCCCGCTCGAGCTGGACGGCGGGTCAGGCGGCGCAGGCGGCGCAGGTGGCGCAGGCGGCGCAGGCGGCTCAGGTGGCACCAGCGGCAGCGGCAGCGGGGGCACCCTGTCCGGAAAGCGACTCTTGGTCGACCGCGGTTGGGTCGCGAACCCCGACGCCGCCGCCGACCTCCCGTCGGTGCCCGCCGCCCCCAACGGGGTGGTCACGGTCCAGGGCTGGCTGCGGCCCGGGGAGCCCGACCTCGGCAAGGACCTGCCGGCCGGTCAGCTGGCGAGCATCGACCTGGGGGAGGCGGCGAAACAGACCGGCGGTCAACTGCTGGACGCCTACCTCGTCCTCGACACCGAGCAGACGCCGACCGGCGTGCCACCGCGGCCGGCCCCGCTGGAGCAGCCGGACACCGACCTCGGCCCGCACCAGGCATACGCCTTCCAGTGGTGGCTCACGTCGGTCTTCGGGTTCGTGTTCCTCGGCTACCGGATGCGTCTGGCGGTCGCTGACGCCGCGCTCGTCCCGGCCACGCCGCTCGACGGTGAGCCCGTGCCGGCGCGGGTGAAGAAGGTGCGGATCTGGGACGAGGAGGACGCCTGACCCTCAGCCAACCTGGCGCAGCCACGAGCAGCGAGAAGCCCGAGAACACCGCCAGGGCCTCCAGAGGGCTCAGCGGGTCAGCGGGTCAGCTCGGCTTCCTCCGCGGCGAACTGCGTCTCGTAGAGGTCGGCGTAAAGGCCGCCGCGGGCCAACAGCTCGGAGTGCCGGCCTCGTTCGACGATCCGGCCCTGGTCCACGACGAGGATCTGGTCGGCGCCGCGCACCGTCGAGAGCCGATGGGCAATGACGAGCGAGGTTCGTCCGGACAAGGCCACGTCGAGGGCTCGCTGCACCGCCACCTCGGACTCCGAGTCGAGGTGGGCCGTCGCCTCGTCGAGGATGATGACCCGTGGCCCTTTGAGAAGCAGCCGCGCGATGGCGAGGCGCTGCTTCTCCCCGCCGGACAGCCGGTGGCCCCGGTCTCCCACCACGGTGTCGAGGCCCTCGGGCAGGGTGTCGACCAGGCGCAGCACCTGCGCGGCAGCCAGCGCGTCGCGCATCTGCTGCTCGCTGGCGTCCGGGTCGGCATAGGACAGGTTCGCTCGGATCGTGTCGTGGAACATGTGCGCGTCCTGGGTGACGACTCCGACCGAGTCGTGCAGCGAGCTCATCGACACGTCGCGCAGGTCGACTCCCCCGACCTTCACGGTGCCCGAGGTCGGGTCGTAGAGGCGCGCCATCAACGACGTGATGGTCGTCTTGCCTGCCCCGGACGGCCCGACGAGGGCGACGAGCTGGCCGGGCTCGACGCTGAGGTTGATGTCGTGCAGCACGGGCTGGCCCGCGCCCCGGTCACCCGAGGAGATCGACTCCAGCGAGCGCAGCGAGACCTCGTCGGCGGAGGGGTACCTGAACGAGACCGACTCGGCCTCGATGCCGAGCGGCCCGTCGGGAAACCCGGTGGCGTCGGCCTTCTCGACGACCAACGGCTCGAGGTCCAGGATCTCGAAGACCCGCTCGAAGGACACCAGGGCGGTCATGATGTCGACGCGCACGTTGGAGATCGCCGTCAGCGGCGAGTAGAGGCGCGCCAGCAGGGCTGCGAGGGCCAGGAGGGTGCCGACCGTGAGGGTCCCGTTGACAGCCATCACGCCGCCGAACCCGTAAACCATGGCGGTTGCCAGCGACGCGACGAGACCGAGCGCGACGATGAAGACCGTGCGGTTCACCCCGATCCGCACGCCCGCGTCACGCACCTTGGCGGCCCGCGCGGCATACTCGCGGTCCTCGCGGGCCGGGTTGCCGAAGAGCTTGACGAGCAGCGCCCCGGCGACGTTGAACCGCTCGGTCATCTGGCTGCCCATGTCGGCGTTGAGGTTCATCTGCAGCTGTGACAGGCCGGCCAGCCGGCGACCCATCAGTCTCGCCGGGATGATGAAGAACGGGACCAGGGCCAGCGCTCCGAGGGTCAGCTGCCAGGACAGGCTGAACATCGCCCCGACGATCAGCACCAGCGACAGGGCGTTGCTGACCACGCTCGACAGGACGGACGTGAACGCCGTCTGCGCCCCGATCACGTCGGAGTTGAGCCGGCTCACGAGCGAGCCGGTCTGGGCCCGGGTGAAGAACGCGATCGGCTGGCGCAGCACGTGGGAGAACACCTGGGTGCGCAGATCGTAGATCAGGCCCTCGCCGATGCGTTGCGAGTACCAGCGCTGCACCAGCGTGAGGAGCGCGTCGACGACGGACAGGCCCGCGACCACGAGGGCGAGCCGCACCACGACGGCGGAGTCCCGCGGCGTGACGCCGAGGTCGATGATGTCCTTGAGGAGCAGGGGCGAGGCCACCATGACGAACGCGTCGACGACGACGATCACGAGGAACACGACGATCGGCCGCAGGAACGGCTTGGCGTAGCCGAGGACTCGGCGTCGGGTGCCGGGCCGCAACCCCTGGCCGACGACCGAGGAGTCCTGCGCCAGCGAGCGCATCATCATCCATGGAGAGGTACTCACGGAAACCTCCTCCGGGAATGCGTGTGGTCCTGCGGGCTCAACACCCCGGCGACGGGTGGGTATTCCTCACTCACCCGACCGTGAAGGCGTCGGTATGCGTGTCGCCATCGCGGTGAGCAGCCGTGTCTGCGAGTCGCGCTCGGCACGCAGCTGGTCGGCGGGTGACGCGTCTGCCGCACGGCGCAGCAAGGGTTTGAGCTCCAGAAGTGCGTCGCGTGGTGCCGCGAGGAGCGCGGCCACGAGGTCCTCGACCGCCGCGTCCAGGGCGACCGCAGGCACGGCAACATTCGCCAACCCGATGTCCACCGCCTCCCGAGCGCCCACGAACCGGCCGGTCGCGCAGATCTCCAGCGCCCGCGCGTAGCCGACGAGGTCCACGAGCGGCTTGCTCCCCCCGAGGTCCGGCACCAACCCGAGGCTGGTTTCGCGCATCGCGAAGAGCGCATCGTCGGCGAGCAGACGCAGGTCGGCCGCCAGGGCCAGCTGGAACCCCGCGCCGATCGCGTGCCCCTGGACAACGGCGACCACGACAGCCGGGACACTGGACCACACGGTGAAGCCGCGCTGGAAATTCGCGACCACCTCATCGAGCCTGTCTCCCGAGGCGGCGGCAAGGCTCAGGATGTCCGTTTCCCCCGTCAGCCCGCCGGGCTGCAGCATCCGGCGGTGCAGGCCCGCCGAGAACGAGGCTCCTTCGCCGCGCAGCAGCACGATACGTACCTCGTCGGGGACGGTCTCGCCCACCTCGGCGAGCGCGCTCCAGAGCGATGGCACCTGGGCGTTGCGCTCGGCGGGGTTGGCGAGGGTCACCGTCTGGACCGGCCCCTGGCGGGAGACGCGCAGCCACGGGTGAGGTGCTTCTTCGGTCACCCGGGCAGGGTAACGGCCGACGCTCTGGCCACGACGAGCCGGGCCAGCGCCTCGGTGTCGGAGAGCGTCCCGGGTACGACCTCGACGCCCTCGTCAGCGGCCTGTTTCGCCATCCTGTCGCGCAGCACCCCCTCGGCGACCATGTATGTGACGACCGCCACACGATTGATGCCCGCCGAGCGCAGCCGGGCCACGACCTCAGCGAGCGTCTCCCCTCCGGCCAGCGCTGCGACGGCCCACGGGCCCCACCCCCCCACCGCCTGGTCGTCGGCGGCGACGCCGATCGCACGGACCGCGTCCCGGTCCGACGACCCGCCGGCGAAGAGCACGACCGCCGTGTCAGGGTCAGGGTCGAAACCGCTGCGCGCCAACAGCTCCCGACAGGCCTCGAAGAGCAACGGGTCAGGCCCGAGGGCATCGGACACGGCGAAGTGCCCGCGTCCGACGGCGTCCATCGACCGGGCCGCTGATGGCACGTCCACCTTGACGTGGTGGGCAGAGGTGAGCAGCAGGGGCACCAGGAGCCCGCCCTCGAGCCGGGCGGCGGTATCGGGCGCCGACGGCGGGTGGTGGTCGAGATAAGCCAGGTGCACCTGGCCCGGCCAGACCCGGCGGACCTTCTCGGCTACGGCCTCGGCGCCCCTGGCGTGGCGCGGGTCGGGCGACCCGTGCGCGAGAAGGACGATCGGCGGTGACGCTGAACGCAGCAGGTCCGGGGGGACCAGGTCACCCACCTGCTGTCGAACCGACACCACCTCGCCGACGACGATGACGGCAGGCGAGCGCACCCCGTCGCGCGCGGCGGTCGCGGCCGCCTCGGCGAGGGTCGTGACCGTCGTGCGCTGCGCCGGTGTCCACCCGGCCTCCACGATCGCCACTGGGGTCGATGCCGGACGCCCCCAGGCGATGAGCCGCCGTGCGGTCTCCTCCAGAGCCCTGACCCCCATCAGCAGGACAACGGTCGACGAGGCGGGTGCCTCACGCAGCGCCTCGAGAGCCGCGGTGGCACCGTCGTGGGCGGACGCGACGACGAATGATGCCGTGATCCCGCGGTGGGTCACCGGGATGCCGGCGCCCGCGGGCACCGAGATGGCCGAGGAGATCCCGGGGACCACCTCGACCGGTACCCCGTGCTGGGCGCAGTGGATTGCCTCCTCGCCACCACGTCCGAGGACGAACGGGTCACCGCCCTTGAGCCGGACCACGTCGCGCCCGGCGAGCGCGTGCTCGACGAGGATCTCGTTGATCCGCTGCTGGGGGATCGGATGGTGGCCCGGAGTCTTTCCGACCTCGACGACGGCGACGCCGGGGGCGAGGGCGTCGAGCAGGCCTCGCGGACCCAGGCGGTCGGCGACGACGACGTCAGCGGCAGCGAGGAGGAGACGCCCACGGACGGTGATGAGGTCCGGATGGCCGGGGCCTCCGCCGACCAGCGCGACCCGACCCACCCTCGGGGCTGAGCCGGAGGGTGCACCGAGGCAGGTGGTGGGTGTCGCACGCCAGCGGCGCACCGGCAGGGCTCCGGTGGCCAGACCTGTGACGACGGCGTCGCGCAGCACGACCGCGCGGCGCGGGTCGCCGCCGCCCGAGACCGCGATCGTCACACCTTCGGCGGGGGTGCCGACGGCCCCGTGGCCGACAGCCGGGGTCCAGGCCGAGGACGAAGCGGCGTCGTCGGCGCGGACGCACCAGATGTGCGTCGACCCACACGCGTCCGCGACCTCGGCATTGACGCCTGGCGAGCTCGTGACCGCGTGGACGAGCCAGGCACGTTCAGGCTCGACGACGTCCGCGGTCTCGAATGTCCGTTGGTGCCACTGGACAGTGCCCGCGCTCACCAGGTCGGCCAGGGCGGACGTGACCCATGGGGCCACGATGTCGACCCGTGCGCCGGACGCCAGCAGCGCCTTGACCCGCCGTGTGGCGACCACCCCCCCGCCGACGACGAGCACCCGGCGTCGACGCAGTTCCAGCACAAGAGGATAGGCGTGGACACCGGGTTTGGCGGGCACGGGTCCTCCCGCGACGGTGGTCACCACCGAGGTGGGGCGGAACCGAGCCCATCGTGCTCCGCCATACCGGCCGCGAGGGTGGTTCCGTCTCCTTCGTCGATCAGGAGGAAGGCTCCGGTCCTCCGTAGGTGGCCGTAGTCGTCGACGGGCACGGGTTCGGCAAGGCGAACTCGCACGCGCCCGAGGGAGTTCAGCGACAAGCCCTCGGGCGCCGGCCGGCGCTCCAGGGAGGCGATGTCCAGCTCGTCGACGAGGCAGTCGACCACACCACGAACCGTCCTCGTCCCCAGCCTCACCAGGACACGGTCCCCCCGCCGAACCGGCCGGTCGGAGAGCACGGCGAGGGTGCCGAGGAGCTCCGAGAGCACAGGAGGGGGGTGCGAGGCGGCGGCGACGAGGTCGCCGCGGGAGACGTCGATCTGGTCGGCGAGCCGGAGGACGACCGACTGCGGAGCGAACGCGATCTCCTGCTCGGGCGGGTCGTCCGGCCCGGACACACGGTCGATACCGACCACGGTGGTGCGGGTGCCGGCCGGCAGAACGACGACCTCGTCACCCGGCCGCACGACGCCAGAGGTCAACCGGCCGGCATACCCGCGGTAGTCGGGGTGAGCGGCGGTCCGTGGCCGGATCACGTATTGCACGGGCATCCGCAGCGGTTGAGAAGCAGGGTCGATACCTACCGGCACGGCCTCCAGGTGCTCGAGCAGGGTCGGGCCGTCGTACCAAGGGGCGCGCGTCGACGGGTGCACCACGTTGTCCCCGAACAAGGCCGAGAGAGGCACAGCCTGCACGTCGTCGATCCCGAGACCCCCTGCCATTGCGACGAACTGGTCAACATGATGTCGAAACTGAGACTCGTCCCAGTCCACGAGGTCCATCTTGTTGACCGCGAGCGCGACATGCCTCACACCGAGCAGTGCGGTCACGGCCAGGTGTCGACGGGTCTGCTCGACAACGCCGTAGCGGGCGTCGAGGAGGATCAGCGCGAGCTCGGCCGTCGAGGCACCGGTGACCATGTTCCGCGTGTACTGCACATGTCCCGGAGTGTCTGCCAGGACGTAGGACCGGGTGGCGGTCGAGAAGTACCGGTACGCCACGTCGATCGTGATGCCCTGCTCGCGCTCGGCGCGCAGGCCGTCCGTCAGCAGGGCCAGGTCGGTGGTGTCGAGACCGCGATCCCTGCTGGCCCGCTCGACGGCGGCGAGCTGGTCGGCGAGCACGGAGCGGGTGTCGTACAGAAGCCTGCCCACGAGCGTGGACTTGCCGTCGTCGACGCTGCCGGCGGTCGCGAACCGTAGCAGGTCGTGTCGAGGCGCAGTCGCGCCCTCCGTGCTCTCCGTGCTCTCTGCGCCCTCCGCGGCCGGCGCGGTTGCAGCACCGAGGTGCAGCGACATCAGAAGTAACCCTGCTTCTTCCGGTCCTCCATGGCCGACTCCGAGAGTCGGTCGTCGGCCCGGGTGGCCCCGCGCTCGGTGACTCGTGACGCCAGCAGCTCGATCACCACCGAAGCCGGGTCGCCTGCCACCGACTCCACGGCTCCCGTGCAGCTCATGTCCCCGACCGTGCGATAGCGCACCTTGCGCGTGACCACCGTCTCGTGGTCGCGCGCCGACCCCCAGTCACCGGGGGTCAACCACATCCCATCGCGCTCGAACACCGTCCGTTCGTGCGCGTAGTAGAGCGAGGGCAGCTGGATCCCCTCACGCTCGATGTAACGCCAGACGTCCATCTCCGTCCAGTTCGACAGGGGGAACACCCGGACGTGCTCGCCGGAAGCATGCCGTCCGTTGTAGAGCTCCCACAGCTCGGGACGCTGTCGTCGCGGGTCCCACGCACCGAAGGCGTCGCGCAGACTGAAGACCCGCTCCTTGGCCCGCGCCTTCTCCTCGTCCCGCCGCCCCCCACCGAACACGGCGTCGAACCGGTGCCTCCCGATGGCGTCGAGCAAGGGAAGGGTCTGCAGAGGGTTGCGCGTGCCGTCAGCCCGCTCCCGCAGACGTCCGTCGTCGAGGTAGTCCTGGACCTGCGCCACCTCGAGTCGCAAACCCAGGCGAGCGACCGTGTCATCCCGGAACCTGAGGATCTCGGGAAAGTTGTGGCCGGTGTCGACGTGCAGCAGCGAGAACGGCGGGGCTGCTGGGGCGAACGCCTTGAGGGCGAGGTGGAGCATGACAATGGAGTCCTTGCCGCCCGAGAACAGCACGACGGGCCGCTCGAACTCCCCCGCCACCTCGCGGAAGACATGGACGGCTTCGGCCTCCAGGTGGTCGAGGTGGTCGAGATGGAAGCCCCGGTGGTCGGTGTCCGCGTTCCCCTCGGCAGGCAGTGTCAGCTGCGCGGTCATGTGTGCAGCCCGCACTCGGTCTTGATCCGTCCCGACCAGCGGCCCGCCCGGGCATCCTCACCCGCGGTGACAGCACGGGTGCACGGCGCACATCCGATCGAGGTGAAACCGGCCTGGCGCAAAGGGTTCTCGAACACGCTGTTCTCCTCGGTGTAGCGCTCGACGTCGTGAGCGGTCCATGCGGCGATCGGGTTGAGCTTGACCTTGCCGCGTCGTTCGTCGAACCCGACGACCGCAATGTCGGTTCGCGTCGGGGCGTCCTCACGGCGCATACCGGTCACCCACGCGGCGCGTCCCTCGAGCGCTCGCTCGAGGGGTTCGACCTTGCGCAGGGCGCAGCAGAGATCGGGGTTGCGGTCGTGCAGGCGGGGTCCGTGCTCGGCGTCCTGTTGGGCGACCGTCCGCAGCGGCAGCACCGTGCGTATCCGGATCGGCAGCATCGCGGCGTAGGCGTCCCTGGTGCCCAAGGTCTCTGCGTAGTGGTAGCCGGTGTCCAGGAAGAACACGTCGACACCTGTCGTCGAGGTCCCCACGAGGTGGACCAGCACCTCGTCGCCCATCGAGCTTGCCACGGTCAGGTCGGTGCCGAAAACTGCCGCGGCCCATCGAATCGCCGACGTGGCTGTGGCGACTCGCTCCTCGTATCCGCGCTCGCCCCCGCTCGTCCCTGCCTCACCGACGCTTCTCGCGCCCTGCTCGGCGAGCTCGCGCAGCCGTTCGACAGAGAAGGGATGGGACGAACGGGGCGTGGTCGCCGTCCTGGTCATGTGCGGCCTCCGCGCGCGGGGATGCCCGCGTGGTCGATGCGGACCAGCGTGACGCTGAAGACGCGCGCGCAGGACCGACACGCCCAGGCGGTGGTGTCGTCCTCGACGGGGCGCAGGTCCTCGTCACCGCAGAACGGGCAGTGGATCGGGGTGGCCGACCGGGCGCTCATCGCAGCGCATCCTCGTCGGCGCGGCGTGCCCAGGAGGCAAAGCTCTCCGTGCCGTCCTCGCGTTGGTCGAGGTAGCGGCGGCCGAGCCGCTCGACGTAGTCGGGCACCTCGTCTGCCTCGACCCTCAGCTGGCGCGTCTTGCGCGCCAGCTGAGGGTTCTCGCCCAGGCTTCCCCCGAGGTGGACCTGGAACCCTTCGACGCTCTCCCCCGCCTCGTTGGTCATGACCAGGCCCTTGAGCCCGACGTCGGCGACCTGGAAGCGCGCGCACGAGTTCGGACACCCGTTGACGTGGATGGAGATCGGGCTGGCAAAGCCGGGCAGCCGTCGCTCGAGCTCGCCGACGACGGTGGCCGCACGGGCCTTGGTCTCGACGAGGGCGAGCTTGCAGAACTCGATACCGGTGCATGCCAGCACGCCGCGACGGAACTCGGTCGGGGTGCTGCTGAGACCGGCCGCGTCGAGGCCGGCGACCAGGGATGCGACCTCGTCCTCGGGGACATCAAGGACGAGGAGCTTCTGGTGCACAGTGAGGCGGACCCGCCCGGAACCGTGCCGTTCGGCCAGGTCGGCAACCTCGGTGAGGACGGCGCCGCTGACCCGCCCGGCGACGGGCGCCACGCCGACCCAGCGGCGACCGTCCTTTTGTGGGTGCACGCCGATGTGGTCGCGGCGCGCCCCGGGAGCGACGACCGGAGGCGGGCCGTCGAGCAGGGCGCGACCGAGGTAGTCCTTCTCGAGCACCTGACGGAACCGCGCGGCCCCCCAGTCGGAAACCAGGAACTTGAGCCTGGCGCGGTTACGCAGTCGGCGGTACCCGTGGTCCCGGAAGATCGACACGACGCCGACCCAGACCTCGGGGACCTCCTCGAGGCTGACCCAGGCGCCCAGCCGCTGCGCGAACATCGGGTTGGTCGAGAGTCCCCCGCCCACCCAGACGTCGAACCCCGGGCCGCGCTCGGGGTGCACGACGCCGACGAACGACACGTCGTTCGCCTCGTGGACCACATCGAGGGTCGGTGAGCCGGAGATGGCCGTCTTGAACTTGCGCGGCAGGTTGGAGAACTCCGGGGACCCGATCCACCGGTCCCGGATCGCCTCCAGCGCCGGTGTGCCGTCGACGATCTCGTCGGCCGCAATGCCGGCCACGGGTGAGCCGAGGATGACGCGGGGCGTGTCGCCACATGCCTGCGTGGTCATCAGCCCGACCGACTCGAGGCGTTCCCAGATCGCCGGGACGTCCTCGATACGGATCCAGTGCAGCTGGATGTTCTGCCGGTCGGTGATGTCGGCGGTGTCACGGCCGAAGTCGGTGCTGATCCCAGCAATGGTCCGCAGCTGCTCACCCGACAGCGCGCCGCCGTCGCTGCGGATGCGCAGCATGAAGTACTCGTCGTCGAGCTGGCTCGGGTCGAGCGTCGCGGTCTTTCCACCGTCGATCCCAGGACGACGCTGCGTATACAGCCCCCACCAGCGCATCCGCCCGCGCAGGTCGTCACCGGCGATGGAGGAGAACCCGTGCCGGGCGTAGTCGTCGACGATCCGCTGCCGGACGTTGAGGCCGTCGTCCTGCTGCTTCCAGGACTCGTTGGCGTTCAGCGGGGTCGTGTCACCGTCGGCCCAGGCCCCAGTCGCCCTGCCCGCCTGCCGGTGGGGACGTGCCGCTTCGCCGACAGGCCCGCTGACAGGCCCGCCGACAGGCCCGCTGACAGGGGCAGGCGTGGGCGAGTCGGACATGACGGCAAGTCTGTGGGCCGTGGAGCCGGGTCGCATAACTGTCCATTATGTGAACCATAAGTTCGTGAGTCCCGCGCAACCCCTCGTCAGTCCCGATCTGAGCACAAACCTGGGGGTCCGCTGTGGGCCAGACCTGCCGCACTCCCGCCCCGTCCCGACGCGTTAGTCCCGTCATAGTCCCGTCAGGATCGCCCGGAGACACACTGCGGCCCCCGCTCCGGGAGGGAACGAGGGCCGCGTGGTGCTCGGCGCTCAGATCGCCAGGGCGTCCGCCAGGACCTCGGACGAGCGCTGGTCGTTCTTCGGCAGGGCGTGGGCGTAGACCCGCATCGTCGTCAGCGCCGATGAGTGGCCGAGCCGC
Source organism: Lapillicoccus sp. (assembly GCA_965277795.1). Classification (GTDB taxonomy): domain Bacteria; phylum Actinomycetota; class Actinomycetes; order Actinomycetales; family Dermatophilaceae; genus Lapillicoccus. The sequence goes on from OZ255840.1 coordinate 1,591,972, forward strand.
TCCGACACGTCCTTGACCGGGACCCCGGCGTCCAGCAGCGCCACGGCCACCGAGTGCCGCACCCCGTGCAGGACGATGCGCGGCATACCGAGCCGGGCACCCTCGGCCACGAAGATCTGGGACACCCGCTCAGGGGACCAGGGACGGCCCGTGGGCCGGGTCAGCACGAGGTCGTGCTCCCAGCCCCCAGCGGCCAGCCGTTCGGCGCTCTGGGCCGTCCTCCAGGAGCGCAGAGCCCTCACGGTGGCGGCGTCGATGGTCATGGTCCGGCGCGAGGAGTCGGTCTTGGGGTCGGTGAAGACTCCCTGGCCGTCGCTGGACACCCGCGTCAGCGAGCGTCGGATCGACAGCGAGCCCGACCCGCTCTCGGGCAGGCTGAGGTCGGACCACCGCAGGGCCAGGACCTCACCCCGTCGAGCGCCTGTGGCCCAGAACAGACGCCACGCCACGCCCAGCGCGGTGGCGTGCGTCCCGGTGATGAACGCGCTCATCTGCTCGGGGCTCCAGATGGCCTTCTCCGCGGTCCTGGGGCGGCGCTTGGCGGCGTCCCGGTGGGGGCTGCGCACGAGCACCCGTTTGGCCTCGGCGTAGGTCAGGACGTTGACCAGCACCGTGCGCACGTAGGCCACGGTGGTCGGGGACAGGGGTCCTCCGCGCTTGGCCCCGTTGGTGGCCAGCCGGGTCCACAGCCGGTTGAGGTCGGTGTCGCTCAGGCTCTGCAGCGGCTTGGCTCCGATGTGGGGGATCACGTACGCGCGCAGGACCATCTCGTAGTTGCGGATGCTGCTCTCGCGCACCGTGTCGTCGGCCTGCTTCCACGCCAGCCAGTCGTCCACGAACTCGGCCACCGTCTGGGCGGAGCGGTGCACGTGCTCGCCTCGCAGCAGGTCGGTGCGGACGCTGGCGAGCGCGTCCTCGGCGGCCCGCTTGGTGGTGAAGCCGAACTGGCGGTGCAGCCGGACCTTGCCGCTGCGGTCGGGCACGCCGATCTGGATGCGGTACCTCGGCCCGCCCTTGGTGGCGTACTTCTCGACCGAGCCGGTGCCTCGGGTCCGTCGCTTGCTCATGCCGGGCACTCGCACTGCGCGCAAGGGTGTCCAGCGGGGAAATGCGGAAACCCGCATTTCCCCGCCGGGCACTCGCACTGCGCGAACGGGTGGGCGTCGGCGGTCAACTCCACGTCCTCGACGGCCATCCAGACCGGGTAGCCGTCGAGCACGAGGTCGGCCCAGGGTCCGCCGTGGACCCGCACGTAGCGGGTCATCGACGGGATGAGGGCCTGGGCGTCGGCGATCACCTGAGCCCACTGCTGCTCGGTGTCGGGCTGGGGTCTGTCGGTGGGTGGTGCTGTCATCATGGGTGGGTCCTTTCTGGGATGCGTGGGCGCCTCGTTCTTGACCGGAGGGGGCGCCCATCGCCTGTGTAGGCAACGTCTATATTCTACGCGAATCCCGCTGCGAGACATACGGATTCGGCCAAGTAGCCTAATGCGTCCTTATACGAATCGGCCCTGTTTCGTGCGTGGTTCGCGCTCTCACGGGACTACCCACGGGACTAGCCACCGGGTCCATCACAGGTGCTCCGCGATCCTGCGCACGCTGACCGGCTGGTCCAAGGCGGCCCTCAGCGCTCGGTTGCACCACTCGTTCCGGCTCAAGCCCAGGCTCTGCGTACGCGCGTCCATTGCGGCCAGGACCTCGACGGGGACGTGCAGGACGACACGCTGACGCGGTGGGGCCTGCCCGACCCGAGGGCTCATGAGCCGCCGCCGTTCAGGGCTTGCTTGGCCATGGCGTCGAGCAGGTCGTCCACAACCACGCTGCGGTCACCGGATGCCCGCATCAGCGCCGCGATCTGGCGGGCGAACAGGGCGGCCAGCCCGAGCCCTGCCATGCCGACCTCGGCGGCTCGGCGCTCGCTCCAGATCGCGGGCAGGTCCTCGGGTCGCTCGTTGGCCAGGGCTCGCACGAGGGCGACGGCGGTCAGCCGGTCCTGCTGGTTGGGCAGTGGTGGGTCCTGAGGCTCGCGGTCCCTCCAGCCTCCGTTGCTGCTCATCGCTCTACGCCGATCTGCGGGCCGCTCACGGGCAGGGGTGGGTCATCCATCGGCTCGGGGTCTGATCGGCGCTCAGGGCCGGGTTGGGTGCGTCCCTTCGATGCCTCCCTTTCGGTGGGTCCATATGTGACACCACCGGAAGGGGTCTCGGGGTCTCGCGGTGGTGGGCTCTGGTGCTCAGGGCCGGTCTCGGCGGGGGCGTGGGGCTCGGTCATGTGTGGTCCTTCGTAGGGGTGGAAAGGGAGCGGTTTCGCTACCCCTTCGGTGCGTCCAGTTCGGTCGGTGGAGCGGGTCCGGGCCACATCGAGTCCCAGCCCTCATCCAGAGCCGCGATGCGCTCGTTGAGCAGGACCCCGAGTGAGACGCCATCGACCAGGACGTTGAGCAGCCCGTCGTCGCGGGCACGGTTCCGCAGGTCGCTCACCTTGTGGCGACTCCTCAGAGCCGTGGCGATGGCCCAGAGTTCGGTGGCGGGATCCTGGGCTGCGAAGTCCGGTGGAGGGTCCTTGCTCGCCCATCCGACCTCTGGCCTAAGGGAAGGGTAGGGAGGGGTGGCATTGGGCGGACTGGTTCGACCACTGTTCCGACCACTAGTGGTATCCCGCCGACTAGTGGCATCTAGCGGACTGGTGCGAGCGACCTCGATGCACAGCCGGTAGACCGCCCGGCGTCGTCGGCGCTTTCCGTCCGCGACCAGGGCGGGGCGCTCATCTGTCGCCACCCTGAGCCGCCCGAGCATCCGGTAGACCGTGCTGCGCTCCATGCCGGTCCACTCGGCCAGAGCATCCCCGGTCGGTGCCGAGGTCGCGTCGAAGGCGTCACACGCCAGGGCGAGCAGCAACAGCCGCTCACCCGCCGTGGTCCACTCGCCGGGCAGGGAGGCGACCCACGCGACGGCTGGCCGTGGTCCGTCCACCACGAGCGGGGTGCTCACGAAGCACCCATCCGGCGCTGGGCGAGGTCGAACAGCACATGATGCGAAGCGCACCGGGGCGCGTAGTGGGCCAGGTCGGTGCTGAACGGCCACCCCTGCGGCGAGACCAACGGCGCTGGCCGAGGACCGCAGTACGTCCACGCGTAGGCCCGAGCGCAGCAGTCCACGCAGCGCCAGATGTCTGCGCGGCCACGGGCTCTGCGCAGACGGGCGTGGACGGTGGAGTAGGTCGCCGCCGTGCTGGGCACAGGGCGCGGAGGAACTGGCATCGGGCCGGGTCAGGCGTCGGCGGGAGCCTGGGCGTCAGGCTCCGGTGGAGCGGCCTTGAAGTGCTTGCGCCACTCGCGCTCGACCGCATAGAACCGGCCGCCGACCTTGCGCAGCCCGAACTCGGCTAGGTGGCCTTGGCTGGCCAGGCGGTAGGCGGTGGTGTGCGCGACGCCAAGATCGCGCCAGATCTGGGACAGGGGGATGAGACCAGGCATGACCGGAGGGTGCCTTTCTGGGAGCGGGTATCCGGTGACCTGGGCAGCGAGGGGGGTCAGGGTGATGAGGCCCACAGGTCATGTCATCTCTGGGAGGAACCCTATCCGACTTCCAGGACTCGTGGCTACCAATCCCTCACTCTCCCAACGGTTTACATAGTCCGTCTATATCCGAGGCTAATACCCGCTTATACGAGGAACGGCTCTGCGCCCCTCGGTTCCTGTGTGTCACACGGGGGTTGCAGACCTGCGTGATGGTGACGGGCTTACCCACGGGACTACGCGCTCTCGCAGGTGACCTCGGCCACCTCCCGAATCCCTGGGGTGGCACGGGTTCTGCGCTGCTCGGCGAGCGCCAGCAGGGCCGCGTTCACCCGGTTGTGGTGGAACTCGCGAGGCACCCGGTGCCGGGTCGTGCACGCCTGCTCGGGACCCGCCCAGCACCGTGGGGTGGGGCACCGGACGTGCAGAGGGTCGGGCTCGGGGATGAGCGCCAGACGCTGGGGATGGTGGATCGCGATAGGGATGCCCCGGCGCGAGCGGCACGGCTGGTCCCGCCCAGCGCCGCAGCGCGGGCATCGGTAGGTCCGCGCGATGCCCAGGTACACCCGCTCGGGGTGAGGCTGCCCAGCCGGGGACCGGCACTCATCCCCCGGCTGGGCAGCGCATCGAGGGCAGTGAACCCCCAGCAGGCTCACGGCGTGGCGGGCTCGATGTGGCCGATCGCGATACCCGAGGGCAGGAGCGGCACGGTGGCCGCTCGGGTCTCGGCCAGGACGACCAGGACGTTTTTCAGGAACAGGTCAGCGTGCTGGTCCGCGACCAGGATGCGGATGTCGTTGCGCACGAGCACCATCGCCGCCGTCCGGTCGAACGCCAGCACGGTGCCCCGAGGGATGGCCGCGGAGCCGATCAGGGGCGGCAGGGTGAAGCCGGACGGCAGGCCGAGCCACGCACCGTTGGCGGTGGTCGCGACGACCTGGGCGGCGATGTCCAACGGGTTGACCAGCACGCCCTGAGGCGCGAAGCCCTTGACCGTCAGTGCCGCGTTGACGGCCACGGCGGCGGTGATGAGGTTCGGGGTCGTCCCCGCGCTCTCATCGACCCCGGTAGCGGTGGTCAGGGCCGCGTAGGCCAGCGACTCCATCCGGGCTCGGACCTTGGCGCTGAGCCGGGTGCGCAGGTGGGTCTGCATCGACGGGATGTCTTCGAGGGCCTGCCGGGTGATCGCCGCCCAGACCGCGATGGTCTCGGCCTTGGCGTCCTTGGTCTCGAAGTCGAACTGCTGCTCGGGCTTGCCCATCCCCTCGGGCACGATCAGGGCTCCGTTGGTGTCGTCCGAGTTGTCCACCAGGTACTCGATGGACCCGACGCTGGTCGGCTCGACGGACAGCAGGTCCAGCAGCGTCGTCGGCAGGATGGGCTGGGCCACGATGCCGGGCCGCAGGGTCGAGGGCGGGTTGTCCGGCAGGGTGACGACCGAGCGGACGCTGAGGTCCTTGCTCATCCGTCCGACCATGCCCGCGCGCCGGTAGGCGGTCAGCATCTGGCCGAGCGCCCCAGGCGAGCCCGCCCGGCCCACCCCAGCCATCCCGGCCAGTTCGTCGCGCCGGTTCGTGGTGGCGCTGCGGGCGTTGACCTCGCCGGTCATCGCGTCGGCGGCTTCGAGGTCGTCGTCGCTGACCGCCTCGCCGTCCAGGATGTCCAGCAGCCGGTCGCGCTCGGCGGTGAGTTCGTCGTCGTCCCACGAGGAGTAGCGACGGTCGCGGGTGGTCGTGGTGCTCGCCACCATCACGGCGTCGCCGTAGATGGCCCGGTTGCGGGCGAAGACGGCTGCAAGGTCGAGCGGTGGGCAGGTGAGTGAAGCGGGCATGAGGGTGCCTTCCGTGGCATGAGGTTGCTCGGTCTGGCGGGTCCCTCATCCCCGCTGCTACCGAGCGCCCTGTGTCGGGGCTCGCTCGGCCTGCCAGCCTCAAAGCCGTCTGCTGGTCATGGCTCGCGTCCGCGCCCCCGGAAGGTGCTCATCCAGCCAAGGCTTGGACCCGGCCTCCATCATGAGTGGCCGGTCGAGCAGGGGCAACCCCTGGGCGTGATCTGGGGCCGGTTCTGCGTCGGTAGTCCCGTCATTGTCCCGTGGGACGCTCCCGTGCCCGGCTCAACCCCGTGCTGACCTGCGGGTATGCGTACAGACGGCCAGGATGCGACCTAACTGTCCATTATGTGAACCAATGCCTGACGTTATAGACCGCCGAGTGTGGTGGTACGGCTCTCAGGCCAGGGAGACCAGGTCGCGGTAGTCCGCGCCCCAGAAGTCCTCGACACCGTCGGGCAACAGCAGGACCCGCTCCGGTTCCAGGGCGGCCACAGCGCCCTCGTCGTGGCTGACCAGGACGACGGCACCCTTGTAGGTGCGCAGCGCGCCGAGGATCTCCTCACGCGACGCCGGGTCGAGGTTGTTGGTCGGCTCGTCGAGGAGCAGCACGTTCGCCGACGAGACCACGAGCATCGCGAGCGACAGCCGGGTCTTCTCACCACCGGACAGCACCCGGGCCGGCTTGTCCACGTCGCTCCCCGAGAAGAGGAACGAGCCCAGCACCTTGCGTACCTCGGTCTCTCCGAGCGATGGGGCGGCCGTCTTCATGTTCTGCAGGACGGTGCGGGCGACGTCGAGGTTCTCGTGCTCCTGCGCGTAGTAGCCGAGCCTGAGCCCGTGCCCCGGCTCCACCTGGCCCGTGTCGGGCTGGTCGACGCCTCCGAGGATCCGCAGCAGCGTCGTCTTGCCCGCGCCGTTGAGCCCGAGCACGACCACTCGCGAGCCGCGGTCGATCGCGAGGTCGACGTCGGTGAAGACCTCGAGCGAGCCGTAGGACCGGGACAGCCCGGACGCCCGCAGCGGCGTACGTCCCGAGGGCGCCGGGTCGGGGAAGCGGATCTTTGCCACCCTGTCCTGCACCCGCTCGCCTTCTAACCCGGCGAGCATGCGTTCGGCGCGACGTGCCATGTTCTGTGCCGCAACGGCTTTCGTCGCCTTAGCGCGCATCTTGTCCGCCTGGGCAAGGAGAGCACCGGCCTTCTTCTCGGTGTTGGCGCGCTCGCGGCGACGCCGGCGCTCGTCGCTCTCGCGCTGGGCGAGGTAGGGCTTCCAGCCGATGTTGTAGAGGTCGAGCTCCGCGCGGTTGGCGTCGAGGTGGAACACCCGGTTGACCACGGTGTCGAGCATCTCGACGTCGTGGCTGATCACCACCAGCCCACCTTGGTAGGCCCGCAGCCAGTCGCGCAGCCACACGACCGAGTCGACGTCGAGGTGGTTGGTCGGCTCGTCGAGCAAGAGGGTCTGGGCGCCGGAGAACAGGATTCGGGACAGCTCCACGCGGCGTCGCTGACCACCCGACAGCGTGCTCAGCGGCTGGTCGAGGATGCGCTCCTCGAGCGACAACGCTGAGGCGATCGCCGCCGCCTCCGACTCTGCCGCATAGCCGCCCTGAGCCGTGAACTCCGCCTCCAGCCGTGTGTAGCGGGCCATCGCCTTGTCCCGGATCTGCTCGTCCTCGGAGGCCATCCGCTTCTCGGCCTCGCGCATGTCCCGGATGGTCTGGTCGAGCCCACGAGCGGACAGGATCCGGTCACGGGCGAGCATCGTCAGGTCTCCGGTGCGCGGGTCCTGCGGGAGGTAGCCCACCTCACCGGTGCGTGTCACACTTCCCGCGGCGGCCTGGACGTCGCCGGCCAGGACCTTGGTCAACGTTGTCTTTCCTGCGCCGTTGCGCCCGACCAGCCCGACCCGGTCACCCGCGGCGATCCGGAAGCTCGCGCCGTCGACGAGGAGGCGGGAGCCAGCACGCAGCTCGATCCCGGTGGCGACGATCACGGCGGACCCACTTCACTTGCACGGCCGGTTGACACTCCATTCTGCCAGCGCGATCCCCCAGCACCGAATCCGTTTCCCCCAGGTAGTACACGCCCGCAGGACCGAGGCGCAGCCAACACCGTGCGGACGCGTCACCGACAGGGTGCTCAGAGCGCCCAACCGCGAGCGTTCAGGACCGCGGGCGCGCTCGGGTAACCTCGCTGCACGTGAGCAGCCGCGACATCTCCGTGCGTGTCGTCGACCCGGCCCAGCACCTCGAGTTCGTCGCGGCGCGGTCGGGCAGCTTCCTTCAGACGCCCGCCTGGGGACGACTGAAGTCGGACTGGCGCGCAGAGTCTCTCGGCTGGTTCGACGGCCACACCATGATCGGGGCCGGCTTGGTCCTCTACCGCAGTCTGCCGCGGATCGGGCGCTCGTTGGCCTACCTCCCCGAGGGCCCGGTCATCGACTGGGACGGCCCCGACGTCCTCGACGTGCTCGCGACCCTGCGCGACCACGTACAAGGTCAGGGAGCCTTCGCGTTGCGGATCGGACCGACGGCGCCGGTGCGCCGCTGGGGCGCCACGACGCTCAAGGCGGCGATGGCCGACGACACTGTCGTCTCGTTGCGAACGGTCACTCCCGACGAGACCAGCCAGCCGGGCGAGCGACTGCGGACCGTCTTGCAACGGCTGGGGTTCGCGCACCTCGACTCCGAGGACGGGTTCGCGGCGGGCCAGCCGCGGTATGTCTTCCAGGTGCCGCTCGACGGACGCACCGAGGCCGAACTGCTCACCGGCATGAACCAGCTCTGGCGCCGCAACATCAAGAAGGCCGACAAGGCCGGCGTCGAGGTCACCCGCGGCACCTCCCAGGACCTGGCCGCGTTCCACGATGTATATGTCGAGACCGCCGCGCGGGACCACTTCACCCCGCGTCCGCTGGGCTACTTCCAGCGGATGTTCGAGGAGATGACCGACGAGGATCCGGACCGGATCCGCCTCTACCTCGCCCGACACGAGGGTGACGTGGTGGCGGCGACGACCTGGGTGCGCGTCGGCAGACATACCTGGTACTCGTACGGCGCGTCGACGGTGTCCAAGCGTGAGGTGCAGGGGTCGACGGCGGTCCAGTGGCGGATGATGCGAGACGCACTGGCGTGCGGTGCCGACGTCTACGACCTGCGCGGCATCACCGACACCGTTGCGGCCGACGACTCCCACATCGGGCTGATCCGGTTCAAGGTCGGGACGGGCGGCGAGGCTGTGGAGTTCGCCGGCGAATGGGAGCTACCGCTGAACCGGCTGCTGCACCAGGCTTTCAGTTTCTACCTGCGCAGGCGAGGCTGACTTCATGGCCGTCACTCTCTACGTCGATGCGGTCCGCTGGCGCCGTCACCTGAGCCAGACCATCCACGCGAGTCCAGGGCTCATCCCGGTGATCAAGGGCTGTGGCTACGGGTTCGGTCTTGGTCTGCTCGTCGCCGAGGCGAGCCGCCTGCACGGGTCTGAGGGTGTCGGCACGATCGCCGTAGGCACGTATGCCGAGGCACCGGTCGCGCTCGAGGTCTTCCCCGGAGATGTTCTCGTGATGGAGCCCTACCGGCCCGCGATCCACGGGTCTCTGGCGCACCTGTCGCACCCGTCCCTGGTCCACACGGTCACCTACGGTGCCGACGTGGCTGATCTGGTCGGCAGGGTCGGTCGTCCCCGCGTCGTCGTCGAAGGACTCTCCTCGATGAACCGCCACGGCGTTCCTGCCCCCTATCTCGGCGAAACACTGGCGAGCCTGGGTGACGCCGAGCTGGTCGCCTTCGGCCTGCACCTGCCGCTGGGCACCGGTCACCTCGAGGAGATTCGCCGCTGGGTCGATCTCGTGGACAGCCTCGGCGACGGGTCGGTGCGGTCGGCAGCCCGCGTACGACGCTGGCAGGTCTCGCACGTCACTCCGGCCGAGCTGGCGAGCCTCACCGCGGCATACCCGGGTCGGTCCTTCGAGGCACGGGTAGGAACCGAGCTGTGGATGGGAGACCCCGACGCCCTCGTCGTGCGGGCTCACGTACTCGACGTTCGAGCGGTGGCTCGGGGTGACCGCGCCGGGTACCGGCAGCGGCGGCTCGGCGCCGGATACCTCGTTGTCGCGAGTGGGGGGACCAGTCATGGGGTCGCGCTCGAGTCACCCAGCGCCGTGGACTCCGTGCGAGTTCGGGCGATCGTGCTCGCCGAGGGCGCCATGGAGGCGGCAGGACGGGTCCGATCGCCGTTCACGCTCTCAGGTCGCAACGCCTGGTTCGTCGAACCACCCCACATGCAGGTCAGCATGCTGTCGCTGCCCGAAGGCGTCACCCCTCCCCAGGTGGGCGACGAGATCGTCGTACGCGTGCGCCTGACGATCCTGCACGCCGACGCCGTCGTGTTGCACTGATATCTCGTCAGCTCCCATCAGCTCGGCTCCCATCACCTCAGCTCCCATCACCTCAGCTCCCATGACCTCAGCTCCCATCACCTCAGCTCCCATCACCTCAGTTCGGCGCCCGCATCCGCGGGGCGTTGGTGCCGTGCTGACCCGGTGGTTGAGCCCCACGGTCAGGCGTTCTGCGCCATATCTGAGGATTTCGCTCGAATGGCAACGCTGGCCCTCATGCCGCAACGAGGTCGACCACGAGTCACCCAGCGATCCGGGATGAGTCCTGCGGCGTCCGGCGGTCATACTCTCGACCGGTGTCGATGAGGACGTTCAGGTGAGACGTGACCTGCTCGACGGCCGTCTTACGTGACGGTCACATCGTGGGGCCGGACGGCACCTTCGACTGGACGCGCCCGACGAGGATGCCTTGCGCGTTGTGAACCGACGAGATGCAGCGGGGTGGCGTCCACCTGTTGGGGTCCAGGCTGTCGAGATGATGTGTTGCCGGGAGTGTCAGTCCGGTGGGTCGGTCGAGCTCTACCGCGTCGTCGGGCACACCATCAGCGACCCGTTACGGGATCGCCGCGCGGTTGGCCGGGCGTGCCGCCATGCGCGTGCTTCACATCGTCGACGCTCATCCGTCCGGCGTCGGGTCCTGTGGTCTCCGATCTGTTGCCCGCCGATCACCTCAAGATCAACCGGCGGATCGATGGGCGTTTGGTGTCGTCCTGACGACACTCAACGCACGTCGATCGGCAGGATGATCGGCAGGATGATCGCTCGTGCGGTCGGGGCGGGTCGGTCTGTGGGGTAACGGGTTCGCCCAGCCTTCGCCGGAAGGGGTTGTCCGAGCGAACATGACCCAGCCCCGGACCCAGCAGACCCACCGCCGGCGGGGGTCACCAGAGCGCGCACCCCACGGTTAGGGTGAGTACGTCCGTGATCCGGTTCGGTCCGGTTGTCCCGCACCGCGTCCCAGGAGGCCATCGGTGACCTTCAACGAGAACGTCCAGCTCGACACCTCCCAAGTCACCTCGGGAGGCAGCTCAGGCGGCTCAGGCGGCTTGGGGGGTCTTGGCGGCGGCCGTGGGGGTGGTTACGGGGGAGGCGGCAACTTCCCCGGGGGCATCCAGGTCGGCGGTGGCATCGGCGGGTTGATCGTGCTGGTCCTGCTGTTCGTTTTCGGTGGCGGACTCCTCGGGAACGGCGGCACCCAGAGCAGCGGGGGTCAGTCGCATACCTCCACCGGGGCGCTCGATCCGGCGCAGGTTGCTGCGGGCGGCTCTCAGCCGAGCACCGCGTTCGCCCAGTGCAAATCCGGTGCTGACGCCAACAAGAACGACGAGTGTCTGGTCATCGCCACCGTCAACAGCGTCCAGGCCTACTGGGCCAAGGCGCTCCCTCAGTACGGACGGCAGTACCCCCCCGCCAAGACCGTGCTCTACTCCGGGCAGACCCAGTCCGCCTGCGGCACCGCCTCCAACCAGGTCGGGCCGTTCTACTGCCCGCTCGACGGCCTCGTCTACATCGACGCCAGCTTCTTCCAGCAGCTGCAGCAGGACTTCGGCTCCGACGGAGGGCAGCTGGCCAAGGAGTACGTCATCGCCCACGAGTACGGCCACCACATCCAGGACGTCCTGGGTGTCCTCGGGCGCGCCCAGCAGGACCCACAGGGCGCCCAGTCGGGCTCCGTGCGTCTCGAGCTGATGGCCGACTGCCTCGCCGGTATGTGGGTCAAGAGCGCAACCCAGACCGCGGACGCCAGCGGCACGACGTTCCTCAAGCCGATCACCCAGCAAGACGTCCAGTCGGCGCTCTCGGCCGCCTCCGCGGTCGGCGACGACCGGATCCAGAAGGCCTCGACGGGCCGGGTCAACCCCGAGACGTGGACTCACGGGTCGAGCGCGCAGCGTCAGAAATGGTTCCTCACGGGCTACCAGTCGGGCGACCTCAACCAGTGCAACACCTTCGCCGCGACCAACCTCGGCTGAGCAGGGCAGGGGCGTAAGAACACCTCACGCTACAGATCGTGTGGCACAGGCTCCGTGAGGGTGATCCGCACGCTGCGGCCACGGGTGAGCGCGCGCTCCAGCACGTCGCGTTTGGGGTCGGGCAGGTCGTAGAGCTCACGACAGGGCAGCTCGGACAGCGCGCGAAGTGAGTGCGCTGCCAGGACGTCGGCCACGAGCGTCCGATCGCCACCGACGACCAGGGCCGTGGGTATGCCTGGTGCCCCGGCTCGTGGAGACTCGTTGCCTCCCAGCAGGATGCGTACGCTGTGGCCGACGACCGCCTCGACCAGCGCATCCGCCTGGTTGCCCCGTCTGCGGGCGAAGCGTTGCTGCGACCACCCCCCGGCCGCAGTCCGCGACTGCACGTGCCGGGCCCCGACCTTGGACTGCGTGAACCGGCCGCCCACGGCGAGACCGACGGCGTACCCGCCTCTGCGAACCAGCACGACACCGATCGGGTCATAGGCGAACCAGTCCATCTCGGCGCACGCTCCGTCGCCGCCAGTCAGCCCGACGACGCGACCGGCGCTCTCACGATGCTGCGCTCCGTCGTGTCGTTCGCCGAAGCTGGCGACCCAGCGGGCCAACCGCTCGGGCCCGACCTCGACCACCCTCATCGGGCCGCCACGGCCAGGTCCACTCGACGTCGGGGTCAGAGGTTGAAACCGAGCGCCCGCAGCTGTTCGCGCCCGTCGTCGGTGATCTTGTCCGGACCCCACGGCGGCATCCAGACCCAGTTGATCCGGAACCCATTGACGAGACCGTCGAGCGCCTGACCGGTCTGGTCCTCGATGACGTCGGTCAGCGGGCAGGCGGCCGACGTGAGGGTCATGTCGATGATCGCGGTCGACTCGGAGTCGACGGTGATGCCGTAGACCAGACCGAGGTCGACGACGTTGATCCCGAGCTCCGGGTCCACGACGTCGCGCATGGCCTCCTCGACGTCCGCCACGTTGGCGGGCGTGCTCGGGCTCGTGGGGGTGGTCTGGGTGGTGTCCGTCATGGCGGTCAGCCCTTCTGGGATGAGGGTGCGGGTGCGGGTGCAGGGGTCGAGATATCGACGCCAGAGCGGGCCAGAGCGTCCGTGAAGGCGCTCCAGCCGAGCAGGGCGCACTTGACCCGGGCGGGGTACTTCGCGACGCCGGCGAAGGCGATGCCGTCACCGATGACGTCCTCGTCGCCGGGGTCCTGGCCCTTGGAGGTGAGCATGGCCCGGGTCGCTTCGTAGGCTGTGAGCGCCTCACGGACCGTGTGGCCGGTGACGAGCTCGGCGAGCACCGAGGCGGACGCGACACTGATCGAGCACCCGAGCGCGTCGTAGGACACGTCAGTGACGGTCGCGTCGAGGCTGGCACCGTCGAGGTCGACACGCAGGGTGATCTCGTCACCGCAGGTCGGGTTGACGTGGTGGGTCTCGGCATCGAAGGGAGCCCGCAACCCGGCCCCGCGCGGTCGCTTCGAGTGCTCGAGGATCAGCTCCTGGTAAAGGTCCATGTCAGGCTCCGACCCCGAAGATCGTCGGCACCTCGTCGAGAGCCGCCAGCAGCACATCGACCTCACCGACAGTGTTGTATGCCGCGAAGCTCGCCCGCGTCGTGGCGGTCACCCCGAGAGCCCGATGCAACGGCCAGGCACAGTGGTGGCCGACCCGGACGGCGACACCGGCGTCGTCGAGCACCTGCCCGACATCGTGCGCGTGTACGCCGTCGACGACGAAGGCGACCGTGGCGCCCCGGTCGGTGCCCAGGTCCGGTCCGACGACGCGCACCCACGGGCGCTGCGCCAGCCCCTTGAGCAGGTGCTCGCAGAGCGACTGCTCGTGCGCCTCGACCCGGTCCATGCCGAGCTCGGCGAGGTACTGGGCGGCAACCGACAGGCCGATCGCCTGCGCCGCCATGGGGACACCGGCCTCGAACTTCTGTGGGACGGGCGCGTAGGTCGACCCTTGCATCGTCACGGTCTCGATCATCGAGCCGCCCGTGAGGAAGACCGGCATCTCGTCGAGGATCTCAGGGCGCCCCCAGAGGACCCCGATCCCGAGCGGCCCCAACATCTTGTGGCCGCTGAAGGCGAGCAGGTCGACCCCGAGCCGGGTGACGTCGACGGCCAGGTGGGGCACGGACTGGCAGGCGTCGAGGACAACGAGAGCGCCGACGGCGTGCGCGCGGTCGGCCAGCTCCCGCACGGGGTTGACCGTCCCGAGGACGTTGGAGACATGGGTGTAGGCGAACACCTTGGTGCGGCTTGTGAGCAGCGTGTCGAGGTCGGTCAGGTCGAGCCGCCCGTCGTCCGTGACCGGGACCCACCGCAGCGTCGCACCGGTGCGCCGGCACAGCTCCTGCCACGGCACGAGGTTGGCGTGGTGCTCCATCTGCGTGACGAGCACCTCGTCACCGGGCTGCAGCGTGAACCGCGACCCCGCTCCCCCGCCGCCACCGTGGGTGGCATTGGAGAACGCGTAGGCGACCAGGTTGAGCGACTCGGTGGCGTTCTTGGTGAACACGATCTCCTCGGGGCGGGCGCCGATGAACGCGGCGATGGCCTCCCGCGCCTTCTCGTATGCCTCGGTGCCCTCCTCGGAGAGCTGGTGGGCGCCGCGGTGGACGGCCGAGTTGTGCCGCTCGTAGAACTCCCGTTCGGCGTCGAGGACAACCGTCGGCTTGTGCGATGTGGCTCCGGAGTCGAGGTACACCAACGGTTTTGCGTCACGCACGGTGCGCGCGAGGATGGGGAAGTCGGCCCGGATCCGGGCCGACTCCGCTCCGCTGAACGGGTGTGCGGTCACGAGCGTCAGGCCTGGGCAACCGTCAGATAGCGGTCGTAGCCTTCGTCCTCGAGCCGGTCGGCGAGCTCCTTGCCGCCTTCCTCGACGATCCGGCCGTCGACGAACACGTGCACGAAGTCAGGCTCGATGTACCGCAGGATCCGGGTGTAGTGCGTGATGAGCAGGACGCCCACGTCACCACTCGCCTTGACCCGGTTGACGCCCTCGGACACGACCTTGAGCGCGTCGACGTCCAGGCCGGAGTCGGTCTCGTCGAGGATGGCGATCGAGGGCTTGAGCAGCTCCATCTGGAGGATCTCGTGACGTTTCTTCTCGCCACCGGAGAACCCCTCGTTGACGTTTCGCTCCGCGAAGGCAGGGTCGATCCGCAGCTTCTCCATGGCGCCCTTCATGTCCTTGACCCAGGTGCGCAGCTTGGGAGCCTCGCCGTCGACCGCGGTCTTGGCGGTACGCAGGAAGTTGGAGACGGTGACACCTGGGACCTCGACGGGGTACTGCATGGCGAGGAACAGCCCGGCCCGGGCGCGCTCGTCGACCTTCATGGCGAGCACGTTCTCACCGTCGAGGGTGACGGTGCCCCCCGTGACGGTGTACCGAGGGTGTCCAGCGACGGAGTAGGCCAGTGTCGACTTGCCGGACCCGTTGGGGCCCATGATGGCGTGGGTCTCACCGGAGCGGACCGTGAGGTCGACGCCACGAAGGATCTCCTTCGCGCCGCCTTCCACCTCAACGGAGACGTGCAGGTCGCGGATCTCGAGGGTGGTCATGGGTGCTCACTTCTCCTGAAGCTGGACGTAGACATGGGTGCCGTCGACACGGACGGAGTGGACGGCGACGGGGACGGTCGCGGGTGGACCGGTGGGGTCGCCGGTGCGCAGGTCGAACCGCGAGCCGTGCAGCCAGCATTCGAGCGTGCATCCGTCGACCTCTCCCTCGGACAGGGAGACGTGTCCGTGGGTGCAGAGGTCGTCGATGGCGTGGATCTCGCCGTTGCCGTCGCGCACCATCGCGAGAATCGAGCCGTCGACGTCCGCTTGTGCGGCTGTGCTGACGGCCAGGTCCTCGACCTCGCACACGTAGACGTAGCCGTCGGCCGTGCGTTGGACCTCGGCCGGCGGCACGGGCTGGGCGCTCACGCGCTCGCCTTCAGCGCTTCGGCGCCGGCCCGCTGGGCGCTGGCCAGCTCCTCGTCGATGTCGGCATGAAGCCGTTCGCGCAGGTCGGCAACGGGGATCTGGTTGACCACGTCGACCAGGAACCCACGAACGACCAGGCGCCGCGCCTCGTCCTCGGGGATGCCGCGGGCCTGCAGGTAGAACAGCTGCTCGTCGTCGAACCGGCCGGTCGCCGACGCGTGCCCCGCTCCGACGATCTCACCGGTCTCGATCTCGAGGTTAGGCACCGAGTCGGCACGGGCGCCCTCAGTCAGCACGAGGTTGCGGTTGAGCTCGTAGGTCTCAGTGCCCTCGGCTATCGCGCGGATCAGCACATCGCCCACCCAGACCGTGTGGGCCGAATCCCCCTGCAGCGCACCCTTGTAGGTGACGCTGCTGCGGCACTTCGGGGCGTCGTGGTCGACAAAGCTACGGTGCTCAAGATGCTGTCCGGCGTCGGCGAAGTAGACACCGAGCAGCGTGGCGAAGCCGCCGGGACCGGCATACCGGACGTTGGTGTTGATCCGGACGATGCCGCCACCGAGGCTGACGACGATGTGCTTGTAGGTCGCATCGCGGCCGACGAGCGCGTCGTGCTGGCCGAGGTGGTGCGACCGGTCGCTCCACCCCTGGATCGTGACGACAGTGAGGTCGGCGCCGTCACCGACGACCACCTCGACGTTGCCGGTGTGCTCCGCGTCACCCTCGTGGTCGAGCACGACGACGGCCTTGCTGTGCCGCCCGGCCTCGATCACGTGGTGAGCATTGCTGCGTCCGCCGCCCACTCCTGTGACACGGATGTTGACCGGCTCGGTCAGCTCGGACTCGGCGGGGATACGGACGTGCAGGGCTGCGGGGGTGTTCGCGCTGGCGACGACGGCCGCCCGGTCGGCGGGCACGAGCACCGTGCCGCGCGGCGCCTGACCCGGCGCGAGCGATCCGACGAGAACGCCGTCAGGAGCCGAGACGGCGTAGGTCACCGCACCGTCCTGGGTGGGGGTGTGGGTGAGCAGCGAGCGTAGACGGTCGACGGGCGTGAACCGCCAGTCCTCCTCACGCCCCGTCGGCATGCCGAAAGCGGCGACGTCGAACGACCTCACCCGCTCGGCGCGCGACTGGTCGGGGACAAATGCCGCGGCCGAGTCGGTATGACCGTTCTGGCCGGGCGCCGGCTCGTGGGCACTCGCGGTGGACGACTTTTCCAACAGCGGCATCAGCCGACTGCTCCTTCCATCTGCAGCTCGATGAGGCGGTTGAGCTCGAGGGCGTACTCCATCGGCAGCTCGCGCGCGATCGGCTCGACGAAGCCGCGCACGATCATGGCCATGGCCTCCTCCTCGGTCATCCCGCGGGACTGGAGGTAGAACAGCTGGTCGGCGGAGACCTTCGACACCGTTGCCTCGTGGCCCATCTGCACGTCGTCCTCGCGGACGTCCACATAGGGGTAGGTGTCGGACCGGCTGATCTGGTCGACCAGCAACGCGTCGCAACGCACCGTCGACCTGCTGTTGTGAGCGCCCTCCATCACCTGGACCAAGCCTCGGTAGGAGGTGCGCCCGCCGCCGCGGGCGACCGACTTGCTGACGATCGTCGACGAGGTGTTGGGCGCCGCGTGCACCATCTTGGCGCCGGCGTCCTGGTGCTGGCCTTCGCCGGCGAAGGCGATGGACAGGGTCTCTCCGCGCGAGTGCTCGCCGAGTAGATACACGGCGGGGTACTTCATCGTCACCTTGGAGCCGATGTTGCCGTCGATCCACTCCATCGTCGCACCCTCGGCGCAGGTGGCGCGCTTGGTGACGAGGTTGTAGACGTTGTTGGACCAGTTCTGGATGGTCGTGTAACGGACCCGCGCGTTCTTCTTGACGATGATCTCGACGACCGCGGAGTGCAGCGAGTCAGACGAGTAGATCGGCGCAGTGCAACCCTCGACGTAGTGCACCGAGGAGCCCTCGTCGGCGATGATCAGGGTCCGCTCGAACTGGCCCATGTTCTCGGTGTTGATCCGGAAGTAGGCCTGCAGCGGGATGTCCACGTGGATCCCGGGTGGCACGTAGATGAACGAGCCGCCCGACCAGACAGCGGTGTTGAGTGACGCGAACTTGTTGTCGCCGGCCGGGATGACCGAGGTGAAGTACTCGCGGAACAGATCTTCGTACTCGCGCAGCCCCGTGTCGGTGTCGACGAAGATGACGCCCTTCTCCTGCAGGTCCTCACGGATCTGGTGGTAGACGACCTCGGACTCGTACTGGGCGGCGACCCCGGCGACGAGGCGTTGCTTCTCCGCCTCCGGGATGCCGAGCCGGTCGTAGGTGTTCTTGATGTCCGCGGGCAGCTCCTCCCACGAGGTGGCCTGCTTCTCGGTGGACTTCACGAAGTACTTGATGTTCTGGAAGTCGATCCCGGTCAGGTCCGACCCCCACGACGGCATCGGCTTCTTGCCGAACAGGCGCAACGACTTCAGCCGCAGGTCGAGCATCCACGGGGGCTCGCTCTTGCGTGACGAGATGTCCCGGACCACGTCCTCGTTCAGGCCGCGCTTGGCGGTCGCGCCGGCGCTGTCGGAGTCGGCCCATCCGTACTCGTACCGGCCGAGATCCTTCAGGCCGGGGTTGAGCTCTTCGATGTGCGAGGTCATCGCGGTGCCCCTTCGTGGGTGGGTGTTACCTGGGTCAAGGAGGTGGAGCGTCCCGGTGTTCCCGGCGTTTGCGCGGTTTGCGGGACGAAGGTCGTGCAGACGTGTGCGCCGCCGGCCAACGTGGCCAGCCGCTGGACGTGCACCCCGAGCAGGCGGGAGATCGCGTCGGTCTCGGCGTCGCAGAACGCCGGGAACTGCTCGGCGACGTGCCCGACCGGACAGTGCCCTTGGCAGAGCTGGATGCCGGCGAGCGAGCCGGTGCCGACCGGGCGGGCCGATGCAGCAAAACCGTCTTGGGACATCGCCTCGACAAGCGCGTCCACCCGAGCGGCGGGCTCGTGACCCGCGTCGGCGAGCTGGCCGGCATACCGCTGCTCGAGCCCGGCCATCCGCTGCCGGGCGAAGTCGCTGACCATCTCGTCGCCGCCGGTGGCGGCGAGGTAGCGCAGCGTCTCGGTCGCCAGTCCTTCGTAGTCGGTCGGCAGAGAGCCGTGCCCCGTGTCGGAGACGACGTAGGCCCTGGCGGGCCGACCGCGTCCGCGGGCTGCCGTGGTTGGGTCGTGCTCGATCACGGCAGACTGGTCGGTGAGCGTGTCGAGGTGCCGTCGGACGGCGGCGGGCGTCAGTCCGAGGAGGCGTCCGATCTCGCTGGCCGTGACCGGTCCGTGTTCGGAGACGGCGGCGAGGACCCGCTCGCGGGTGCGCTGCTCGTCGGGTCCGATAAACACCACACCATTGTGACGTAATTACCCGGAACCTCGATAGTAAGGTCAGCCTAAGCACGATTGACGCCCTGCTTCCCTCCTTAGACTCACCGGGTGCCGACTACCGCCGCTGTGACCGTCGAGGGGCTGGTTCGCCGGTTCGGCCGTGTCGTTGCCTCCGACGAGATGAGCTGGGTCGCGCCCGTAGGCGCGGTGACGGCCGTCCTCGGCCCCAACGGCGCGGGCAAGACGACCGCGGTCGAGTGCGCTGTCGGCCTGCAGCGGCCCGATGGGGGGTCCGTACGGGTACTCGGCACCGACCCGTGGCGCTCACCCGCCGAGCACCGCGCCCGGGTGGGGGTCATGCTTCAGGCGGGTGGTCTCCCCACGGGGACGACACCACTGCGCCTGCTACGCCACCTCGCCTCCTTCTACGCCGACCCGGCGCCGGTCGACGAGCTCGCCGGCCGACTCGGCATCGACCGGTTCGCGGGGACGACCGTGCGTCGTCTGTCCGGCGGGCAACGCCAGCGGGTCGCCCTGGCCGCTGCGCTGGTAGGCAGGCCCGACGTCGTGTTCCTCGACGAGCCGACGGCCGGCCTTGATCCGCACGGGCGCCTCGACGTCCACGAGCTCGTCGAGGAGGTGAGGGCGGCCGGGACGACCGTCGTCGTGACGACCCACTCGTTCGAGGAGGCGGAGCGGCTGGCCGACCACCTCGTCATCGTGAGCGAGGGACGCACCGTGGCGCAGGGCCCGTCGGCAGAGGTGGTCGGCGCCGGCTCGCTGGAGAGCGTGTACTTCGAGCTCACCCGCCGGGCCCCCCGATGACTGCCCCGGCCCCCGTCGCTACCCGGGTGCTGGCCCAGTCCCGTTTCGAGCTCGGGACCCTGCTGCGCAACGGCGAGCAGCTGCTCGTCTCGCTGGTCCTCCCCCTGTTGGCACTGGTCGGCCTGGCGGTCGGCACCGTGCCCTCCCTCGGGACCGGTCGTCGGATCGACATCGCCGTCCCCGGAGTGCTCGCCCTCTGCGTGATCTCGGCCTCGTTCACCGCGCAGGCGATCGCGACCGGCTTCGAGCGCCGGTATGCCGTCCTGCGGCTGCTCGGGACCACCCCTCTGGGACGCGATGGGCTGCTGTCCGCCAAGGCGTTGGCGACACTCGGCGTCGAGGTGCTCCAGTGGGTGGTGATCGGAGCGGTCGGGCTCGTTCTGGGGTGGCGCCCCGCTGTCGTGGGGATCGGCGACGCCGTCCTGTTCCTGCTGCTCGGCACCTGGGCCTTCGTCGCCCTGGCCCTTCTGCTCGCCGGCACCGTGCGCGCCGAAGGCGTGCTGGCGGTCGCGAACCTACTCTGGGTGCTCCTGCTCGTAGCCGGCGGCGCGGTCGTCCCACGCACCGAGTTGCCGTCGATCGTGTCGACCACGGTGGCAGTCCTGCCTTCATCGGCGCTGGGCGACGGCCTGCGTGCCGCGCTCGTCGAGGGCCGGCTGGCCGGCACAGCCCTGCTCGTGTTGTTGACCTGGGCGGTGGCTGCCACCCTGATCGCCGTCCGGACCTTCCGCTGGTCGGACTGAGCGGTCGGATGAGGCGGATCGAGCACGCCCTGCGCAACCGGGCGCTCACATGTTCCGCGGTTAGCGTCGGGCCGTGGTGCACGCGCTCCTAGAGCTCCGGCTGGTCGGCCGGCTGCCATTCGCCATCATGCTCGGCGTGGCGGTGGCCACTGCGGTCCTCACCGTGCTGGTCCGACGGCGCCGGGTCACCCGCAACGTGCTGGCTGGGGTATGCGTCGCCGCGCTCGCCGGTACGGGGGCGGTTGTCGTCAACACGCAGCACGCGGCCTACCCCACCCTCGCCGACCTGCTGGGGGTCCAGCGCTTTCCCGGCCTGAACGGGATCACGCCGGGCGACGGGGGTCAGCCGACGGGTCCAGCCATCCCCTCCCCCACCGGGTCAACCGAGGCGACCGGGCCGACTGGGCCAACCCATCCCGACGGCGAGGTCGTCTCCATGACCGTGCCCGACACGGCCTCGAAGTTCGGCGTCTACGACGCCGAGGTCTGGCTCCCCCCGCAGTACTTCTCCGAACCGACGGTGCGCTTCCCCATGCTGGTGCTCACCCACGGCAACCCGGGGCGGAGCACCGACTGGTTGGACGCCGGCGAGGCCGCGCAGACCGGTCTCGCGGTTGCGAGCGCAGGGCATCCCGTCATCCTCGTCATGCCCACCGTTCTACAGCAGCCGGACGGGGACAGCCTCTGCGTCGACACGGCGCTCGAGGGCCACGCCGAGACGTACGTGGTGCGCGACGTCGTAGCCGCCGCCGACCAGCAGCTGCGGACCATCCCCGACTCTCGCCACCGGGGCATCGGAGGGTTCTCGATGGGCGGTTTCTGCGCGCTCAACCTCGGCCTCAAGCACCCGGACGTGTTCTCTGTGCTGCTCTCGTTCTCCAGCCTGACGGTCTGCGAGCCGGACGCCATCGACGGAGGCAACGAGGAGCTCTTCGGCGGCGGCGACTGGAAGTCCCAGGTGGCTGCGAACAGCCCCGCTGTCTACTACTCGTCGCTCGACCCGTCGAAGGGACCCGCGCTCTGGATCGACGTCGGCGAGGCCGAGACCGAGCTCGTAGGACCGGCCCAGGCTCTCGCCGGGCAGCTGAAGGCCAAGGGCTTTGCGGTCGAGTTCCAGGTCAGGCCGGGCGGGCACGACTTCGAGACGTGGACGGCGGCGCTGCAGCAGTCGCTGCCCTGGGCCGCAACCCGACTCGGGGGCTGACCCGTCTGCGGCACCGTCTCCACCGCTCCCTCCACCGGCATACCGTCAGAAGCGACTGAGACACTGCTGTAGTGACACCTCGTCTCCACCTGCGCCCGATCGCCCAGGACGACATCCTCACGGTTCTCGATCTCAACGCCAGCGACGTCGAGCTGCTCGCGCCGCTGGACGGACCGCGGCTGGAACAGCTGATCGGGTGGGCCGACCGGGCCGACGTACTCGACCTCGGAGAGCAGCTCGCTGGCTTCGTCGTGACGTTCCCTCCGGGGACGGACTACGACGGGGAGAACTACCTCTGGTTCACCGAGCGCTTCGGCTGCGACTTCTACTACCTCGACCGGATCGTCATCGGCGCCCAGTTCAGACGACGGGGGCTCGCCCGGTTCGTCTACGACGCGATGGAGGAGCTCGCCCGACCGTTTGCGAGGATGGTCCTCGAGGTGAACGTGGAGCCCCCGAACCCGGGGTCACTGGCGTTCCACCACGGACGCGGGTACGTCGAGATCGGTCGACGAGGGGAGCCCGGTCACGTGGTCGCGATGTTGGTGAAGGAGCTGCCGGGTGGCCAGTGACGTCGAGGCGCCGACCGGACGCCGGGTCGGATCGGTCCGGCTGCCGGCCGTCCCTCTGTCGTGGGTGCGGCCGATCCTCCTCGCCAACCTCGTCGGAGAGGTCGGCATCGTCGTCACCGGCGGGATCGTCCGCCTGACGGGAAGCGGGCTCGGGTGCCCGACCTGGCCCGAGTGCGTCCCCGGCTCGTTCGTGCCGGTCCCCCACCAGGAGGAGGGGATCCACAAGCTCATCGAGTTCGGCAACCGCACCCTGACGTTCGTGGTGGGTTTGCTCGCGATCGCCGCCCTGTATGCGGTGTTCACCCGCCTGCCTCGGCGGCGTCCGCTGCACTGGCTGGCCGTCGGGGTGATCGGCGGCATCCTGCTCCAGGCCGTCGTCGGTGGCATCTCCGTGCGGCTGACCCTGAACCCGGTCATCGTGGCCTCGCACTTCCTCATCTCCATGGTGCTGGTCGCCCTGTCGACCATGCTGGTCCGCGGCGGCGAGGAGGTCGAGACAGGCATACGGAGGCTGCTCGTCCCACCGTTGGTGGCTCGACTGGCCCTCGTGTGTGCGGGCGTGGCAGCGGTGGTGCTCGTGCTCGGGACCGTGGTCACCGGTTCGGGACCGCACTCCGGGGACGCCGTGCAGCCCGCCCGGACCGGGTTCGACCCTCGGTCGGTGGCCTGGCTGCACGCCGATGTCGTGATGCTGTTCGTCGGACTCGTGGTGGCGGTCGTCGTCGCGGTGGCACTGACCAGCGAGTCAGTGCGCGCCAAGCGCACCTGGCGGGCGGTGCTGGTGGTGACCCTGTTGCAGGGAGTCGTGGGCTACGCGCAGTACTTCACGAACCTGCCGGAGGCGCTTGTCGCCGTGCACATGCTGGGCGCCTCCCTGCTGGTCGTCGTCGTCACCCTGGGCGTGATGAACCTGCGAGCCCACCCGATCTGACGACTCCGTTCGTCCGCCTGACTGGTCCGCCGCCGCTGACTGGTCCACCGTCGCTGACTGGCCCGCCGACTCCGACCGGACTCACGTTCTCTCCGACCGGACTCACGTTCTCTCCGACCGGACCCACGTTCTCTCCGACCGGACTCACGTGTTGGTGGACAAACCGGACACTGAGGGGTCAAGAACCCGATAACATGTGAGTCCAGTGGGCACGAGGGCGGTCTGAGGTGCGTGCCGGCATGTCGGGTGGCTCAGACGACGCGGTAGCCGATCTCGGTAGCGGCCTGGACCAGGGCACCCGCGAGTGCGGGCGTGGACAGCGGTCGGGAGAACGCGGGCCGTCTCGGGAAGCTGTCCGCCGCGGCAGTGAAGAGTGCCACGGACGGCCGACCGGTCATCGTGGAGTCGGTCCAGAGGCCGTCCAGGTCAGGCCACTGCGCGTCGATGGCGCGGGCCCAGGCGCGGCATACCCGCTTCGGACCGGTGGTCAGCACGTGCGAAGCGCCGTTGCGGATCGGCCAGGTGCCGGTGAGGTCGAGCAGCGCCAGGTCCCGGGACGGTAGCCATCCAGTGAGGTACGGAGACCGCCGCGACAGGTCAACCACGCGGGTCTGCTGGAACGCCTCGGCGACGACGGTGACGACGTCCAGGGCGGCATACGAGACTCCTCGTGCGGAGAGCGCCTGCGGTGGTGGCTGCGGGTCGAACCGGGACATCGTCGGACCGATGTAGCGCAACCGGTTCCACGGTGTGACGTGCGGTCCGGCCGTCGCGTGGATCCGCCACAGCGCGGTGTTCACCGTCAGGACGTGCAGATCCTCGGGGGCTCGCACCAGTGGGCTAGGAGGAACGACCGGCAGCTTTACCACCCGACCAACCGGCCTGGTGCCTCATCACGACAGGTCAACTGGGGTTCCGCGCGTCATCACGGGGCAACAGAGGTCACCACAGGTCGAGGCCGGACACCTCGTCGACGACGCGCTGCGGATCTCCGCCCGACGCCAGCCACTGAGCGGGCGAACGGTCGTCCAGGTCGGGGTTGGGCGTGCTGAAAAAGCCCTCCACCGCGGTGGGGTGCAGGTCCGAGGGCAGCGCGCCCAGCACGACGTCGAGTCCGGGCAGCGGCAAACCGGCCGCGGTGAACTGCCAGCTCGGCAGTCGGCGTTTGGTGCCGATCTGGAACGAGTAGAGCTGCCCGTCGCCCAGCCGGTGTGACACGCGCGAGCGATGGACGTCGAGCAAGCGGGCGGCCTGTTCGATGGTGAGGGAACGCCTGGCATCGGCCAGCACAGAAACGGTTGCGTCAGTGGCGCGTTCGAGTGTCGACGTCGAGGGCCGGGCGAGCGGTATCCCGGCATGGTCCGCCCAGTACGCCTCCTCCCCCTCCGTCAGCTCTGCCGTGCGAGACAACGGGTGGGCGGACAGGCGGACCTCGAGTGAGGTTGACAGTTCGTCCTCGGTGATGTCGTACTGGGCGAGCAGATCACTGAGTGTCACGGTGATGCACCTCCTGCGCACATACTAGTACACACGTGCGCTGCTGTGCGCTGCTGTGCGCTTCTGTGACGAGTGCCCGACCCTCGATGACAGCATCAACGGCCACTGAGGCGGTCCAGCAGCAGCCATCCCCGGGCGCTGAGGGAGCCCAGGATGGGCGGCGGGGCCCTGACGAGGTCCATCGGGGGGCCGTGGGACCGGGCGGACAGATCCGAGCCGGTGATCGTCAGGCGGCGTCGGAGTCTGCCGAGTCACGCGTCGGCGCGTGGCGCAGGTGCGATGGCACGGATCACCTGCGCCACGTTGCTCAGATCCATGTTGAGCTGGTGATCGCGCCCAGGCAGCCGGTGAACCAGCGCCTGCGGGATGACCCGCTCATAGAGGCCGGCGTGCGACGGCGGGGCGGTCTCGTCCTGGAGGCCATGGAACACGTGGACTGGCACCGCGATCGGGAGCCTCGCACCGACGTCTTCGGGCAGCTCGAACTCGTCGTCGTGCCAACCGCCCTCACCGACGAACGGGGCGGCGATCAACACGATCGCTGCGAGGGTGCCCGCCAAGCGGTGCTCAATGAGCGCATCCACCAGCAGTGTCGCTCCCACCGAGTGGCCGGCCACCACCGCACCGCTATCCAGGTCTGCCAATTCTCGCCGGATCGCAAGGCCCCATCGAGCGCGGCTCGGGTCGTCTTCGTCGGGCATGCGGGGGTAAAGCAACTGGTACCCGGCGCCAAGCCCCCGCGACAAGCTCGCGACCAGTTGATGGTCCCACTGATCGTGTGCACCCGCTCCGCCTCCCTGGATGAACAGGACCTGCCGAGCTCGCTTCATCAAGGTCCTCCTCCGCGTGTTCGCCGGGCCTTCCTCATAGTCTGGCCCGCACCCGCTGCAGGACGACCGTCAACTCATGCCGGTGACGTGCCGTTCGACAAAGTCGGCGTCGGACGCCTCATGACTCGAAGGCGTCCCGGAGGGCCAGGCGCCCGGTCCGTATTGTCAGGTCCGGGTGCTCAGGTCGGGATCAGGCAGGGCATGTCGGCATACCGCTTCGCGTCCTCGACCACGCGGCCCAGCGTCCGGTCCAGCAGGTCCTGGTCGGCGTCCAGGCGTCGAAACCGAGGCACGACCGTGGTCTCGAGCCATCGCCAACGGTCGTCGTACCGGGTGATCGTCGGGACCGTGCGAGTCTTCAGCGCGGTGGCGAGCCCGTTGGTCAGCGAGTACGCGGAGAACGACGTGAAGTAGGTGACCTGCTTCCGGAGGCCGCGCACCTCAAAGGACGTCGTCGAGCCCATCGACACCATGCGGGCGAAGGCGCCCGACAGGCGGTCGAAGAGCGGTTGCACCACGACCCGCTGCTCATGCGCGAGGAGAGCGAGGTTGCCGTCCCAGACCAGGTTGGCGGCCTCCCGTCGGGACTCCTGCGTAGACCCCGCGTCCGCCAGGACGACGCGACCCCTCTCGATCGTCTCGAAGGCGGCAAGCAGGCCGGCGTACTCGCGGTGCGGCCCCAGTAGCCGCCGCAGGTCCTCCACGCCGTCGGACCCGTCAAGGTAGGCGAGGTGAACCCAGAAGATGTCGTCATAGATCGCGTTGTTGACCTCCCGCATCCTGTTCACATCCTGCGTCAACAGCCGCCAACGGCTCAGGCTTCGCGGCAGATCCACATAACCGGTGTCATCGGCACCCTTATGAGACGTGTCGCTACTAGGTGAGAGAGCTCGTCTCACTGTCATATCGACATTGGTGCAGGTCACACGCTCAGAGCCTCTAGACGCGCGGAGCCTGCGGCTGGTGTTGTCGCGTCAAGTCGCCTGGTCAATGCAGATGATTCTCGTTAAGTGAGAGATTCTCGCGTATATTGTCGGGCATGCAGTTGGTCCCAGGGAGTGTGCCCGAGTTCCTGCGTGCGCCGGGTGTGGCGTTGTTCCGTGCCGAGGATCGGGTGTTCGAGGCGATGGTGGCTGGGTGGCGGGCGCAGATGCTGGCGCGTGGATTGACGGTGGACTCGATCCGGCAGGTGACCTCGGCGGTGGTCCGGTTCCAGGTGTTCACGAACGACTATCCGTGGTCGTGGTCCTCGCACGACGTGGATGAGTTCTTCGCCATGAAGCGAAGTGAGCGGCAGTCGATCGCCCTCTCGACCCTGCGCGCGTACTCGGGTGCGATCCGGGGGTTCTGCTCGTACGTGTGCGATCCGCGGTATGGCTGGGTCCGGCTGTGCGAGGAGACGTTTGGCGACGTGCCGAGCCAGGTGGTGTTCGAGTGGAACGCACCTCGGCACAGCGCCGAGAATGCCCGCCGTCCGGGCCCGGCGCGCGTTGACGTTGTCGGAGCTGCAGCGGTTGTTCGACGAGCTCGACGACCTGGTCGACTCCGAGCACGCGCGCGGGTCGAAGCGGTGGCTGCCGGCGCTGCGCGACTCGGTGGCGTTCAAGGTGTGTTTCGCGTACGGGCTGCGACGTCGTGAGCTGGCGAAGCTGGAGTACGTCGACTTCTCCCCCAACCCGCACGTGCCGGCGTACGGCGGGTTCGGGGCGCTCGAGGTGCGGTGGGCCAAGGGGACGGCCGGTTCGGGTCCGCGGCACCGGACTGTGCTGACGGTGCCGGAGTTCGACTGGGTCGTTGACCTGCTGAAGTTCTGGTTGTCACCACAGGGTCGTCAACGGTTCTCGACGGCAGACCGCTCGACGTCGCTGTGGCCGTCGGAACGCTCCGGGGATGTGGTGCAGCGCACCTTCGACCGATCCTTCGCGGCCGCCCGGCAGGCGGCCGGTTTGCCTGCAGAGCTGACGTTGCACGCGCTGCGGCACTCGTACACCACGCATCTGATCGAGGCCGGATACGACCCGCTGTTCGTCCAGGAGCAGCTCGGTCACGCGAACGCGTCGACCACTGCGCTGTACACCTCGGTGTCCTCGGACTTCAAACAGAAGGAGGTCCAGCGGATGATCGCCCACCGGATCGGCTCCTCCGTCCCGGACGTGGGCGGACAACGTGGCTGAGCAGCGCCGGATCGGGTACCGCTGGCACCTGAGGCAGCTCATGGCGCAACGGAACCTGTGGAAGACCACCGAGCTCATCCCGCTGCTGAGGTCCCGTGGGATCAACCTGTCCAACGCCCAGGTCCACCGGCTGGTCACGGGGTCCCCGGAACGGATACCGGCTCGTACCTTCGCGGCCCTGTGCGACATCCTGCAGTGCACACCGAACGACCTGTTCGAGCCGTACGTGGAGATGCGGGCCGCCGCAACCGCGAACGCACCCCAACACCTCGACGACCTCCCCGACATCGCGGGCAGCGCCATCGCTCCCCGGGTCCGGCTCGTGCCCAAGGACGATGAGTAGAGGGCCACGCAGGGCCGGCGACCCGGTGCGCTGGCCAACACCGTGCGCCCGATGCGAAGGCCACTACCCGATCCACGCCCAATGGCCAGACGGACCGGTGTGCGGCTACTGCTACCAGGCCGCCAAACGTGTCACCGGACGCTGCGCGTGCGGTCACGAAGGTGTCCTCCCAGGAAGGACCGACGGGTCACCGACCTGCCGCGGGTGCAGCGGGATCCGCCTGAACGTCGACTGCGCCCGATGCGGGGCGGAGGGTGAGCTGCACTCCCAGTACAGCTGCTGGCGCTGCATCCTCGGGTCAACCGTTGACCAGCTCCTCACCGACCCCGGCACCGGCCAGATCCACCCGTCCCTTCACCCCCTCGCGGACGCGTTGAAGACGATGCCTCGGGCCAACAGCGGACTCACCTGGATCAACCAGGCCCACGTCACCGTCTTCCTCCAGCAGCTGGCCGCCACAGGCGTCAGCAGCCACGACGAGATGGACCGGCTCCTGCCGTCACGGACCCGAGAACACGTGCGTGGGCTGCTCGTCGAACACGGCGTGCTGCCCTACCGGGACGAGTACCTACCAACGTTCATCCGCTGGGCCCAGACCGCGGTCAAGCGCGTCTCGGACGGACCCGACCACGACGCGCTGACCCGGTACATCAGGTGGCACCTGATCAGACGGATGCGCGCTGCGGACGTGATCAGCCAAAGCATGTTCCTGCGGTCGAAGCAGAACGTCACTGTCGCCGCCGACTTCATCATTTGGCTCAACGATGAGCGGGGCACGCCCCTGGCCGGCGTCGGGCAGGGCGACATCGACACCTGGATCGCTACCGGCACTACCACCCGACAGTTCGCCGAGCGATTCCTCAGCTGGGCCGCGAAGGCCCGAATCATTCAGCCAGGACTGACGATTCACCCGCACCGACGCGGTACCGCGGAACGACTCGACAGTAACCAGCAGACCCGCATTGTCGACCAGGTCGTCACCGGTGACGACCTGAGCCCACGAGACCGACTGCTGATGATCCTCATCCTGATCTTCGGGCAACCTGTCGAACGCATCGCGGCACTGACCTGGGATCACGTCACCATCGCCGACCACGTCACCATCCGGCTCGGCAACCTCGACATCATCCTGCCCGACCCACTCGACCAGCCCGTACGAGAACTCCTGCGCGACCCCGTCCACGCCAACACCGCCGCACACCCCAACAGCCCATGGATCTTCCGCGGCGTGGCGCCCGGGCGACACAGCAGCCCGCAAGCTCTCCGCCTCCACCTCGCTAGCACCTTCTCCCCCCGCGCCGCCCGCCTCGGCACCCTCCATGAGCTCACCAAGGCCACCCCGGCCGCGATCCTCGCCGACGTCCTCGGATACTCCCCCGCCACCATCGAACGCCACGCCAAAGCATCAGGCAGCACCTACGCGCAGTACGTGGCGGCACTGCTCACCTGAAACCGGATCGCCGGCGTGGCAACCTTTGGCACCGCGTCCCCGTAGATGCTTTTGCAAGGGACAAACGAGCAGAGGAGGCCCAGGGCTGTGCTGCGTGCAAACCGCACGAAGAGCGACGCAGCGTTCGTCACCTTCATGACGACCGCGCAACCTTCCCTTCTTCGTACCGCGTTCTTCCTCACCGGATCCGACGACCTCGCCCGTGAACTCACACAGGACGCACTCGTTCGGGCATACCTCGCCTGGCCCCGGATCCGCGACGAGGACGCCCTCGCTTACACCCGGCGCATCCTGGTCAACCGCCGCGTCGACCACATCAGACACGCCTCCCGACAGATCAGCACAGACGTCCTCCCAGAGATCATCACGGCCGCCGACTCAAGCCGCGAAGACCGGGAGACGGTCGCGCAGCTGCTGGCGACACTGCCGCAACAGCAACGAACGGTCGTCGTCCTGCGCTACTACACCGACCTATCCGAACGTGACGTGGCGGACCTGCTCAGCATCTCGATCGGAACTGTGAAGTCCGCTGCGTCCCGCGGCCTCGCCGCCCTCCGCACCGTCGCCTTAACTGAAGGGAGCCCCCCATGAGCACCGACATCGAAGACCACGTCCGTCACCTCCTGGCCAACGCCGATGTCCCTATCACCGAGTTCAAACCCCAAGCGATCGTCTCCCTCGGACATCGCATCCGGCGGACCCGACTCGCTCGACGGACCGCCGCCGGAACCCTGCTGGCCGTGGTCGCTGCCTGCGGCACCGCCGCGCTCACTGTGCCCGCCTCCGGAAACCCGCTGAGCACGGTCGTGTGGGCCATGGGAGAAGGATCGGCAGGGACCGAAAGCGGGGCGTTCATGACTGCCAACAACCATCGATACCTCATGTCAATCCGGGAGTCACGAGCAGGTAAGAACCCCACCCTCGTCATCACCCGTATCGAACCCGACGGCTCAACACACGACATGATCGGAGTCGGCCCCGTAAACCCCAGCGAGATGCCGATGTTCGAGATGGCCGTCAGCAGTGAACACGGAGTGTCATTCGCGCTGTTCCCGGCAGGCTCACACAACATTTCGCCGCTCCCCCCCACCGGTGCCGCCCCCGTGACCGTCTCCACCATGCGCATCGCAAGCCCCTTCGATGGACCCGAGTACGTCGCAGTCAGCATCGGCACCACCACTGACGACACGGTCACCGGTTACACCTGGGACGACGCCACAGGACAACCACAAAGCACCAGGACCCGCTGACCTCCAGCAACCAGGTAGCGCGCCCCGGGGGCCGACGCACCTAGTCGCCACTCGTCCCACATCAACATGTCTCGATACCAGTTAGACGAAATGGGAACAGCACCAGGCGAGCATGGTGAGAGGCGATCGCGGCCATTCCAGCCCACTTGAAGCAGGTCGGCTGCTGATCGTGGAGCCACGCGTAACGGGAGGAGATCTCCATGTTGCGGTGGAAAGTGCAGCACGGTGGACTCAGCAGCGCGTCGGCCGCGGCCCGCCACCCCGCCACCGTGTCCGGCGGTCCGCTCGGAAACGCGTACTCCACACATCCCATGTTCGGCCACCTCCCTCCTCGCGAGCCGTCGGGGCAGCGAGACGTTCCCGTCAGCGTGCACCCTGTGGGGCCCGGTCACATGCAACCGGGTTCTCACCAAACGCCAACGGAGAGACGAATATGACGTTAATGCCCTACGAGGGCTGCGCCGCGGAAGCAGCATCCGACGGAACGCATCGGGAGGTCGGCCAACGTCATCCACCCCTGTGCCGGGACCGTCTCCACGCCCGTAGGTTGATTCTCGAGGTGATAGGGAGGTAGGTGATGGACATTGCCGCCGTGCTCCGACCGCTGGTCGACGCCGTTCTCGGATCGGACCTGCCGGTGCGCGTTGACTGCTGGGACGGCAGCTCGTCGGGTCCACCGGACGCGGTGGTGTTGTCCGTTTTGTGTCGCGGCGCGCCCTTCGCCGGCTGGTCTGGGCGCCTAACGAGCTGGGGTTCGCTCGCGCGTATGTGTCCGGAGACGTCCAGATCGAGGGTGACCTGCTCGACGCGTTGACCCGCCTCAACGCGGTTGCCGACCCCGAACGGGGACCGGGCGTGCGTGTGGGGCACGAAACCATCGTCGCCGTAGCCCGGGCGGTCGTGCGTCTCGGCGCGCTCGGGCCGCCGCCGCGGCCGCCCGTTGAGGAGATCCGACTTTCTGGCCGGCGGCACGCACCGGGAAGGGACGCGCAGGCGGTCTCGCACCACTACGACGTGGGAAACGACTTCTACGCCCTCGTCCTGGGTCCGTCGATGGTGTACTCCTGCGCGTACTTCGAGCAGCCACCGTCACCCGCCTACAGCCTGCAGGACGCGCAACGCGCCAAGCTCGACCTGGTGGCTCATAAGCTGGGTCTGACCCCGGGGATGCGCCTGCTGGACGTCGGGTGCGGGTGGGGGTCCTTCGTCATCCACGCCGCCCGCGAATATGGCGTCAGCGCGGTGGGAGTCACCCTCTCCCAGGAGCAGGCCGCCTTCGCTCGCGCCGCCGTCGCGTCGCTGGGGCTCACCGACCGGATCGAGATCCGCGTCCAGGACTACCGCGACGTGACCGACGGGCCCTACGACGCCATCGCCAGCATCGGGATGGCCGAGCACGTCGGGCTGTCCCAGCTGGCCGAGTACGCCACCCAGCTGTATGCCCTTCTGGTTCCGACGGGGCGGCTGGTCAACCATGCAATCTCGCGTCGGCCCGGACCGGCGGGCGACCCCAAGGCAGACGCAACCTCGTTCATCGACCGTTACGTCTTCCCCGATGGTGAGCTGCATCCCCTGTCGACGATGGTCGGCATGCTGGAGTCAGTGGGGTTCGAGGTCCGTGACGTGGAGTCGTTGCGTGAGCACTACGCGGACACCTTGCGCGCGTGGGTGGCCAACCTCGAACAGAACTGGGACGAGGCGGTGCAGCTCTCCAGCGCTGGCCGGGCCCGGGTCTGGCGGCTGTACATGGCCGGTTCCGCGCTTGGATTCCAGTCCAACCGCCTCGGTGTCAACCAGGTCCTCGCCGTCAAACCCGGGCCCGGCGGGGCCAGCGGCCTCCCCCGAACCCGCGCCGGGCTACTCGGCACCCCCGAACCGCGCCAACCACCGACGGGAAGCCGGACCACGCCGACCACGGCGCCCTGAACCCGTGCGACGGGAACGCTGACCTCGAGCAGGAACACTCGGGACGACAAGACGGTGCAGCCCCGAGCAGCCCCGAGCAGCCCCCAGCCGCCCCCAGCCGCCCCCAGCCGCCCCCAGCAGGGTCGAGCGCTGGCGGGACTGGTCGTCGTGATGGCGACCGTCGGGGTCCGGGGCCTAACTCGCCGCGGGCCGGGCGAGGAGGTCACGGATGGTCTGGGGTTCCCGGCCAAGCAGTTCCGACAGGAGCGGGTCGACGCCGGCGAAGTAGCCTTCAGCGGCGGCCTGGTAGATGCCGAGGGTGAAGCGGGACATGGGTTCCGGTCGCCCTGCGGCGGTCTGTGCGGCGATCCATGCGTCCGGCCCGATGACCACGCAGTCGACTGCGCGGCCGGTGAGGTCCGAAGCGATTGCGGCCACATCTCTGAACGTCGGCGCCGTGCTCGCTGTGAGGGTGGTGGGCCCGTCATAGCCGCCGTCCGACGCGAGGATGAGGGCGGCAGCTTCGGCGGCGTCCTCACGCGCGGTCCAGGAGACGGGTCCGTCGATGGGCACGGTCATGACACCGGTGTCGCGCCATGGGCCGGTCAGGAACACCAGGCTGTGCGCGTAGAAGCCGTTGCGTAGCGACGTCCAGGCGACGCCGGACTCGGCAAGCAGGTCTTCTGTGGCGGCGTGGTCCCGGGCGGGGAGGAACGGGCTGTCAGACGCTGCGCCTTGGTGGCTGGTGTACAGGATCCGTCCGACTCCGGCGTTGACGGCCGCCGTGATCGCGGCTCGGTGCAGGCTCACCGCGTCGGCAGCCGGGTCACTCGAGGAGACCAGCAGGAGCTGGTCGGCACCCTCGAACGCGGCCGGTAACGACTGTGCGTCGGCGTAGTCACCACGCCTGACGGTGACGCCGCGATCGGCGAGGTGTTGTGCCTTCGCGGGGTCGCGGACGGCGACCACGATGTCCTTCGCCGGGACGCGATCCAGGAGGTGGTCGACGGTGGCGCCGTTGAGTGCGCCCGTTGCCCCGGTGACGACGATCATGTTGACTTCCTTGCTATCGTTGGTACCCCAGGAAGCGTATCATTGGAAAATCAGTGGTAGCAAATTGACGCTATCATCGGAACATGAGCGATGTGAGCGCGGACCTCAGCCGGAGCGATACCAGGTTGAGGATGATCACGGTCGCCGCTCGGCTGCTGCAGGAGGAAGGGCCCGCGGCCGTCACCACCCGTGGGGTCGCCGTGGCCGCGGGCGTTCGAGCACCTGCGGTCTACCGGTTCTTCGGAGACAAGGACGGGCTGCTGGAGGCCGTGGCCGAACACGTGATGGCCACCTACGTCACCGCTAAGGCCGCGATGGTGCAGGCGGCGTCCGTCGAGGACGTCGACCCCCTGGATGAGCTGCGGGCCGGGTGGGAGATGCAGATGGACTTCGGTCTCGCCAACCCGGCCCTGTTCCGGCTCCTCACCGATCCCGTCCGAATGCAGCACTCCCCCGCGGCTCAATCTGGGCGGCGCGTTCTCGAACGGCGGGTCAATCGGCTCGCGGTGGCTGGTCGGCTGTGCGTCAGTGAGCAACGAGCCGTCGACCTCATCAGCGCAGCCGGAACCGGCGCCGTCATCACCATCTTGTCCAGACCCCCCGAACATCACGACCCCGGTCTGACCGACGCCATCTTTGCTGCGGTCCTCAGCCAAATCCTGGCCGACGGCACCGACCCCGCCGACAGCACACCGGTAGCCACTGTGGTGGCCCTGCGCGCTATCGCGCCTCGACTTGACATGCTCAGCAACGGCGAACAGCACCTTCTCAAGGAATGGCTCGAACGCGCCATAGGCGCACTTCAGTAGGTTCAGCCTGTCTCTTGGTGGTGGCGACGTCGTGAACGTTGGCCCGAGATCGCGCCGGCGACGGCGGTCTGGGCCTGGGTCGGCGTGAGCGTGTTGGTCTCACGGGTGGTCAGGTGCCTGGCGGGTGGCATACACCCGGTTGGTCTGCGGCAGGCATCCGCGCATCACGCAGCCCCGCAGCCCGGGCCGTCCGGCGCCGGTGAGGCGAGCCCGGCCGATGAAGGTGCCAGGCACACGTTCCCGTGGCACGGGTCCGGCGTGCTTGACCAGCGCTCGAGCGCTGGCAAGGCGGGTACGGTCGTCGGTCTCCGCCAGATCCCCGCGGCCCTGAAGCTCGATGCCCATCGATGCTCGTGGCAAGCGCGTTCAGCCCGATCAGGGCCGTCCTGCACGCGCTCCCAAAGATGCGGTCCAGCGACGGGCCGGGCGAGGCCAGCCATGCACCGACCGCCGAAGCCGACTGATCGCTCAGCGCAGGACGGCGATGTGCAGCAGCGGGTCGACCGCGACTGCCACGAACAAGATCGTGAGGTACGTGATCGAGAAGTGGAACAGCCGCATCGGCTTGAGGACGGCGGGACCGGCTCCCTCGCGGGCCCGGCGCAGCAGGCGGTGCGCCTCCAGGACGAACAGCGTCCCGGCGACGACGGCACCGACGAGGTAGACCCAGCCCATCCGGCCCACCGGAACGAGCAGGAGCGAGGCAGCCACCATGGCCCACGAGTACGCCACCACCTGGCGGGCCACGACGACGAACTTCTCGACCACCGGCAGCATCGGTATGTGCGCGGCGGCGTAGTCGTCCTTGAACTTCATCGACAGCGGCCAGTAGTGCGGTGGCGTCCAGAAGAACACGACGGTGAACAGGACCACGGGTGCCCAGGCCAGGGAGCCGGTGACCGCCGACCAGCCGACGAGCACCGGCATACAGCCGGCTGCTCCGCCCCACACGATGTTCTGGGACGTACGCCGCTTGAGCAGGGCGGTGTAGACGCCGACGTAGAACAGCAGCGCGGCGAGGGCGAGTGCGGAGCTGAGCCAGTTGACCAGCAGGCCGAGCCACAGCGTCGAGGCAATAGCGAGCAGGAGCCCGAAAAGCAGTGCGGCGCGCGGGGTTATGGTCCCCGTCACCAACGGGCGGTTGCTCGTGCGGTGCATGACCGCGTCGATGTCCCGGTCCAGGTAGCAGTTCAACGTGTTGGCCGCGCCGGCGGACAGCGTCCCGCCCACGAGTGTCGCGACGACGAGCCACAGCGACGGCACCCCACGGTGGGCGAGGAACATCACCGGGACCGTGGTGATGAGCAGCAGCTCGATGATCCGCGGCTTGGTGAGCGCGACGTACTGGCCAACGACGAACCGCACCCCCCCTCCGTCCGGTGAAGGGGCCGCCGACAGGTCGGCGCGTGGGTCCAGAGCGGTCACGAGATCCTTCGCAAGATGAGGTGTTACGGGGTAGCGGTTGGGCCGATGACGAACGTGGAGCCCGACATGAAGAAGGGTTTCAGGAGGTGTCCGTTCGCGCCTTCTCGCATCTTCACTGTAGCCCGACCCCCTACGCGCTACCCCTGTGCCCAGGCCCACAGACGCGCTGGTCCGCCTATGTTGCCGGGACATTCGCGGACGATAGGCTCGAAGTAACAGGTTCCGGCTAAAAGGAGAGCGTCCAGTGACCCCGTCAGCTAGCTCCGCCCGTTCGACCCGTGGCTCGGTGCGCAATGAACTGCTCAACGGACGCAGCCCCGACCTGCCGCTGCCCATCGCGAAGAAAGCGGGGTGGAGCGACCTCGACGTGCGAGCCGTGGACACCGTCCGCATCCTGGCGGCCGATGCTGTGCAGCGGACCGGCAACGGGCACCCGGGCACCGCGATGTCGCTGGCGCCGCTGGCCTACCTGCTCTACCAGAACGTGATGGTCCACGACCCTGCCGACCCGACCTGGCTCGGCCGCGACCGGTTCGTGCTCTCCTGCGGGCACTCGAGCCTCACCCAGTACATCCAGCTCTACCTCTCCGGCTATGGCCTGGAGCTGAAGGACCTCGAGGCACTGCGCACCTGGGGCAGCCTGACGCCAGGCCACCCGGAGGTGCATCACACGAAGGGAGTCGAGATCACCACCGGGCCACTCGGGTCCGGGCTCGCCTCGGCGGTCGGTATGGCGTTCGCCCAGCGGCGGCAGCGCGAGATGTTCGACGCCGGGGCCAAACCCGGTGAGAGCCCCTTCGACCACCACATCTACGTGGTCGCGTCCGACGGCGACATGATGGAGGGCGTCACGCACGAGGCCTGCGCACTGGCCGGGCACCAGGAGCTCGGCTCCCTCAGCCTGGTCTACGACCAGAACCACATCTCGATCGAGGACGACACGAACATCTCGTTCTCCGAGGATGTGGGTATGCGTTTCGAGGCCTACGGCTGGGACGTGCGCACCGTCGACTGGCGCAAGCAGGCCGCCGACGACGCGGGCGGGCACCGGTACGTCGAGGACGTGGACGCGCTGCTGGCCGCGATCGAGGCCGGCAAGAAGGTCCGCAACAAGCCGTCCATCGTCATCCTGCGCACCATCATCGCCTGGCCGGCGCCAACGAAGCAGAACACCGGCAAGGCGCACGGATCGGCCCTCGGTGACGCGGAGGTCGAGGCCACCCACGCGCTTCTCGGGTTCCCGTCCAAGCGGTTCCCGGTCGAGCGTCAGGTGCTCACGCACGCGCGCAAGGTCGCAGCGCGAGGCAAGGCCGCGCACAAGGCCTGGGACAAGACCTATGCCACCTGGCGCAAGGCAAACCGCGACAAGGCCGCCATCGTCGACCGGCTCGTCGCGGGCCGGCTGCCCGACGGGCTGAGCCGGTCGCTGCCCACCTTCCCCTCCGACCTCACCAAGGGCATGTCGACCCGGGCGGCATCAGGCAAGGTGCTCGACGCTCTGTCCGGTGTCATGCCCGAGCTGTGGGGCGGTTCGGCCGACCTGGCCGAGTCCAACAACACGACCATGGCCGGCGTCCCGTCGTTCATCCCGACCGACAAGCAGACGCAGGAGTGGCAGGGCGGTCCCGGCGGTCGGACGCTGCACTTCGGCATCCGGGAGTTCGGGATGGGCTGCATCCTCAACGGCATCGCGCTCGAGGGGCTGAGCCGCCCCTACGGCGGCACCTTCCTCGTGTTCTCCGACTACATGCGAGGGGCGGTACGCCTCGCTGCGCTGCAGGACATCCCGGTCACCTTCGTGTGGACCCACGACTCGATCGGGCTCGGCGAGGACGGGCCGACACACCAGCCGGTGGAGCACCTCGCGGCGCTGCGCGCCATGCCCGGCCTCGACGTGGTCCGCCCCGCGGACGCCAACGAGACGGCGGCCTGCTGGGGCACGATCCTGGAGAACGGCGACCCGGCCGGGTTGGTCCTCACCCGGCAGAACCTGCCGGTCTACGACCGCAGCACCTTCGCCAACGCACGCAAGGCCCGCAAGGGTGCCTACGTGCTCGTCGACGGGGGCCCGGACGGCAAGCAGACCCCCGACGTGATCCTCATCTCGACCGGTTCTGAGGTGAGCATCGCGGTCGAGGCCCGCGAGCAGCTCGAGAAGTCCGGGATCAGGACTCGCGTCGTGTCGATGCCCTGCCGGGAGTGGTTCGAGCGACAGACCGCGGCCTATCGCGAGAAGGTCCTCCCTCCCACGATCCGAGCCCGGGTCAGCATCGAGGCGGCAGTCGGGCTCGGCTGGCGTGACTATGTCGGCGACGCCGGCCGGATCATCAGCCTCGAGCACTTCGGCGCGTCGGCCGACTACAAGACGCTTTACAAGGAGTTCGGCATCACCCCGGAGGCCACCGTCCGAGCGGCCAAGAGCTCGATCAAGGCGGCCAGGGCCACGACGACGGCCGCCGAGGTCGCTCCTGTCGCCGAGGTCAACCCCCGGTCGACATCGAACGGCTCGGCCACCGACAAACAGACCGCGGTCCCAGCGGCCAAGAAGGCCGCCGCCGGAGCTCGTTGACAGCCGACCGGCCTCACGCCCGCACCGCACGACCCGTCTCACCGTCCTACCGTTTGACCACCGCACCGTTCGACCGCCACACCGTCTCACCACGAAGCACAGGGAGCTGAGCAGCATGACCAACGACAACCTCCAGGCACTCTCCGATGCGGGCGTCTCCATCTGGCTCGACGACCTGTCGCGCGACCGCCTCGACTCGGGCAACCTCGCCGAGCTGGTCAAGACCCGCAACGTCGTCGGGGTCACCACGAACCCGTCGATCTTCCAGGCCGCCATGTCCCAGGGGACCGCGTACGACGACCAGATCGCCAAGCTCGCCAAGGCCGGGAAGACGGTCGAGGAGGCTGTCTTCGCGATGACCACCGACGACGTCCGCAACGCCTGCGATGTGATGAAGCCCGTCTTCGACTCGACCGACGGAGTGGACGGGCGTGTGTCGATCGAGGTCGACCCGCGGCTCGCGCACGAGACCGAGAAGACCATTGCGCAGGCCAAGGAGCTCGCGGGCGCGGTCGATCGTGACAACGTGCTGATCAAGATCCCGGCCACCCTCGAGGGCCTTCCCGCCATCACCGCCGTGCTTGCCGAAGGCATCAGCGTCAACGTCACCCTGATCTTCAGCCTCGAGCGCTACCGGGCCGTGATGAACGCGTTCCTCACCGGCCTCGAGCAGGCGCACGCCAAGGGCATCGACCTGTCGACCCTCGAGTCCGTCGCCTCGTTCTTCGTCTCCCGGGTGGACACCGAGGTCGACAAGCGCCTCGACGCGATCAGCGCCGAGGACGAGAACACCGAGGCGAAGGCGCTCAAGGGCAAGGCCGGTGTGGCGAACGCCCGACTGGCCTACCAGGCATACGAGGAGGTCTTCTCGACGCCGCGCTGGACCAGCCTGGCCGACGAGGGAGCCCACCCGCAGCGTCCGCTGTGGGCCTCGACCGGGGTCAAGGACCCGGCTTACAAGGACACCCTCTACGTCGTCGACCTGGTCGCCAAGGGCGTGGTAAACACGATGCCCGAGAAGACCCTCGACGCGACCGCCGACCACGGTGAGGTGGTCGGCGACACGATCACCGGCGAGTACGCCGATGCCCAGAAGGTGCTCGACGACCTCGACGCGATCGGGGTCAGCTACTCGGACGTCGTCCGGCTCCTCGAGGTCGAGGGCGTCGAGAAGTTCGAGAAGTCCTGGGGCGAGCTGCTCAGCGAGGCAACTGCCAACCTCGAGAAGGCGGCCAAGTGAGGTCGGGACTCCGAGCGCCCACCACAACGAGCATGACGTGAGCCCCGCGCGGGTCGCGCCCGGCCTCAACCCGCTCCGTGACCCGCGCGACCGCCGGCTCCCCCGGATCGCCGGACCGTGCGGGATGGTGCTGTTCGGCGTCACCGGGGACCTGTCGCGCAAGAAGCTGATGCCGGCGATCTACGACCTGGCCAACCGCGGTCTGCTGCCACCAGGATTCAGCCTGGTGGGGTTCGCCCGCCGAGACTGGGCCCACC
Organism: Lapillicoccus sp.; assembly: GCA_965277795.1. Classification (GTDB taxonomy): domain Bacteria; phylum Actinomycetota; class Actinomycetes; order Actinomycetales; family Dermatophilaceae; genus Lapillicoccus. The sequence continues at coordinate 1,632,072 of OZ255840.1, forward strand.
AGGACTTCGGACAGGTCGTCTACGAGTCGGTCCGCCAGTATGCGCGCACCCCGTTTCGCGAGGACGTCTGGCGCAACCTGGCCGAGGGGTTCCGTTTCGTCCCAGGCACGTTCGACGACCCGGCGGCCTTCGACCTCCTCTCGGACACCGTGCATGAGCTCGAGCGGGACCGCGGCACGGGCGGCAACCTGGCCTTCTATCTCTCGATCCCGCCAGGCAACTTTGCCCAGGTCTGCGAACAGCTGCAGCGCTCCCGCCTTGCAGCACCGGAGGGGGCCAGCTGGCGGCGGGTCGTCATCGAAAAGCCGTTCGGACACGACCTCAAGAGCGCGCGCCAGCTCAACGACATCGTCGGCACGGTGTTCCCCAGTGACTGCGTCTTCCGGATCGACCACTACCTGGGCAAGGAGACGGTTCAGAACATGTTGGCGCTGCGGTTCGCCAACCAGATGTTCGAGCCGATCTGGAACGCGAACTACGTCGACCACGTGCAGATCACCATGGCCGAGGACATCGGCATCGGCGGTCGCGCGGGCTACTACGACGGCATCGGCGCGGCCCGGGACGTGATCCAGAACCACCTTCTGCAGCTCCTGGCGCTCACCGCGATGGAGGAACCGGTCTCGTTCAACGCTCGCGACCTGCGCTCCGAGAAGGAGAAGGTCCTCTCGGCCGTCCAGATCCCCAAGGAGATCGGCCGCGATACCGCCCGGGGTCAGTACGCCCATGGCTGGCAGGGCGAGGAGGAGGTGCGCGCCTACCTCGAGGAGGACGGCGTCGCCCCGCGTTCCACCACCGAGACGTATGCCGCGGTGAAGCTGGCGATCGACACCCGCCGTTGGGCCGGGGTCCCGTTCTACCTGCGCACCGGCAAGCGGCTGGGCAAACGGGTCACCGAGATCGCCGTCGTCTTCAAACGCGCGCCACACCTGCCGTTCGACGACACGGCAGCCGAGGAGCTCGGTCAGAACGCGATCGTGATCCGCGTCCAGCCGGACGAGGGCATCACCATGCGGTTCGGGTCCAAGGTCCCCGGCAACCAGATGGAGGTCCGTGACGTCACCATGGACTTCGGTTACGGCAGCGCGTTCACCGAGTCGTCTCCCGAGGCATACGAACGCCTCATCCTCGACGTGCTGCTCGGCGACCCGCCGCTGTTCCCGCGTCACGAGGAGGTCGAGCTGTCCTGGCAGATCCTCGACCCGATCGAGGCGTGGTGGAGCAAGCACGGACAGCCGGAGCAGTACGCCGCGGGTGGGTGGGGCCCTGACTCGACCCACGAGCTGATGGCTCGCGACGGCCGCACCTGGAGGATGCCCTGATCACCCCACAAAGTTGTCCGCCCGTGCCGCCCACGCAGGGCGTGGGACCCTGCTCCGGCACATTGCGGGGACCCCGGACAGACAGGTGCCTTTCATGATCATCGACCTGCCGAAAACCTCGACTGTCGCGGTGAGCAAGAAGCTCGTTGCGCTGCGCAACGACGTCGGCGCGATGACTCTCGGCAGGGTGCTCACCCTGATCATCGTGGTCGAGGACCATGAGGCCGAGGAGATCATCGAAGCCGCCAACGACGCCTCCCGGCAGCACCCGTGCCGCATCATCGTGGTCGTCGCCGCCAACCGCCGCGGAGCCACCCGGTTGGACGCCCAGATCCGGCTGGGCGGCGACGCCGGCGCCAGCGAGATCATCGTGATGCGGCTTTACGGCACGCTGGCCAGCCACGCGCAGTCGGTGGTCGTGCCGCTGCTGCTGGCCGACTCCCCTGTCGTCGCGTGGTGGCCCCGGGAGGCCCCGGTCGACATGCGCGTCGACCCCATCGCGCAGATGGCTCAGCGTCGCATCACCGACGCCGCGGAGTCGAGCAACCCCAGGGCAGTGCTCAAACGGATGGCCGACCAGTACCAGCCCGGTGACACGGACCTGGCCTGGACCCGGATCACCCTCTGGCGCGGGTTGCTCGCCGCGGCCCTCGACGGTCCGCCCTACGAGCCGGTCACCGAGGCCGTCGTCGCAGGTGCGCCGGACTCTCCCTCGTCCGAGCTGCTCGCGGCCTGGCTGGGGCTGACGCTCAAGGTGCCGATCCGCCGGGTGCGCACCATGGCGGGAACGGGGGTGGTCAGTGTGCGGCTGTCGCGCAAGAGCGGTCACATCGACCTGGTACGCCCCGACGGCACCATCGCAACGCTGTCCCAACCGGGCCAGCCGGACCGGCGGATCAGCCTCAAGCGACGCGGCCTGGCCGAGTGCCTTGCCGACGAGCTGCGCCGGCTCGACGACGACGACATCTACTGCCGCACGCTGACCAAGGGGCTGCATACTCTCAAAGCGGTACGCCTCACGGCATCCGAGGCCGCCGCCCGCGGTCAGGCGCCCTCGACCGAGCAGGCTCGGCGCCTCGCGGCCAAGCTCGCGCGCAGCCCCTTGTCCCATGAGGCTGCCGAGATGGTGACCGCGAAGCCGCCGCCGGACAAGGGGGACACGGTTGCGGTCAAGAAGGCGACGGCTCGCAAGGTCGCGGGGGTGCCGACCGAGCGCGAGAAGGCCGTCGGCCGGCGCGCCACCACGAAGTCGTCTCGCAAGGCGGTCAAGCAGGCTGAGGCAGAGGACACCGCAGCCAAGGGCCGCCGCCCCAGCCGGGCACCGGGGGCCTGACCGGTGCCACTCGTCGAGACACCGGAACGCCTCGTCGTGGTTCACCGCGACAAACAGCTGCTCGCCGACACCTCGGCGGCCCGGCTCGCCTTGGCCTGCGCCGACGCCCAGGCCTCCCGGGGGATGGCTCAGGTCGTGCTGACGGGCGGGTCGATGGGCAGCGCGATCATCGCCTCGCTGGTCGCCTCACCGCTGCGCGACGCGGTCGACTGGACGATGGTCGAGGTCTGGTGGGGTGACGAGCGGTACCTCGAGACCGGCGACCCCGATCGCAACGAGACACAAGCGCGCGACGCCGGCCTCGACTCGCTGGGCCTCGATGCCTTCCGGGTCCATCCGATGGCGGGGCCCGACCGAGCCGAGACCACCGAGCAGGCGACAGCCCTCTATGCCCGTGAGCTGGCCAGCGGCATGCGTGGGCCCGATCCGCGAGGCGTCTCGGTGCCCGACTTCGACGTCGTCATGCTCGGCGTCGGACCGGACGCGCACGTCGCGTCGCTCTTCCCCGGACACCCGGCCCTGAGGTCACAGGCCGCCGTGGTGGCCGTGCACCACTCCCCCAAACCCCCACCGGACCGGGTCTCGCTGACGTTTCGCTCGCTCGAGTCGGCCCGCCAGGTCTGGTTCCTCGTGTCCGGCGACGACAAGGCCGACGCGGTCGCGCGTTCGCTCGGGGACGCTTCTCGCGAGGAGGCGCCGGCCGGCTCGGTCCATGGCCGGGAGTCGACGGTCTGGCTTGTCGACCGGGCCGCCGCGACCGACCTGCGCTGACGGACGGGTGACACCGACGACCGAACGGTCGATCTGCCCACGAGGACCGCGCGTGACTAGCGCCCGGCTGGTCGACTACGGCGGCTCTGCTCACGATCCGCCCGCAACTATCGACCGCCTGGTCGACTACGGCGGCTTTGCTCACGATCCGCCCGCAACTATCGACCGCCTGGTCGACTACGGCGGCTTTGCTCACGATCCGCCCCCAACTATTGACCGCCTGGTCGACTACGGCGGCTCTGCTCACGATCTATCCGCATCTGTCGGCCGCCTGGTCACACGTGGTGGCACTTGATCGCGGCTGCCCGCCAGCGCGGTTGTTGTCCCCGCGGGGCTGTCCGCGCCGGTGCGTTCCGTAGCCACCAACAGCGCGGTCCGGCTCGCCGCAATCAATGCGTCCGGCGCCTCTCATCCCCCGCCCACCGCAGACCGTCGCAGCTGGCTGACCGCCGGACTGATGTTGCTTGTCGCCCTGGCCTGGTTGGGGGGCGCTTCAGTGGGTACGCCGACGGCAAAGCACCGCAGCTGTTCAACGTCCTCGCGCATGGTGCCCCCCTCGTGATCCTCGCCGTGGCGTCGCTGGCAGGCGTACGAGGGACCGCGTCATGGTCGTGGCGGGCCACGTTGTCGATGGTTACGGTCTGTGAGGCGTTCACCGTGTTCTCGATATCCTGGGCGCTCACCCACCCCACCGGGTTCGGGCCGCGGGGTGTGCTCGACTGGATACCGATCGGAACCGCCAACGCCGGCTCCGGGCTGATCCTGCTGGCCTTCGTCCGCACCCGCCGCGCCGAGCACGGGGCGGCTGCAGCGTGAACGACGCGGTCGCCGCGTCTCGACGGCGGCTGCCCGCGGCGCAGCGGCGGATGCTCATCCTCGCCGCCGCGCGTGAGCTGTTCGCCCGGCACGGCTACGAGGCGACGACCACCCGGATGATCGCGGTGTCCGCCGGTGTCCGCCGGTGTCACCGACGCCATGATCTACCGCCACTTCGCCTCGAAGCACGGGCTCCTCCTGGCTTTGGTCGACGAGATGACCCGCGCCTTCGCGTCGATGGCGAACTCAGGCGCGGGAGCACCGTTAGCACCAGATGTACCTCCCGCGTCCGTGCTCGCCGCGGTGGGAGCCCGGTTCGCCGAGGTCTTCGACACGCATCTAGACCTGATCGTGCTGCTCCTGACGCATCGTGAGGCCCTAGCGGGTGACCGTAGGTTGATCGCCTTCATCGACCGGGCCGCCATCCACCTCGGCGGTATCCTCGACCCGGCCGACCCAGCCCACGGATACCTGCTCACGCGCGGGTTCATGGGCGCGATCGCCAGCTTCGGGCTATTGCAGCGCACCCTCGGTCTCGACTCCGTGCACCCCCTGGACGCGTACGAGTACGTGGCTGCCTTGGTACCGCTGTTCGCAGCGTGTGCCGCCCGCGAGAGCTCCTCCTGTACCCAGATCACCGCAGACGAGGACTCGTGAGCAGCGCCTTCGCGCCGGTCGTCGCGGTCACCATGGTTGCCGTCGTGCTGGGCACCTACCTCAACGGCATCCTGGTGCTGTTGCCCAGCCAACAGCGACTGACGGCCCGCAGCTACATCGAGCAAGAGCAGGCCAATACCGCCGCTCGGGACAGTCCGGTACCGCGTCCTGATCGCTACGACGATCGCGGCCCAGCTGCTTTCCGCACTTCTTGCGACTGGCATGACCGCACGCCTGTTCACCGTCTTGAACATCCTCACCGTCATCGCGACCACCGCGCTTGTCACCGTCTGGAAGGTCGTCCCGATCAACGTCACCGTGCATCGATGGGACGCGGCGAACTCACCCCCGACTGGGCCTCGGTGCGCGATCGATGGCACCGCCTTCAGGCACTGCGCACCGCCGGTCTCGCGGTGGCCCTGGCCCTGCAGATGATCGCCGCGCAGCCTCTCCTCTGCTGAGACCGGCCGACAGGCAACCGGTGGCAGCCATACAGGCGAGACGATTTAGCGGCCGAGAGGGCCTCGAGGCAGGGTTGGGGTCGTGCCTGCCGTGCGCCGAGCCGGGAGCCGAGCCCGACTACTGGATCAGGCCGCGCTGACGCAGTGTGGCGAGCGCCTCGTCGAGGATCGCCTTGCCGTCGGCGTCGCTGCGGCGTTCCTTCACGTAGGCGAGGTGCGTTTTGTAGGGCTCCACCTTGTGCGGCGCTGGCGGGTGCGCCTTGTCCTGCCCCGCCGGGAACCCGCAGCGCGGGCAGTCCCAGGTCTCGGGCAAGACCAGCCCGGGCTCCTCGGCGAAGCTCGGCCGCGTCTCGTGGCCGTTGGAGCACCAGTAGGACAGGAAGATCCGGGGAGCCGAGTCGCCGCGCTCCGCTTCTCCCATCGGTCCGGCGCCGACCCTGCTGCCACGAATCGCGTTGCCGCTCGCCATGCCGTACTCCCTTGATGAGAACTAGAGGTGAAGAAACTCAGGTGATCGCGAAACGGGTCAACAGGCCGAGCCCGACGACGGTGACGAACCAGACGATCCCGAGGGCGACGGTGAATCGGTCGAGGTTGCGCTCAGCCACGGTCGAGCCACCCAGCGAGGTCGACATCCCGCCCCCGAACATGTCGGAGAGGCCGCCACCCTTGCCCTTGTGCATGAGGATCAGCAGGATCAGGAAGAGGTTCGAGGCGACCAGCAGCACCTGCAGGCCGATCTTGACGGCGTTCACGAGCGGCGAGCTCCCATCTGGTTCGGTCGACACCTCTGGCAACGGCACCCCGGCAAGAGATGAGTGCCACCCCGGGACGAACAGTGCCTCTCGACAGGATACCTGAGCCGCGTCTACGCAGTGACGTGCTCGCGGAAGCGACAGATCGCCGCGAACTCCTCGGGGTCGATCGACGCGCCTCCGACGAGTGCGCCGTCGACGTCGTCCTGGGCCATCAACGAGGCGATGCTCTTGGCCTTGACCGACCCGCCGTAGATGATGCGGGTCTGGTCGGCGATCGCGTCACTGGAGATGTCGGCCACGAAGTAGCGGATTGCCGTGCATACTTGCTGCGCGTCCTCGGGCGTCGCGACCTCGCCGGTCCCGATCGCCCAGACCGGCTCATACGCGATCACGATGTCGCTGAGGTTCTCGCGCTTGACGTCGAAGAGCGCGGCCCGCAGCTGCTCCAGGACGAACGGCACGGCCCGGCCCTCACGACGCACGGAGAGGCCCTCGCCGATGCACAGGATCGGGGTGAGCCCATGGTGGAACGCCGACAGGACCTTGTGGTTGACCACCTCGTCGGTCTCATGCTGGTGCTCACGCCGTTCACTGTGACCGCACACGACATAGGTGCAGCCGAGCTTGGCGAGGAACTCCCCGGAGATCTGCCCGGTGAACGGGCCGAACGTATGCCGCGACAGGTCCTGGGCACCGTAGGTCATCTTCATCTTGTCCGCCTCGACAAGCGTCTGAACCGAGCGCAGGTCCGTGAACGGCGGGAGGATCGCGACCTCGACGGCGTCGTAGTCGTGTTTGGCGTCCCGAAGCGTCCAGTCGAGCTTCTGCACGAAGTGGGTCGCCTGCAGATGGTCCAGGTTCATCTTCCAGTTGCCGCAGATCAGCGGCGTCCGGCCGGCCCCGGCTGCGGTCACGAGCCCTCATCCTCCAAGACGGTCAACCCGGGCAGCTCCTTGCCCTCGAGGAACTCGAGGCTGGCACCGCCGCCGGTCGAGATATGGCCGAACTGGTCGTCGTCGAACCCGAGCTGGCGCACTGCCGCAGCGGAGTCGCCGCCCCCGACCACCGTCAGGGCGCCGCGCGAGGTTGCCGCCACGAGTGCCTCGGCGAGCGCCTTGGTGCCCGCGGCATACGGGGCCATCTCGAACGCGCCCATCGGCCCGTTCCAGAACACGGTATGCGTGTCCGCCAGCTTCGCGGCAAACAGGGCAGACGACTCGGGACCGATGTCGAGCCCCATCCGGTCGGCCGGGATGGAGTCCGCAGGGACGACCTCGTGGTCCGCGTCCGCCGAGAAAGCCGTCGCTGCAACGACATCCACGGGCAGCACGATCTCGACGCCGCGAGCAGCGGCGTCTGACAGGTATCCCTTGACCGTCTCGACCTGGTCCGCCTCGAGCAGGCTGGACCCGACCTCGTGCCCTTGGGCTCGCAGGAAGGTGAACACCATCCCGCCGCCGATGAGCAGCCGGTCGGCGGTGCCGAGCAGGTTGCCGATGACGCCCAGCTTGTCGGAGACCTTCGCGCCGCCGAGCACGACGGCATAGGGGCGAGCGGGGTCCTGGGTGAGGCGGCGCAGGACGTCGACCTCGGCCGAGACCAGCCCGCCCATGGCATGCGGGAGCAGCCGGGCCACGTCGTAGACCGAGGCCTGCTTGCGGTGCACGACCCCGAACCCGTCGGACACGAACACGTCGGCGAGCGACGCGAGCTGCCCGGCGAACTCGGCGCGCTCCTCGTCGGTCTTGGCCGTCTCCCCTGCGTTGAACCTGAGGTTCTCCAGCAGCACGACGTCGCCGTTCCCCGCTGCGGCTACCACCGCCTGGGCCGAATCCCTCACCGTGTCAGTGGCAAAGGCGACCGGCATACCAAGCAGCTCCGAGAGCCGGGCCGCGACGGGCGCCAACGAGTAACGCTCCTCGGGCGCACCCTTGGGCCGGCCGAGGTGGGCGCACACGACCACGCGCGCACCTGCGTCGGACAGGGCGGTTATCGTCGGCACCGAGGCCCGGATCCGCCCGTCGTCGGTGATCGTCGTGCCATCCATCGGCACGTTCAGGTCGGATCGGACCAGCACGCGTTTGCCGCGAAGGTCACCTGCGGCCACGAGGTCGGCGAGAGTCCTCGAGGTGTGAGGGGCTGTCACAGATCGCGGCCGACCAGCGCGACCAGGTCGAGGAGGCGGTTGGAGTAGCCCCACTCGTTGTCGTACCAGCCGACGACCTTGACCTGGTTGCCCAGGACCTTGGTCAAGCCCGAGTCGAAGATGCACGAGTGCGGGTCGGTGACGATGTCGCTGCTGACGATGGGGTCCGCGGTGTACTTGAGGATCCCCTTGAGCGGACCCTCGGCCGCAGCCCTGACCGTCGCGTTGACCTCGTCGGCGCTGGTCTCACGACCGGCCTCGAAGGTGAGGTCGGTCGCCGACCCGGTGGGGATGGGCACGCGCATCGCGAAGCCGTCCAGCTTTCCTTTGAGCGCAGGCAGGACCAGTCCGATCGCCTTGGCGGCTCCGGTCGAGGTCGGCACGATGTTGAGAGCGGCGGCGCGGGCTCGACGCAGGTCCTTGTGCGGCCCGTCCTGGAGGTTCTGGTCCTGGGTGTAGGCGTGGATGGTCGTCATCAGGCCCTTGACGATGGTGAACTCGTCGTTGAGCACCTTGGCCATCGGCGCGAGACAGTTCGTCGTGCAGGACGCGTTGGAGATGATCGTGTGCGAGGCCGCGTCGTAGTCGCCGTCGTTGACGCCCATGACGATGGTGACGTCCTCGTTCTTGGCCGGTGCCGAGATGATGACCTTCTTGGCGCCGTTGTCGACATGCGCCTTGGCCTTGAGCGCGTCGGTGAACAGGCCCGTGGACTCGATGACCACGTCGGCGCCGAGGTCGCCCCACTTCAGGGCTGCCGGGTCGCGCTCGGCGAACGCCTTGAAGGACGCGCCGTTGACGGTGATCTCGTCCTCGGAGGCGGTGACGTCACCGTCCAGCCGGCCGAGGATGGAGTCGTACTTGAGCAGATGCGCGAGCGTGGCGTTGTCGGTGAGGTCGTTGACCCCGACGATCTCGATGTCGTGTCCCGACGCCGCTGCGGCGCGAAAGAAGTTGCGGCCGATGCGGCCGAATCCGTTGATCCCTACGCGGACAGTCACGGTGTCTCAAACCTTCCGGATGATGGGTCTGCGATGCCCCACGACCCTAGTCCCCCGCGCGTGACGTGGGTCACGGCGTCCGTCCTGCGGGCAGGACGAGCGGGGATCCGGCTCGTGCGCGAGTGCTACGCGAGCGCTACTCGAGCATGTCGGCCGTGAGGTTGGCGTCCGTGCCCGGGACGCCGAGGTCCTGGGCCCGCTTGTCGGCCATCGCCAGAAGCCGACGGATCCGCCCGGCAACGGCGTCCTTGGTCATCGGGGGGGTGGCCAGCTGCCCGAGCTCCTCCAGCGACGCCTCCTTGTGCTCCAGCCGCAGCCGTCCGGCGTCGCCGAGGTGGTCCGGGACCTCCTCGCCGAGAATCTCCATGGCCCGGTCGACGCGTGAGCCAGCAGCGACAGCGGCGCGAGCCGAGCGGCGCAGGTTGGCGTCGTCGAAGTTGGCGAGCCGGTTGGCGGTGGCGCGGACCTCGCGCCGCATCCGGCGCTCCTCCCACGCCAGGACGGCGTCGTGGGCGCCCAGACGGGTGAGCAGAGCGGCGATCGCGTCCCCGTCGCGGATGACGACCCGGTCCACCCCGCGGACCTCGCGAGCCTTGGCCTGGATACCGAGGCGGCGAGCGGCGCCAACCAGGGCCAGCGCGGCCTCGGGTCCGGGGCACGTCACCTCGAGCGCGGACGACCTGCCGGGCTCGGTGAGTGAGCCGTGCGCGAGGAACGCGCCCCGCCAGGCGGCCTCGGAGTCACAGGCGGACGCGCTGACCACCTTGGGCGGCAGGCCTCGTACGGGCCGGCCGCGCGAGTCGATGAGCCCGGTCTGGCGGGCCAGCATCGCGCCCTCGTCGACGACGCGTACAACGTAGCGGCTGCTCTTGCGCAACCCCCCCGCCGACATGACGAGAACCTCGCACTTGTGGCCGTAGACCTCCCCGATGAAACGGCGCAGCCGGCGCGCGGCGTTGGCGGTGTCGAGCTCGGCCTCCACGACGATCTGGCCACCGACGATGTGCAGGCCACCCGCGAAGCGCAGCGTCGCCGCCACCTCGGCCTTGCGGCAGCAAGGTTTGGTCACCTCGAGGCGGCTCAGCTCGTCCTTGACCTTCGCCGTCATCGCCATGCCCGTCATCCTGCCATCCCTGCCCATCTCATCCCGAGGTCATCCGCTCGTCCGATCAGGTCCCCCGACGGAACCGCTGAAACCCTCATTCATCCGCCACGACCCTGGATCCCAGGCCCTGCCCGATCGCAGACGAATCGGAGTCGACGGCCGTCGAGACAGGCGGATCGGTGGGTGGGCGGGGGGTTCGGAGAGCGGAGGCTATCCGATCACGTCACGGTAGGCGGCAGCAAGTCTCAAGGCGTCGTGACGGCCGGGTTGCCCGGTCGTCGCGACGTTTGTCACAACGAGCCTGGCGCCGACCAGGTCGGCTGCCCGCTGCACTTCGGCCTCGTCCTCGACACACGAGGGGTCGGCGAGGACGACGTCGAACTGCAGGTCGGGTGCGTGCTTGACCAGGCTCTCGATGTGGTCCTGCGCCCGGTAACCCTTGGTCTCGCCCGCGTGGACCTCGAGATTGAGGTTGAGCAGCCTGCCGGCCGTCGTCGTGACAAGGGCGTCGCGCAGGTCGGGGACCATGAGGTTCGGCATGACGGAGGTGAACCAGGACCCCGGACCCACCACGACCCAGTCGGCCTCGGCGACGGCCTCGAGCGTCTCCGGCGGGCTGGCGGGATCGGGTGGCAACAGCCGGACGCTCTGGACCCGTCCCGTGCTCGAGGCGACCCGGTGCTGCCCCCGGACGGTGACCAGGGCTTCTGGTGGGGCCCCGTCATGACCGGCGATCTGGGCCTCGATCTCCAGCGGCACGCTGGCCATCGGCAGCACCCGGCCCCGGGAGTTCAGCAACCGGCCGACCAGGTCGAGCCCGTCCACGGTGTCACCGAGCAGGTCCCACAACGAGACGATCAGCAAGTTGCCGAGGGCGTGGCCGGCAAGCGGTCCTTCGCCCTGGAAGCGGTGCTGCAGGACGTCGCGCCAGGTGTGCCCCCACTCGGTGTCGTCGCACAGGGCTGCGAGCGCCATCCGCAGGTCTCCCGGGGGCAACACGGCAAACTCGTCACGCAGCCTCCCGGACGAGCCTCCGTCGTCGGCGACCGTCACGACGGCCGTCACGCGGTCGGTCAACAGCTTGAGCGCGGAGAGCGAGACTGCCAACCCGTGCCCGCCACCGAGGGCGACGACTTTGGGGTTGCGCGAAGACTGCGGGTCACCAACGGGCCGCGGGTCGCGAACGGGCCGCGGGTCGCGAGCGGACCGTGGGTCGCGAGCGGACCGTGGGCCACGCGAGGAGCGCAGGTCGCGCCCGGCGCGGGGGCTCATTCGCGCCCCAGGTCGCGATGGACGAGGAAGGTGTCGACGCGTCCGTCGTCCAGGCGGACGGCCAGCTGTTCGGCGATCGCGACAGAGCGGTGCTTCCCACCTGTGCAGCCCAGCGCCAGCGTCACATAGCGCCGGTTCTCCCGGACGAACCCGTTGAGCACCGGGCCCAGCAGGCGCACCACGTTGTCGACGAACTCGGTGGCACCGGGTTGCGCGAGGACGAACTCGGACACGACGGCGTCGCGTCCGGTGAGCGGCCGCAGCTGCGGCACCCAGAACGGGTTGGGCAGGAACCGCAGGTCGAGGACGAAGTCGGCGTCCAGGGGCACGCCATACTTGAACCCGAACGACATCACCGCGAGCCGCACCTGCGCGGCGCCATCGCCGGCGAAGAGCGACATCGCCTTGGCCGCGAGCTGGTGGACGTTGAGCCCGGACGTGTCGAGGATGACGTCGGCCTCAGAGCGAAGCTCGCCGAGTAGCAGGCGTTCACGCTGGATGCCGTCGAGCAGCCGTCCGTCCGCCTGCAGCGGGTGTGGCCGGCGCACGCTCTCGAACCGGCGGACCAGTGCCTCATCCGTCGCGTCGAGGAACACCACCGATGGACGGTGCCCGACCGAGCCGAGCTCGGCGACGATCTGCTCGAAGTTCGCGAACACCCCGTGACTACGGACGTCGACGACGGCCGCGACCCGGCGGATCAAGGGTTCCGGTGTGCGGGCGAGGTATTCCTCGTGCAGCTCGAGCAGCTGCGGCAGCATCTGCGGGGGCAGGTTGTCGACGACGAACCAGCCGAGGTCCTCGAGGACGTTCGCCATGGTCGAACGCCCGGCGCCGCTCATCCCGGTCAGAACGAGCATCGGCTCGTCGGCGCCGGGCGACGTGCGTGCACTCCGGATCGCCACCGGTGGAACCTTGTCCGTCATTCGAGCACCTCCCCCGTCGCCACGTTAACGGCCGGCATGGTCGTCACCGCCGAGGCCGAGTCCTGCGCCAGGCGTGCAGCGATCCCGACGGCCAAGCTCGGCCCGATGCCGTCGACCGCGGCGATCTCCTCGGCCGACGCGGCGCGCAGGCGCTTGACCGAGCCGAACTGGCGCAGCAACGCCCTGCGCCGCACCTCGCCCAGACCCGGTATGCCGTCCAGGACCGACGCGGTCATCGCCTTGGAACGACGTTGGCGGTGGAAGGTGATCGCGAACCGGTGCGCCTCGTCGCGGACCCGCTGGAGCAGGTAGAGACCCTCGCTGGTGCGCGGCAGGATGACCGGGAAGTCCTGACCCGGGACCCAGACCTCCTCCAGCCGTTTGGCCAGGCCGACCAGGGCGACGTCCTCGATACCGAGCTCGTCGAGTGCGGCCTTGGCGGCATTGACCTGCGGGAGCCCACCGTCGACGACGACGAGGTTGGGCGGATAGGCGAACTTGCGCGGCCGGCCGGTGACCTCGTCGATGGGGCCGTGAGCGTGACGCATACCCTCCTCCCCTTCTTCACCGTCCTCGGTCTCAGGGCCGAGGTCGATCTCGCTCGAGTGCTCCCGTTCGTCGAGGTAGCGCTGGAACCGTCGGGTCAGCACCTCGTGCATGGCCGCGGTGTCGTCGACCGTGCCTGGCAGGCCGTCCGGGCCCCCGGTCAACGCTCCGCGGACGATGAACCGGCGGTATTCGCTCTTGCGGGACAGGCCGTCCTCGAAGACGACCATCGATGCCACGACGTTGGTCCCCTGGACATGGCTGACGTCGAAGCACTCGATCCGCAGTGGGGCGTCCCCCAGGTCGAGGCCCTCCTGCAGCTCCTGCAGCGCTTGGCTCCGGGCGGTGAGGTCGCCGGCTCGCGCGACCTTGTGGCGCGCGAGGGACTGCTCGGCGTTGCGGCGGACGGTGTCCATGAGCGCCCGCTTGTCGCCACGCTGCGGCACGCGCAGGTCGACGTTGGACCCACGCAGTCCACCGAGCCAGACCTGGACGGCGCCGGCGTCGGTCGGCAGGACCGGGACGAGCACCTCGCGGGGCACGGCTTCGGTGCCCTCGTCGCCGTAGACTTGGAGCAGCAGGTGGCCGACGAGGTCGGGGACGTCCTCACTCTCTTTCTCGACAACCCAGCCGCGCTGTCCGCGGATCCGACCGCCGCGGACGTGGAAGACCTGGACGGCCGCCTCCAGCTCGTCGTCGGCGAGCGCGAACACGTCGGCGTCGGTGGCGTCGGCGAGCACGACCGCGGACTTCTCGAGCGCCTTGTTGAGGGCACCGATGTCGTCGCGCAGCCGGGCGGCCAGCTCGTACTCCTGGGCCGACGACGCCTCGAGCATCTGCCGTTCGATGCGTCGGACGAACTTCGTGGTGTTGCCCGCCATGAAGTCGCAGAAGTCCTCGGCGATGGCTCGGTGCTCCTGCGGCAGCACCCGGCCGACGCAGGGAGCCGAGCACTTGTCGATGTAACCCAGCAGACAGGGCCGGCCGCTTTGGGTGGCGCGCTTGAAGACCCCTGTGCTGCAGGTCCGCATGGGGAAGACGCGCAAGAGCAGGTCAAGGGTCTCGCGGATCGCCCAAGCGTGTGAGAACGGGCCGAAGTAGCGGGTGCCCTTGCGCTTGGCGCCCCGCATGACCTGGGCTCGCGGGAACTCCTCCCCGAGCGTCACTGCCAGGAAGGGGTATGACTTGTCGTCGCGGTACTTGACGTTGAATCGCGGGTCGAACTCCTTGATCCAGCTGTACTCCAGCTGCAGCGCCTCGACCTCGGTCGCGACGACCGTCCACTCGACGCTCGCACCCGTGCGGACCATGGTGGCGGTGCGGGGGTGCAGCGCGGAGGTGTCCTGGAAGTACGACGACAGGCGGGGGCGCAGCGACTTGGCCTTGCCGACGTAGATGACCCGGCCGTCCCTGTCGCGGAACCGGTAGACGCCCGGGTCGACCGGGATCTCCCCCTGACGGGGACGGTACGTCGACGGGTCGGTCACCCCCCAACTCTAGGTAGGTGGGGTGTCACCCGGTCAGGCGACGGTGATCGTGTCTCCGTTGAGGGTCGCGGTCTTGGTCGGCAGTGCCTTCTTGGCCGCGCTGCTCGACGTGGGCGCCCCGGTGGAGATGTCGAACTGGCTGCCGTGGCACGGGCAGTCGATCATCCCGCCGGTCACCCTGGTCACCGTGCATCCCTGGTGGGTGCAGACGGCACTGAACGCCTTGTAGGTCCCCGCCGTGGGCTGGGTGACGACGAAGAGCGCGTCGGGGTTGATGACACCGCCGCCGACGGGGACGTCGGCCGCCTTGACCGAGCTGGCGGTGGTGCTGGTCACGGGCGCGCCCGATCCAGCGGATCCGGCTGATCCCGTCGATGCCGAGCCTGAGCCCCCACATGCGGCGAGGACGCCGACGCCGGCGACCCCCACCCCGGTCATCCCGGCGGCCCGAAGGACGGTTCTGCGGTTGAGCCTCTCGCTGTCACGCGAGGTGGTGATGGGCTGGTCTGCCATGGCCTCGTCCTGCCTGTAGGTGGTCGGGTTCAGAAATGCCGGTTCGACTGGCTGGGACCTTTTGACCCTGCTCATCGCGGCTGTCAACCACCTGTGATGACGCCGTGACCAGCGCCCCGGTTCACCGGCGGGACGGCGATTCCGACTCTGAGCGCAGTCGAAACATGATGTTCACACATCACAAGACAGACACGGACCTGCGCAGAGCGACGGGTTATGGCCCGGGAGGGGGTTATTGTGCGACACGCTCGCGGTTGTCGCGACGGGGCCAGCGCGATGACTCGGGGGTCGTCCCGCGCCCAACATTCCCAGGAGGATCTGTGCACCAGCGTTCCATCGTCCGGATCGGGGTTCCGCTCGCTGTCGCAGCGCTTGCCCTGTCGGCCTGCGGCTCCCGCGGCGACTCCGGCACCACCACCGGCGGCAGCACGGGTGGCGCAGCCACCAAGACCGCCAAGATCGGCGTCATCGCCCCGCTCTCGGGCGACCTCTCCGCGCTGGGCAAGGGCATCCAGCACTCGGTCGAGCTCGCCGTCAAGGAAGCCAACGCCAACAACGCCGTCCCGGGCTGGAAGCTCGAGGTCGAGCCGGTCGACGACCAGGGTCAGGCCGACGTCGGCAAGAACGCAGCCACGAAGCTGGCCGCCGACAACGACGTCATCGGCGTCGTCGGCAACCTCAACTCGAGCGTCAGCCAGCAGACCCAGCCGATCTTCCAGGCGGCTCGCATCACACAGGTCTCTCCGGCCAACACCAACCCGACCCTGACCAAGGGCGCGGATCCGGCCAACCCGAAGCGCCCCTACGACACCTTCTTCCGCACCTGCACCACCGACGCGGTCCAGGGCCCGTTCGCGGCGCAGTACCTGATCAGCAAGGGCATCAAGTCGGTTGCCACCATCCACGACAAGAAGGCCTACGGCCAGGGTCTGGTGGAGGCGTTCACGACCGAGTTCAAGAAGGACGGCGGCACCATCACAGACGCCGAGACGATCAACCCCGACGAGTCGAACTATCAGGCCGTCGTCTCCAAGGTCGCCCCGGGTGCACCGAAGGCGGTCTACTACGGCGGTGAGTTCCCGCAGGCGGGTCCGCTGTCGCAGCAGATGAAGGCGTCCGGCCTCAACGTCCCCCTCATGGGTGGCGACGGCATCTACGACCCGAAGTACATCGCACTCGCCGGCACGACGAGCAACGGTGACCTCGCGACCTCGGTCGGCGCCCCAGCCGACAGCAGCGCGGCCGGCAAGAAGTTCCTTGCTGCGTATGCCGCAGCCGGGTTCCCGGACCCGTCGGCCGCCTACGGCGGGTACTCCTACGACGCCGCGAACGCCATCATCAACGCCCTCAAGACCTCCCTGGCCAGCGCTACGGACGTCAAGTCGGCTCGTGAGGCGACGATCAAGGCCGTCGGCAGCGTCTCGTTCGACGGCGTGACCGGCAAGGTCTCGTTCGACGAGTACGGTGACGCAACCTCCAAGGTGATCACGGTCTACAAGGTCGTGAACGGCGCTTGGGCGGCCGACAAGACGGACACCTTCAAGTAGGTCGGCGGGACATACAGAGCAGGGGCGGGCGCAGTTGCCCCGCCCCTGTGTCTGTCGCAGGTGCACGATGTCCCCAGCGGTCCCCCAGCGGTCCCCCAGCCGGATGCCCTGGGCCGCTGTCGATCTCGAGAGAGAACCGGTGAAGCTCGGATGAACGATCTGCTCCAACAGCTGGTGAACGGCCTGACCCTCGGTTCCTTGTACGCGCTCATCGCCGTCGGTTACACCGTGGTCTACGGCATCGTCCAGCTGATCAACTTCGCCCACGGCGAGGTGTTCATGGTCGGGGCGTTCGGGGCACTGGCGACCTGGTCCACCCTTTTCTCGGGCACCACCGCCGTGTGGGTCCTGCCGATCATGCTGGTCGGGGCGATCATCTCGTCGGTCGTCATTGCCGTCATCATGGAGCGGTTCGCCTACCGCCCGTTGCGCAATGCGCCTCGCCTGGCGCCCCTCATCACCGCCATCGGGGTGTCCGTCTTCCTGCAAGAGGCAGTCCGGCTGTTCTATCCCGGCGCAAAGAGCAAGCTGCCGTTCCCACCCATCGAGGTCGTCACGGGACCCGCGCTTCACCTCGGCTCGCTGACCATCCAGCGCGCCGCCATCTTCACCGTGGCCGCCCTCGTGGTCTGCGCGGCGCTGCTCTTCTACTTCGTCAACCGCACCAAGCTCGGACGGGGTATGCAGGCGGTCTCGCAGGACCCGGACACGGCACGGCTGATGGGCATCAACGTCGACCGCATCATTGTCGTGGCCTTCGTGCTCGGCGCCGTCCTCGCGGCAGTCGCCGGCATGGCGCAGGGGCTGCAGAACCAGAACATCGACTTCCACATGGGCTTTATCGCCGGTCTCAAGGCGTTCACGGCGGCTGTTCTCGGCGGTATCGGCAACATCCAGGGAGCCGTGGTCGGCGGCCTGGTCCTCGGGGTGGTCGAGTCGCTCGCCACCCAGTTCATCCCCGGGCAGTTCGGCGGGTCGGCCTGGAAGGACGTGTGGGCCTTCGTGCTGCTGATCGTGGTCCTCGTCTTCAGGCCAGAGGGTCTCCTCGGTGCGCGGGTGGTGGACCGGGCATGAGCACCGCCACCGAGCTTTCCTCCCACAGCGCTCCTCCACCCGACGAACCGTCGACCATGGACGGGCTGCGCAAGCGGTTCGGGACCCTTGCCTGGCCACTCGGGCTGGCCGGTGCCGTCGTCCTGACCGCGGGCTGTTGGCTGTCCTGGAGCTACACCTCCGACGTGTTGCAGGACCTGTCGATCAGTGGCTACCCGGGCCCGACCCAGGTCTTCGCCGTCGTCCTGGGCGTCACCGCGATCGTCTTGCTGCTGATGTACCGGGGACCCCTTCGGCGGCTCGGCACCTGGCTCGATGCCGCCGCGGCGCTGGCCGTTCTCGGCGTCGGCACCTTCGCGTTCATGACGTTGACGCTGGTCATCATCGCCTACCAGTCCGGCGGCCTGGTCAACATCAACCCCGGTGGCTGGATCTCGTGGCTCGGGTCACTGGTGCTCGGGGTCGGCGGCCTGCTCCTGCGGCCGCGCGAGACCAAGGACATCCTGCGCGCGACGATCCCGTCGTGGCTCGAGATCGTCGTCATCGTCATCCTTCTGGCGGTCACGTTGTTCGCAGCGGCGTTCGCGCTCGGTCAGGACGACGGCGGCGTCTTCGTGCTGTTCTTCGTGGTTCTGGGCACCTTCATGTGGGCCCTGGCCAGGTCGCACTTCTTCACCTGGCTCGGCCTGATCGCCCAGAAGAACCGTCAGGTCCTCATGCTCGGTGCCTTCGTGGTGGCCTTCCTGTTCCCCTTCACCCAGGGCGGGTCCGACGCGAACATGTCGATCGCCACGCAGGTGATCATCTTTGCCGCGACGGCGCTCGGTCTGAACATCGTGGTCGGCCTGGCCGGTCTGCTCGACCTGGGTTACATCGCCTTCCTCGGTGCGGGCGCATACACCGCGGCCGTGCTGTCCGACTCGGCCTTCGCCACAGTCCATTGGAAGCCGCCCTTCCTGCTCGTCGTCGTCCTCGGTGCCTGTGTCTCGGCGACCCTCGGCCTGATCATCGGGACCCCGACGCTGCGGGTCTCGGGTGACTACCTGGCCATCGTGACGCTGGCCTTCGGCGAGATCTTCCGCCTCGCCATGGGCAACCTCGACGGCAGCAACGGCCCCGATCTCACCCACGGACCCAACGGCATCCCCGCGATCCCGGACCTGGTCGTCTTCGGCTGGGACTTCGGTCAGTCGCATACGGTCTTCGGGATCGTGCTCGGTCGCTTCGCGAACTACTACTTCCTCCTGCTCGTGCTCGCCGCGTTCGTCATCCTCATCTTCGTGCGCCTCAACGACAGCCGGATCGGGCGCGGCTGGGTCGCCATCCGCGAGGACGAGAAGGCCGCCGAGGCGATGGGCGTCAACGTCTTCGGCCTCAAGATCTTTGCCTTCGCCAGCGGCGCGTTCCTCGCCGGCATGGCCGGCACCATCAAGGCGCACCAGGACGTGTCGGTGACACCCGACCAGTATGTGTTCCTCAACTCGGCCTTCCTGCTGGCCGCGATCGTCCTCGGCGGGATGGGCACCGTCGCCGGCGTCCTCATCGGGTCGGTCATCCTCAACGTGCTGCCCGAGAAGCTGCGCTTCATCTCCGACTACCGGTTGCTCATCTTCGGCCTCGTGCTCGTGGTCATGATGCGGTTCCGTCCCGAAGGCATCGTCGCCAGCCAGCGCCGCAGGCTGGAGTTCCACGAGGAGGACGAGGAGCTGGCCGAACGGATCGAACAGGTCCACCTCGAGGAGGAGGCCACCACATGACCGTCATCCACAGCACCGACAGCACCGACACGACCGCGCGCACACCGTCCGACGGCGCCGCCGTCGTCCTGCAGGCCCGCGGCGTGATCATGCGGTTCGGCGGTCTCACCGCGGTCAACAACGTCGACCTCGTCGTCCGCGAGGGCGAGATCGTCGGTCTGATCGGGCCCAACGGCGCCGGCAAGACGACGTTCTTCAACTGCCTCACCGGCCTCTACAAGCCGACCGAAGGACAGGTGACGTTCAAGGGCTCAGTCCTGCCGCCCAAACCGCGTGCCGTCGTCCTGGCCGGCATGGCCCGGACCTTCCAGAACATCCGGCTGTTCGCCAACATGACTGCTCTCGAGAACGTCATGGTCGGCCGCTACTGCCGCACCTCCTCGGCGGCGCTCACCTCGATCCTGCGCGGACCGAAGTTCCGGCGTGAGGAGGCGGCGACGCGAGCCCGAGCCCAGGAGCTGCTCGACTACGTCGGTCTCGGCCGGTCGGCTGAGTCCCTCGCCCGCAACATGCCCTACGGCGACCAGCGGCGCCTCGAGATCGCCCGCGCCCTGGCCACCGACCCCGCCCTCGTCCTGCTCGACGAGCCCACGGCGGGGATGAACCCGCAGGAGACGCGTCAGGCGAGCGACCTGATCTTCAAGATCCGGGACAGCGGCATCGCGGTCGTCGTCATCGAGCACGACATGAGGTTCATCTTCAACCTCTGCGACCGCGTGCTCTGCCTGGTGCGCGGGGAGACGCTCATCGAGGGAACGCCGTCAGAGGTCCAGTCAGACCCCCGTGTCATCGAGGCGTACATCGGCACTGGCGACGAGCTCGACGACGACGAGGTAGCGGACGAGGCGCAGCAGGAGGCGCGGGAGGCGGCCGAGGCGGCGGGGCGCAGCCTGGACGACGTACCTCACGACTCCCGAGGGGCGACCGAGGGTGAGGGGTGGCGAGAGTGACCGCAGCAACAGCACTGCTCGAGGTCAAGGACCTCCGGGTCTCCTACGGCAAGATCGAGGCGGTCAAGGGGATCAGCTTCTCGGTCGACGAGGGGCAGGTCGTCACCCTCATCGGCACCAACGGGGCCGGTAAGACGACGACGCTGCGGACGATCTCCGGTCTATTACGATCCACCCACGGGTCGATTCAGTTCAAGGGCAAGCAGATCAACGAGACCCCCGCGCACGAGATCGTCTCCCTGGGCGTCGCGCACTCGCCCGAAGGGCGCCGGATCTTCCCCCGGCTGAGCGTCGAGGAGAACCTCCTGCTCGGGGCGTTCTCCCGCAAGGACGGGGCGATCCGCGAGGACCTGCACGCGGCATACGAGCTGTTCCCGATCCTCCAGGAGCGCTCGAAGCAGCCCGCCGGCACGTTCTCCGGCGGGGAGCAGCAGATGCTCGCCATGGGCCGGGCCATGATGAGCCGGCCCAAGCTGCTCATGCTCGACGAACCCTCCATGGGCCTCTCACCGTTGATGATGAAGCGGATCATGTCGACCGTCCGGACCCTTCAGTCGCAGGGCACGACGATCCTGCTGGTGGAGCAGAACGCTCAGGCCGCCCTCAAGCTCGCCGACAAGGGATACGTCCTCGAGGTCGGCTCGATCGTCCTGCACGGCACCGGCAAGGAGCTGCTCGCCAGCGACGACGTCCGCAAGGCCTATCTCGGCGAAGACTGACCACGCAGTATGCCCGTGACCGGCTGCGCCCGCAGGTTACTTTCTCAGACAGTCCTTCTATGACACTGGAGTCGCAACCATGACCGTGCTCAACACCGTCGCCCTGATCACTGCCAAGCCTGGGTCCGAGGCCGTCGTCAAGGACGCCCTGACTGTGCTGCTCGGCCACACCCGGTCCGAGCAGGGGTGCGTGCGATATGACCTGTTCGAGTCGGCCGCGGCCCCCGGCACCTTCGTCACCGTCGAGGAGTGGAGCAGCCAGGACGCTCTGGACGCCCACCTCGGCTCGGCCCACATCGCCGCGGCGCTGGACACCGCCAAGGACGCCCTCGCCGCTCCCCCGGCGATTCACCCGCTGACCCCTGCCTGACACGGCTCATCGGCAGGCGGCCCGTCGGCTCGTCGGCAGGCGGCCCGCCGGATACCCCGGGACACCCGTCTCATGACCTGAGCGGACTGTTGCACCCCGAGGGGACGATACGAGCGGGCTGTGGACAACCGCGGCGGCCCAGCAGGCGGGTCCGCCAGGGTGGGCCGATGCAGGACCTCGACACCCGCTTGAGGGGCGCGCCCGAGCTGCCGGTCGACCAAGAGCAGCTGGCCGACCTGGTTCGCGACCAGCGGGGGCTGGTCACGCGGGCGCAGTGCCTCGCGGCGGGGCTGACCGCCAAGGCGATCGAGGTCCGGCTCGTCCGAGGCAGCTGGCGACGCCTCCATCGTGGGGTCTACCTCACCGTCCCCGGCCGGGACGACTGGTGGACGGCGGCGACCGCGGCCCACCTGGCGTGCGGGTCCTCGGCTGCCTGGTCACACGACACGGCGGCCTACGTCTGGGGGCTGGTCCCCCGGCCGGGACCCCTAATCGATGTGTTGATCGACGACTCCCGCCGAGTCGCCCAGCCCGTCGGCGTGCGCGTGCATCGGAGCCTTCATGCCGATCGGCGCTGTGACCCGCTGATCTGGCCATGGCGCACGACGGTGGAGGAGACCATCCTCGACCTCAGCGCCGTCGGCACGTTGGACCAGACATATGCCCTCCTCGGCCGGGCGTTCCAGCGCCACCTCACCGGTGAGGCCACGCTGCTCGCCAGGCTGGCCGACCGGCACAGCCACCGACACCATGATCTCATCGTGGCCGCCTTGTCGGACGTCGCGGACGGCGCCGAGAGCGCCATGGAGATCAGGTACGCCCGCGACGTCGAACGCGCCCACGCCCTTCCGCGCGGCCGGCGTCAGAGCGTGACCGAGGCGACCACCGCTCCGTTGCGTTTTCGGGACGTCACCTACGACGCTCAGCGGACCATCGTCGAGCTCGACGGTCGCCTCGGACACGACCAAGCCGCGGACCGGGTTCGCGACGGACTCCGAGACCGGGACAACGCTGCGTCGGGGTGGGTCGGCGTGCGGGCGTTCTGGCCGGAGGTCGCGGGCGCCCCGTGTCGCCTCGCCGTCGATATCGGTGCCGTGTTAACCACCCGGGGGTGGGCGGGCCGACCCCGGTCGTGCCGAAGGACCGGATGCGTCGTCGGGGCACGATGAGGGACCTCGGCTCGGAGCGCCACACCCCTTTTGGGGGGTTGACCGCTCCGAGCGGCCGGTATGCGTGTCAGGTATGCGTGGCCGGTATGCGTGTCAGGTATGCGTGTCAGAGGGGAGTGAGGTGAGCGGGCCCGCGGTCGGCTCTCCGCCCACCTGCGTGGCCCCGGCTCGGGGCGCCACACCCCTCCTGAGGGGTTGACCGCTCCGAGCGGCCGGTATGCGTGTCAGGTATGCGTGTCAGGTATGCGTGTCAGGGGATCGTGAGGTGAGCGGGCCCTGCGGTCGGCCCTCCGCCCACCTGCGTGGCGCCGGCTCGGAGCGCCACACCCCTCCTGAGGGGTTGACCGCTCCGAGCCGCCGCCGGTGGCGTTACGCCGATCGCTGGGCGCGAGGCCTGGAGGTCGCCCGCACCGAGGATGACGTCGCAGTAGCGGTCTTGGTGGCGGCCGTCGTCGTGGTAGCGGCGGTCCTCGTGGCGGCGATCTTGGCAGAGTCCGTCTTGGCAGTGCCCGTCTTGGCAGTGCCCGTCTTGGCAGTGCCCGTCTTGGCAGCGGTCTTCTTCGCGGCACCCGTGGTCGTGCTACCCCGAGAGGCGGCAGTCTTGGTGGCGGCGGCCCTTCTCGAGCGCGCGCCGGCGGCCGAGATGCTGGGGCGAGCCGACGGGATACCGGCTCGGCCCTTGTCCAGGATGGGACCGAGGAACTGGCCGGTGAACGACTCGGGCATCGCGGCTACCTCCTCCGGCGTCCCCTCGGCGATGACCATGCCGCCTCGCTTACCGCCCTCGGGGCCGAGGTCGACGATCCAGTCGGCGCTCTTGATCACATCGAGGTTGTGCTCGATGACGATGACCGTGTTGCCCTTCTCGACCAGCCCCTGCAGCACCTCGAGCAGCTTGCGGATGTCCTCGAAGTGCAAACCTGTGGTCGGCTCGTCGAGCACGTAGATCGTGCGTCCGGTTGACCGCTTCTGCAGCTCGGTGGACAGCTTGACGCGCTGCGCCTCACCACCAGAGAGCGTTGGCGCAGGCTGTCCGAGTCGTACGTAGCCCAGCCCGACGTCGTTGAGGGTTCGCAGGTGCCTGGAGATCGCCGGGACCGCGGCGAAGAAATCGGCAGCCTCCTCGATCGGCATGTCGAGGACGTCGGCGATGGTCTTGCCCTTGAAGTGGACCTCGAGCGTCTCGCGGTTGTAGCGCGCTCCGTGGCAGACCTCGCACGGTACGTAGACGTCCGGCAGGAAGTTCATCTCGATCTTGATCGTGCCGTCACCGGAGCAGTTGTCGCACCGACCCCCCTTGACGTTGAACGAGAACCGGCCCGGCTGATAGCCCCGGATCTTGGCCTCCGTCGTCTCGGCGAACAGCTTGCGCATGTTGTCGAAGACACCGGTGTAGGTGGCGGGGTTGGACCGCGGGGTACGCCCGATCGGCCCCTGGTCGACGTGCACCACCTTGTCGAGATGCTCGAGCCCGGTGACGGTCTTGTGCCGGCCCGGGACGTGACGGGCTCCGTTGAGCTTGTTGGCCAGGACGTTGTAGAGGATGTCGTTGACCAGGGTCGACTTGCCAGAGCCGGACACGCCGGTCACCGCCACCATGCTGCCGAGCGGGAACGAGACGGTCACGTCGCGCAGGTTGTTCTCGCGGGCGCCGACGACCGTCACCTCACGACCGTCGAACGGGCGTCGCACGACCGGGAGCGCGATCGCGCGGCGGCCGGAGAGGTACTGACCGGTGATCGAGTCAGGATGCTCGAGCAGGCCCTGAACGGTGCCGGAGTGGACCACCTGCCCGCCGTGCTCCCCTGCACCCGGGCCGATGTCGACCACCCAGTCCGACGTCGCGATGGTGTCCTCGTCGTGCTCGACGATGATCAGGGTGTTGCCGAGGTCACGCAGCCGCGTCAGGGTCTCGATCAGCCGGTGGTTGTCCCGTTGGTGCAGCCCGATGCTCGGCTCGTCGAGGACGTAGAGGACGCCCACCAGTCCGGATCCGATCTGGGTCGCGAGCCGGATCCGCTGCGCCTCCCCGCCGGACAGCGTGCCGGCCGGGCGGTCGAGCGAGAGGTAGTCGAGTCCGACGTCCAGGAGGAACCCGAGGCGCGCGCCGATCTCCTTGATGACCCGCTCGGCGATCTGCCGCTCCCGAGTCGTGAAGTCGACGGTCGCGAGGAAGTCGGCGCACTCGTTGATCGCGAGGGCACAGATCTCGGAGATGTTCTTGCCACCGACGTGCACCGCCAGGATCTCCGGTTTGAGGCGGGCACCTTTGCAGACCGGGCACGGCACCTCGCGCATGTAGCCTTCGTAGCGCTCCCTGCTCCAGTCGGAGTCCGTCTCGCTGTGTCGCCGCCTGACGAACGGGACCACACCCTCGAAACCCGTTGTGTAGGAACGGTCCCGGCCGTAGCGGTTGCGATACTTTACGTGGACACGGTAGTTCTCCCCATGCAGCAGCGCCTCCGTGGCGCGCGCCGGGAGCGACTTCCACGGCGCGTCCATGGAGAACTTGAGATCCTCCGACAACGCGGTGATGACACGCTGGAAGTACTCGGCCGACCCTGAGCCCTGAGCCCATGGCGCGATGGCGCCTTCGTTGAGCGAGAGGTCGTCGTCCGGGACGACGAGGTCCTCGGACACCTCGAGCTCGGTGCCGATGCCGGTGCACTTCGGGCAGGCGCCGAACGGCGAGTTGAACGAGAACGAACGCGGCTCGATCTCATCGATGGCGATCGGGTGGTTGTTGGGGCAGGCCATCCGCTCGGAGAAGCGTCGCTCCTTGACGGCAGCCCCGGCGCGCACGTCCTCGGCCGTCACGTCGACGAAGTCGACCAGCAGGACACCGCCGGCCAGCCGCAGGGCGGTCTCCACGGAGTCGGTGAGGCGACGCTTCGACCCGGCGTCGCCGCCCTTGGAGACGAGCCGGTCGACGACCACCTCGATGGTGTGCTTGATCTGCTTCTCGAGCTTCGGCGGGTCGGCGAGCGAGACCACGTCGCCGTCGACGCGGGCTCGGGCGAAGCCCTTGGTCTGCAGCTCGGCGAAGAGGTCGACGTACTCCCCCTTGCGCGCCTGGACGACGGGTGCCAGGACCTGGAACCGGGTCCGGTCCGGGAGCTCGAGCAGCCGGTCGACGATGTGCTGCGGCGACTGACGAGTGATCGGCTCGCCGCACACGGGACAGTGCGGGCGGCCCGCGCGCGCGAACAGCAGACGGAGGTAGTCGTAGACCTCCGTGATCGTGCCCACCGTGGACCGGGGGTTGCGGTTGGTGGACTTCTGGTCGATCGACACCGCCGGGGACAGCCCCTCGATGAAGTCGACGTCCGGTTTGTCCATCTGGCCGAGGAACTGGCGGGCATACGAGGAGAGCGACTCGACGTAGCGACGCTGGCCCTCGGCGAAGATCGTGTCGAACGCGAGAGACGACTTGCCCGATCCGGAAAGACCGGTGAAGCAGATCAGGCTGTCGCGGGGCAGCTCGACGGAGATGTCCTTGAGATTGTGCTCCCGGGCACCGCGAACGACGAGCGAGTCGTGGCGGTGCGGGGCGTCGACAGGGGGCACGGCAGGCACGCTCTCCACCCTAAGCGCCACCACCGACAGCCTCGAACCGAGAGCGTCCCGTAAGGCGAACCGCGGTTGAGCGACACCGGAACAGGGAGGCTCCCGGCATACCCTGCACGCATGGCGCACCCCCCCACAGCGACACCCACGTCGACACCCATCGCCGAGTACGCGGTCATCGGCGACATGGAGACCTGCGCCTTGGTGAGCCGGGCAGGGTCGATCGACTGGCTCTGTCTGCCCCGGTTCGACTCGCCCTCGTGCTTCACCGCTCTCCTCGGGTCGCCGGACCACGGCCGGTGGCTGATCGGCCCCGTCGGCGAGGCGACGTCGACCCGGCGCTACGTCGGCGACTCGTTCGTTCTCGAGACCACGCATCGCACCGCATCGGGCGCAGTCCGAGTGACCGACGTCATGCCCACCGGGGACGACCGCGCCGACGTCATCCGGGTGGTCGAGGGACTGGAGGGCACCGTCCGGATCCGTCACGAGTGGGTCGTGCGGTTCAGCTACGGCAAGATCACCCCCTGGGTCAGTCGTTCCACCGGCCCAAGCGGGGCAGACGACAGGCTGATCTCCGCGGTGGCGGGCCCGGACATGTTGGTCCTGCGCGGCGACCGCCTGCCCAAGGCCAGGGACGGCAAGCACGTCGACGAGTTCGATGTCTCGGTCGGGCAGAAATACACCTTCTCGACCACCTGGTGTCAGTCATATCGGCCGGTGCCCGAGCGACTCGTCAGCGACGCTACGGTCGACATGACGCGCGAGGACTGGCAGGACTGGGCGGACCGCTGCCCCTACCGCGGCCCGTACCGCGCGGCGCTGGTCCGTTCCGTTCTCGTGCTGCGCCTGCTCACCCACGCTGCCACCGGCGGGATCGTGGCGGCCCCGACGACCAGCCTCCCCGAGGCCTTCGGCGGGGAGCGCAACTGGGACTACCGCTTCTGCTGGCTGCGGGACTCGTCGCTCACCATCGAGGCCCTGATCGCCTCGGGGTTCACCGACGAGACCCGACTCTGGAGGCGTTGGCTGATCCGGGCCGTCGCGGGCGACCCCCAGGACCTGCAGATCATGTATGGCGTCGACGGCAGCCGCGAGCTGCCCGAGCGCACGGTGGACCACCTGCCGGGGTATGCCGGTTCGGCGCCGGTCCGAGTCGGCAACGGTGCCGTGACCCAGCGACAGACGGACGTCCTCGGCGAGGTGATGATCTCGCTGTCCCGAGGGCGTGAGCAGGGTGTCGCGGAGTCCGACCGGTCCTGGAAGATCCAGCGCGCGCTCGTGGAGAACCTCGCCGATCACTGGGACGAGCCGGACAACGGGCTGTGGGAGATCCGTGGCCCGCTGCGGCACTTCACCCACTCGCGGGTCATGGTCTGGGCGGCGTTCGACCGCGCGATCAACGGGGTCGAGGAGTGCGGCCTGGACGGGCCGGTCGAGCGCTGGCGAGTGCTGCGGGACCGAGTGCGGGACGAGGTGCTGAGCAAGGGTTTCAACGCGCGCCGCAACGCCTTCACGCAGCACTACGACACAGAGGAGGTGGACGCGTCGCTGCTTCTCATCCCGAGCTGCGGCTTCCTGCCCGCCACGGACCCCCGGGTGCTGGGGACGATCGAGGCGATCGAGGCGGACCTGATGCGCGACGGCCTGCTGCTGCGATACCGCACGGAGTCCGGCATCGACGGGCTCGCGGGGACGGAGCACCCCTTCCTCGCCTGCTCGTTCTGGCTCGTCCAGGCGCTCGCGATGGCCGGTCACACCGATCGGGCAGAGCGGCTCATGGACAAGCTGGTCGGGCTCGCCAACGACGTCGGGCTGCTGTCCGAGGAGTATGACGCGCACGAGGGCCGGATGGCCGGCAACTTCCCGCAGGCCTACTCCCACCTCGCCCTGATCGAGGCGGCGCACGCCTTGGCCGCGGTCACTACCGTGGAACCATGACCTCACCAGCCGTTCCCCCTGTCCCACATGTCCCCCCTGTCCCCCCTGTCCCGCCCGCCCCGCCCGCCCCGCCCCTGCCGACCACCTCGAGCCTCGCCGCAGACCTGGCGACTGTCGACACGCATACGGACCTGCTCCTCGCCACGGTCCGGGCACTCGACCCGGCGCAGGTCGCCGGTCCGAGCCTGTGCGAGGGCTGGACCAAGGGCCATGTCCTCGCGCACGTCTCGCGCAACGCCGACGCTCTCCTCAACCTCGTCACGAGCGCCGTGACCGGCGAAGACGTACCCATGTATGCGAGCGCGGAGGCCCGCGACGTCGACATCGAGGCTGGCGCGCGACGGCCTCTAGACGAGCAGATCACCGACCTCGAAACGAGCGCCGTGCGCCTCGGGGCAGCGTCCCAGGGGCTGACCGAGGATCTGTCCGACCACACCGTGACCGCGCGCAACAACGTCGTCGTGCGGGTCGGGACCTTGCCGTTCATGCGGCTTCGCGAGGTGGTCTACCACCACGCGGACCTCGGCGCCGGGTTCGGGTTCGACGACGTCGACCCGGCCCTCGCACTGCGGTTCGTGCAGGACCAGGTGCGGCGGCTCCGGGCGCGCTCCGAGACCCCGTCGATGACCATCAGCACCGACGAGGGCGACGCGTGGACCATCGGCGACGGCGAGGCGACCGTCTCCGGCCCTCGCTCCGCGGTGCTCGCGTGGTTGGCCCGCGGGACGACCGATGGCCTCGTGGGTGAGCCACCGACCCTGCCGTTTGGTGGCTGAGGTGTCCGAGCGCCCCGACACATACTCCGGGCAGGTCACTCCCGGTGGCGCGAGCGACGTCCGTGAGCTGCCCGGCCTCGTGATCCGCAAGGCGAGTGTGTCCGAGCAGGACAACAACGCCTATCTGCTCACCTGTCGCGCCACGGAGTCCCAGCTGCTCATCGACGCCGCCGACAACGCACCCCGGGTGCTGGCCCTGGTCGTCGAGGGCACCGGCGGCCTCGACTGGGTCGTCACCACGCATCAGCACTGGGACCACCACCGGGCACTCCCGGAGCTCGTCGCAGCGACGGGTGCTCGGACCGCGGCGGGTTCGCAGGATGCAGACGCCCTCCCGGTGGCGGTGGACGACCGGCTCTCCCACGGTGACACCGTGACGTTCGGGGAGATCACGCTGGACGTCGTCTACCTGCGCGGTCACACGCCCGGCTCGGTCGCGCTGGCCTACGCCGACCCCACCGGGCACACGCACCTGTTCAGCGGGGACTGCCTCTTCCCCGGTGGCGTCGGCAACACCAAGAGCCCGGGGCAGAGCTTCGACTCCCTCATCCGCGATGTCAGCGACCGGGTTTTCGACGTCTATGACGACGACACCTGGGTCTATCCGGGGCACGGCGCCGACACGACCCTCGGGACCGAACGCCCGCACCTGGCCGAGTGGCGCGCGCGAGGCTGGTAGTAACTCATGGGCGTGCGGCTGTGCCGCGCCGCGACCGGACTCACACCTCCCCGCACCGAACTCAGAGGTTCGGTGGTTCCGGACCACTTGGCCGCCCCGGAACCCATGAAGCTGTGAGTCCTGTCGGGTGGGGCGGCGGTCGGCAGGCACCCTGTCGGCCGTCGGTCCGTATGCGTCAGAGCAGCTCCGCGGCCAGCTCGCCGATGGCAGCGAACACCGGAATGACGGAACTTCCCCGATCGACCCCGGTGTCGTCGACGAGGCCGTCCGCCAGGGCGGCGACCGCGACCCAGCGCGCCCCTCGTTCGAGGACGGCCACGTCGGCTCGGACCCCGACGATCTCGCCCGTCTTCGAGGCCACGAGCACGTCCTCGCCCAGATACCCGGCCAGATACCCGGGCAGACCCGTGTGGTCCTGCTGGGCGCGCAGCACCTCGAACGCCGCACCGGTCATCGCGTCGCCGAGCAGCCGACCCCGGCGGAGGGCGACCATGACGGCGACGAGGTCGGCGGCGCAGGTCTCGTTCTGCAGGCCGCGCTCGACGGCGGCGAAGTCCATCAGCCGCCGACGTAGCGCCGTGTGCCGGGTGGGCACGCTCGCCAGCAGCGTGGGCAGCGCCGGAGAAGTCAGGAGACCGACGTGGTCGATGATCGCGTTGGTGGCGTCGTTGTCACTGAGCGCGATCATCAGCCGGAGCATCTCGACGAGCGGCAGCCTCGTCACCGAGGGCAGCAGGCTCAACGGACCTCCTCCCCCAACTCGACTGTCCGGCAACGGAATGAGATCGTCGAGCGATACCGCACCGAGCTCGACGGCGCGCAGGGTCGCCACGAGGATCGGTACCTTGATCGTGCTCGCCGACGCAGCGACACGATCGGCATCGGACGACCACGACCATTCGTCGTCTGCCACGACAGCCACCCCAAACCGGCACGCCGAGACGGGTGCGCGTCCGACGACCTCGGCGAGACGCGCCGCGAGGTCGGGGTGAGCGACCGGCATACGCGGCAGTATGCCGGTATGGCAAGAATGGGCAGCGTGCAGCCGATGCGTGTCGCCGTCCCGGTCTCGAACCTGTGGACCGCCCCGGACCGTCCCCGGCTCGTCGACGCGTCGGTCGTTGCCGACGACCCGGATCCCGTCGCCTGGCTGCGCGATCTCGACCAGCACGAAGGTGAGGACGAGTCCGGGGACGGGCGCCGAGGCCTGCACGGCCGCCTGGACAGCCAGCTGGTCGCCGGTGAACCCGTGCTGGTTGTGACGGGGGCCGCGACAGGGCCTGCGAGAAGGTCAGGGTGGGCCCAGGTGGTCTGCCCGTGGCAGCCCAGCTCGCTGGACGAGCGCGGTTACCCCGGTTGGCTGCGCCGCGCCCATCTGATCCCCGACGACACCGGCAGTCACGCCGACGGTCCGAGCGACGAGTCGTGGGTCGTTGCCGGGCGCGACGACCGGCCGGATCTGGAGCTGGCCCGCGAGTACCTGGGGCTGGTCTACCTGTGGGGCGGGATGTCACCGTGGGGGCTGGACTGCTCCGGTCTGGTCCATCTCGTCCAGCGCGAGCTGGGGCGGGTGGTTCCTCGGGACGCCCACGACCAGCGAGCGATCTGCGAGCCCGTCGAGCTCGACGCCGTGCAGCCGGGCGACCTCTACTTCTTCGCGGCCGGCCCCGAGGGGGCTGCGGACCCAGCCCGCACGACCGGTCCCTCGACCACCTCGAGCGTGTCGGGCGCCTCGAGTACGGACCACGTCGGGATCGTCACCGCGCCGATGAGCATGATCCACGCCTGCGGCCACTGTGGGGTGGTCGAGGAGCCTCTGGACGACGCTCGCCGGGCGATGTTGGTCGCCGCCGGACGCCTACCCGGCTGAGGCTGCTCGGATGACCCTGGACCAGCTACTCGACTACTGCCTGACCAAGCCGGGCGCCTGGACGGACCAGCCGTTCGGGGACAGTGTCGTGGTCAAGGTCGCCGAGAAGATCTTCGCCTTCACCGGCGAGGACGCCGTCGGCGTCAAGTGCGGCGGCAACCGGAAGGACGACCCGAGCGCGGACGAGTGGCTTCGGCAGTACCCCGAGGACGCGACGGTGATGGCATACCTGGGTCGTTCGGGGTGGAACTCCCTGCGGCTGCGCGGCGCGATCCCCGACGAGGAGCTGAGCGACGCCGTGGACGCGTCCTACGACCTCGTCGTCGCCAGGCTGCCCACGTCCCGCCGGCCGCCGACGTCTGACTGAGGACGCTGCGCGGGCGCACCGGCCCACCTGTGACACCATGGGCTGGTTACGGAGGGGAGTATCCCCGCGTGCGGTTTCCTCGTCATCACGGCGTTCTCGGCCCTCAACGGTCGAGGCGCCCGGGGGGCCGGTCCGTCCATTCGGGCGGGAGAGACCTCCGGTTGCGCATTCATGCACCGTGACCGGAAGGCTCGCTGAACCGTGGACGTCTCCCCTTTGACCTGGTGGGTCACCATCGGCGCCATGTCGCTGTTCCTCGCCTGGGACGTCGTCGTTGTCGGCCGGCGACCGCACGTCCCCACCATGCGCGAGTGCGCGCTGGCGCTCGCCATGTATGTCGGTCTTGCGGTCGCGTTCGGGATCTGGATCTGGTTCCACTCCGGCGGCCAGTTCGCGGGCGAGTTCGTTGCGGGCTGGCTCACCGAGTACTCGCTGTCGATCGACAACCTGTTCGTCTTCCTGCTGATCATGAGGAAGTTCGTCGTGCCAGAGAAGCTGCAGCAGGAGGCGCTGCTCATCGGCATCATCATCGCGATCGTGCTGCGCGGTGTGTTCATCGCCCTCGGCGCGGCGGTGATCAACCAGTACGCCTGGGTGTTCTACATCTTCGGGGCGTTCCTCATCTATACCGCCGTCAACCTGGCCCGGGAGGGTCAGTCCGACGACGAGGACTTCGAGGAGAACCGGCTGCTCACCTGGGTGCGACACCGGTTCCCCGTGGCGCAGGACTGGCACGGCACCAAGCTGATCGCCAAGGTCGACGGCACGCGGCTGCTGACCCCGATGTTCATCGTCATCCTGGCGTTGGGGACGACGGACCTGCTGTTCGCGCTCGACTCGATCCCGGCAATCTACGGGCTGACCAAGGAGCCCTACCTCGTCCTGACCGCCAACATCTTCGCGTTGATGGGCCTGCGGCAGCTCTACTTCCTCATCGGCGGTCTCCTGGAACGGTTGGTGTACCTCAGCATCGGTCTGTCCGTGCTCCTGGCGTTCATCGGCGTCAAGCTGATCCTGCACGCCCTCCACGAGAACAACCTGCCGTTCCTCAACGGTGGCGACCCGCTCCCGGTCCCAGACATCCCGATCTCGGTCTCGCTCGGCGCGATCGTGCTGATCCTCACGGTCACGACCGTGGCAAGTCTCGCCAAGACCGCTCACGACCGCAGCCGCGCGGAAGGCTCGCCCACCGACTCCTGAGCCCGCCCTCGGTCCGAGCAAGGTCACTAGTCTGGGCTGATGCTTAGCGAACCGGTTCGCACCGTGGACTACCACACGGGCGGGGAGCCGTTCCGTATCGTGCCGGAGCCTCCAGTGTCTCTGCCGGGGTCCAGTGTCGCCGACCGTCGGGCCCGCGCCGGCACCGATCCGGCCAGCGATGGCCTGCGACGGTTGTTGTGTTTCGAGCCGCGCGGTCACGCCGACATGTACGGCGGGTTCCTCGTGCCGCCGGACGACGACGGGGCTCATCTCGGTGTGCTGTTCTGGCACAAGGACGGGTTCTCGACCGCCTGCGGGCACGGCACCATCGCGCTGGCCACCTGGGCCGTGGAGTCCGGCCGTGTCGAGGCGCCGCAGGACGGCACCACCGACGTCGTGGTGGACGTGCCGTCAGGGCGGGTCACGGCGCGGGTGCATACCGAGCATGGTGCGGTGACCTCGGTGGACTTCGTGAACGTGCCCGGATATCTCGTGGCCGAGGACGTCGCCGTATCCACATCGCGGGGCGAGGTCACGGTGGCGGTGGCCTACGGCGGGGCCCTGTATGCCCACGTCGACGTTCGCAGTGTGGGTCTGGCGGTGGTGCCCGAGCAGTTCGCCGAGCTCATCTTGCTGGGCCGCGAGGTGAAGAATGGGCTCTACGGCCACGCATCAGCGCGTCATCGGTCGGACGATCGACTCAGTGGGATCTACGGCACGATCTTGTACGAGGACCAGGGGTCTGTCCCCGGCGGCCTGCACCAGCGCAACGTGACGATCTTTGCCGACGGCGAGCTGGACCGGTCTCCGTGCGGGTCAGGCACCGCGTCGCGCGTCGCGGCCCTGTCCGCGACGGGTCGGCTGCCTCGAGGGCAGGTCCTGGTCCATGACTCGATCATCGGTTCCCGGTTCTACGCCCGGGTGGTCGGCGAGACGACCGTGGACGGGTACGCCGCGGTCATCCCCTCGATCACCGGTCAGGCACACCGCACGGGTGAGCACCTTTTCGTCGTCGACCCACGCGACGACATGGTGCCGGGGTTCGTCCTGCGGTGACCTCCGAGGGGACCGAGCCGCTGAGATACCTGGACGCCGCGGCCGTCGCCGCGGCCCTGCCGTCCGCGGCCGCGGTGGAGGCGATCACATCGGCACTGCGGCACGACGTCGACCCCGTTCAGGGGGTGCCCCGATCGACGGTGACCCTCCGGGCGGGTGAGCTGCTGCTGATGCCCGCGGAGAGCGCCCGGTACGTCGGGGTCAAGCTGGCGACCATCGCCCCCGGCAACCCCTCCCGCGGCCTGCCGAGGATCGGGGCTGTCTATGTGCTCTTCGACGCCGGTGCCTTGTCCCCCGTGGCCGTGTTGGACGGGATGGCCCTGACCACCATACGGACCCCGGCGGTCTCGGTGGCCGCTGTGCGACCGTGGCTCGAGCAGCTCCAGCCTCCGCTGCGGCTCGTCGTCTTCGGGGCCGGTCCCCAAGGCTGCGGCCACGCGCGAGCCCTGGCCGCGCTGCACCCGATCGACCGCGTGGACTTCGTCGTCCGCGAGCCCGACCGGGTGCGCCTACCGGACCTGCCACTGGAGGTGCGGGTGCTCACTGCCGGTGCCCCGGACGTCACCTCGGCACTGCGGACGGCAGACGTCGTCGTCTGCGCCACCACCGCGCGGACACCGCTGTTCGACTCCGACCTGCTCGGAGATGGTGTCGCGGTGGTCGCGGTCGGCTCGCACGAGCCCGACGCTCGGGAGGTCGACGCAGCGTTCTGTCGTCGGGCGACCGTGGTGGTGGAGGACGTGGCGACTGCGCGCCGCGAGTGCGGAGACGTGGTGATGGCCGAAGCAGAGGGCGCCCTGGACGCGCGCAACCTGGTCCCCATGCGCGAGATCGCGCTGGGCCGAGCTCATCCCCGGCCCGGGCCTGCGCTGTTCAAGGGCTCAGGCATGTCCTGGGAGGACCTCGTCGTCGCCGAGGCGGTGCTGGCCCGAGCGGTGGTCGGACCTGCGCGCAGCGGCTGGTCAGGCCTCTGAGGACGGGGACAGGGGGAGTGCCCAGGTGGACCGGATGTGTCCGATGTGCTGGCTCATCAGGGTTTCCATCGCCTCCCCGTCACGGTCCAGCGCTGCCCCGACCATCGCTTCGTGCTCCTCGGCGAGCTGGGCGAGCACGCCGGCGGCGGCCAGCGCCTCCAGGCCGTAGAGCCGTGACCGGCGTCGAAGGTCGCGGACGACGGTGACCACATGCTCGTTCCCGTGCAGCGCGAGGAAGCGCAGGTGGAACTCGTTGTCGGCTTCGGTGTAGGTGACGAGGTCTGACTCGGCTGCCGCCGTGACGATCCGCCTCGCCACCGCCCGGAGGCGTTCGACCTCCAACGCGAGCGGCCCGGTGCATGCTTCCGCGACGGACCGCATGACGGGAACCTCGATCAACCCCCGCAGCTCGGCAATCTCGTCGAGATCGCTCTCCTTGAGGTGGGTGACCCGAAATCCCTTGTTGCGGGCCACCTCGACCAGGCCTTCGCTGACCAGGTCGAGCATGGCCTCCCGCACCGGGGTGGGAGAGACGCCGAACTCGGCGGCAAGCCGCGGTGCGGAGTACAGGTGCCCGGGCCGCATCTGACCGGTGATGAGCAGCGCACGCAGCGCCTCGCGTACCTGTTCGCGCAGGTTGGCCTGGTTCGTGAAGCTCGGCACGGACAGTGCCGCCTCGGTCATATCGGTGGCTCCGATCTCCGCCTCCGACGACCTGCCGAGATTGCTGTGCGGCATCCTTCCCCGTCTTGCGGGCTACTTGCCAAGGTACGCCTCGGCGACTCGGCGGTCCGCACTCAGCTGCGCCGCGCTTCCTTCGATCGAGACCACACCGGCGTCGAGGACGTATCCACGACGCGCCACCTTGAGTGCGGCGCGGGCGTTCTGCTCGATGAGCAGAACCGACGTGCCCCGTTCGTTGATGGTCCGGATGATGTCCATGATCTGCGCGACCATCAGCGGCGCCAGGCCCATCGAGGGCTCGTCGAGCATGAGCAGCCGAGGTCCGGCGATCATCGCCCGGCCGATGGCCAGCATCTGTTGTTCTCCACCGGACAGCGTCCCGCCCTGCTGGCTCCGTCGCTCGGCCATCCTCGGCAGCAGCGCGTACACCTCCGCGATGCGCTCGTCGATGGCCCGACGGTCCGCGACCGTGTACCCGCCGATAAGCAGGTTCTCGTGCACCGACAGTCGCGAGAAGATCCGCCGTCCCTCCGGGACGTGGACGATGCCCATCTGGACGAGGTCCCACGGCTTGGCCCCGGTGATGTCCTTGCCGAAGGCGGTGATGGAGCCGGACACCGAGGGCACCAGCCCAGAGATGGCGGCAACCGTCGTCGACTTGCCCGCGCCGTTGTTGCCCAGCAACGAGACGGTCTCACCATCTCCCACCGTCAGGTTCAGCCCGCGCAGGGCCTCCACCTTGCCGTAGCTGACGCTGAGGTCGGTCACCTTGAGTGCGTCGGTCATGAGGGCCCTTCGTCGGTCATCGGGCCGTCGTGAGCCACGTCGGCGCCGAGGTATGCCTCGATCACGGCGGGGTCGGACCGCACCTGATCGGGAGTCCCTTCGGCGATCTCCTTGCCGTAGTTGAGGACGACGACCCGGTGTGAGACCTCCATGACCAGACCCATGTCGTGTTCGATGAGCACGACGGCGGTGCCGAGCTGTGAGATCTTGCGCAGCAGCCCGAGCAGCTGCTCCTTCTCGCCGTGGTTCAGCCCGGCCGCTGGCTCGTCGAGCAGCAGCATCTTGGGCTCGCGCGCGAGAGCGCGGGCGATCTCGACGCGCCGCTGCTCCCCGTAGGGCAGGTTCCGGACCGCCCCACCGCGGTTGCGGGAGGCTCCGACGAAGTCGAGCCAGCGATGTGCCTCAACCGTTGCCTGCTGCTCGGCTCGGCGGTAGCGCGGGGTGTGCAGAATCGCGTCGAAGGCGTTCTCCTTGATCCGCACGTGCATGCCGGCGCGCACGTTGTCGAGGACGGTGAGCTCGCCGAAGAGGCGCAGGTTCTGGAAGGTGCGGGCGACTCCCATCGCCGCGATGTTGGCCGGACGCTGACCGGTGATGTCCACGCCGTCGAAGCGCACCGACCCAGCGCTCGGTTTGTAGAACCCCGTGATGCAGTTGAACGCGCTGGTCTTGCCGGCGCCGTTTGGCCCGATGGCGGAAAGGACCTCTCCGCGCTGGACGACGAAGGACAGCCCGTCGACGGCGCGGACGCCGCCGAAGGCCACGGACATCTGCCTGACGTCCAGGAGCACATCGGAGGTCATCGAGTCTGCTCCTCCACCGGTTCCGGCTGCTCCTTGACCTTCGCCACCCGTTCGCTCACCCGGGTCGGCCAGATGCCTTGCGGCCGGAAGATCATCAGCACGATGAGAAGCACGCCGAAGATCAGGTAGCGCCAGTTCTGGGCTCCGCGCAGCAGCTCGGGAAGCAGGCTGATCACGAGGGCGCCGACGACGACCCCAGGTGTCGAACCCATACCTCCCAGCACGACGGCCATGAGGATCAGGGCCGACCACAGGAAGTTGAAGCTCGGCGGAGAGATGGCGGTCTGGTGCACGGCGAACAGGACTCCGGCCAGACCGCCGAAGATCGCACCCGTGACATAGGCGGCGAACTTGACCCGGTAGGTGTGGATGCCCATCGCCTCGGCGGCGTCCTCGTCCTCGCGCACGAAGCGCCAGGCGCGCCCGAGCCGCCCCTTCCCGAGCCGAGCCGATGCGAGCACCGCGGCTGCCACGACGACGACGACGATCCAGTAGGTGGTGATGTCAGCGCGCAGGCCGAAGCTGCCGAAGTCGGGGATGCCATAGACGCCGTTCGGACCGCCGGTGAGGTCGAGGTTGTTGGCGGTGATCCGGATGATCTCCCCAAAACCGAGCGTGACGATCGCCAGGTAGTCGCTACGCAGCCTGAGGGTGGGGCCGCCGATGAGCAGCCCCCCCAATACCGACGTGAGGAGGACGACCGGGATGGTGAGCAGGATCGGCCATCCGAAGGTCGTCGCGAGGACGCCCGAGGTGTAGGCACCGATGGCGAAGAACGCGGCATACCCGAGGTCGAGCAGGCCGCAGTAGCCCACGACGACGTTGAGGCCCACCGCCAGCATGACGAAGATCAACGCGTCGGTGGAGATGCGGATCGCGTAGGCCGAGCTGTTGACGAAGGGCAGGGCGACAGCGAGGGCGAGGACGACGACCCCGAAGATCGGGGAGGCCAGCAGCCGGCTGGCGACGGTCGGCGCGCTCCGGCGCGGCTTGAGGCCGGTGCCCGCGCCGGCCACGTTGGCAGCGCCATGCTCTTCGACGGCGGCGACGAAGTCCGACGGTCCTTGCTCGTCGGCCATCAGACGCGCTCCGTCACTCGCTCGCCGAGCAGCCCGGTCGGGCGCACCGTGAGGAACAGGATGAGAAAGCCGAAGGCGAAGACGTCGCGCCACTCGCTGCCCAGCCACGCCGTCCCGAACGACTCGAGCAGGCCAAGGACGATCGCTCCGAGCACCGCCCCGCGCAGGTTCCCGATGCCACCGATCACCGCCGCTGTGAAGGCCTTCAGGCCGATGATGAAGCCCATGAGGAAGTCCACCTTGCCGTAGTAGGCACCGGCCATCACCCCGGCCGCCCCGGCCAGCGCGCTGCCGAGGAAGAACGTCCGAGAGATGACGTTGTCGACGTTGATGCCCATCAGGAGGCAGGCCCGGGGGTCCTGGGAGATGGCCCGCATGGCCCGCCCCTGTCGGGTGCGCCGCACCAGCTGGTCGAGGCCGACCATGAGCACGAGCGCAATGGCCATCATCAGCAGCTGGGCCACGGTGATCCTGGCTCCCAGGACATTCACCGACCCGGTTCCGAAGGTCACTGGGTAGACCCGCGGGTTGGGTCCGTAGATGATGGCGACGCCGTACTCGAGCGCGAAGCTGGCTCCGACCGCGGTGATGAGCACCGACAGCCGTGGGGCCCACCGCAGCGGCCGGTAGGCCACCCGCTCGAGCGCCACTCCCAACGTGCCGGTGACGAGCATGGCGACGATGAGCACGACGACCAGGGTGAGTAGCGAGCCGCCCCCCAGCGTGGCCAGTCCGGCCGCCAGCACGGTGTAGCCCACGAAGGCGCCGACCATGTAGATGTCGCCGTGCGCGAAGTTCAGCAGCTTGATGATGCCGTAGACGATCGAGTAGCCGAGGGCGACCAGGCCATAGAAGGCGCCGACGAACAACCCGTTGAGGACGAGCTGGAGCAGGTAGTCCATCGGTCTCCCTCTGAGGTCACGGGCCCGTCACTGCGTTGCGAAGTCCTGACCCTTGACGACGAGGATCTCGAACCCACCCTCGCTGAGGGTGTGCTCCGGCGTGAACTTGAGCATGCCGCTGAAGATCTTGAACCCGCTGATGTTCTCGAGCGCCTTGATGACCGCCGGCCCGTCGGTGGACCCGGCGTTCTTGATCGCCTCCCCGGCGACGCGCACGGCGTCATAGGACTGGGTGGAGTACGGTCCCGGGTCGGAGTTGAACGCCTTCTTGTACTTGGCGATCCACGCCTCGCCGCCCGGGATTGTCTGAGGCGTCTGCGTCATCGTGGCGAAGACGCCTTGGGCGTTGGCCTCACCGGCGATCGACACGAGCTGCTTGTCGACCGACCCGTCGGCGACCATGATCTTGCCCGTGTAGCCCGCGTTGCGTAGCTGCTTGATGATCAGCCCGCCCTCCTGGTAGTACCCCGTCCAGTAGACGAAGTCGGGCTTGGCGTTGAGGATCGCCGTCACCGCCGCCGAGTAGTCCGACTCCCCCGCTGTGACCGACTGCTGGTTGACGATCTTGGCGCCCCCACCGTCGGAGGGGATCGAGGCGGCCGTCAGCTTGGTGATGTTGGTGGAGTACGAGGTGTTGTCGTCGACCAGTGCCACCGCGGTGGCCCCCGACTTCTTGATGAACCCGACCGCCGCCGCGGCCTGCTGTGTGCCCGTCCCGTTGATGAGGAACACGTTGGGCAGCTTGTCCTTGAGCAGGTCCCCCGAGTTCGCGGCGGGGATGATCATGGGGATGTTCGCCTTGTTGAAGATCGACAGTGTCGGCAGCGTGGCCGACGAGCAGTAGCCGCCGACCGACACCTTGATGCCCGCCGTGACCAGCTTGGCCGCGCCGGCAGCCGCCGTCTTCGGGTCACACGCCTCGTCCTCGACAGACAGCGCCAGCTTGCGGCCGAGCACCCCACCCGCGGCGTTGATCTCGTCGATCGCCAGCTGGGCGCCGTTCTTCATGTAGGGCCCGATGGCCGCGCTGCTGCCGGTCAGCGGGGTGAGCATGCCCAAGGAGATGTCTCCAGTGCCTCCGGAGCCCCCCGAGGGTCCGGCGTTGCCGGAGCTGTCGGTCAAGCCCCCTCCGCCGCA
Source organism: Lapillicoccus sp. (assembly GCA_965277795.1). Taxonomy (GTDB): domain Bacteria; phylum Actinomycetota; class Actinomycetes; order Actinomycetales; family Dermatophilaceae; genus Lapillicoccus. The sequence goes on from OZ255840.1 coordinate 1,672,572, forward strand.
CGCGGACAGGACGAGAGCCGTGCTGGCCGCCGCGACCATCGTGACGGCCCGGACCGTGCTCTTTGTCGAGACCGTGCTCTTCGTCGAGACCGTGCGCTGGGACATGGGGTGCTCCAATTCTCAAAATGGACCGCTGCAGCGAACCGTGCCAGGGAGCCTGGGCCTCACAGCGCTGTGTGACATTGCACACAACGTAGGTGGCTGGACCGCGCCGCGCCAGATCGCCTCGACGCCTGTTACCGAACTGTGAGCGGCCCGTTACATTACGAAGCCGGCGGGGAACGGGTCACTCGGGTCGAGCAGGTACTGCGCGGTGCCGGTGATCCAGGCCCGGCCGGTGACACTCGGGAGCACCGCCGGGCGACCGCATACGGTCGTCTCGTTCAGTATCCGGGCGCGGAACTGACTGCCGATCAACGACTCGTTGACGATCTCCTCGCCGAGCCCGAGCAGCCCCCGCGCACTCAGCTGGGCGAGCCGGGCGCTGGTCCCGGTCCCGCAGGGCGACCTGTCGAACCAACCCGGGAAGATGGCCATCGCGTGCTTCGAGTGCCGGGTCGTGGAGTCCGCCGCCTCGAGGTAGACGTGGTGGCAGACGTCGATGTCAGGGCGTTCTGGATGGACCACGGGGTTCTGCTCGTTGACCGCAGCCATGATGGCCAGGCCCGCCTCCAACAGTCGCTGCTTGGCCGAGCGCTCGAAGGGCAGTCCCAGCTCGGCGAGCTTGACGAAGGCGTAGAAGTTGCCGCCGTATGCGATGTCGTAACGCACCGCGCCGAAGCCCGGCACCTCGACGACCTGGTCGAGGGCGTGACAGTAGGACGGGACGTTCTCCAGGGTGACGTGCAGCGCTCGACCGTCACGTACGGCCACCCGGGCGACCACGAGTCCGGCCGGGGTGTCGAGGCGTACCACGGTCTCCGGCTCGGAGACCGCCACCATCCCCGTCTCCACAAGCACCGTGGCCACCCCGATGGTGCCGTGGCCGCACATCGGCAGGCAGCCCGAGACCTCGATGTAGAGCACGCCATAGTCGGCGTCCGGTCGCGTCGACGGCTGGAGGATCGCCCCGGACATCGAGGCGTGCCCGCGCGGCTCGCACATGAGCAGGGTGCGAACATCGTCGCGTTCGGCCATGAAACGGAGCCGCCGCTCGGCCATGGTGGCGCCCGGCAAGGTGCCGACTCCCCCGACGATGACGCGGGTGGGCATCCCCTCAGTGTGCGAGTCGACCGCCTGGTAGACGACCTTCGAGCGCACGTCTTATCGTACGCCGGCGTCGATCAGCGCCTGCGTGGAGCTGCGGACAACCTCGGCGACCTCGGCGGAGAGGGCCTGACGTGGCGGGCGGCAGACCCCACCGTTGCGGCCGATGAGGTCCTGGCCCAGCTTGATGGCCTGGACGAACTCGGTCTTGGAGTCCCAGCGCAGCACCGCGTGCATCTGGCGGTAGAGGGGAAGGGCGGTCTCGAGGTCCATGGCCACGGCCGCGCGGTAGAGCGCCAGGCAGGCGTGGGGAAAGACCTGAGGGTAGCCGGCCACCCAGCCCTTGGCACCGGCCAACGCGACCTCGAGCACGGTGTCGTCGGTGCCGATCATCAGGTCCAGGCCGGGGGCCAGCTCGGCAATCTCGTAGCACCGTCGCACATCTCCGGAGAACTCCTTCACCCCGACGATGAACCCTTCGGCATAGAGCTTGGCCAGCAACGGTGGGGTGAGGTCGACCTTGGTGTCGATCGGGTTGTTGTAGGCCGTCACCGGCAGGCCCACGCCCGCGACGAGCTCGTAGTGTTCGAGGACCGAACGGGCGTCGGCACGGTAGGTGTTCGGGGGCAGCGCCATCACCACCTGACAGCCGAGGTCCTTGGCGACCTGCGCGTGTCGCTTCGCCTCCCGCCCGCTGTAGGCGCCGACACCGGGCATGACGATGAAGCCCTCTGGGGCCACGGACCGCGCTGCCTCGACCACGGCATCACGCTCCGGCCAGGACAGCGACTGGTACTCGCCCAGCGAGCCGTTCGGAGCCACCCCGTCGACCCCCTGCTCGACCAGCCAGGCGACGTTGTCCCTGTAGGCGCCCAGGTCCACCTCGCCGCCGGAAGAGAACTGGAGGCTGGTGGCCACGTGCACCCCGTGCCACGGCTGGCGCTGCTGTGACTCGCTCATGAGAATCCCGTCGATAGCCCTTGTCTGTGCAATGTTACATTACACCGTATGGTGAGGGAGTGTGGAGCCTGATGTCTCGTCCAGCTCGGCCAACGCCCCCAGGCTGATCGGGGCCGCCAGCAGACGCTCTCCAGGCGTGCCAGGAGATCCCCCGGTGACCAGGTCGGCGGCATACCCGCATACCCTGCCCTGGCACCAGCCCATGCCCACCCTCGTCAGCTGTTTGAGCTGTCGCGCGTCGCTGCAGCCGTGCTCACGCATCGCCGACTGCACCGTCGCGAAGGTCGTCTCCTCACACCGGCAGAACACGGTGTCGTCGGTCAGCCCGTCTCGCCAGCCCTGCGGGACCGGGTAGGCATGCTGCATGGCCGCAGCGAACCGGCGCAGCCGGACGACCCTCCGCAGCTCCTGACGCTCCCCAGGTCCGGTCGCCTCCGGCCGGCCGAGCCGTCGCAGGATGGCTGCGGCCGCGAGACGTCCCTCGGCTACGGCAAGGGCCGCACCGCCGACACCGCACGTCTCGCCGGCGGCGTAGACACCCGGGCGGCTCGTGGTCTGGCTCGCATCCACACGCACGACCCGCGTGCCGTCCGGCTCGACCGCCAGCTCGCAACCCAGCGTGAGGGCCAGGTCCAGCTGGGGCGTGAAGCCCCAGCCGATCCCGACGGCGTCGACGGCGTGCCGCTCCTCGGAACCCTGTAGACGAGCGCCCCGCCGGTCCAGGCGCACGGTGGTCACCGCCTCCACCCGGCGCTCCCCGTGGGCGGCGCTGACCATGGTGCTCAGGCGGACGGGAACCCGATGGCGCACGAGCGTGGCGCCGTAGCCGAGCCCCTCACCGAGCCTGCCGGCGTTGGCGGCGACGGCGCCGAGGTGAGGAAGCCAGCCGGTAGGCCGGTTGGCCTCGAAGACGCCGACCACTCGAGCACCGCGCGAGGCCAGGCCCGCGGCGACCGGCAGCAGGAAGGGACCGGTGCCGCCGACGGCCACCCGCCGGCCGGCGAGCACGTCATTGCCCTTGAGCAGCGCCTGGAGCGCACCGGCGGTCATCACTCCGGGCAGATCCCATCCCGGGAACGGCAGCACCCGGTCATAAGCACCCGTCGCCAGCAGGACGGCGCCCGAGCGGCGCACGAGCGAGCGCTCCTGGCCCGGACGGACCCGGGCGACGATGTGCGCGGCGTATGCGTCGGCGTATGCGTCGGCGTATGCGTCGGCGTCTGGTGTGACCGCCCAGACCTGGCAGCTGGTGAGCAGCTCGAGGCGACCGCTCCGCTCGGCCGTCGCCAGCAAGGCGGAGAGCTCGTCGAACACGCTCAGGTCGTGATGAAGCGCCCGAAGCGGTCCGGCAGCAAGGGCGGCCCGTCCCGATCCTGGGCCAGGCTGGCGCCAGTACTGACCTCCTGGCCCCGCCCCGGTGTCCACGACGGTGACTCGGGTCTGCGGCTGCGCGAGGATGACCGCGGCAGCCGCCAGACCGGCCGGACCCGCTCCGACCACCACGACGTCGGTGGACGCCTGGGATGCCGGCTCGTTGCGGTGGACGGACTCGTCGACGTCACTCGACACGGCCGGTGCCTTCCTGTGTCGAGACCGCCAGCTGCTCGGTCGCGAGCACGAGGCAGGCCCGCTGGTTGGGCACGCCGTCGATGACGACGAGACAGTCGAAACAGACCCCGATGCCGCAGAACAGCCCGCGTGGCCGTCCCGTATGCCTGGTCGAGCGCCAGGACGTGATGCCGTGGCCGACGAGGGCCCCGCCGACGGTCTGACCGTCGCGGAACGGGATCGGGCTGCCGTCCAGCTCGAAGCTGCTCATGCGACCTGACCGGAGACGCTGGACTCGCCGGACGTCACCACACCGTCCGTCGGCGGGAAGAACCGGTCGGGCAGCAGCCCGGTGAACCGCCGGGGCAGCTCAGTGCCACCGACGACGTACTCGCGGACCAGCTGCGCCGTCCCCGGTGCCAACCCGATGCCGGCACCCTCGTGCCCACAGGCGTGGATCAGTGCCGGCTGGCGAGGATCCGGTCCGATGACCGGCAGGTGGTCGGCGCAGTAGGGCCGGAAGCCTCGGTAGACCCGGATGACCGACAGACCACGCAGGACCGGCAGGATCCGTGCGGCGCTGGAGGCCAGCCGGGCAACCGTGCTGGGGCTCAGGGTGGGGTCGAACCCGACCCTTTCGCGGCTGGCGCCGATGAGGATCGGTCCCCCGCGGGTCCACTCGACCACGCACGACGTCTGGAGGTTCTCCTCGGAGGAGCCGACGTTGTCGACGTAGTCGGCGGAGTAGACCTTGTGGCGCACCAGGCGTGGCACCGGCTCGGTGACGAGGATGAATCCGCGGCGGGGCAGGACGGGGATGGGCGCACCGAGGCGTTCGGAGACCACCCCACCCCAGCTGCCGGCCGCGTTGACGACCGCGTCAGCGCCGATGACGTCGCCGGACGTCGTGCGAACACCGGTGAGGAGTCCATTCGAACCGAGAACCGGAGCGGATATCTCGGTGAAGGGCCGGTAGTCGGCTCCGAGCGCTCGAGCGGCACCGAGCAACGCGGCCGCGGCGAGCACCGGCTGCACCTGCATGTCCTGGGGGTAGTAACGCGCACCGAGCAGATCCTCGGCCAGATGCGGCTCCCGGTCGCGCGGGCGGTCGACGTCGTCAACCTGCACCCCAGCGCCCCGCTGGCTGTCGGCGAAGCCCGCGAGGGCCGTCATGGCCGGCCGGGTGGCGGCGACGACCAGTCCGCCTTTGGCGTCCAGCTCGACCGTGTCGGTGCCGAGCTCGTCGCCGAGCTGCAGCCACTGGTCTCGGCTGAGCAGCGCAAGCTCCAGCTCGAGGCCCGGTCCCTTGTCCGAGACGAGGATATTGCCTTCACCACGGCTGGTCGTGCCGGAGCCGACTTCCCCTCGGTCGACCACCACGGTGCTGATGCCCGCCCGCGCCAGCTCATGGGCGCAGGCGGCACCGATGATGCCGGCACCGATCACCACGATTTGGTGTGCGCGGCCCATGCTCATCTCCCCCGTCTGCAGGTCGGTCAATAGGATGTCACCGAGCACTGACGCACGGGACGGGGAGGGCGAACACGGACATGGCACCCACGACAACATCCCAGGCACCGACGGGACGCTCGATCATCGCAGGACGCCAGGTCCTCGGGACGGGTGGCTCATACCGGGCCGTTGACCCCTCGACGGGGCGCGAGCTCGAACCCTCCTTCTCGGCGCTGTCCGTCCAGCAGGTGCAGATGGCGACCGCTGCGGCAGCAGAGGCCTTCGACCCCTATCGCAGCACGACGCCCGCACAGCGGGCGCGGTTCCTCGAGGCCGTCGCCGACGCGATCGAGGCGACCGGTGACGCACTGCTCGACAGGGCGCATGCAGAGTCGGGGCTCGGCCTGGATCGGCTCACCGGTGAGCGGGGGCGCACCTGCGCGCAGCTGCGGCTGTTCGCCGGCGTCGTCCGCCAGGGTGACCACCTCGGCGTCCGGATCGACCCCGCACTGCCGGACCGCGCGCCCCTCCCGCGGCCGGACGTCCGGATGTGGCAGGTGCCTCTCGGGCCGGTCGTCGTCTTCGGCGCCAGCAACTTCCCTCTCGCGTTCTCGACCGCCGGCGGTGACACCGCTGCGGCGCTCGCCGCCGGGTGCCCGGTCATCGTCAAGGCCCATCCCGCCCACCCCGGGACCGCCGAGCTCGTCGCTCGCGCGGTCGGGGACGCGGCCGCCAGCACCGGTATGCCCGAAGGTGTGTTCTCACTCGTGCACGGGCTCGGGATCGAGGTGGGCACCGCTCTGGTGCGAGACCCGCGGGTGCAGGCGGTCGGGTTCACCGGCTCGCGGCGAGGCGGGCTCGCACTCGTCGCCGCGGCTGCGGGCCGCCCGCAGCCGATTCCCGTCTATGCCGAGATGTCGTCGACCAACCCGGTGATACTGCTCGAGGGTGCACTCGACGCCGACCACGAAGGGCTGGCCTCGGGGTACCTCGCCTCGCTGACGATGGGCTCTGGACAGTTCTGCACCAACCCCGGCCTCGTGTTCGTCCCGAGGAGCCAGGTGGGCGACGCCTTTGTTGCCGCCGTTGGCCGGGCGGGTGGGGAGACGGTCGGACAGACCATGTTGACCTCCCGGATCCGCGAGACCTTCGAGGAGGGCCGCGCAGCCCTGCGCTCCGACCAGCGGTTGCGTCTCGTGGCCCAAGGAGCCGCCGGCCGCGGGTCCAACGCCCCGGCCAGCACCGTCCTGGAGGCCGACCTCGCCGATGTCGTCGCAGACCCGGTGTTGCAGGAGGAGGTGTTCGGCGCCAGCGGCCTGCTCGTGCGGTTCTCGGACACAGACGAGCTGGTCGAGCCGCTAACCGAGCTGGGGGGCCAGCTGACCGCCACCATCCATGCCGCACCGTCGGACCGGCTCGACGCCGCCCGGCTGCTGCCCGTGCTGGAGTCGCTCGCCGGCCGGGTGCTCTTCAACGGGTGGCCCACTGGTGTCGAGGTGTGTCCGGCGATGGTGCACGGCGGGCCGTTCCCGGCGACGTCCGACAGCCGAGGCACCTCGGTCGGCACGCTGGCCATCGAACGTTTCCAACGACCGGTCTGCTACCAGGACGTCCCGGCGGAGCTGCTTCCGGAGGCGTTGCGCGACGACAACCCGTGGCAGCTCATCCGCCGCATCGACGGGCGGCTCGAGACCAGCGGCTGACCTCCCGGTGGTTTTCGGCCCGGCTGGGGTGGGGATGCCCTGAGCCGAGGTACGAGCCGAGCGACAAGCCGAGGTAGAGCTGAGTCAGGACGGCGGCTCACGGCACGCTGAAGAGCGGCTCCAGACCATCGGTGGAGACCGTGATGCCGAGACCCGGTCCGGTGGGCGCCGAGCCTCGCCCGTCCCGGGACCGCGGCAGCCAGCCGGCGACGTGGCCGTCAGTCCAGTCGTTCATGAACGAGACGTTGAGCATGCTCTCGGGACGAGTGCTGGCGGCCAGGTGGCTGACCGCCGCGCTGACCACGTCGCCTCCCCAGGTGTCCTCGATCGAGACCATCAAGTTGAGCTCCTGCATGAGGTCGCGGATCTGGGCTGCCTGCGTGAGCCCGCCCACCCGGCTGATCTTGACGTTCACGCAGACGGCCCCCGCCTCGTGTTTGGCCTCGATGACGTCCTTGATGGTGACGACCGACTCGTCGAGGACGAGTGGCAGGGCACAGTGCCGCATCGCGCGGGCGCAGTCGTCGGTGTCCTGACACGGCTGCTCGACGAAGATCGGGAGGTCGGCCATCTCGCGCACCGCGGTGGTCGCGTCGCGCAGGTTCCATCCTCCGTTGGCGTCGGCGACGACCACGGTGTCCGGCTCCGCAGCGAGCACCACCGCGCGGGTCCGGGCCGCGTCCTCGTGGGGGTTGTTGCCGACCTTCAGCTGGAAGCGATGGATGCCGCCTGCGCTGCGCCGGAGCACGAAGTCGGTCATCTGCTCGGGTGAGCCGAGGGGGACGGCCTCGTAGAGCGGGAAGTCCTCCTGCAGCACGCCGCCGAGCAACGCCGACACAGGGAGTCCGGCCCGCTGCCCAAGGAGGTCCCAACACGCGACATCGACCGCGCTCTTGGCGTAGCCACCCCCGAGCAGCACGCCGTCGAGCGTTCGGCGGACTCCGGAGAGGTTGGAGGCGTCCTGGCCGATGAGCGCCGGCGAAAGGGTGTGCAACGCGGCTCGCACCTCGGCGAAGTGCGTCGGGAGGTAGCGGTTGCCCAGTGGGGTGACCTCACCCCACCCCTCGAGTCCGGCATCGGTCCGCAGGCGCACGAGGGTGCCGATCTCACTGGTCGCCGCCCGGTCGCCGGACATGACGTACTCGCCGTGGGCGTAGTGCAGGTCGTACCCGAACACGTCCACCCCGACGATCTTCACGACGTGGCCCGCGCCATCTGGCGCAGCTCTTTCTTCAGGTCGCCGAGCTCGTCGCGCAACCGGGCCGCGAGCTCGAAGTGCAGCTCGCCGGCGGCACCGTGCATCTGAGTGGTGAGCTCCTGGATGAGGTTCGCGAGGTCGGAGGCGGCCATCGACTCGTGCCGCCCGCCCGCGGAGACCGAGATGTCCGCGGCCAGCGCCCCGCGCCCGCCGCTCTTGACCGCCCGGCCGCGGGACTGGGAGCGCCCGCTGCCGAGCAGCGCCTCGGTGTCGGCGTCCTCGCGGCCCAGCATGTCGGTGATGTCGGCGATCCGCCGGCGCAGCGGCTGAGGGTCGACACCGCGCTCGAGGTTGTAGGCGACCTGTTTCTCGCGCCGCCGGTTGGTCTCGTCGAGCGCCTGCTGCATCGACGGGGTGACCTTGTCGGCATACATGTGCACCTGGCCGCTGACGTTGCGGGCCGCACGCCCGATGGTCTGGATCAGGCTGCGTGCCGACCGCAGGAACCCCTCCTTGTCGGCATCGAGGATGCTGACCAGCGACACCTCGGGCAGGTCGAGCCCCTCGCGGAGCAGGTTGATGCCGACCAGCACGTCGTACTCCCCCATCCGCAGCTCTCGCAACAGCTCCACTCGCCTCAGAGTGTCAATGTCGGAGTGCAGGTAGCGGACCCGGACGCCCTTGTCGAGGAGGTAGTCGGTCAGGTCCTCGGCCATCTTCTTGGTGAGGGTCGTGACGAGGATGCGCTCGTTCTTGGCGGTCCGCAGCGCGATCTCGTGCAGCAGGTCGTCGATCTGGCCCTTGGTCGGCTTCAGCACGATCTCGGGGTCGATGAGGCCGGTTGGCCGGATGATCTGCTCGACCGGGGGGCCGGAGCGCCCCAGCTCATATGGCCCGGGCGTCGCAGAGAGGTAGAGCGTCTGCCCGATCCGGTCGAGGAACTCCTCCCACATCAGCGGACGGTTGTCCATCGCGCTCGGCAGCCGGAACCCGTGGTCGACCAGCATCCGCTTGCGGGACATGTCGCCCTCGTACATCGCCCCGATCTGCGGAACCGTCTGGTGTGACTCGTCGATGACGAGCAGGAAGTCCTCGGGGAAGTAGTCGAGCAGGCAGTGCGGAGCCGACCCCGCGGAGCGTCCGTCGATGTGCCGCGAGTAGTTCTCGATGCCGCTGCACGAGCCTACCTGGCGCATCATCTCGATGTCGTAGGTCGTGCGCATCCGCAGGCGCTGAGCCTCCAACAGCTTGCCCTGCTTCTCGAGCTCGTCGAGCCGGCCGGCCAGCTCGAGCTCGATCCCGCCGATGGCCCGTTCCATCCGTTCGGGACCGGCGACGTAGTGCGTGGCGGGGAAGACGTACATCTCCTCCTCCTCGTGCACGACCTCACCAGTCAGCGGGTGGAGGGTGTAGATCCGCTCGACCTCGTCGCCGAAGAACTCGATCCGGATCGCCAGCTCCTCGTAGACCGGGATGATCTCCACGGTGTCGCCGCGCACCCGGAAGGTGCCACGGGTGAACGCGAGGTCGTTGCGGGTGTACTGCATCTGCACGAACCGTCGTAACAGCTCGTCGCGCTCGATCTGCTGCCCCAGCTTGAGCCGCACCATCCGGTCGATGTACTCCTGCGGCGTCCCGAGACCGTAGATGCAGGACACCGAGGCGACCACGATGACGTCGCGTCGGGTCAGCAGCGAGTTGGTCGCACTGTGCCGCAACCGCTCGACCTCGTCGTTGATCGAGGAGTCCTTCTCGATGTAGGTGTCCGTCTGCGGGATGTATGCCTCGGGCTGGTAGTAGTCGTAGTACGACACGAAGTACTCGACGGCGTTGTTGGGCAGCAGCTCGCGGAACTCGTTGGCCAGCTGGGCCGCCAGCGTCTTGTTGGGCGCCATGACGAGGGTGGGCCGCTGGACCTGCTCGATCACCCACGCCGTGGTCGCCGACTTGCCGGTGCCGGTGGCACCGAGCAGGACGACGTTGCCCTCGCCGCCCTTGACCCGCTCGGCGATCTCGGCGATCGCGGTCGGCTGGTCGCCGCTCGGCGAGAACTCCGAGATCACCTCGAAGGGGGCCACGGTGCGCTTGATGTCGCTCTTCGGACGCATGCGCCAACGGTATGCCTCGCCACCGACACGGCTCCCCCACCACCGCCCGACGTGCGGCCGCTGCGGGGGGCACGCATACTGGATGAGGAGAGTGCACACGTGCCGCCCAGCGTTCTGGACCAGGCCGCAGTGCGCCCCGCTATCTCAGGAGCTGTGATGTCCACCGACACCCTCGACGGCACAACCTCGTTCTCGGACCTCGGCCGTGACATGTGGTCCTATCTCACCGGCAAGGAGGCAACCATCGACTACACGTTCGTCGACATGACCGTCGAGGTGCCCCGCTCGACGGGACCCGACAGCGCTCGGGCGTCCTGGAAGCTCAACGGAACGCTGCGCATCACGACCTCCGACAAGGAGAACCGTGGAGCCGTCAACGGCTCGCACTCCTGAGCGCGCCGCTTCTCGCCTCGCGCTCGTCGCCGACCTGTCCCTCGAGGTCGGCGATGCTCGTGGTTCGACGACGGCCCACCTGGGCAACGGGGCCAACGGCCTCGTTCTCGATGCGCCCGACCTGACCACGCTGCTGCGCTGCCTGCCAGGCCGCGGCCTGCGGCGTGATCTGCCGATATCCGTTCCGCTGGAACGCTTCTCAGGTGTTCAGGTCGACGTCACCTCGCACGGGCGGAGAATGGGCCGCGTGGATGTCACGTCGTCCGGCTCCGCTCGTCTCCGCCCAGCTGTCCGCGCGCTGCCCCAGCTCGTTCGCCAGGGCGTCGGGCTCGGTGTTGTCCTGGTCCGCAGCAGCGTGCGCCGGCTCTCCCTCAGAATGCGGGCCGGCTCCTCACCCTGAGCAGTGGCTCTATGAGCCGGGCCACTTCATGACCCTCGGGTATGCGGCGTCGAACCAAGGTTCCTTGGCCTCGGCGTAGTCACGGGTCGAGGAGGTGACGGCGAGCAGGCGACGCTTCTCGTCGGCGTACTCCCGCCGCGCCGCGGGCACCGCACGCAGCCAGTCGCGGAACCGAATCGCGAAAACCCAACCAGGAGAGCCTATCTCGCGAATGTGGATATTGGCGACGCGACCGGGGTCCATGGAACCGTAAAAGCGTTTCTGCCACTCCCGGGGCTCGGTCGACGGTGGGTGCGGGTGGTCCTGGACGACGCCCTCCACCCTGAGGAAACCTCTGCGCCGCAGGTCGGCCACACAGGCCGCCTCGTCCGCGTCCTTGAGTCGCCGAACGCCGACCTGCACATCGATCACGTCCTTGGCGATCAACCCGGGCACGCTGGTGGACCCGATGTGGTCGACGCTGACGGCCCGGTCGCCGAGGGCGTCCTGCAGCTTGGCCACGAGGCGTGCCCCCTGGGCGGCCCAGGTCGGGTCTGGGGCGACGACGGCACCGGCCTCCGGGCGCTTGCTGCGGCGGCCGGCCCCGAGGTTGGCCTCGTAAGGCGCCAACCGGCGTACCCAGAGGTCGTCCACCTGCTCGACCGTTGCGCTCAGTTCGCCGGAGTTGTCGATCCAGACGTCGGCCGCGGCCCGACGCTCGTCGTCCGTGGCCTGAGCGGCAATCCGATGCCGGGCGTCGTCCTCGTCCAGGCCGCGCTGGTTGACGAGACGGCTGACGCGTATCTCCTCGTCGGCGCCCACCACCACGGTGAGGTGTTCTCTCGGCCACAAGCGGCGCTCCACGAGAAGGGGCATGTCGAAGACGGACACCGCCCCAGTCGGAGCCTGGTCGCGCAGCTCCCGAACCCGCTCAGAGATGGCCGGCGTCGTGATGGCGTCCAGGGCCGCCAACGCCTGCGGGTCGGGAAAGACCAAGGCTGCCAACGCGGCTCGGTCCAAGGACCCATCGGCCTTGACCAGGTGTGAGCCGAAGCGCTGGGCGACCCGAGCCAACGTCGCGGTATCCGGCCGCATGACCTCCCTGGCGACCGCGTCGGCGTCGACGACGACGGCACCAAGCGTGCGCAACGCGCCCGCGACGGTGGACTTGCCCGACCCCATCCCGCCGGTGAGGCCCACGGTCAGCACACAGACAGCCTAATCAGGTGGTTTGGCGAGGTAGCCGTCCTCGAGGTGACCGCGTCCTCGAGGCCAAGGACGCGGTCAGCGTCAGTCGATCTGGAGCTCGTCCCCGTCGACGGCAACCGTGCCACGGCGAAGTGGCCAGATCTTGGTCAGTGCCATGAACGCGGCGCCCAGGCCGGGGACCTTGGCAAAGCCTCCTTGCGGGCCACGCGTCATCTGACCTGTTGTCACGTCATAGGTGGACTGATGCCAGGGGCAGACCAGACAGCCGTCGGCGTCGATGCTGCCTCCCGCCAGATCCGCCCGCAGGTGACGGCAGCGTCGGCCGACGGCGAAGTATGCACCGTTGTCGCCGACCGCATAGGGGCCGGAACCGGTCACCGTGCCTCGCGGGACATCAGCCTGGGGAATCCGAGTCGTCATGGCTTGCTCCTGCCGGTGCGTGAGGTAGATGCATCTTGGCACAGGCAGAGGCATCGGCACAGGGTCCGATCCTCAGCTGGACGGATGGCTGGCGGACACTCGGAGGCGACTGTCTGGGCGCTGCGCAACCGGCGTACTCTGAAGACGCGAGGGCTTCATCTGGCCCCGACCCCATGCCGCCGCCGACCCCGCACCGAGACAAGCACGTTGGGCGGGCTCGCCATGATGATCGTTCTCCTCGTAGTTGCCGTGTTGTTCCTTGTCGCTTGCGTGAGCGCCGCCGCAGCGGTCCGTGTCGTGCAGCAGTACGAGAGCGGTGTCGTCTTTCGCCTGGGAAAGGTGCAGGACCCGCCCCGGGGGCCAGGACTGACCCGGTTGATCCCTGGGGTGGATCGGATGACCAAGGTCAACCTCCAGGTCATGACCCTCAGCATCCCGGCGCAGGACTGCATCACGAAGGACAACGTGTCGGTTCGGGTCGACGCGGTCGTCTACTTCCGTGTGGTCGACGCGGTCAAGGCGGCCGTCAACGTGCAGAACTACCAGTTCGCGATCTCGCAGCTGGCGCAGACGTCCTTGCGCTCGGTGATCGGCAAGGCCGAGCTGGACGAGCTGCTGTCGAACCGCGAGAAGCTCGGCGCGGAGCTGACCGAGATCATCGACGCACCCTCTGAGCAGCCGTGGGGTGTCAAGGTCGAAAGGGTCGAGGTCAAGGACGTGACGCTGCCGGAGTCGATGAAGCGGTCGATGTCTCGGCAGGCTGAGGCCGAACGAGAACGTCGCGCTCGCGTCATCTCGGCGGACGGGGAGTTCCAAGCGTCAAAGAAGCTGGCGCAGGCTGCGGCGACGATGTCGGTGGATCCAGCCGCTCTGCAGCTGCGCCTGCTCCAGACCGTGGCGGAGGTGGCTGCCGAGAAGAACAGCACCCTGGTCATGCCGTTCCCGGTCGAGCTGCTGCGGTTCCTCGAGCGGGCCACCAACCACGACGTGCACGACCTCCAGCCCGGCCTCCCCACCCCGGGGCCGATTGATGAGCCGCCCATGCCCTCCGACGGCAGTCATCAAGCCTGATCTCCAGCGTTTCAGTCGTTCGCTTCGACGCCTCTGTCGGGTGCGCTCATGTCGCCTGTTCCGGGCGTGCCACCGGCCCGCCCGTAACGTACATAGACGCTGCCCTTCGGACTGGCTACCGGTGGTTCGAGAAGGGTGACGTTCGTGGGCACCGCACCACCTTCGAACACCTTCTTCCCGACGCCGAGAACGATCGGGAACACCCAAAGATCGAGACGGTCGAAGAGCTGCTCACGCAGGAGGGTCTGCACCAGGTTCAGGCTCCCGACGACCTTCACGTGGTCGTGCCGGTCACGGATCTCTCGCACCGCGCCCGCCAGATCCGGGCCGAGCTGCGTGGACCCGGCCCACGAGAGCTCGGGTGTGCCGCGTGACGCCACATATTTCGGCACGCTGTTGAAGAGGGTGGCGATCTCGTCATCCGCGCCGCCCTCCTGGTGCGGCCAGTAGGCGGCGAAGATGTCATACGTGCGCCGACCGAGCAGCAAGGCGTCCGTGCCCTCGTATGCGGCGCCGACCTGCGCCCCGGCGACCTCGTCGAGCAGGGGTGCCTGCCAACCGCCGAACGGGAACCCCTCCGGGTCCTCGTCGGGGCCGCCCGGTGCCTGCCCGACGAGGTCGAGAGTCGCGAACAGCTCGATGTGAAGCAGGCCCATCGGGCACCCCGATCAGTCGATTGTCTCGGTCGAGAGGTAGACCGGCCGACGCCGGCGAACTCATCGGGGCGACCGCACTCACCTTCGGTCTCGCCGACCGCTCGGCCGTTGCCCCGCGCATCGCCCCGTCCATCACCCTGTCCATCACCCCGGACGCGATCAGTGTCGGTGCTCTGGCAGTCTTGCATGATGGAACGTGTGTTGGGGATCGGTGGGTACTTCATCCGGGCCGTGGACCCGGAGGCTCTGAGAGCTTGGTACGTCGACCGTCTGGGTTTGGACGCCGACGCGAACGGCCTGTGGCTTCAAGAAGTCGGGCCGACTGTGTTCGCGACCTTCGAGTCCGAGACCGACTACTTCGGCTCTCGCGCCCAGCGCACGATGCTGAACTTCCGGGTCCGCGACCTGGACGCGATGCTGGCCCAGCTGCGTTCCGCGGGTGCCGACGTCGCACAGGAGACGCAGGACATGGAGGGTGTGGGTCGCTTCGGGTGGGCCACCGATCCTGAGGGCAACCGGGTCGAGCTGTGGCAGCCCGCCTGACCCCGGCCGCCGCGAGCGGTGGAGGCGGCCGCAGGCGGACGCGGATCTAGGCGTAGCCCGTCAGTCAGCCGGCGTTTCGCCGGCGACGTCGGGCGACAACAGCCGCCGACCCTCCCAGCGCGGCGACCAGGAGCAGCGCGACCACCGTCGGCACGGCCGATCCCGCGTCGCTCGAGCCGACCGACGCGCCGGCCGGGGCGGCGACGACGTCCGTCACGGTCGGGTCACCGCCCGAGACGGACCCGGCCGCGGCGGGAGGGGTCGTCGCGCTGGTCGGCCCGGCTGTCGCGGGGGCAGCCGAGGACGTGGCCGACGAGGCAGCGGAGGGGTTGGAGGAGGGCGTGGCTGGGGGGGCGGCACCTGGACCTGCCGACGCTCGAGTGCCGGTCGTCGGCGCACCCGCCTTCGGGGTGACACCGGGAGCGATGGGCTTGCCCCCGGCCGAGCCACCGGCTGTGTTTCCGACACCCCCTCCACCGGGGGTCCCACCTGCAGAGCCAGAGCCGCCGGCACCGGAGCCCGCACCGCCACCAGACCCGCCCCCGGTCGTGGCGCCGCCACCTGAGCCGCCGCCACCACCTGAGCCCCCACCGGCCGGTCCTCCACCACCGCCACCACCACCCCCACCGCCGGCACCGGTCGGCGGCGGGGCCGGGCTCGTCGCGCGAACCGATCCCGCGGAGAAGCTCGGACCGCCAGTACTGCCACCGATGTCGCTCGCGCCGTAGACCCAGGCGTCGACGCTGCCCGCCGTCGGCCGATAGCTGGCCGCCCCCAGCGTGCTGTAGGACCAACCTGCCTGGCCAGGCTGTGAGTGCCAGTAGGACCAGTACCGGGTCGCCGGCGGGGTCACGATGCAGGGGTCCGCACTCGCGGTCGGCAGTCCGTTGATCCGACAGATGAAGCCCGGACCGTCGTGCGAGGTGCCGGCTGTCGCGAACCCGGCCGTATGCATGGCCTCGAAACCCGTCGTCGGCGTCGGGTCGCAGCCTCGCTGGACACCGCCCCCGAACGGGCGGAAGTCGACGACGACAACGACGCCGGACGTGGGGGTGCAGGCTCCTGGGTCGGCGTCAGCGGGTACCCCCGCCGCCCCGACCAGGCCGGCCACGGCGACGGTGAGGGCGGCCGCCGCCCGCGGCAGGGCCCGAGTGACCCAGGTCACAACCTGTCCCTGCCTGCCTTCAGCCGTCCTCCCACGAGCAGGACCAGGCCGACGAGCAGCAGCACCAGCGCGAGGCCGACGACGACGGCGACCGGTGTACCGGTGTGGGCCAGGTCACCGCTCGCGGTGGGGCCCGAGGGGTTGGTGCCACCGCCTGCGGAGGTTGACTCGCCTGAGCTGGTCAGTGAGCTCGTCTGTGCGGATGTCTGTGCGGTTGTCGCCGTGGGACTCGCCGGGGTGGTGGTGCTTCCCGGCGATGTCGTCGTGCTGGTGGTCGTCGTGCTGGTGGTGCTCGGAGCCGTGGTGCCTGTCGAAGTGGTGGTGGTGGTCGGAGCCGTGGTGGTGCTGGTGCTGGTGGGCGGCGGGTCGACAGGAGTGACCGGGTCGAGCACGGTGGTGAGCAGTGCACCGGCGAGCGGGGGGACAGCCTGCGTGGTCGCGCGGACCCGAGTGCCGTCGTCTCCGGGTTGGGTCGCCGACACGTCGAAGCCCCCGTCGGCGCGCTGCAACCCTTCAAGGAACCCGAACGCCGCTTGAGCACCGTTGACGGAGCCGGCCGGGGTCGTTCCACCGGGCACAGCGGCGACCGCAGCCGCCACCGTGGCTGCTTTGGCGCCGCCGGCCTTGGCGCCGCCCGCCTTGGCGCCCGCGCCCGTCCCCACGTACCCGCCCTTGTCGAGCAGGGCAAGCACCGACTGGGCGGCCAGCCCGGTGGAGTTGGTGTTCACCCCGGCCGCGCCCGCCCAGCCGCCGTCGGCGCCCTGCACGGTCCGCAGATACTCCCACCCACGGGCGACTGCGGGCTGGGCGGCCGGTTGCAGGCTCAGAGCCTGAAGCGCATACCCGGTCGTGTCGACGTCCGAGGTGCACGCAGTCCCGGGCGCGATGAGGGTGCTGGAGAACCCACCGTCGGCGCACTGCAGCTGGCCGAGCCGAGTCAGGGCGGAGGCCGGGACCGCGACGCCGGCTCGCCCGAGTGCGAGCACTCCGAAGGCCTGTGACGAACCGGAGAAGGCGCCGCGGAAGTCGCCCGCCGCCGAGCAGGGGTCATAGGCGTTGGGGTCGGGGTTGCCCGTCGTGCAGACGTTGTCGGTGAGCACGGTCAGCAGGTCGGCACCGCCGAACGAGGCCGGACTCTGACCGGTGGCCTCGGCGAGGACGGCCAGCTTGCCCGCCGCGCCCCCATACGGACCGCCGATGGCACCCGTCTGGTCGACATAGTCGCCGACGTGCGCACGCAGGTAGCCCACCACCTTGGCCAGGCTGGCGTTCTGGCTCCCGGTGCTCGCGAGCGCGAGAGCCACGTCGGCCGTCAAGCCGTAGTCGATGAACGTCGTGACGTTGCCTTTGCCGTCGTCGAACGAGGACGCCATGTGGGTGCCGTCGGTCAGCTTGCCGACGAGGTATGTGGCGCCGCTCACCGCATGAGACCTCGCGCCGAGGTCGCGGAGCAGAGTGGCGTAGGACCGTCCGACGATGCCGTTGACGACCTGAGTCGTAGCCCGCACGTCCGAACCGCCGTTGACGCTGTCGATATCGAAGCCGCCGTCCTTGTTCTGGGTCGTGGCGAGGAAGGCAAGCGCCTTGGCGGTCTCGGCCGCGCGGTTGGCGGACGACAGTCGCAGGATCTGGAGGGCGAGAGCAGTGGAGTTCGTGCTGTGCGAAGGTTCCGACCCCGGCGGTGCAAACCCAGGAAAAGCACCGTCGGGCAGCTGGGCGCCGGCAACCCAGGCGATGCCGCGCTGGGCTGCGCCTGCCGCAGCGTCACCAGGCACGAGGCTGAGCGCCATCACCGCTATCGCGGTGCTGTCGATGTCGGAGCCGCCACCGGCGGAGGGGATGAGGCTCGACCAGCCGCCGTCCGCATTCTGCAGGCCGAGCAGGTAGGCGGCGGGCTGGGCGACGGCTGCGTCACCGGCGCCCCCCCGCACCTGGCCGATGATGCCCAGTGCCTGTTTGAAGACCGAGGACCCTCCGGCGTAGTTGCCGTTCCCGTTGCAGGCTGACTCCCCGATCGGTGCGGTACCCGTGCAGGTGGCCCTGGCGAGCGCCGAGACCAGGTTCTGCCCGGCGAACTGGTGCGGGTCGCGGCCGGTGGCCTCGGCGAGCAGCGCGAGCTTGCCGATCGAGCCACCGTCGAGGTAGGCCGTACCGATCCCGGTCCAGGACACCACGTCCGTCCCGGCCGGGTCCGTGCCGTTCGCAGCCAGGAAGCCCACGAGCGTGGTGTACGCAGCGTCGTTCCCGCCCTGCGCCGCAAGAGCGAAGGCCCCGTCGACGGTCAGACCCCAGTCCGCCTGCCCCACCCCGTAGGGGTCCAGGTAGTGACCGTCCACCAGGTGCGCCGTGAGGTAGCCGACCGCCTTCTGCGCATCGGGGCCACCCGGCGCCGCGGAAGCCTGCTGGGCGCCCAACAGAGCGGACCCGAGGGCCAGTGCGGTCAGGCCGGCGAGGACAGTGCGCCAGCTGCGGTAGGTGCGGCGGGTGGGAGGGGCAGCGAGTGCCATCGGGTCCTTCTCGTACGGTCTGGCACCGCCATACACGTGTGAGCGGACCGGTGACGACCCACTGGCCAGCCCACGAAGGAACCGGCAGCCGCCGCTCGGAACTCCCATCGCATGCCACGACGATGTCTGTCGGAGTTGGTGCCACCCAGCGGTGATCCGGCTCGGGACCGTCACGGCCCCTCACGGTTGCGGGACAGCGCCGGAGTCACACCGGCTTCCCCGCAAGGAGGCAGAGCTGGAACCGGAAGATCCGGGCCCGGCGCTGAACCTATCCTTCAGGGGGGTCGACGTCAAAGGCACGTCTGGTCCAGGTGGTGCATCGCCTCTGTGGGTCAGTCAGTCGACCCGAGCATCGCGGCTCAGGCGCCGAGCTGGCTGGACTTCTGCGACCGCTCTCGCTGCGCCTTCAGTTGTGCGTCGAACTCCTCCTCCCAGTGCTCGCTGAGCACGATGCCTCGTCGGCGTGCCTCCTCGGTGCTCAGCTCCACGGGGAAGCCGAACGTGTCGGAGAGGACGAAGAGCTCGGCCCCGGATGCGCCGCCCGCCTTCTCGTAGGCCCGGAGCTGCTTGAGCCCCTTGCGCAGGGTGCGGCGGAACGCCTGCTCCTCCTTGACCATCAATGCCATGACGTAGTCGGCGTGCTCGCTGACCTCGGGATAATGCGCCTCGTAGATGGCGGAGACCGTCGGGATGATCTCGGGGAAGAAGTTCTCCTCCAAACCGAGCTCGAACGCATACCTGATCGCCCTTCTGATCAGGCGACGCATGACGTAACCCTGCGACTTGTTGCCGGGCCGCACACCGTCGACGGCCAGGAACGTCGCACCGCGCAGGTGGTCGCAGATCACCCGCATGGCGACGGTCTGATCCTCATAACGCTTGCCAGACAGCTCCTCGAGCTTCGCGACGATCGGCCAGAGCAAGGTGATCCGGAACACGTCCGGGCTGTCCATGGAGGCTGCGGCGATCCGGGCGAGCCCGCCGCCATAGTCGACGTTCTTTCGTGGGAGGCTGGCAAACCCGGTCTCTGTCCTGACGAACGCCATGAAGACCGAGTTGCCGAGCTCGATGAAGTGGCCGCAGTCGCAGTTCTGGTGGCAGTGGGCGCCGTAGGCCGGGTCGTGCTGGACGTCCGGGAACAGGTAGAAGATCTCGCTGTCAGGGCCGCCTGGCTCACCGATCGGCATGTCCTCCGCTTTGCCGGTGCGACACCACCAGTTCTTCTTGCCGTAGAACGCGATCCGCGCGCCGCCGGTGCCGACCTGGGACGCGTGCTCTTCCGTGTCCACGTCGACTTGGTCGCTCGAGACGCCGGCTGCCGTGAAGATCGACGTCCAGATCTCGGCTGACTCGTGGTCTTTGGGGATGCCGTTCGCCTCGTCACCGATGAAGCACGAGACATAGATCCGGTTCGGATCCAGCCCGACCCGCTCGGTGAGGAAGGTCCACAGCTGGTGGATCTGCTGGTCTTTGAAGTAGTCGCCGAGACTCCAGTTGCCCAGCATCTCGAAGAAGGTCGTATGCCGGTTGTCACCTACCTCGTCGATGTCCTGCACGCGCAGGCAGGTCTGGCTGTCTGCGAGTCGGCTGCCGGCCGGGTGCTCGGCACCCAGCAGGTAGGGCAGGAGCGGCTGCATGCCACTCCCGGTGAACAAGGTCGTGGGGTCGTCGCGCGGAATCAGCGGGGCCCGGGGAATGATGACGTGTCCTTGCTCGGTCATGAACTCCAGGTAGGCCTTGCGAATCTCGTTGGCGTCCATGGCCGCATTCCACACTACGCAACGCCCCGTGTCGAGCAGGCGATCCGAACTTTCGCTATCGGCGAGGATCGGCTATGTTGTTTCACACGAGGGGGATGCGCACTTGAGGCGCCCCGCCAGGTGCGACTCCTGGGTCCTCCACCAGAAGAAGGGCCGACCGCCTCGGGTCGGCCTTTCTTGTCTCTCACCCGTCCTCGCAGGGGCGACCGGTCGGGGCGGCTCGTGTCGTCGAGGGGGCGCCCCCATAGCGCCCCGTAGCATGGAGCGGTGGTCAACCACACACGCCATAGCTCTCTCCATCCGGCCAGCTGAGCCGTGCCCGAGTTACGTCGTCCCACTGCACCGGGAGCGACTGGAAAGGTTCATCATCGACAATCGTGACCGTGACCTCCCGCCTGGTGGCCCGCCCGAACGTCGAGTCGCGAACCACTACGACCGTGACTACGACTACACGGACTACTGGACGGGCCGGGACTACGAGAACGCCGCTGAGGGCATCGCCATCCGCAGGCTTCTTCATGGCCGCCACTTCCGCAACGCCGCGGATATCGGAGGTGGCTTCGGACGGCACAGCCTGCTGCTGCGCGAGTATGCCGACACGGTGACCCTGGCGGAGCCCAGCCTCACCCAGCTGGCTGCGGCCAAGGACTTCCTCTCTGGCACGGACATCACGCAGTCGCAGATGCAGGCTGACGACCTCCACTTCGAGACCGGCGCCCTCGACCTCGTCCTGATGGTGCGCGTCATGCACCACATCCCGGAACCCACGCTCGAGTTCGCTGAGATTGCCCGCGTTCTCGGGGTCGGTGGGGTCGCCGTGATCGAGGTGGCCAACTACGGGCACGCCATGAACCGGCTCCGTCATCTGCGAACGCGTACGCCGATGCCGCGCGCTCCCGTGTCGATCAGCACCCAGGTCGACGAGGAGGAGCCGATCCCCTTCGTCAACCACAACATCGCCACCGTGGTGCAGCAGCTTCGAGCGGCGGACCTGCTGTTGGCCGAGAAGCTCTCGGTTTCCAACCTGCGCAGTGGGTGGGTGAAGGGCCATCTGCCGAGGCCGGCCCTCATCGCGATGGAAAAGAGAGCGCAGGGCCCGTTGGCAGCGGTCGACTTCGGCCCCAGCATCTTTCTGCGACTGACCAAGCTGGGCAGTCACCCCAGGCCCGACCACTCATAAACCGGACTCGCACCGTTTCCTCGGGCGATGCCCACGGGCTGATATCCGTGATCAGTTTGTGACCTTGGTCGTACATACGAACGATCTTGGCTGCTGACGTGGAAAAACACACCCCTGTCATTTAGGGGGCCGAGGCGAATGCGCAGCGAATTGTCCCTGTCTTCAAGGGGATTGGTGTGAGAGGTGTTCCGTATGTGGCGGATGAGTTCTAGAGTCAATCCGCAGCGGTCGGGTAACGAGCCCCTCGAGGTCCCTGTCGTCAAGACGACACGCCGAAGCCGCTGAGACTGCGGAGAGGACTGTCGTGCCCCAGATCCCCCCAACCTCGCGTCGGGTGGTCCGCAACGGCTTCAGACTCGGTTGCGTTGTCAGCATCCTGGCGGGCTCGGTCCTGCCGCTGGGGTCTGCGCACGCCGACACCGACCCGGTCTACCCCTCCGCCGACCAGGTCACCAACGCACAGGCCTCCGCTCAGTCAGCAGCAACACAGGTGTCCGAGCTCGACCAGCAGCTAGCCGAGTCCCGAGACCGTGTGGATGCGCTGCAGCAGGCAGCCGAGGACGTCGGGGAGGCCGCCAACGGCGCAAAGATCAGGCTGGAAGCTGCAACCCGGGCCAACACCGACGCGCAGGCTCAAGCCTCCACTGCCCAGGCCAAGGCCGACCAGGCGTCCCTCATCCTTTCCCAGCTGGCCGCCGACGTCTACCAGGGCGGTGGCGACCTGGGACAGCTCGACGTCTTCTTTGGAGCAGGCGGTCCTCAGCAGGTCCTCGATCGCGCGGCTGGAGTGGAGGCCGTCGGGACCGAGCGGGTCACGATGATGCACGACGCAGAGTCCGCCCGCCTGCTCGCCGAGAACCTCCACCAGCAGGCTTCGGAGACTGAGGGGCGCCGGGCCACAGCGGCCGCCGCAGCTCATCTTGCGGCGATCAAGGCCCAGCAGGCAGCGCTGGATGCGGCCACGCAGACGGCTCAGCTGGAGGCTCAGCAACAGCAGATGGTGACCCAGCTGGCGACCTTGCAGAACACCTCGGTGCAGCTGGAGCAGCAGCGTCAGGCCGGCCTTGCCGCCGAACAAGAACGGCAGCGCGAGGAGGCGAACCGGTTAGCGGCCGAGGCTGCGGCGAAGGCGGCCGCAGAGCAGGCAGCGCGGGAGGCTGCGGCACGAGCAGCTGCTGCCGCGGCAGCAGAGCAGGCGGCCGTCACGGCGCGCCAGGAGAATGCCGCCAAAGCCGCTGCGGATACCGCGAACGCCACCGCCACGAAGACAGCCGCGCCGGCGACGAAGAAGGCCACGGCCGCCGCATACGCAGGGACGACCTCATGGTCGGGATCCCCGGTCAGACCCTCGCCCGTCTCCACCCAGGTTCCGGCCCCCTCCGGTGGCGTTGCCGCGGTCATCGCCTTTGCGCGGGCACAGCTTGGCAAGCCCTACGTGTGGGCTGGGGCCGGTCCAGACGTGTGGGACTGCTCGGGGCTGACGATGATGGCGTGGCGTCAGGCGGGCGTCGACCTCTCGCACTACGCGCCCACCCAATACACCGCCACCGCCCACATTCCCATCGCGCAGCTGCAGCCCGGTGACCTCGTGTTCTACGGCACCAGTGGGGAGACCGCCCATCACGTCGTTCTGTACATCGGAAACGGCATGATGATCCAGGCGCCACACACCGGCGCATTCGTTGACATCGCCTCTATCTACTCGATGTCCGACCTGGTGCCATACGGCGGCCGACCGTCATGAGCATGCCTGCCTGCGGGCGCGCGCGTGGTCGTCGAGGTGGCTGACCAGCGAGCGGCGGGTCACCGCCCCTGGACGCCCCCGCGCCCGCAGGTCGTCTACGGTGCAGGACGGAGTCGGCCGGGCGGTCGCAGAAACCGTCCCTCTTAGACCGCCCCCGCTTGCGCCGCGTAGTCGACCCGGGTTTGGGAGTCAACCTTGAGGGCATTCCGACGTGGAGGATGCGTCAAGAAGTCACCGCGAGCCCTGCATTCATCGAGCATCGTGTATCTCACGTACCAGCGTTGCCGAGCTACGCCGTGACTGGGCCGGTTGTCGTTGTCGGAGCCTCGGGCAACGTCGGCTCTGCCGTGGTCCGATCGCTCGCAGCCGCCGACATACCCGTGCGTGCGGGGGGTACCAACGTCCACAAGCTGCAGGAGCGGTATCCGGGGGTCCCGGCGGCCCGGTTGGACTTTGCCGATCCGCGCTCTTTCGCTTCTGCGCTCGAGGGAGCATCGGGATTGTTCCTGTTGCGGCCTCCGCCGATTTCGCGCGTCGGGCCGACGTTGAACGCGCTGCTCGACGAGGCCGACAAAGCCGGTCTCGCGCACGTGGTCTTCTCATCCGTCGCCGGTGCCGACAGCAACCGGATCGTGCCGCACCATCGGGTTGAGACACATCTGGCCCGCTCGACCCTGTCCTGGACCATCCTGCGACCCGGGTTCTTCGCGCAGAACGTCGCCGACGCTTACCGCACCGACATCGTCGAGCAGAATCGCATCCAGTTACCAGCCGGGGCCGGACGTGCGGCCTTCATCGACGTGCGTGACATCGGGGACGTGGCCGCCGTCATCTTCGCCGATCCACGTGCGCACCGTGGGGTGGGATACCTGCTGACCGGGCCGCAGGCTCTTGACTTCGACGAGGTGGCGGGCTTGCTCAGCGCCGAGCTCGGGCGCACGATCCGGTACGAACCGGTGTCCGTGATGACCTACCTACGTCACCTCCGCCAGCAAGGGCTCCCGCTGGCCCAGGTCATGGTCCAGACGGTTCTGCACGCCGGCCTGCGCCACGGGCAGGCAGAACTCGTCGACCTCACACTGCCCCGCCTCCTCGGCAGACCCGCCCGTACCTTCCCGGCTTACCTCCACGACGTCCGGTCCACCTGGGCCAACCCCACCGAGGGGGCTTAACCCGACCGCGTCGGTCCACACCGTCATGAACCTTGCTGCCATGACGGACGGTTGCCGTCATCGCCCGCGGTGGCCCGAAGCACTGTAGCCGCCTCACCCCGGGCACTCTCCCGACCGATGTGTGGGTGATCGATCGCGCCTTGGGACTGACCCACCACCGTGACAAATCCCGATCCGGGAACGATCGATGTTCGGTCGCGGCTGCCGGTGGGTCTCAGAACCCGGGGAAGACGGTCCGCAGGTGCTCGAGAGTGGTGTTGCCGGTGATCTCCAGGTCACTGGGCGTGTGGTTCGGGCCGAGGCGGCCGGCGAGCAGGCGGATCGCGGCCTCAAGGGGGCCGCTGAAGGTGGCTGTGGGGTCGTGGATGGGTGCCAGCAGGCTCACCTGGTCGGTGATCGATAGTCCGTAACCCGAATCGGCGACGTCGAGCCGGACCGCCTCGGTGCCTGGCTGCGGTTTGGCGATGAACCCGAGCAGGAACGCCATGTCGTGGGAGAACAGCTCGGCGAGCACCCTTGCCGAGTCGGTACGCAGTCCGGCACCGGGATCGTGGGCGGCGCGCACGTCCCATCCGTGGTGGGTCGTCTCGTGCAGTCTCAACCCGGCGAACGCGGCAGCCGTGAGGGGGGCTGGCGCGAACCCCACCGTCAGCTGAAGCGTGTCGCGCTGCTTCCGGTCCAATGCGGTGAAGGACCCGACCAGCGCCGCGTCGTGCTGGAGGAAGCCTGCCCGCTGCTGAACCGGGCTCATGGCGTTCCAGCGCTCCCACACCGACGGGTTGAAGCCGTCCTCTGGCGCGGCCCGCTGACCGAGCGCCGCTTGCAGACCGGCCGCGGTGATCTCGGCGCCGCTGCCAAGGTGGGACAGCACCTGTGCCACCGTCCACTCGGGGGCAGCGGACGGTGCGGTCAGTTGAGCGTCGGTCAGATCACGGACGGTCGCGGCGAGGTTCTCATGCTCGTCGGAGAGCGCGTCGATCGTCCGGTCAGCAAGAGAAGACATGCTTGAACAACGGTGAGCCCCACTCGCTTCTTCCCCGCGTTGCTCGTGCACCCCCATGGGCCAAGAACGAGACAGGCCGACAGAGGATCCCTGACCCGTGGCGGTGCGACCCTGGCGATATGGAGACGGTGTACGACGCTGCAGGCGGCGCCGAGGGCTTGCTGCGCCTGGCCGGCGCGTGGCATGCCAGGGTGATGGCCGACGAAGTAGTCAGCCATGCTTTCAGCCATGGCTTCAACTCCGAGCACACTCAGCGGCTTGCCGCTTACTGGGCTGAGGCGCTGGGCGGGCCGATGACGTTCTCGAACGAGTACGGCGACGAGACTTCCGTGCTGCGGATGCACAGCGGGAACGGGCCGCACGAAGAGATGGACCGCCGGGCGATCACCTGCTTCGATGTGGCGATGGCAGATGTCGGCCTTGCCGCAGACGACCGGCTCCGAAAGGCGCTGCACGATTACTTCGCTTGGGCGACCACGACCACGATGTCCCGCTATCACCGATCCGCCGACGATGTTCCAGACGGTCTAGACATCCCGCGCTGGTCCTGGGCCGGGCTGGTCAGCGCGTCGTAAGCGATCGGCAGCGCAATGCAGCAGCAAGGCCGGTCGACCTCTGTATGGGGACACCGAGGGCCCGGGCGAGGGCGAGGTCGTTGGGCTCTTCACTGGGTCGTGGTGCCGCAGACGCGCTGCCCGACGTGGATGTCACCCTCCTCCGAACGACGGTTCTCGATGCTCGTGGTGGCCTCGTAGACCGCCCACTGAAGCGGCGACGAATGGCGAGGGTCGCGAGGCTCCGATGGCGATCGGGCATGGCTGGGCACGCGCCCGCGACACGGTGATCACGGACGACACCACGACCAGCGCGCACCGCGGAAGGCAGTTGACGAATCCACGCGCATCGACAATAGTTAGGCGTGTGCCTAGGTATTACGCGGACCTCGACGCCGTGCTCCGCGCTCTGGCGGATCCGACGCGACGGGCGGTCGTGGAGCGGTTGACGCAGTCCCCGGCCGTCGTGTCCGAACTCGCGGCACCGTTCCCGATGGCGCTGCCGTCGCTCATGCAGCACTTGCGCGTCCTGGAGAACGCTGGACTGGTCACGTCGCAGAAGTATGGACGGGTCCGCACCGTGAGCCTTCGACCGGGTGCCCTCGACGTCCTACACCTGTGGCTGGGCGAGCAACGAACCCCCGCAGAACGCCAAGCCGACACGCTTGGCATCTACCTCACCCGCACGACGCCCAAGGAAACCTGACGTGACCCGTGTTCGCATCGACCTGTTTGTCTCGCTCGACGGCTACACCCCGATCGGCCAGACCCCGGAGAACCCGATGGGTGAGGACTGGGGGCGCCTCACGGCGGCCTACAGTGCGACCCGCACGTTCCATGAGCGCGTCTTCGGCGACACCAGCGGCACCGGCACGACCGGCATCGACGAGTCCTACGCCGCCGCGCACTTCCAAGGCGTCGGCGCCGAGATCATGGGCGCGGCCATGTTCGGCCTACACACGTTCCCCGACGATCTGCACTGGGAGGGCTGGTGGGGTGACCAGCCGCCGTTCGGTACCCCGGTCTACGTCCTCACCCACACCGCACCTCGTCCGTCGATCCCGATGCAGGGCGGAACGATCTTCCACTTCCGCAGCGCCGCGATCGAGGACGTGCTGGCGGAGGCGACTGAGGCAGCAGGCGGTCTGGACGTGCGGGTCGGCGGAGGAGTCAGCACCGCGCGCAGCTTCCTGCGCGCCGGCCTGGTCGACCGCTTGCACGTGATGATCGCCCCGATCCTGCTCGGCCGAGGCAACCGGCTGTGGGACGACCTGCGCGGCCTCGAGCTGACCCACAAGGTGACGACGGAGGTGGCCGAGAGTGGCACGATCCACGTCACCTTCAAGCGATAGGACGCAGCTATGACGATCGAGCGCCGACTCGCCCACGCCGGGTTCACCCTGACCCGCGACTACCCCGTCCCCCTCGACCGCGTCTGGGCCGCGTTCGCCAAAGAGAAGCGCAAGCGGGGCTGGTGGGGCGCGGGTGACGCCATGGAGCCCGGCGAGTGGTCGTTCGACTTCCGCGTCGGCGGACGCGACGTCGCCGAAGGGAAGTTTCACCACGGCCCAGTCTCGCGGTACGAAGCCACGTACACGGACATCGTCGAGCCGGTCCGCATCGTCACGACATACGACATGTGGATCGACGGAGTCCACATGTCGACGTCGGTCGCGTCGCTCGAGTTCGAGCCGATCGACGAGGGGACCCGGTTCACGCACGTCGAGCACGGCGTCTTCTTCGACCAGTTCTGGGCCGACGGGCCGGGCCGCGAGGACGGCAGTCGGGGGCTGCTCGAGGCATTGGGCACCTACCTCGCGTAACGCACATCCCGCTACTGGACGATGCCTGAGCAACCGGTCCAGGCTTTGCCGGAATCAAAGGAAAGGCCCTCATCATGCCCGCCTGGATATGCGCCACGTGTGCGGTACAGCAACCGAACACAGATCAGCCGCCCGAGCACTGCCCGATCTGCGAGGACGAACGGCAGTACGTCGGTTGGGAGGGCCAACGCTGGACGACTTCAGCAGACCTCTCACGCGCTCACGTCACCGATATCAGGGAAGAAGAGCCGGACTTGATCGGCGTGGGCATGAACCCGCCGTTCGGTATCGGCCAGCGGGCGCTCCTGGTACAGACCCCGTCAGGCAACGTGCTCTGGGACTGCACGGCCCTCATCGATGACACCGCGCAAGAACGAATCGCCGGGCTCGGCGGGATCGACGCGATCTGCATGTCCCATCCACACTTCTACGGCGCCCACGTCGACATCGCCGAGGCCTTCGACGCGCGAGTGCTCCTACCTCGCGCCGATCAACGATGGATCCAGCGGCCCTCTTCGCGTATCGAGCTGTTCGACGACGACATCGAACCCGTCCCCGGGCTGACGTTGGCCCGGATCGGCGGACACTTCGACGGCGCCGCCGTACTGCACTGGCCAGCCGGATCGCACGGCAGCGGCGCCCTACTCACTGGTGACACCATCACCGTGGTCCAAGACCGGGACTGGGTCAGCTTCATGTGGAGCTACCCCAACCTGATCCCCTTGGATGAGACCACCGTGCTCGAGATAGCGACACGTGTCGAACGCTTTCGCTTTGACCGTGTCTACGGTGGATGGTGGGGTCGCGTCGTCGTCCATGACGGCGCCGCCTCGATCCGACGCTCCGCTGATCGCTACGTCGCCCGGATCCGAGGGGAACGCCCCAACGACACCGCTACTGATGTCCCGTAGGCGACTTGGCGGTGCTGGCCTGGCGCAGGCTCGCCTGGAAGTACCTCCGAAATCGGTCAGCAGCAACCGACGCCCGAGCCGCCACCTTCTGTTTGCCCTCGGCCGCCTTCTGCTCAGTGAAGCACCCACGGGGGCCGCGACCCGGCATCCCGATCATGCCCGGGCATCTCGGTTGATCGACGTTCGACCGGAGTGCAACTCGAGAGTCCCGATCGCGGAGGCCCACGTTACGGTGCTCGTCATGCCGCAACTGTCACGCACATCGCTTCGAGCGCGCACCGCCGCCGACCTTGATGTCCTGTTCAGCATGGCCGCGGACCTGGACACCTGGGAGGAGCGAAACCCCGGCGCTCCAACGCCGCTGACCCGGGAACAATTCGATGCGCGGCTCACGCGCGGCACCGAGAGCGCAGCACTCGAGGCCACCGTGACCTTCGTCGTCGACGTCAACGGCACGGCCGTCGGCGCCGCGTCACTATTCAACTTCGACTCGTTCGCCCGCCACGCCGAGGCCGGAATCAGCTTGGTACCCGACGCCCGGGGTCGCGGCGTAGGGACGGCAGCCATCGCCGAACTCGTCCAGTTCGGGTTTGTACGCCGCAACCTCCGCCGAATTCATCTCCAGGCGATCGCATCCAACACAGCCGCGATCCGGGCGTACGAGAAGGCCGGTTTCAGCGTCGAGGGGCGGCAGCGCCAACACGCGTGGGTCCGAGGAACCTACGAGGACATTGTGCTCATGGGAATCCTGCGCTTGGAGCAGACTCAGGTCACCTGACGACTGTTCCTCACGACAGCCAAACTGTCGGTGCTCCCCCGTTTGTGCCGATTTTGGCGCCGTTTCACCGTACGGCTCGGCGGGCCTTGCGGGTGGCGCGGGCGCAGCGATACAGGTACGCGGGGCTGGGCGGGATCCAGCCGAGTTGGAGTCCTTGACCCTGGTCGTCGCGGTTGGCCCAGTGTTCGATGACCAGGTCGCCTTCGAGACGCCACCAGTGCGAGTGGGTCACCGTGAATGTCTTGCCCGTGGGCGCGAACACACGCTCGACACGCCCGGCGTCGTCGTGGAGTACGAACGGGCCGGTATGCCGTCCTGACATCGTTCCGTATG
Organism: Lapillicoccus sp.; assembly: GCA_965277795.1. Classification (GTDB taxonomy): domain Bacteria; phylum Actinomycetota; class Actinomycetes; order Actinomycetales; family Dermatophilaceae; genus Lapillicoccus. The sequence goes on from OZ255840.1 coordinate 1,702,348, forward strand.
TCACGGTGAGATCACCGTCGCTGACCACCTCGTCCACCGTTAAAACCAGCTCGGAGAACGCCGTTCGCAACCATGTCGCGCTGGCGAAGGCCGCGACCGGACCCGGACCGCGCGCCGCGCGCGGTTCGACCGCCGCTTCGCGGTTGACCATGTCGGGATGGAACACCTCGGCGAACTCGTCGGCCGACCCCGATGCGGTGAGCTCGAAGGCGCGGGTGACGATGTCACGCTTCGTCGCACCGTTGTGGACGGGTGGATGGATGGTCATGATGGGCTCCTCGTCTCGGTATAGTCAACTGTCTATTTCGATACAGTATGGTGTACCCACTTGATCGCGCAATCCCTTTTCATTCCCCGGAAGGTCACAAACCGAGATGGCCGGCTCCCGAGCAGAACGGGCCCGACAGACGCGGGCTCGAGTCATCCACTCAGCGCAGACCCTGTTCCTCGAACGGGGCTACGGCGCCACCACCATCCGAGCTGTGGCCGAGCAGGCCGACGTCTCGGTGGAAACGGTCTACAAGCTGTTCGCCGGGAAGGCCGGCCTGTTCAAGACCGCCTACGACGTAACCCTGGCGGGTGACGACCGGCCCGTGGCGATGGCCGACCGACCCGACATCCAAGCGGTGCTAGCCGAAACCACCGGCGACGGCGCCGCGCGCGGCTACGCCCAGATCAGCATGGTGTTCACCCAACGCGTCGGCGCATTGATCGCCACCGCGCTGCAGGCCAAGGGAACCGACCCCGACCTGCAGGCCTTCCTGCACACCGTTGACGAACAGCGGCTCATCGGCGCTCAGGCTTTCGCCCGGCATTGGAGCGGTGCCGGACTGCTTCGGTCTCACCTGGACCCCGTAGCAGCAGCAGACACACTCTGGATCCTGACATCGCCCGCCATCCTCGACCTCGCTGCGAGCCGCGGATGGTCGACGGACCAACATACTCAATGGCTCAGCGACACCCTGAGGCACTGCCTGTTCCGCCCCACACCGTTGGCATGACGCTGGGGCACTTCCGTCGGAAGTGCCGGACGTCTCTCGTGCCGCTGTGAGAACGAACGTATCGTTCGTGCTGTCGTATCCCCTGACGGTTGGCGTTGGCAACAAACGCCTGGTGTTGGTGCCGTGCGGCAGCACGACAGCGCATCCCGTCAGAACGGGCGGCAGGGTAGGGCTCTGTCAGGACGTGGTACGGATGGTCCAGAAGTCGCTGGCCAACCCGCTGGAGAGGAGGTAGGCGTAGGGCATGGTGGCATAGCCGTGATGGCCCCAGCCGGTGCCCCAGGAGTTGCGGATTCGGAACCTTGCGGTGGCGTCGTCGTACCCGACGGCGACCACGCAGTGCCCACCGAGCACCTTCTCGGTGGCGGCGGGCATCGGGACCTCGCCGGTGTGGGCGACCTGCGGGGTCTCGAAACTCTCGTAGACGGTGAAACCGAGGACGAAGGGGTACCCCGAGGCGAGACAGCCCTTCATCTGCGGCAACGTCTGTGCGACCTGGGCATAGCTGATCGCCCGGTGTTTGGACGCGTCCTGGAAACAGGCGTCCGAGGGTTTCGTCGCGAATGCAGCAATGTCGTACGGCCACTCGGTTTCCGGGCAGACTCCTTGAGCGTTCACCGTTTTGATGCCGTCGCGGATCATCGCGCCGGCGTCCTGGGCGACGGTGCCCTCGATGACCCGCTCGTTGTAGTAGATGAACAGCCGTGACGGGGTGCTCGTGTCCGCCAGCTTCTCTTTCAACCCGTCGAACTGCAGTGCGCCGGCGATGCCATTGCCGGTGCAGCTGCCGAGCTGGCCCTGGTCGTAGACCGGTGGGCAACTGGCCGTGAGGTTCACCTGAGCAGGGAGCTTGCCCAGGACCGCCGGCGGGACGGCGTAGAGGTGGTCCCGCTGATCGGGCAGGTCCGGGAGCCAGCCATACCGGGCGATGGTCCGGGTCATGATTGCGGCGCCTCCTACCGCATGGGCCCAAGACCGGGTGGCCTCATCATGACCACACGCGTTGAAGATCACCTTCCTCCTTGCGGTGGCGTGTGTCGAGAACCCGTGACCATGGCTTTGCCCGCCCGAAGACGGCCGGACAGTGCGAGCAGGCAGTTCGGAGGAGGTGCGTCGTCGAATACGACGACGGGTTCAACGAACACCTTGCCCTCGCTCAGGTAGTCGAGGTGGAGCATGGTGGGGGCGAAGCTCACCGAAGCTCACCGGGTACGACGCCGCTACCGGCGGATGGAGGCCTCCGAGCGAGTGCGAGACGGCCACCGGGTGTCCTGGGCCGCGGATCGCCCGGCGATCTGGGCTACTCAGACCAAGCCCACCTGATCCGGGATTGCCGGTCGGCGGTCGGGCAGACACCCGCCGCCTACGCCGAGGACGTGGCAGCTCTTCCGCGAAGGTGGGTAGCCGTGGACGAACCTCGCCCCGAGAGGCGGTGGTGTCCACCACTGTCTCCCGGGGCGAGGACATCGCGCTCGGTATGCGTCAAACCAGCGCTCGAGGCGCTGCTTCGCTCAGGTCAGAACCGGCCGTAGCTCACGCCGACGGTGGTCCAGATCGGAAACAGGCCCGTGACCGTGCCGGTGTGCTGTGCCGCGTACATCTGCCCGTTGCCGGCGTAGATGCCGACGTGGTACGCCGGGTAACCAAAGAACACGAGGTCACCTGGGACCGGGTTCGACACCTTGGTCGCCGCCGCCTGCTGGGCATTCGCGGTGCGGGGGATCGACTTGCCAGCCAGACGGAACACGTACTGGGTGTAACCCGCGCAGTCAAAGCCGCCGGTCGTGGTACCGCCCCAGACATACGGGATACCGAACAGGCTGGTCGCGATAGCGGTGACCCCACCGGTTGGGGCGGGTGCAGCCGGAGCGGCTGCCGGGGCCGGAGCCGCCTTGGGGGCGGGCGCCGCCGGCGCTGCGGCGACCGGAGCCGTTCGAGTCGTGGAACGAGAGGCGCGGGTGGTGGGTGCGGGGGCGGCCGGCGCGGCCTGTACCACCGGGGCTGCCTTTGCCGCCGGTGCCGCTGGAGCGGCGGCTGGTGGGGTGATCTTGGTGATCTGGACCGTGGCCGGAGCCGGCTGGGCGGCCGGAGTCGCGGTGAATCCGATCACCCCGAAGGTGGGCGCAGCGGCGGCGTCGAGCGCCGGGGCCGCGACCGAGAGAGCACCGCTGATCGCCTGGGGAGCAGCAGCACTGGTGCCTGCGGCGCTTGCCGCAGAGTCAGCGCCCTGCGACGCGGATGCGGGGATCGCGAACGAAGCGACCAGCCCGCCAGAGGCTACGAGGACCGCGGAGGCCTTCATCGCCGGCTGCGCGGAACGGGTGGCAATATCAGCGATCTCGTTGAGCGGGTGGTACCCGGGTGCGCGATGGCGCCCCAAATGATTACGAGCCACGATTAGACCTCTCGGACGCCTACGAAGTGAGCTGTCGGGTTCGGGTGGGAGGTTGTGTTGTCACCCGGTTCCTGCAGCGGGACGGGTCCCGCATCAGGAACTTCACCCCGAGGACGTCTTGCGACGCCCGAAGGTGGTTCCCCCGCTCCTGTCATGTGGTGATGAGTGCTGATCCAAGTGAGGTGACAGGACTAGGCGATCCCCACCAGGACCTTGGCCACGGGAGACCAAGTGCGGCAAACATACACAGGGGTCGATCAAAAGTCACGCCAAGGTCACGGAGTCGCCAAGAAGTTGCCAGTCGCCGGCCAAGCCATGCCGTCGACGAGCCTGGGTTCGCCCAGCGGCACGTGGGGTGATGGGTGGGTTTCGGGGCACGCGCGGGTGTCGGTTCGCGGGAATCCGGAGGTTTCTCCCGTATCCTTTTTTTGGCAATGAGGGGTCAGCCCGGTGTTTGGGGGGGCTCTTGGTTGCGTCGCTACCTGCCTCGAGGAGACCTTGTATGCCCCGCCCGATCGACGCCAAGGGCATCTATCTGCCTGCCCTCGACGGCATCCGGGCCTTGGCAGTCGGTGCCGTCGTGGCTTACCACCTCGGGGTCGACCAGACGCCCGGGGGCCTTCTCGGGGTCGGCATCTTCTTCACCCTGAGCGGGTTCCTCATCACCGGGATCCTCCGTTCGAGCTGGGAGCGGCGCGGGAACTTCGACCTGAGACATTTCTGGGTCCGGCGTGCGCGCCGTCTGCTTCCCGCCGTCATCCTGCTGCTCGTCGTCGTCGTGAGCGTGACGCTGCTGACCAACCGCGACGAGCTCGGCGTGCGGGGGGCAGAGGCCCTCGCCGCCCTTTTCTACGTGAGCAACTGGACGACCATCCACCTCGGGGTCTCGTACTTCCAGCGGTTCAACGGCCCAGGACCCCTGGACCATCTGTGGTCACTGGCCGTCGAAGAGCAGTTCTACGTCTTCTGGCCCCTGATCCTGTGGGGTCTGGTCACGGTCTGGCGCCGCCGTTGGGACCGGGTCGCGTTGACGACATTGGGTGTCGCGGCAGTCTCCTTCGTGTTGCTGTGGGTGCTGGCCAACCCGGGGTTCGACAACACTCGCGCATACGAGGGCACCGACACCCGGGCCGGCGGTCTACTCGTGGGAGCGGCGCTGGGGATGCTGTGGAGGCCCTCCAAGCTGAGTGCCACCATTGCCGCCCGGCCACGTCTGATCCTCGACGGTGTCGGCGTGGCGTCGCTCCTGGTCATTGCTCTGCTCGTCGTGCGCACCGACGAGTACTCGATCTTCATCTACCGCGGCGGGCTGCTGGTGTTGTCGCTCGCCACTGCGGCGCTCATCGCGGTCACCACGCACCCGGCGTCGGTGCTGAGCAAGGTCGTGGGAGCCCAGCCGTTCCGCTGGATCGGTGAGCGTTCCTACGGCATCTACCTCTGGCACCTTCCGGTCATCGTCTTCATGCCCGCGGACGTCCTCGCCAACAGTCCCTTACGGCCGCTGGTCCTCGTGGCAATCATCGTCGCGCTGGCCGCCCTCAGCTGGACGCTGGTGGAGGACCCGATCCGTCGGCGTGGTCTCAAAGGTGCGTTCCAGCGAGGACGCGAGCACCAGGCCTGGGCCGGTGCGCCCGCCCGGTCGAGCTCCCGTGGTGGGGGCACCGCTCTGGTCACCAACGTGGTGGCCCTCGTCCTGATCGCCACGGCCGGCCTGACCGCCATGAACGTCTCGGGTGCCTCTGCCCGCGACACCGCGGCGGCTGGTACGGGATCGCCGATCGACCCCAACAACCCCCTGGGCCCACCACCGGCCCCAGACCCCACCAAGACACCGTCCGGGACGCCGTCTTCCGGTTCGGCCACATCAGGGTCGTCGAGCTCCGCCACTGCGTCGCCGGCCGGGCTGGCGCAGACGTCGTGCACCTCGGTGTTCCATGTGGGGGACTCCACGTCTCTCGGGCTGGTCAGCAAAGACTGGTTGCCGAACCCTGCCGACCGGATCGACGCGCAGTACAAACTTTTCGGCGCCACCAACGTGGGGACGGACATCCTCGGGGCGCGCTCGATCGTCGAACGCTGGAACAACCAGCCGAACGCCGAGGACGCGGTCAAGACGCAGATAGCAAGCGGTTACAACGGGTGCTGGGTGTTCGCCATGGGCATCAACGAGGCGGCGAACCAGGCGGTCGGTGGCAACACCTCGTTCGATACCAGGATCGACCTGCTGATGCGTCACGTCGGCGACTCACCGGTGTTGTGGATCACGGCTAAGACCCTGCTCACCAAGACTGCGTACGCCGAGGTCCAGATGCAGAAATGGAACGACGCCCTCGTCGCGGCCTGCGCGAAATACCCGAACATGCGGGTGTACGACTGGGCGGCCGAAGTGCAAGACCCCTGGTTCGGCCCCGACAAGATCCACTTCAGCACGACCGGCTGGAGAGAACGCGCCCACCGCATCGCCGAAGCCACCGCCATCGCCTTCCCCAAGGGCGGTCAACCCCCGGACAGCTGCCTCATCCGCACCCCCAGCTGACGGGCCCAGTGGCCCGTGTTTGAAGTGGTCTGACGGTTGGCTTTCTTGAGGATTTCGTCGGCGGTTTTGGTCCACACGAAGGGGTGGCAGCGGTCGTTCCAGCCGTTGACGAAGGCGCGGATCTTTGTGTTGAGGTCCATGACGGATCCGAAGGTGCCGCGGTGGATGGCTTGGCGTTCGATGATGCCGAACCAGACCTCGACGAGGTTGAGCCAGGACCCGGAGGTGGGGGTGAAGTGGACGTGGATTCGCGGGTTGGCGGCGAGCCAGTCGCGGATCTCGATCCGCTTGTGGGCGGCGTAGTTGTCCATCACCAGGTGCAGCTGAGCGCCGTCGCCGGTGTCGGGGTAGGCACGGGCGACCTGCTTGAGAAAGGCCAGGAACTCCTGGTGGCGGTGGCGAGGCTTGCAGGCGCCGGTGACCTTGCCAGTGGCGATCTCCAGCGCCGCGAACAGCGTGGTGGTGCCATGGCGTTTGTAGTCGTGGGTGCGCCGCTCCGGTAGCCCGGGCTGCATTGGCAGCATCGGCGCGGTCCGGTCCAGCGCTTGGATCTGGGACTTCTCCCCCGCAAGCGGGAGGGACCCCCAATCGATGCACAGCACGATCGCGTTCTCCGGGGGCGCCAGGTACAGGCCGACGACATCGGTGACCTTCGCGACCAGCAGGGGGTCAGTGGAGAACTTGAATGTCTCGACCCTCCATGGTGCGACGCCGTAGTCCCGCCACGCCTTGGCGATCGTGCCGTTGGAGATCCCCAGGTGCCGGCCCAACAGCCGGCTCGACCAGTGCGTCACCCCGTACTTCTTCGGCGGGGGCTTGAGTGTCGCCGCCACAATCGAGCGATGGTCGTGCTCGCGCGGACGCCCCGATCGAGGCTCATCGTCCAGCCCCGAGATTCCCTGCGCGGCATACCGATTGCGCCAGTCGATCACCGTCGGACGCGAGACCCCCACCCTCGCCGCGATCGACGTGTTCGACTCACCGGCGGCAGCCAGCAACACGATCCTGGCCCGCTGCGCCAACCCCGCCCGACCCGACGACGCCCGCATCAACCGCGACAGCTCGTCCCGGTCACCCTCACGCAATCCCAACGCCACCGCTGGACGATTCGCCATACCCCATCGTCTCAACTCAGCAACCGTAAACCAACTAACTACACACGCCACTAGTCGCTGCGGATACTCAGACGCGCGCTCTCAATGAACTTCAGCAAGGCGGCATCGAGAGCGTCTGGAATGGTCAAAGTGTCGGTCATCCCCTTCAGTGCCAACTTCTCTTTATCGCGAGCCTTGGCTGCGCCATCGAAGTCTTGACCATCGATGAGACGCACCTTCTCCTTGCGCAAGTCGCTGATTTCGGTGAGCCAAACGTCCTCGTAGTACGCGTGTCGCATGATGGCCCGCAGAGACAGCAAGTCTGAACGGACCTGGGTGGACCCGAAGGCCTCGATCACCGGACCCGACTCTGCGAGTCGCATCCTTAAGTTGGAGATGGATTCAGCGACGCTGACGCTAGGCCCATAGCGAGACGCTTCCCACTGCAATCGGCGCATGCGGTCCGCCATGGATGAGCCCTCTGGCGATGAACCCAGGTTAGGAATCACGTTCGCCAGTGCGTCCGCAGCCTCGCGGGCAGCACCGATGCACTGAAAGAGCGCCTCTGACTTTTTGTCCCACACTCGCTGCTCGTAGGCAAGTTGCGATTCATGCTTGCGCTGGCCCCTGCCGGACAAGCCCTGGAAGACCACGGCCGCCACTGCCACCGCCGACGTGGCGATGACAGAGACCAAAGCAACGTCCATCCCCTGGAGCGTGTCAGTTCCCCAGCCAATCGCGCGTCAGCCACACGGGACACAGTGGCAATGGCCAATCAGCGTGACCCCCGGCGTGACCCCCGGCCCGACTTACGAACCTTGGCTCGGAGGCCGCGCTAGGCCCCTGACCTGCGGTTATGCGGTCGGGCTGACAGGATTTGAACCTGCGACCCCTTGACCCCCAGTCAAGTGCGCTACCAAGCTGCGCCACAGCCCGTGGCTGGCCTGAGTGGGCCACGCTCCCGCGTGGGAGAGCGAACGAAACCTTAGCGCACCGCACACAGGCGGCGGAAATCGGTTGGAGCCGGGGAGGTTCGACGAGACGTAGTCTGTGTGAGCCGGACCGGCAGACGGCAGGCGACGACGCACGGCACCAGGGAAGGGCGAGATGAGCGAGCACGACGAGCTGCGTGAGCAACACGGTCAGGCCACGAGCGAGGATGTCATCGTCCCGCTCGACACGGGCGCGATGCTGGCGGACGAAGCGCCGGAGAGCGACGTGGACGCGAACCTCCAGACCGCAATCGACGCCGTCGCGCGGGACCTGGGCCGTGACATAGGCGACACCGGTGACACCGGCGACACGGGCGAGACGGGCGAGACGGGCACTCGGGCCCGAGACAAGGACCTGATCCGGACGTCGCTGCGCGCCCAGCTCGAACGACACGGCGTCTGGCCGCAGCCCGAGCCCTGGTTTGAGTCCGTCGTCGACAGCCTCGTGACCGGAACTCCTTACCGCGTCCGGACCGAGTAGCCGATCGCCGCACAGCAGCCTCGCACTGCTCAGCGGCGACGCTTCTCCCGCACCCGGACCGACACCTCGATGGGCGTCCCCTCGAACCCGAACTCCTCACGAAGTCGGCGCTCGAGGAACCGCCGGTACCCCGCCTCGATGAAGCCAGATGCGAAGATGACGAACCGCGGCGGCTGGGTCGCGGCCTGCGTCGCGAAGAGGATGCGCGGCTGCTTGCCCCCGCGCACGGGGTGCGGGTGGGAGGCCACGATCTCACCGAAGAAGGCGTTCAGCCGACCGGTCGGAACCCGGGTCCCCCACGAGTCGAGCGCCGTCTCGATCGCGGGGACGAGTCGGTCCATGTGCCTCCCGGTCCGCGCGGAGATGTTGACCCGCGGCGCCCACTGGATCTGCACGAGGTCGCGGTCGATCTCGCGCTCGAGGTAGTACCGGCGCTCCTCGTCGAGGGTGTCCCACTTGTTGTAGGCGATCACCAGGGCCCGTCCCGAGTCGATGACCTGTTGGATCACCCGGATGTCCTGCTCGGCGACGGGCTCGCCGACGTCGACCAGGACGACAGCGACCTCCGCCTTCTCGAGGGCGGTCTGGGTGCGCAGCGACGCATAGAAGTCGGCGCCGCGCGTCTGATGCACCCGGCGCCGGATGCCGGCCGTGTCGACGAACCGCCAGGTCTTCCCGCCGAGCTCGATCAGCTCGTCGACCGGGTCGCGGGTCGTGCCGGCGACGGGGTCGACGACGACCCGTTCGGTGCCGGCGAGCTGGTTGAGCAGCGAGGACTTGCCCACGTTGGGTCGGCCGAGCAAGGCCACGCGCCGAGGACCACCACGCCCGTATGCGTCGCCGACCGCCGACACGTCGGGCAGCACGTCCAGCACCGCGTCGAGGACATCGCCGCTCCCCCGGCCGTGCAGCGCTGAGACGGGCCAGGGCTGACCGAGCCCGAGGTTCCACAGGGCGGTCGCATCCGCCTCGAAGCGCTGGTCGTCGACCTTGTTGGCGACCAGAACCACCGGTTTGCCGGACCGGCGCAGCAGCCGGACCACGCCCTCGTCGGTGTCGGTCGCGCCTACGACGGCGTCGACGACGAACATCACGACGTCGGCCAGCTCGACGGCCACCTCAGCCTGCTCGGCGACGCGCAGGTGGATGCCGGTGGCGTCCACCTCCCACCCGCCCGTGTCGACGAGCGTGAAGGTGCGGCCCGCCCACTCGGCGTCGTAGGCCACTCGGTCCCGGGTGACACCAGGAACGTCCTCGACGACAGCCTCACGCCGCCCGAGGATCCGGTTGACCAGAGTCGACTTGCCCACGTTCGGACGGCCGACGATCGCGACGACCGGTTGGGGTCCGGCGGCCCCACCGAGGCCGTCTGCACCACCCTCGGAGTCGATCAGGGCGCGGTCCTGCTCGCTGAGGTCGAACTCGTCGAGCCCCACCCGCAGGGCTCGCGCCACTCCCGACTCGTCGTCGCCATCAGCGGCCCGGGAGATGACGCCGGAGATGTCGCTAGAGACATCGCCGGAGATATCGCCGGAGATATCGATGGAGGTGTCACTGGGAATGGTCCTGCTGGGGTCGCTCACGCGGTCCTCGTTCGATCAGTAGTGTGGTGAATCAGGCGCCGAGGCACGTTCGTATGCCGGGCCAACCCCCCATTGTCCCTGATTCCGCCGGCACTCGGCACCGCCTACAGCCGAGGCACGCCGGGGTCAGGCGGGAGCGTGCTCGTGAACCACGGCAAGAACCGCCTGCACCGCGCCGGCCAGGTCGAGCGCCGAGGTGTCGACCGTCACCACGCCGTCGGCAGCCGTGATGAACTGCGAGACGCTCGAGTCCTCCCGGTCGCGCCGCACGATCTGGTCGCGGGTCGCCTCGACGCTCTGCTCGTCGGCCTGACCGTGCAGCTCTGCGGCGCGTCGCGCCAACCGGGCGGCCTCGTCGGCCGTGAGCAGGACGCGCACATCGGCATCGGGAGCGACGACAGTCGTGATGTCGCGACCTTCTACGACGCAGCCGCCGGTGCGCTCCGTTGCCTCGGCGATGAGTGCGCGCTGGCGCAGTCGCATGCCAGCGCGGACGTCGAGGTTCGTGGCAACGGTCGAGACCACCGTCGAGATGCGCGTCTTGCGGATCGGACCGGTGACGTCGTGCCCGCCGACCTCGACCCACGGCCTACCGGGATCGAGGCCGACCTCGATCCGGACCTCCTGGACGGCCTGGGCGACCGCCGGTCGGTTGGCGAGGTCGAGCCCGAGGTGCAGGCACCACCAGGTGGCTGCGCGGTACATCGCACCGGTGTCGAGGTACCCGATGCCGAGGTGCGTGGCTACCGCTCGCGCGACCGAGGACTTGCCGGACCCGGAAGGGCCGTCGATGGCGACGACGAGATCACGTGCGGTGGCGGCGGGTGGTTCGGTCATTGCGTCACACCCTAGTCAGTCGTGCACGCGCCAGCCGCGCTCGTCGAGCGCGTGCAGCAGCCGCTCGAGCGAGCCGGGCACGACCGACACCTCGGCGAGCCCGAACGGCTGACCGAGTCCGTGCTCGAGGTGCAGGTCCTCGAGGTTGACCCCCGCCTCCCCCATGTCCGTCAGCAGGTGTCCGAGGGCGCCGGGCGTATCGGGCACCATGACCACGACCGTCGCGTATGCCGTGCGCGCGGCGCCGTGCTTGCCGGGGATCCGGGACTGGCCGGCATTGCCGTTGCCGACGGTCCGGTTGACGACCTCGAGAGCGCCTCGTCCGTCTCCCGTCTCGAGGGTGCTCAGTGCCTCGATGACCTCGTCGAGGTCGATCCTCAGCGCCACCAAGACCTCTCGGACGGCGGTCGCGTTCGCAGCGAGAATCTGGGTCCAGAGGTGGGGGTCGCTCGCCGCGATCCGGGTGACGTCGCGAAGACCCTGTCCAGCCAGCGCCACCGCGGGGTCGGGGACGTCCCGGAGGCGACCAGCGACCAGGCTTGCTGCCAGCTGCGGGACATGGGAGACGACGGCAACCGCGGCGTCGTGCTCGCGGGCACCCATCACACTGACGGCACTGCCGACCGCCGCCGCCACCTGGCGGACCAGCTCGACCGCGCCCTGTCGGCTCGTCGGCGTGGGGACCACCACCCAGGCCCGCCCCTCGAACAGGTCGCCTCTCGCGGCACCCGCACCAGATCGTTCCCGTCCAGCCATCGGGTGTGAGCCCACATAACGAGTCAGGTCCCCACCGGCCGAGGCGACGGCATCGGCAACCGCGCCCTTGACCGAGGCGACGTCTGTGACCACGGCATCCGGCCACCGTGACAACGACTCGACGACGACCTGCGCTGCGACGTCCGGTGGCGCGGCGACCACGACGATGTCGGGGTCCTCGGTGGCTTCATCGGCCAGCTCCCCGGCGCCGAGGTCACGCGCCAGCCGGACAGCCGTCGGCGACGGGTCGGACAGAGTAACCGTGAAACCTTTGCGGGACAATGCAATTCCGAGGCTCGTTCCGATGAGCCCCGTCCCGACCACGCGGACGGTGACGGGGTGCGGAGCCACTCGCGTCACAACCCGGCGGCAGAGTAGAGCCGCCCGACCTCATCCTGGGTGAGTCGGCGGGTCCGTCCCGTCTTGAGGTCGCCGAGGCGGATGGGCCCGACCTGCACCCGGACCAGCGTCTCGACGGGGTGGCCCACGGCGTCGAGCATCCGGCGCACGACGTGCTTGCGTCCCTCGTGCAGCACGACCTCGACGAGCGCCTTGCCCGGCTGCGAGTCGACGACCTTGAAGGAGTCCACGGAGACGGGCCCGTCGTCGAGGTCGACACCCTCGCGCAGCCGCTTGCCCAGGTCCCGAGGGACCGGCCCGGGGATGCGGGCGATGTAGGTCTTCGGGACCCCGTATGCCGGGTGCTGCAGCCGGTGAGCCAGGTCGCCGTCGTTGGTGAGCAGCAGCAGGCCCTCGGTGTCCGAGTCGAGGCGGCCGACGTGGAACAGCCGCTCGGGACGGTTGCCGACATAGTCGGCCAGCGACACGCGACCGAGGTCGTCGTTCATCGTCGACACCACCCCGAGCGGCTTGTTGAACGCCAGGTAGACCCGTGACTCGTCCAGCTGGACACGCACCCCGTCGACGTGCACGGTCTGCCGGTTCGGGTCGATGCGGACGCCGAGCTCGGTGACGACATGACCGTCGACCTCCACCCGGCCCGCGCTGATGAGGTTCTCGCAGGTGCGCCGGCTGCCGACTCCGGCGGCGGCAAGAAGCTTCTGCAGGCGTACGCCGTCGGGGTCGTGGACGTCGACCTGCGGCTCGGGCTTGCGAGCCGGAAGACGGGTCGGTTGGCTGCCTTTCGTCGACCCGGCGAACCGGGGGCCGGAGCCCTTCCCCGGACGGCCCGAGCCGTTGCCCGGACCCGAGCCCTTGGCCGGGCCACGACCCGTTGGGGTGCGCTTGGGCCGCCCCGCGTCGCTGCGTCCACCCTGGTCGCGGCTCACGACCGGCCCCGATCGACGAGGTCGTCGAGGGCGTCGACCTCCGGCAGGAACGGTGCGAGAGCGGGCAGCTCGTCGAGCGAGCGCAGACCCATCCGTTGCAGGAAGTAGGCGGTGGTGCCGTAGAGAATCGCGCCACCCTCGCCCTGCTCGTCATCCTCCTCGATCAGGCCGCGGGTGAGCAGGGTCCGGACCACACCGTCGACGTTGACGCCTCGAACGGCGCCGATTCGCGCCCGTGACACCGGCTGACGGTAGGCGATCACCGCGAGGGTCTCGAGGGACGCCTGGGTCAGCCGGGCCTGTTGCCCGTCGAGTAGGAACTTCTCCACGACGGGGGCGTAGTCCGACCGGCTGTAGACCCGCCAGCCACCACCGACCTCGCGCAGGGTGAAGCCCCGCTGCTGTGCGGCGTACTCCTGCTCCAGCTCCTCGAGGTGAGTGGTGACGTCGTCCAGCGGCAGTTCCAGGGCCGAGGCGATGGCGATCGCCGGGATCGGTTCCTCCACGATCATGAGCACGGCCTCGATCGCCGACCGCGCACCGCCCGGGAACGCCTCGACGTCGAACGCGACCTGTTCCCCGTCGAGGTCGGCCGGGTCGCTCGTCCCCGCCTCGAGTGGGCTGATGTCACTCACGGTTGTCGTCACGGTCTGGTTCCTCGCCCTCGAGCTCGTCTGCGTCCTCGTCAACTGCGTCCTCGTCAACTGCAACGTCGTCAACTGCAACCTCGTCGTCTGCGTCCTCGTCGAACTCAGCGCTCACGTCGACCTCACCCACCTCATCGCCGGTCCATCGCACCGTGAGCACGCCCAGCGACTGGGCCTGCTCCATGACGATCACACCCTCCTTGAACAGCTCGAGCACCGCCAAGAAACGCACCACGATGACGGTCGGGCCGGCGGCGTCCTGCACGAGGTCACGGAACGAACACGTCCGTTGCTCCCGCAGCCGGGACACCAGCAAGGCGGCCTGCTCCCGAACGCTCACCTGCGGTTCGTGCAGGTGGTCCAGTCCCACGGTCGGGGGCACCTTCGGCACCAGGGCGCGGGCGGCGACCATCGCCAGCTGTTCGGGGGTGACCGCCATGACCAGCTCGGGTAGCAGCGACGCGAACCGTGGCTCGAGCCCGGTCTGCCGCGGTGTCATCCGTCCCGCGGTGACGATCCGCTCTGCGAAGGCTCGGGCGATGTCCTTGAACGCGCGGTACTGCAGCAGCCGGGCGAAGAGCAGGTCACGGGCCTCGATGAGGGCGAAGTCGTCCTCGTCCTGCGGACCGGTCTGGGGCAGCAGCCTCGAGGCCTTGAGGTCGAGCAGGGTCGCGGCGACGAGAAGGAACTCCGACGCCTGGCTCAGATCCCACTCGGTGTCGGCGGTCTGGGCGGCCCGGATGTGGATGATGAACTCGTCGGTCACCTGGGCGAGCGCGATCTCTGTGATGTCCAGCCGGTGCTTGGAGATCAGCCCGAGAAGCAGGTCGAAGGGCCCCTCGAAGTTGTCGAGGTGTACCTCGAACGGCGTCGGCGCGCTGCGGCGCGTCAGCACCCCGCCCGGGGTGACCACGTCACCAGGCGTTGTGGCCGGCGACGTCCCGGTCATACCTCAGGCCGCCCCACCGCGGGCGATGAGCTCGCGGGCCAGCTGCCGGTATGCCGCGGCAGAGCCGTGCGCGCTGGCATACGTCGTGATGGGCTCGGCCGCCAGCGACGCGTCCGGGAACTTCACGGTGCGGCTGATGACGGTGTGGAACACCTGGTCCCCGAAGTGGTCGACGACCGAACGCACGACCTCGCGGCAGTGCAGCGTCCGGCTGTCGAACATCGTGGGGAGGATGCCGTCGACGCGCAGTCGGGGGTTGAGGCGGTCGGTGATCTTGTCGATCGTCTCCACGAGCAAGGCGACTCCGCGCATGGCGAAGAACTCGCACTCGAGCGGGATGACCACACCGTGCGCGGCGGTCAGGGCGTTGACGGTGAGCAGCCCGAGGGAAGGCTGACAGTCGATGAGGATGACGTCGTAGTCGTCGAGGACCGGCCGCAGTGCTCGGGCGAGGATCTGCTCACGCGCGACCTCCCCCACCAGCTGCACCTCGGCGGCGGACAGGTCGATGTTGGCGGGGACCAGGTCCAGGTTCGCGGTACGCGTGTGCTGGATGATGTCGCGGATGTCGTGACCGCGTTCGACCAGGAGGTTGTAGATGGTCACGTCGAGCTCGTTGGTGCGGATGCCGAGACCGACGGAAAGGGCGCCCTGCGGGTCGAAGTCGACGAGCAGCACGCGTCGGCCGACCTCGGCGAGAGCTGCGCCGAGGTTGATGGTGGTCGTCGTCTTGCCGACGCCGCCCTTCTGGTTGCACATGGCGATGACCCGAGCCGGCCCGTGCGAGGTCAGCGGCTGCGGTTCGGGGAACTCCGGCATCGGCCGGCCCGTGGGCCCGAGGGCGCCGACCAGGGCGCGTTCGGTGCCGGGGAGGGGGTCCTCGTGCGGGCGAGCCTCACCCGGGGCGGGTCCACGAGGGTGCGGGTTCACCTCTGCGGTCACAGGTGTCTCTCCCGAGGTGGCGATGGTGTCTCAGCCTGGCCGGCATGCTGTCGCGCAGTCTGGCGCGAGCAGCGGTGGTCAGCTCTCGCTGATCACCCGGGGACCCTATCAGCGGGCCCGGGGGTGAGCCCCGGCATACACCTCGCGCAGGCGTTGCACGCTGACCAGCGTGTAGATCTGCGTGGTGGTCACCGACGCGTGCCCGAGGAGCTCCTGCACGACCCGGACGTCCGCCCCCCCGTCCAGCAGGTGCGTCGCGAACGAGTGCCGCAGCGTATGCGGCGAGAGGTGGCCTTCGAGACCGGCCCGCGTGGCCGCTGACTGGAGCGCCGCCCAGGCCGCTTGGCGGGACAGCCGACCGCCACGCGTACCGAGGAAGAGCGCAGGGGTGCCTCTGCTCCCCGCCGCGAGCACGGGCCGGGCCCGGACCAGGTATGCCCACACGGCCTCACGCGCGTAGCTGCCGACGGGGACCCGACGTTCCTTGTCGCCCTTGCCGAACAGCCGGACCTCGGCGTGCTCCGCGTCGAGGTCGATGTCGTCGACGTCGAGCCCGACGGCTTCGGAGATGCGGGCCCCGACGCCGTAGAGGACCTCGAACAGCGCTCGGTCGCGCAGGGCGACGGGGGTGTCCCCGAGAGAGGCGGCGTCGAGGAGGCGAACGACGCTCTCGACGGGGATCGCCTTGGGAAGGCGGCTCGGCGGCTTCGGTGGAGTCACCTCCCCTGCCGGATCAGCGGCCACGTCTCCCTCCAACACGAGGAACCGGTGGAACCCCCGAACCGCGACCAGGGTGCGGGCCGCCGACGAGGCCGCCAGCGCCGGCCGGTCGGCACCGCCCTCGCGTAACGCGGCAAGGAAGTCGGTGACGTCGGACTCGCGCACCGCGGCTGCGTCGTCGATGCCGCGACCGGCCAGGAACTCGCGGTACCGGGACAGGTCCCGCCGGTAGGCCGTGACGGTGTTGGCTGCCGACCCACGTTCGACGCCGAGGTGGTTCAGCCACCCGGCGATGCTGCGGTCGATCAGCGTGACGGGTCGGGCCGGGTGGTCTGTGCTTCCGATGCTCAGCGCAGCGCATCCTCGAGCGTGACGGCGGTCATACCGTGGGCGGTGGCGACGGGGGCATACGTGACGGCGCCGTTCCACGTGTTCAGACCGAGCGCGAGGGCGCGGTCGGCGCGCAACGCCTCGCGCCACCCCAGGTTCGCCAGCTCGACCGCATACGGGAGCGTCACGTTGGTCAACGCGTAGGTGCTCGTGTGCGGAACGGCACCGGGCATGTTGGCGACGCAGTAGAAGACCGACCCGTGCACGGGGTAGGTCGGGTCGGCGTGCGTGGTCGGCCGCGAGTCCTCGAAGCAGCCGCCCTGGTCGATCGAGATGTCGACCAGGACCGAACCGGTCTTCATCCGCGAGACCTGTTCGTTGGAGACGAGGGTGGGTGCCTTGGCCCCGGCGACCAGGACCGCCCCGATCACCAGGTCGGCGTCGATGATGGCGCGTTCGACCTCGTATGCGTTCGACGCGATGGTCTGGCAGTGGCCCTGGTAGATCGCGTCGGCGTGCCGCAGCTTGGAGATGTCGCGGTCGAGCAGCAGGACCTCGGCCTGCATGCCGAGGGCGATGGCAGCGGCGTTCATGCCGGACACCCCGGCGCCGATGACGACGACCTTGGCGGCATACACGCCGGACACCCCGCCCATGAGGACCCCGCGGCCGCCGTGCGCGCGCATCAGCGTTTGGGCGCCGACCTGGGGCGCCAGACGGCCGGCGACCTCCGACATGGGCGCCAGCAGCGGAAGGGAACGGTCGGGCAGCTCGACGGTCTCGTAGGCGATGCCGGTCACCTTGCGTTGGCACAGCTCCTCGGTGAGAGGCCGGTCGGCGGCGAGGTGCAGATAGGTGAAGAGCGTCTGCCCCTCACGCATCCGGTGGTACTCCTGCGCCACCGGCTCCTTGACCTTGAGGACCAGCTCGCCCTCACCCCAGACATCGTCGGCGGTCGGGAGGATCTTGGCACCAGCGGCGACGTAGTCGTCGTCACCGATCGAGGACCCCACCCCCGCGTCGTGCTCGACGACGACGTCGTGACCGTGTCTGACCAGCTCGTGGACTCCGGACGGGGTGATCGCCACCCGGAACTCGTTGTTCTTGACCTCACGCGGGATGGCAACCTTCATCTCGCGACTCTAGACCGGTGGCAGGTGCGCCAGGCGGGAAGTCGGCAGCCTACGGTGGGCTTCGCCAGCACGACGAGGAGCACTCATGAAGCTGTATGCCGACCTGCCCGGCCGCCGCACGACCCAGATCCTGTCCGACGTGTTCATGCTCTGCTGGGTCGGACTGTGGATCTGGGCCGGGCACGCTGCCGGCGACGCGATCCGGACGTTGCGCGGGCCGACCGACAGCCTCACCTCCGCGGGTGGCTCCTTCCAGGAGAACATGTCCGGCGCGGCAGTGTCGGTGGGGGGTCTGCCGCTGGTCGGGGACGCGCTGAGCGCGCCGTTCAACGCGCTCGCGGGGACGGGGCAGCAGCTCGCCGGAGTCGGTGCGTCGTTGGGGTCCACCGTCGAGGCGGTCGCGCACGGCACCAGCATCGTGGTCACCGTCGCACCCATCCTGGTCGTCCTGGCGATCTGGCTGTTCCTCCGGGTCCGCTTCATCCGTAGGGCAACGGCCACGTCGCGGATGCTCCCGCTCGCGGGTGCTGTCGACCTCCTCGCGCTGCGGGCGCTGACCCGGCAGCCGCTGCGGCGTCTCGCGACGGTCGGGCCTGATCCGGCCGGACGGTTCCGGACCGGTGACCCCGAGATGGTGATGCGGCTCGCCGACCTGGAGCTGAGGTCGACCGGTCTCACGCTGCGCCGGCCGCGTTCACCGGGTCAGATCGCCGTCGACAGATCCAGAACCTGACGCCTGACCTCAGGCGGTGCGGATGACCGTTGGGTGCAGGTCCTGCGGCGGGCACTCCCACGCGAGCGCCTCGGCGTCGACCTGGTCACCGGAGCGGATGTCCTTGACCTGGTCGGCCCCTGTCTCCCGGTTCGCACCGGGGAACCAGACGTAGGGGACCCCCCGGCGCTCGGCATACCGGATCTGCTTGCCGAACCGGTCCGCCCTGGGTGCCACCTCGCACGGGATACCACGCGAGCGCAGCGTGCCGGCGACGTCCGTCGAGCGGGCCCGGTCCTGCTCGTCGTTGACGGCCACGAGCACGGCCGCCGGTGTCGACCGGGAGGCACTGAGCAGACCCTTGCCGAGAAGCAGTCCGAGGATCCGGGAGACGCCGATCGAGATCCCGACACCGGGGTAGGTCGTACGGCCGTCCGAGGCGAGCGCGTCATAGCGCCCCCCGGAGCAGAACGAGCCCCACGACTCGTATCCCACCAGCTGGGTCTCGTAGACCGTGCCCGTGTAGTAGTCGAGCCCGCGGGCGATCCGCAGGTCGGCGACGACGCGGCCCGGGGCATACGCCATGCCATCGCGCACGACGTCGGCGAGGGCGAGCAGTCCCTCGTCGAGCGTCGGATGCTCGACACCGAGCCCGCGGACCCGGTCGACGAACGAGAGGTCGTCCGTCCGGATAGCCGCCAGCGCCAGGCAGCGCTCAGCCTGCTCCGCGCTCGCCCCGGCCTCGACGAGCAGGTCCCGGACCGTGGCTGGGCCGACCTTGTCGAGCTTGTCGACGATACGCAGCGTCTCGGTCACCCCGACAGCAGTGTCGAGGCCGATGGCCCGGTAGAACCCCTCGGGCACCTTGCGGTTGTTGACCTGGATGACGAACTCGCCCACGGGGAACCGGCTGAACACGTCGGCGACGACCAGCGGCATCTCCGCCTCGAAGTGGCCGGCGAGCCGGCCGACGTCGACGACGTCGACGTCGGCCTGGGTGAACTCGCGGTAGCGCCCCTCCTGGGGACGCTCGCCCCTCCAGACCTTCTGAATCTGGTAGCGACGGAACGGGAAGGACAGGCGACCGGCGTTCTCCAGCACGTACCGCGCGAACGGGACGGTCAGGTCGAAGTGCAGCCCCCAACGGGCTTCCGCGTCGTCGTCCTCGCCGGCCAGCCGAGAGACGGCGTAGATCTCCTTGTCGGCGTCCGCGCCCTGGCTGCTCAGGCGGTCGATCGGCTCTATCGACCGCGTCTCCACCGATGAGAAGCCGTGCAGCTCGAACGTCTCGCGGATCACGTCGAGGAAGCGCTGCTCCACGATGCGGTCGGCGGGCAGGTACTCCGGGAACCCGCTGATCGGGGTGACCCGGTCAGCTCGCGGGATCGTTGTCACGCCGTCAATCCTTGCAGGTAGGGGTTGGTCGCCCGTTCGCGCCCGATCGTCGTCTGCGGGCCGTGACCGGGGAGCACCAGCACGTCGTCCGGCATGGGCAGGACCACCTCGCGCAGCGACCTCTCCATCGCGGCCGGGTCCCCGCCGGGCAGGTCGGACCGCCCGATCGACCCGGCGAACAGCACGTCCCCGCTCAGGCAGGTCGCGCTCAGGCCTGAACCGGCCCCCAGCTGGTCGGGCACGGCGGGGATGGTGAACATCACGGACCCTTCCGTATGCCCGGGGGCATGGGCGATCGCCAGGTGCAGTCCGGCGAGCTGCAGCTGCTCCCCGTCCTTGACCGTGACGACGTGCTCGGGTTCGCGCCAGGTGGCCCGTCGCCCGAACTGCGACTCGAGCATTTGCACGAGACCCTCGTCGAGCATCCCGATCGGGTCGACGAGCCGGTACCGGTCGTCCTCGTGGATGTAGGCCGGTCGCGCGGGTACGTTCGCAGCGGTGTCGCCGCCGCAGACCGGCGTGACGGCATACACGTGGTCGAGGTGTCCGTGGGTGAGCAGGACGGCCGTCGGTCGGAGCCGGTGCTCGCGGCACACCTGCGCCACCCGGTCCTCGACGCCGATCCCCGGGTCGACGACGACGCAGTCCTCTCCTAGGCCGGTGGCGAGCACGTAGCAGTTGGTCCCGAACGCGGCGGCCGGAAACCCGATGGTCAGCACGGCTGGAGCCTAACTTCCGGCCCAACCGTCATGCAGTCGTGACCCACCTCGCGCATGGTCGCGCGATGGGTTGCCTAGACTGACCCATCGTCCCGGGCTGGCATGCCGGGGGCGACACGACGATGTCGACGGCCGACGGCCGACGACGGCCGGTTCGGGCCGGTTCGGGCCGGTTCGGGCCGGTTCGGCGGGAGGTGTTGTGGACCAAGGAGCAGGACCGCGCCCGGGAGCGTCGGCGGTGGGAGAAGCGCGAGCGCAGGCTCGCCGAGAGAAGGGCTCAGTCCGTGCGTGACAAGCAGGCCATCCTGGCCGTCGTCGGTGTGCTGGTGGTGGTGTTCGGGTTCGTCTGGCTGGCCAACGTCCTGACCAACCGCACGGATACCCCGGCCACCCCGGACACCTCTGCGACGACCCAGCCGACCTCGGACGCGACGACGAGCGCGACCCCCACGGTCGCACCCACACTCGCAGCGGGATGCACCGCCGTCCCCGCGATCCCGACCGCCCAACCCAAGGTGAGCGGCCAGCCGGACCTCGCGGCGGCCAAGGGCAAGTCCTTCGTCGCCACCATGAAGACCACCTGCGGCGACCTGACGATCAACCTCGACGGCACGGCGGCACCCGCGGCCGTGTCCTCGTTCAACCTGCTGGCCAAGGACAACTACTGGGCGGACACCAAGTGCCACCGCCTCGTCACCACTGGGATCTTCGTGCTGCAGTGCGGTGACCCGACCGGCACCGGCAGTGGCCCTGGCCCCGGATATCACTTCGGCATCGAGAACGTCCCCGCCAACGACGTCTACCCACGCGGGAGCATCGCGATGGCACGCAAGCAGGGCGACCCCAACAGCAACGGTGACCAGTTCTTCATCATCTACAAGGACACGACGCTGCCCAAGTCCGCCGACGGCAGCGGTTACACGCTGTTCGGGACCGTGACCTCCGGCATGGACATCATCGACAAGATTGCCGCAGCCGGCGTCAACCCCGGCGACCAGACGTCACCGCTGGCGCCGATCAGCATCCTCAGCGTGTCCGTGCAGCCGAAGGCGTGACGCGGACGTGAGCGACGACCACACCACAGACATGACGAAGCCCGACGTTGGCCTGACCGAGCCCAACGTTGGCCTGACCGAGCCCGACGTTGGCCTGACCGAGCCCGACGTTGGCCTGACGAAGCCCGACGCCGACCTGACGGAGCCCGACGTTGGCCTGACCGAGCCCGAGCCGGTCAGCGAGCCCAACGTTGGCCTGACGAAACCGGTGACGGAGCCCGAGGCGGTGAGCGGGCGGTTAACCGAGATCGCACCCGAGCCCGTCGCCGAAGCCGAACCCGAACCCGTCCGCGTGGCCGCTAGCGAGCCGGAGACCGAGGCTGCAACCGAGCCCGTCACCGAGGGAGCGACCGAGCCTGAGCCCGTGACCGAGGCAGCGACCGAGCCCGTGACCGAGCCCGCGACCAAGCCCGAGCCCGAGCCCGAGCCCGAGCCTGCAACCGCGGGAGCGACCGAGCCTGCAACCGCGGGAGCGACCGAGCCTGAGCCCGTGACCGAGGCAGCGACCGCGCCTGAGGCCGTGACCGAGCCCGTGACCACGCCCGAGCCCGAGGCGGCACCCACTCCCCCGCCGGCGCCCAATCCCGTCCCCACACCGGCGATGTTCGCGCGGCGACACGGCACCCCGGACCGCACCAGCGCATACGGGCGGGTGGCGGACGACGGTGTCGTCTACGTGACGGCCCCCGACGGCGAACGGGCCGTTGGCTCCTACCCGGGTGCCTCACCGGCGGGGGCACTCGCGTACTTCGGTCGCAAGTACGACGAGCTGGTGGCGGCGGCGGACCTGCTCCACCAGCGGGTCATGCAGACCGACATCTCCGCCAAGGACGCCGACGAGGGCCTCGCCAGGCTGCGCGAGCAGACCACCGAACCCAACGCCGTCGGGGACCTCACAGCCCTCGAGACACGGGTCGCCGAGATCGAGGCGGTGGTCGAGACGCGGCGGGCCGCCGATGCCGCGTCGCGCGCGGCCGCCCGCAAGGAGGGACGTGCCCGCCGCGAGGCGCTGGTCACCGAGGCGGAGACGATCGCGGCACAGCCCGAGAGCTCGATCCAGTGGAAGAGCAGCGGCGCGCGGATGCGTGAGCTTCTCGACGAATGGAAGGTTCACCAGAGGAGCGGCCCCCGGTTGGACCGGGGCGCCGAGTCCGCTCTGTGGCAACGGTTCTCCGCAGCCCGCAACGGGTTCGACCGGGCGCGGCGGGTCCACTTCGCCCAGCTCGACACCGAGCAGTCGTCGGCCAAGGTCGCCAAGGAGCGCCTCGTCGATGAGGCGGAGCGACTGTCGGTGAGCAAGGACTGGGCCCCGACGGCGGGTGCGTTCAAGAAGCTGATGGACCAGTGGCGGACGGCTGGGCGCGCCGGGCGCTCCGACGACGATGCCCTGTGGGCCCGTTTCAAGGCTGCTCAAGACGCGTTCTTCGCGGCCAAAGACGCGGTCGTCGCCAAGGAGGAGGAGTCGTTCCGCGGGAACCTCGAGGTCAAGGAAAGGCTGCTGCGCGAGGCGGAGGGGATCCTGCCCGTCAAGGACCTCGAACGGGCCAAGGCCTCCTTGCGGAGCGTTCAGGACCGGTGGGACAAGGCCGGCAAGGTCCCGCGGGCCGATCTGGAGCGCACCGAGAAAGCGATTCGTCGTGTCGAGCAGGCCGTGCGTGACGCCGAAGAGCGTCGCTGGTCGTCGGCGAACCCGGAGGCCGCCGCCCGGGCACAGAGCCTGGCCCACCAGCTCGAGGGTGCTGTCGTGGGACTTCGAGCGGGTCTCGCCAAGGCCGAGGCCTCGGGGGACTCCCGCAAGGTGGCGCAGGCCAGGGAGGCACTTGAGGCGCGTGAGCAGTGGCTTGCCCAGGCGAAGGCCGGTCTGGCTGAGTTCGGATAGACGGCCGAACCCCGGAAATGCTCCATCGATTCGCGCCATCTCAACAGAAGAGCGACATCGCTCAACGAATCCGCGTCGGCTCGATGGATATCCGTGGAGTAGGCGCGGATCGGTGGAGCGGGCGGCTCGGGACGCGCCCGGTCAGCGGTGCGACAGGATGTTGACGACGGCTCCCGACGGGTCCCGGACGAAGAAACGGCGCACACCCCACTCCTCGTTGGTCAGCGGGTGCACGATCTCGTCGCCGCGGGCCACGCAAGCGGCGTATGCGGCGTCGACGTCGTCGACCTCCACGGACATCACCGGCGAGACCGATGCGGTGACGTCGTGGGTCATCAGGCTCAGCTGGACCCCGGAGTCGGCCGGGTCGGCCAGGGTGACGATCCACCCGTGGTCCATGGCCACCTGCATCCGGAGCACGTCGACATAGAAGGCGATCGCGGACTCGAGGTCGGTCACAGTCAGGTCGGTCACGACACGCCGGATCGTCATCACCGCATCATGCCCGTCCGAACGGCCCGGCGCTGGGTCCGACGACGTGGCGGCCAGGGCTACCGGAACGTCGGACGCCACCCGGGGGCGACGGACGCGACGCGGGAGCGTCGGGAGGCTCGCCGCAACCCCACCCGCGTCGCAGACGGACCAGCGTCAGTCCTCGGTGTCGGTGTGCACCTTGCCACCGGTGATCCGGTAGACGTCGAACACCCCGTCGATCTTGCGCACGGCCCGGATCACGTGGTCGAGGTGGCTCGGGTCACCCATCTCGAAGGTGAACCGGGACAGGGCGACCCGGTCGCGAGACGTCTGGACCGAGGCCGACAGGATGTTGACGTGCTGGTCGGAGAGCACCCGCGTGACGTCGCTGAGCAGACGGTTGCGGTCCAGCGCCTCGACCTGCAGCTGGACGAGGAAGACGCTGGACGCGGACGGCGCCCACTCGACCTCGATGACCCGATCCTGTTGTCGCAGCAACGAGTCCGCGTTGGTGCAGTCGCGGCGGTGCACCGACACGCCGTTGCCGCGCGTGACGAAACCCATGATCGGGTCGCCCGGCACCGGCGTACAACACTTGGCGAGCTTGATGAGCACGTCGTCGGTCCCGACGACGATGACGCCGGGGTCGCCGGCCCGCCGGCTGCGCGAACGGTTGGGGACCACCGCTTCCGCGAGGTCCTCGCTGGCGCCCTCTTCGCCGCCGAACGAGGCGACCAGCCGGTTGACCACGTGGACCGCGGACACGTGCCCCTCTCCGACCGCGGCGTAGAGACCGTCGATGTCGGAATAGCGCAGCTCCGAGGCCACCCCGGCGAGGCTCTCGACGCTCATCAGCCGTTGCAAGGGCAGCTTCTGCTGGCGCATCGCCCGGGCAAGGGAGTCCTTGCCGCGGTCGATCGCCTCCTCGCGCCGCTCCTTGGAGAACCACTGCCGGATCTTGTTGCGCGCTCTGGCGCTCTTGACGAACCCCAGCCAGTCGCGAGACGGCCCCGCCCCGTCGGCTTTGGACGTGAGCACCTCGACGACATCGCCGTTCTCGAGCACCGACTCCAGCGGGACCAACCGGCCGTTGACGCGCCCGCCGATCGTGTGGTGTCCCACCTCGGTGTGCACGGCGTAGGCAAAATCCACCGGCGTCGAGCCGGCCGGCAGCGAGACGACCTCGCCCTTGGGGGTGAAGACGTAGACCTCACCGGCGTTCATCTCGAACCGCAGCGAGTCGAGGAACTCCCCCGGGTCCTCGGTCTCGCGCTGCCAGTCGATCAGCTGGCGCAGCCAGACCATGTCGCCGGAACCCACGTCGCCCGGCTGCTCTGCCGGGGCCGCCTTGGCGTCCTCCTTGTACTTCCAGTGCGCGGCGACGCCGTATTCTGCCCGGCGGTGCATCGTATGCGTGCGGATCTGGATCTCGACAGGCTTGCCCTCCGGACCGATCACGGTCGTGTGCAGCGACTGGTACATGTTGAACTTGGGCATCGCGATGTAGTCCTTGAACCGGCCGGGCACCGGGTTCCATCGCGCGTGCAGCGCTCCGAGCGCTGCGTAGCAGTCGCGGACCGTCTCGACCAGGACGCGCACCGCCACCAGGTCGTAGATCTCCTCGAAGTCGCGACCGCGGACGATCATCTTCTGGTACACGGAGTAGTAGTGCTTGGGCCGGCCGGTCACCGTCGCCTTGATCTTGCCCGTGCGCAGGTCGTCGGACACCTGCGTCCGCACCTCGCTGAGGTACTCCTCACGGGCCGGCGACCGCTCGGCCACGAGCCGGACGATCTCGTCGTAGACCTTGGGGTACAGCGTCGCGAACGACAGGTCCTCGAGCTCCCACTTGATGGTGTTCATCCCGAGCCGGTGTGCCAGTGGCGCGTAGATCTCGAGGGTCTCGTGGGCCTTGCGCTGAGCCGACTCGCGCGAGACGTAGCGCCAGGTCCGCGCGTTGTGCAGCCGGTCGGCGAGCTTGATGACCAGCACGCGGATGTCGCGGGCCATGGCGACGATCATCTTGCGCACCGTCTCGGCCTGGGCCGCCTCGCCGTACTTCACCTTGTCGAGCTTGGTGACCCCGTCGACCAGCCCGGCGATCTCGTCCCCGAAGTCGCGGCGCAGCTGGGCCAGGCTGTAGGCGGTGTCCTCGACGGTGTCGTGCAGCAAGGCGGCGGCCAGGGTCGCAGGGGTCATTCCGAGCTCGGCAAGGATGGTCGTCACCGCGAGAGGATGGGTGATGTAGGCGTCGCCGGACAGTCGCATCTGGCCGCGGTGGTACTCGTCGGCGACCTGGTAGGCGCGCTCGATAACGGTGCTGTCGGCCTTGGGATGCGTCGAGCGGACCGTCTGCAGGATCGGCTCGAGGACTGGGTTCGCGGGCCGGTTCCCCCCGAACCGCGCGAGGCGCGCCCGCACCCGGGCCGGGGTCGTCGCCTGTGCCGTGACTGACGCCGTGACCGGGCCCGTGTCGGAGCGCAGCTCCTCACTCATAAAGTGAGTCTAGTCGGGCACGGGTGGTCACCGGGACCTCGCCGGACCACCCTCGGCGAGGGTCCGTCAGATGCTGACGATCGAGTGCAGCTCGCGGTCGGTGAGCTTGGCCCGCCCCTCGAGGAAGCCGATCTCGAGCACCACGTCGATCGCCTCGACGACGGCTCCGGCGCGCTCGATGAGACGGCAGGTCGCCACGACGGTGCCTCCGGTGGCGAGCACGTCGTCGAGGACCAGCGCCCGCTGCCCCGGTTTGAGGGCACCGACGTGCATCTCGAGGACCGCGTCGCCGTACTCGAGGGTGTACTCCTCGCGCAACGAGGGGCCGGGCAGCTTGCCGCCCTTGCGTACGGGCACGAACCCCACGCCCAGCTCGTATGCCACGGCAGCCCCGATGATGAACCCGCGGGCCTCGATGCCCACCACGACGTCGCACCGGCCGGCATACCGGCCGGCGATGTCGTGCACGACGGCTGCGTAGGCCGGTCCGTCGGACAGCAGCGGGGTGAAGTCCTTGAACAGCACCCCCGGCTTGGGGAAGTCCGCCACGTCCCGCGTCCGGGTCAGCACGAGGTCGCGGATCGGGCTGTCCTCGCTCGAGCCGCCGGCCGGGACCGTCATCGCTTGGACTTGGGCGCGCGCTTCGGCTGGTTGCGCGGACCGCTGGCGGCCCACTTGTGTACCTCACGGCCGGAGGCGGTCCGGGTCGACTCGTCCCCTCCGGCACCCGCCGGGATGACCTGGAGCTGCTCGTCGACGGCGGTCGGCACCTGCAGACCGGCACCGATGCGTACGGTCTCCTTGGCCTGCAGGCGCTCGGCAGCCCGGTCGAGCTCCTTGACGGCGGCCTCACCCCGGCGCAGGTCGACGAGGAGTGGTGTCGCGATGAAGATGGAGGAGTAGGCGCCCACCCCGATCCCGACGAACAGCGCGAGGCTGAGGTCGAGCAGGGTGCCCGGGCCGAGCAGTGTGATCCCGACGACGAGGATTGCGGCGATCGGCAGCAGTGCGACGACGGTCGTGTTGACCGAGCGGACCAGGGTCTGGTTAACGGCGAGGTTGGCCGCCTGCGTGTAGGTCATCCGCCGGTTGGAGAAGGCGTCGGCGGTGTTCTCGCGGACCTTGTCGAAGACGACGACGGTGTCGTAGAGCGAGTACCCGAGGATGGTGAGGAACCCGATCATCGAGGACGGCGTGATCTCGAACCCGAACAGGGCATAGATGCCGACCGTGATGATGAGGTCGTGCAGGAGCGCGACGAGACCGGCGACCGCCATCTTCCAGGTCCTGAAGTAGGCCGCCATGACGAGCGCCACCAGGATGAGGAACACCACCAAGGCCTGGATGGCCTTGGTGCTGACCGAGGCGCCCCATGAGGGTCCGATCAGGGACGCGCTGATGCTGTTGGCGCCCACGCCGAACGCGGTGGCGAGCGACTCCTTGGCGGCCTCGTTCTTGTCGTTGGCGGCCTCGGTCTGCACCCGGACGGTGTTGCCGCCGATCAGGGTGACGACCACGTTGCCGGGTATGCCGGCCGACCCGACGGCGGCGCGCGCCTTGTCCTCGTAGCCGGTCGGGTTGGCGACCTGGGAGACCCGGAACTCGGAGCCGCCCCGGAACTCGATCCCGAAGTTGAGGCCGCGGGCGAAGATGCCGAGCAGCGCCAGCACGATCAAGACCGCAGACACGGCGTACCAGGTCTTCTGCCGGCCGATGAAGTCGATCGACCGCTTCCCGGTGTAGAGGTCGTTGCCGACCTGGGCGAAGCTGACCATGTCAGGCCTTCCCCTCGCTCATCGGCACGGTGGCCGGGGTGGAGCCGGGTTTCGTGGCTGGGGTGGTTCGGTGCGAGCCGGACGAACCGGGGCCGACTGACGAACCCTGGCCGCCTTCACCGCCTGAGCCGCCCGAACCGGGGCGCGGGCCGGAGAACTGGCCACGGCCGACATACCTGGCCTTGGCGCCGAGCCGCTCCGGGTCCAGGCCGGACCACCTGTGGCCGCCGCCGAAGAACTTCGTGTGGGCCAAGATCGCGACCACCGGGTGGGTGAAGAGCACCACGACCGCAAGGTCGATGAGCGTGGTCACACCGAGGGTGAAGGCAAAGCCGCGCACGTTGCTGGAGGCCAGGAAGTAGAGGACGGCAGCGGCGAGGAAGTTGACCGCGTCGGCCGCAAAGATCGTGCGTCGCGCCCGGCCCCAGCCGGCCTCGACGGCGGCCACCAGTGGCCGGCCTTCGCGGACCTCGTCACGGATTCGTTCGAAGTAGACGATGAACGAGTCGGCGGTGACACCGATGGCCACGATGACACCGGTCACCCCTGCCATGGTCAGCCGGAAGTTGTAGGACCAGCCGAGGAAGGTCAACACGCCGTAAGTGAGGATGCCGGCGATGACGAGTGACGCGACGGTGACCAGCCCGAGCAGCCGGTACTGCAGGAGTGAGTAGACCACCACGAGGAGCAGACCGATCAGACCGCCGAGCAGACCGAGCGTGAGCTGTTCGCTTCCGAGGGTCGGGCTGATGTCATCCTGCGTCTGCAGGGTGAAGGAGAGCGGGAGGGCGCCGAACTTCAGCTGGTTGGCCAAGTTGCGGGCCGACTCGATGGTGAAGCTGCCGGTGATGCTGGCTTGGCCGTTGGTGATCGCGGCCTGGGTGGTCGGCGCCGAGATGACCTGCTTGTCGAGGACGATCGCGAACTGGTTGCGCACACCCGTCAGGCCGACGAGACGGGTCGTGACCGCGCCGAACTTCTGTGCGCCGTCGCTGGTGAACTTCAGCTCCACCTCGACGATGCTCGTGGGCTGCCCGTTGGCGGAGGTCTGATACCCGGCCGAAGCATCGGCGATGTCGGTGCCGTCGACCTCGACGGGACCGAGGATGTACTTCGTCTGTTTGTCCTGAGAGCAGGTCACGAGAGGTTGCTTCTCGTCGTCGACGGCGGCGTTGACCGCGTTCGGCTTCGAGCAGTCGAGCGCGGTGAACTGCGCTTCGATGGCCGGGGTGATCCAGTTGGTGTCGCTGGCGTCGGTCGGCGCCACGGTGGGCGTGCTGTTGAGGCTGCGGCTCGTGGTGGGCGTGCCGCCACCGGAGGTCGTAGCCGTGCCGCTCGGGGTCGTGACCCCGGTTGCCGGGGTGGTCGCGTCCTGCAGGAGGGCCTTGGGCACAGCGGCGTTGGCGGACGTCGCCGGGTTTGCGGTCGACGGCGCGTCGGGGGTGAAGACCGGCGGCGGCGTCGTGGCCGTCGGGGTCGTCGCGCTCGGGGTCGCGGTTCCGGTGGCGGTCCCAGTGGCCGTTCCGGTGCCCGTAGTCGCCGTTCCAGTGGCCGACGGCGACGCCTGCGGTGAGCCGGCGTCGGCTACGAGAACGGCGCGGAACCGCAGCTGGGACGGCTTGCGAATCGCGTCGAGCTGATCCGCGGTGGGCTGGCCGGGTATCGAGACGACGATGTTGCGGCCACCCTGGGTGGTGACCTCGGCCTCGGCTACGCCGTAGGAGTCGACCCGCTGGACAATGATGTCGCGCGCCTTGTCCAGCTGGCCCTGGCTGACCTGCTGGTTCGGGTCGCTGAGGACCGGTTCGAGGGTCATCTCCGTGCCGCCCTCGAGGTCGAGACCGAGCTTGGGTGTCAGCCCCCCGCCGCTGAACTGGTGCGCCGCAGCGATGCCGCCGAACAGGGCGACAATGATCACGAGCAGGGCGAGCAGGACCCGTCGGGGGGTACGCGTACGCGGGTTGAGAGCCACGATGTCACTTCTCGACGTCGGTGCGCGGGCCCTCGGGACCGTCGACGCGCGGGGTGCTCTGCGTGTCGGTGACCTCGGGTTCGTCGGGTTCGTCGGACGCACCCGAGGCGGTCACGCCGGACCCGGCGATGGCACCGTCGAGCGGCCGACCGGAGACGTCGACCTTGGTCGCGATGGCTCGACGGTCGAACCGGATGGTGGTCCCCGGCGCGATCTCGAGGGTGGCCACCACCTCGTCGAGCGAGAGGATGCGCCCGAAAAGGCCGGACGTGGTGCAGATGTCGTCGCCGACGTGGAGGCTCGACTGCATTCGCGAGATGGCCTGCTGACGCCGCCGCTGGCTCCAGAACATGAAGAGCAACAGCAGGATCAGCAACCCCGGGATCAGCAGGTTGGCCAGTCCGTCAGTGAACATGCAGCAAGATCCTTCTCTCGACCAGTGGCGCGGCGCCGCTCGGACAACGTGCCCGGAGCTGCCAGAGTGCCGACCTGTGGCCGACGTGCCCGCGAGAGTCTAGGCGAGGCGAGCACGGCATACCAAAGACGCGCCTGAATCACGGGGGGCGCGATCCGGGCTGACGCGGCACTCACGGTGGGCCCGCGGTCCGTCAGCCGCCGAACCGGCCGGGCTCGTCGAGGGGCAGCATGGCCGCGTCGGCCCCCCCGGGAACCGCGTTGCCCGGGGCACCCACGGCTCGAGGACCCGAGTCGGGAGTCAGGCCGCTCGGCGGTGGCGTGAGCCCGAGGTGCTCCCAGGCGAGCGCCGTCGCCGCCCGGCCCCTCGGCGTACGGACGATGAGGCCCTCACGGACGAGGAAGGGTTCAGCGACGGTCGCCACGGTGTCGGCCTCCTCGCCCACGGCAACGGCGAGCGTGGTCAGACCGACCGGGCCTCCTGCGAAGCGGCGGCACAGCGCTTCGAGCACGGCGCGGTCGAGGCGGTCGAGACCGAGGTCGTCGACGTCGAACAACGCGAGGGCCACCTTGGCCGCGTCGAGATCCACGACGTCGCGCCCGTGCACCTGTGCCCAGTCCCGAACCCGGCGCAGGAGACGGTTCGCGATGCGTGGTGTCCCGCGGGAGCGGGTGGCGATCTCCTCGATGCCGGCGGTGTCCGCTTCCACGGCCAGGAGCCGAGCGCTGCGCCGCAGGATCGTGACGAGGTCGGCAGTCGCGTAGAAGTCGAGGTGCCCCGTGAACCCGAACCGGTCGAGCAGGGGCGCGGGAAGCAGACCCGCTCGAGTCGTGGCCCCGACGACGGTGAAAGGTGGCAGCTCCAAGGGGATGGCCGTCGCGCCAGGGCCTTTGCCCACCACCACGTCCACCCGGAAGTCCTCCATGGCGAGGTAGAGCATCTCCTCGGCGGGACGCGCCATCCGGTGGATCTCGTCGAGGAACAGCACCTCACCCTCGGCCAGCGAGGACAGGATCGACGCGAGGTCGCCCGCGTGCTGGATCGCCGGACCGGACGTCACGCGCAGCGGTTGTTCCAGCTCGGCGGCGACAATCATGGCCAAGGTGGTCTTGCCGAGACCGGGGGGACCCGAGAGCAGCACGTGGTCGGGTGGCGTCCCCCGCCTCTTGGCGGCCTCGAGCACGAGCGCGAGCTGGTCCCGGACCCTGCCTTGACCGGGGAACTCCGACAGCCGACGCGGGCGCAGGGCCGCTTCGACGTGGCGGTCTCCCTCGTCGGGCCGCGCGTCGACGACTCGCGCCGTCGCGTCGAAGGACAGGTCGTCTCCGAACGCACCGGGCTCGTCGCTCACCGGCCGAGCTCCTGCAACGCCGCCCGCAACAGGGCCGACACCTCGGCTCCCCCGGCCGCCAGCGGCGCCACGGTCTCGACGGCGTCGTCGGCCTGCCGGGCCGTCCAGCCCAGGCCGACCAGGGCGTCACGCACCTGCCCCTGCCAGGCCGCGGTGACGGGCCGGCCGCTGGGTGCCACGGCCGCTGCGGCGCCGACCATCTTGTCGCGCAGCTCGAGCACGAGCCGTTCGGCGCCCTTGCGGCCGACGCCAGGCACCTTGGTGAGTGCGACGAGGTCACCGCTCGACACCGCGGCGCGGATCGCGTCCGGACGGTGAACGGCGAGCATCGCCAGCGCAAGACGCGGGCCGACTCCGGACACAGTCTGCACGGTCTCGAACACCCCACGCTCGTCCTCGTCGGTGAACCCGTAGAGCGTCAGCGAGTCTTCCCGGACGACCAGTGACGTGGACAGGCGGGCGGATTGCCCGGTGAGCAGCGATGCGGCGGTCAGCGGGGTCGTGTGGACCAGCATCCCGACCCCCCCAACCTCGAGGACGACAGAGTCGAGACCGGTGCGCGCGACGATGCCGTGGAGCGACGCGATCATCGCGTCACACCCGCTGCCCGGGCCAGCGCCGCGTCGATGCGCTGCTGGGCCGCCCCGCGCCAGAGATGGCAGATCGCGAGTGCGAGGGCGTCGGCGGCGTCCGCCGGCCGGGGCGCGGTGGGCAGCCTCAGGATCCGGGTGACCATGGCGGTGACCTGGGCCTTGTCGGCCCTCCCGCTGCCGGTCACCGCAGCCTTGACCTCGGTGGGGGTGTGCAGGAACACCGGTATGCCTCGGCTCGCCGCAGCGATCATCGCCACCGCGGACGCCTGTGCCGTGCCCATGACGCTGGCGACGTTGACGTCGGCGAAGACGCGTTCGATGGCCACCGCATCGGGTCGGTGGCGCTCGACCCACTGCTCCATCTCCACCTGGAGCGCCAGAAGTCGATGGGCGGTGTCCATCGTGGTCGGGGTGCGGATCACGCCGACCTCGAGCATCGTGACCGGTCGTCCAGCAGCCCCCTCCACGACGCCGATGCCGCAGCGGGTCAGACCGGGGTCGACGCCGAGGACCCGCAGCACGGCATACCCCCTGCTCTCGACCCGACAACGACGCGACCACGACACGACCGAACACCTGTTCGGGACCGACGCTACCTGTCATGGCGGCCCGCCGCCGTAAACCCTCGCGGCGTGTCCTCTGCCTGTGACGGCGGCTCGTCAGCAGGCCGTGGCTCAGGTGGTCAGTCGTCCTCGTCGAGCTCGGCCAGCACCTCGTCGGGGACGTCACCGTTGGTGTAGACGTCCTGCACGTCGTCGCTGTCCTCGAGCGCGTCGATGACGCGGAACATCCGGCGTGCTCCGTCCGCGTCGAGGGGCACCTGCAGGTTGGCGACCCAGGACGCCTCGGCGGACTCGTAGTCGATGCCCGCCGCCTGCACGGCGGTTCGGATCGCCACGAAGTCGGAGGGGTCCGAGACGACCTCGAACCTCTCCCCCAGGTCGTTCACCTCGTCGGCGCCGGCGTCGAGCACCACCTCGAGCAGGTCGTCCTCGGTCAACATCCCCTTGGGTACGGTCACGACGCCGCGGCGGTCGAACACGTAGGCGACGCTGCCGGGGTCTGCGAGGGCGCCCCCGTTGCGGGTCAGGGCGGTGCGCACCTCGGCGGCGGCGCGGTTCCTGTTGTCCGTGAGGCACTCGATGAGCACCGCGACCCCGCCCGGCGCATAGCCCTCATAGGTGATGGTCTGCCAGTCCGAGGCACCGGCCTCGGCCCCCGAGCCGCGCTTGACGGCGCGGTCGATGTTGTCGTTGGGGACCGACGTCTTCTTGGCCTTCTGCACGGCGTCGTAGAGCGTCGGGTTGCCCACGACGTCACCGCCGCCGGTGCGCGCCGCGACCTCGATGTTCTTGATGAGCTTCGCGAAGATCTTGCTCCGCTTGGCGTCCTTGGCCGCCTTCTGGTGCTTGGTGGTGGCCCATTTGGAGTGGCCGCTCATGACCCGTCCTCATCCCGCTCGACACATCTCGACGAAGAGTCCGTGGACGCGCGAGTCGCCGGTGACCTCCGGGTGGAAGGAGGTGGCGAGCAAGACACCCTGACGAACGGCGACGATCCTACCGGCGGCGCTGCCGTGCGCGACACGCGCCAGCACCTCGACGTCTTGGCCGACCTCCTCGACCCACGGCGCGCGGATGAAAACGGCGTGTAGCGGGTCGCCCAGCCCATCGAACGCGATGTCTTCCTCGAACGAGTCGACCTGCCGTCCGAACGCATTGCGCCGCACGGTGATGTCCAGTCCCCCGAGGGTCTGCTGGTCGGCGCGCTGGTCGACGATGCGGTCGGCGAGCATGATCATCCCGGCGCACGACCCGTAGACGGGCAGCCCCCCGGCGATGGCGTCTCGGAGGGGGTTGAGCAGGTCGAACGCTCGGACCAGCTTGTCCATCGTCGTCGACTCCCCGCCGGGGATGACCAGGCCCTGTATGCCGGCGAGCTCGCCCGGCCGCCGGACGGTGCTGGGCTGCGCGCCCAGGGCGGTGAGGACCCGCAAGTGCTCGCGCACGTCTCCTTGCACCCCGAGGACCCCGATGACGATCGGCGCTTCGAGATCTTGCACAGGTGGCACGCCGGGCGAGGCTACCGCTCTTCCCCTCGCGACTCGAGGGATCCCGCCGCAACAACCGACCACGGTCGCGGTTGTGGTGGGGTGAGGGGCCGATTCTGCACCACAACCGACAACACGCGCGGTTGCGGTGGGCACGGACCCGCCGACGACCATCGAGACCCAGGATCCGATCAACTAGCGTCAGCAAGGTGGATGTGAACTCGACGCCCTCAGCTCCTCCCCTTCCTCCCGCCGTTGCCGAGCGGGCCGTCACCCTCGACGCCGAGCATCGCGCGGCATACCGGCGAGAGGCCTTCGTCATCCCGGACGGGACGATCTACCTCGACGGGAACTCCCTCGGCGCACTCCCCAGGGCCGTTCCCGCCTCGGTCGCGCAGGTCATCGAGCACGAGTGGGGCCAGCGGCTGATCCGCTCGTGGAACGAGGCGGACTGGTGGGGTGCCCAGACCCGCGTCGGCGACACGGTCGGCCGACTCGTCGGGGCGGGCGCGGGTCAGGTCGTGGTCACCGACTCGACGTCGGTCAACCTGTTCAAGGTGGTGATCGGGGCCGCCCGGATGCGACCCGGCCGCCGCGTCGTCCTCATCGACCCCGACTCCTTCCCGACCGACCTCTACATCACCCGGTCCGCGGCGCGACTGGCCGGCGTCGAGATGCGCCTCGTCCCACCGGCCGGGGCGGTGGCGGCGATCCGGGAGGTGGGCGACGACCTTGCCCTCGCGTCCTACTCGTCGGTCGACTACCGCACCGGCGAGCGCTGGGACCTCGATGCGATCACGGCGGCGTCCCACGAGGTCGGGGCGCTCGCCTGCTGGGACCTGTGCCATTCGGCGGGAGCGATGGACGTCGAGCTCGACGCCGGTGGTGCGGACTTCGCCGTGGGGTGCGGTTACAAGTACCTCAACGGGGGTCCTGGCGCACCCGCCTTCCTCTACGTCGCCGCGCGACACCTCGAGGACTTCGACCAGCCGCTCACCGGGTGGCACGGCCACGCGCGGCCGTTCGAGATGGGACCGGACTACGACCCTGCGCCTGGCATCGCCCGCGGGCGGGTCGGGACGCCACCGCTCGTGTCGCTGCTGGCGCTGGAAGCCGCGCTGACCGCATACGACGGGCTGTCCGTGGCCGACGTCCGGGCCAGGTCGCTCTCCCTGACCAGGTTCTTCGTGCAGTGCCTCGACGGCCTCGGGCTCGGCGACGCGGTGGTGACACCGCGCGACGACGCTCGGCGCGGCTCTCAGGTCGCCGTCCGGCACCCGGAGGCATACGCCGTCGTCCAAGCCCTCATGGCACACGGGGTCATCGGCGACTTCCGCGAACCCGACCTCGTCCGCCTCGGCTTTGCCCCGCTCTACGTCTCGCACGAGGACGCCGCAGCCGCGGCCGCCATCTTCGCGCAGGTCGTCAAGGAGCAGGAGTATGCCCGCGACGAGCTCCGCGCCCGAGCGACGGTCACCTGACCAGCAGTGACGAGCAGTGACGAGCAGTGACGAGCAGCCACGAGCAGCGACTGCCCGCTGCTACCAGCCGCGTTCGGCCAGCCGGTGCGGCTGGGGGATCTCCTCGACGTTGATGCCGACCATCGCCTCGCCGAGCCCTCGGGACACCTTGGCGACCATGTCGGGGTCGTCGTAGAACGTCGTCGCCTTGACGATCGCCTCGGCTCGCTGCGCGGGGTTGCCGGACTTGAAGATGCCCGAGCCGACGAACACACCCTCGGCTCCGAGCTGCATCATCATCGCCGCGTCGGCCGGTGTGGCGATGCCACCGGCGGTGAACAGCACGACGGGCAGCTTGCCGGCGCGGGCCACCTCGGCGACCAGGTCGTAGGGCGCCTGCAGCTCCTTGGCGGCGACGTAGAGCTCGTCCTCCGCGAGGTTCTGCAGTCGCCGGATCTCGCCGCGGATCTGCCGCATGTGGGTCGTCGCGTTGGAGACGTCCCCGGTGCCGGCCTCACCCTTGGAGCGGATCATGGCGGCGCCCTCGGTGATCCGCCGGAGCGCCTCGCCGAGGTTGGTGGCACCACAGACGAACGGTACGTCGAACGCCCATTTGTCGATGTGGTTCGCGTAATCGGCCGGCGTGAGGACCTCGGACTCGTCCACGTAGTCGACGCCGAGACTCTGCAGCACCTGCGCCTCGACGAAGTGACCGATGCGAGCCTTGGCCATCACCGGGATCGAGACGGTCGCGATGATCCCGTCGATCATGTCGGGGTCGCTCATCCGTGAGACCCCGCCTTGCGCGCGGATGTCGGCGGGGACCCGCTCGAGCGCCATCACGGCGACGGCCCCGGCGTCCTCGGCGATCTTGGCCTGCTCGGCCGTGACAACATCCATGATCACACCGCCCTTGAGCATCTCGGCCATGCCACGCTTGACGCGGGTGGTGCCGGTGCGGCTGGTCTCCGGGCTGGTGCCGACGGTGGTCTCCTCGTGCGTACTCACCCCCCCATCGTAGTGACGACAGAAGCGACGACGGTACGCCCGTCAGCCGCGAAGCCCGCTCGGCAGCTCGTCGTCGAACTCGATGGTGGCCGGGAGGTCGGCGTGGCCGGCCAGCCGGAACCAGCGCACCAGCGTCTTGCGCCGGATCCGCCGGACGTCGACGACGGCGTCGTTGTGGAACCGTCTCGCGAGCTGGACCCGCGTCCCGGACGCCGCGACCCGCGCCAACGCATCGGTCACCTGGTCGTCGGTGGCGCGCAAGCCCCGCAGGACCTCGGGCGGCAGGGCGAGGGTGAGGGCGTCGGTCAGGTTGGACTCGACCGACTCGCGGTCGGCGTCGCCCTCGCTCGTGCCGAGTGACTCCACGGCTGCAGCGGCGAGGATCAGCCCTGAGGCGGCGTCCAGCCGGCCGGCGTTGGCGAGCTCGAGGGTGGACTCGGCTCGTCGGACCAGCTGGGCGTCCAGGGCTGCCGACGTCGCCTCGACCCGGGCGTGCAGTCGGTCCAGCCGCGCGGCGCTGTAGGAGAGGTACCAGGCGAGCCCGACGAGCAGGACGACGAGAAGCGTGACCCATTCGAGGGGACTCACCCGCCGCCCCCTCGACCCGCCCGCACGAGGCGTGCCCACCGGGAGGCTCCCTCGGCGGTGGGGCGCACCCGGGAGGCTCCGTCCGTGATGGTCTCGTAGACCGCCATCACATCCTGCGCCACGGTCGACCAGTCGAACGCGTCGGCCCGGCGTCGACCGATGGCGGCAATATGCTCACGCAGCAACGGATCCTGAAGCAGGTCCAGGAGCCGCTCGGCGAGTGAGGCTGGGTCCTCGTTGACGAACGTCGCCCCGGCTCGGCCGCCGTCGAGGACCCGGACAAACGCCGGTATGTCGCTGGCCAGGACCGTGGCCCCCGCACTCATCGCCTCGATGAGGATGATCCCGAAGCTCTCCCCGCCGGTGTTCGGGGCAACGTAGACGTCGACCGAGGTCAGCAGGCGTGCCTTGTCCTCGTCGGACACGGCACCGAGGAACTCGCAGGCCGCCGCCACCTCCGCCGTCATCCCCTTGCGGACCTCGTCCGGGTCGCCCGGGCCCGCGACCAGGACCCGCAGACCCGGCACCACCCGTAGTACCGCAGGGAGGGCGGCGGCGAGCACCGGCATACCCTTGCGCGGTTCCTCCATGCGTCCGAGGAACGCGACGGTCGGCCGTTCGAGCGTGCCCACCCAGTCCTCGCGGGGATGAGCCTGCGCGAACCGGTCGACGAACACCCCGTTGGGGATGACGACGGCGTCGCCGCCGACATGGGTGGAGACGGTCCGTCGGGCGTCTTCGGAGACGGCGATCCGCCCGGTGATCTTCTCCATGATCGGACGGATGATGGGGTTTGCGGCCTGATAGGTGCGCGATCTCAGGGTGGACGAGTGGAAGGTCGCGGCGATCGGTCCCTCGGCGGCCCACAGCGCGAGGACGGCGACGCTGGGGGTGAACGGCTCGTGCAGGTGCAGGACGTCGAAGTCGCCGGCCTCGAGCCACCGCGAGACCTTGGCCGCGGCGACGGGGCCGATGTTGAGGCGGGCGACCGAGCCATTGAAGGGGACCGGGACGGCGCGCCCGCCGGAGACCATGTAAGGCGGCAGATGCTTGCTGTCACTCGCCGGCGCGAGGATGCTGACGTGGTGCCCCTGACCGAGGAAGACCTCGGCGAGGTCGCGGACGTGGAACTGCACCCCGCCGGGCAGGTCGAACGAGTAGGGACAGACGATCCCGATCCTCACGACGGCGCCCCGGCCGGACTGGTCGGAACGGTCGTCGCGGTGGTGGACCGGTCATCGAGGTCGTCGACGAACACCCGTTGGAGCATGTGCCAGTCCTCGGTGTGGGCCATGATGCCGGCTCCGAGATGGTCGGCGCAGACCTGGGTCATGACCTGGACCTTGTCGCGGGTCGTCCCCTCGGTCGGCACCGGCACCGGGGGCGAGAACGATATGTACACCTTTGTGCCCGAGTGCATCTCGGGGGCGGCCTCGTAGGAGAGGGCGGCGGTGAACAGCGGGGCACCCGTGAGCACCGAGAGGACCGCAGGCCCCTTGGCGACCCGGGCGCGGTGGCCACACAGATCCACCTCGACCCCGTTGTGGGTGAGGTCGCGGTCGGCCACGAGCGCTACGAGGTCGCCGTTGGCGATGGCCTTCTTGAGCCCGACGAAGGGGTCCCCGGCACCGGTCAGGGGCAGGATCGTCATCCCCAACGACTCGCGGAACTCGAGGAAGTCGCGGAACACCTGCTCGGGTTCGAGTCGTTCGGCGACAGTCGTCACCGGGGCTAGATGCGTTGAGGACCAGGCCCCCGCGAGGTCCCAGTTGGCCTGGTGGCCGACGAAGATGACCACTCCGGTGCCCGCGGCGAGCGCCTCCCGGAGAGGACCGTCGCCCGTCACTCGCACGGCGTCGCCGAGCTCCTGCTGGGTGCGGTCAACCAGCCGGAACGCCTCGCAGTAGTACCGCATGTAGGACCGCATGCCCTCGCGGACCATGGTGTCGAGCTCGCTCGGTGTGAGCTCTGGACGCACCTTGGCGTAGTTCGACCGCAGCCGGTCGACACCACCGCCACCTCGTCGGAACGAGATGTCCGCGATGCGGTCGAACATCCGGTATGCCGCTCGACCCGGCAAGGCGCGTACCGCCGCAAAACCCAGCCGCAGACCCCACGCCTGCGCCAGACTCTCGACGTCCGTGAGGTTCACGACGCCGACGGGTCGGTGCCGCCCGGTCCGGCCGGAGCCAAGGCCTGCCGACGGACCTCGAGCATCCGCTGCATCACCGTGACCAGACTGGCGACGGCGAGCAGGGCGAGCACGACCGTGAGGACCACCGCGGGGAGCCCGACGCCGACGAGGAATGTCGTGAGGAGCACCGCGAGAAGCCGGTCGGCCCGCTCGGCTATCCCGACGTTCGCCGTCATGCCGAGGCCCTCGGCTCGTGCCTTGGCATAGCTGACGACAAACCCGAAGATCAGGCAGGCCAGCGCGAACCCGGCAGTCAGCAGGTCACCGTGAGGCCCGGCGAAGTACAGGACCAGGGCACCGAAGATGGCTGCGTCGCCGACCCGGTCCAGGGTGGAGTCGAGATAGGCGCCCCACGGACCGGACCGCCCGGACATGCGGGCCATCACACCGTCGACGTTGTCCCCGAAGATGAACAGCACGATGACGAGCGTGCCGACGAGGAGCTGCCCGCGAGGGTAGAAGCCCAGCGCTCCGGCGCATACCCCGAGCGTGCCGACGACGGTCACCACGTCGGGGCTCAGGCCGAGGCGAAGGAAGAGCTTCGCGATCGGTGTCATGACCTTGGTCCAGGTCTCGCGCAGCAGTCGGTTGAGCATGGTGCGCGCCAGCCTACTGGCCGTCGGCGCCCGGCCACGCCTCCACGAGGCGGGTCCGCACGTCTTCCAGCAGCATCGGCAGCGCCTTCGTCTGGGCCACGACCGGCAGGAAGTTGGCATCGCCGCCCCACCGGGGTACGACGTGCTGGTGCAGGTGCGCCGCGACTCCCGCCCCGGCCACATCGCCTTGGTTCATGCCGATGTTGAAACCCATCGGCTGCGAGGCGGACTCGAGAGCCCGGATCGCCTGTTTGGTCAGTGACGTGAACTCGGCCGTCTCCGCTTCGTCGAGGTCGACGTAACGCGAGACGTGCCGGTAGGGGCAGACCAGGACGTGACCGGGGTTGTAAGGAAAGAGGTTGAGCACGACATAACAGTGCTCGCCACGCTGGACCACCAGGCCTTCGGCGTCACTCTTGTCCGGTGCCGCGCAGAACGGGCAACCCTCCCCCGCCTCGCGGCTCGGCTTCTCGCCGCCGACGTAGACCA
Organism: Lapillicoccus sp.; assembly: GCA_965277795.1. GTDB lineage: Bacteria > Actinomycetota > Actinomycetes > Actinomycetales > Dermatophilaceae > Lapillicoccus. Next base: position 1,743,254 of record OZ255840.1, read on the forward strand.
TCCGGTGCGGCGTCCACAGTCGCTGGAACCCGTCGCGGATGCCCACGAAGTCGTCGGCGTCCTCCGCAGGCTCGTCGGGTCCGTCGGGTCCAGCCATGTCGACGATCCTATGCAGCGGTCCGTCTGGTCGCGTCGGACGGGAGTTGGTCGCCGGCGTGCGGCTCCTGGAGCAACCGAGTCGGCCAGCTCCCGTTCGACGCGTCGGAGACCTGGCTCAGGGCGAGAGGCCGTCGCGCATCGGGTGGCCGCTGCGACCGTTGCTCCAGGCGACCACCTCGGCCACGATCGACAGGGCCATCTCCCCCGGTGTCCGGCCGCCGATGTTCAGCCCCGCGGGCAGGTGCAGCCGGTCCATCGCTGGGTCGTCGAAACCCTCGTCTCGCAACATCGCCAGGACGTCGGCGGTGCGGTGCCGGCTGGCCAGCATCGCGACGTATCCCGCCTGGCCACGCAGGGCGTCGCGCAGGATGTCGTATGCCCCGGGCGCGTCGTGGTCGGTGATCACCACCGCGTCCTGAGGGTGGGCGGGCCGTGCCGCCAGCCTCACCCGTGGCGTGCCCTGCGCCGACACGTCGGCATACAGAAGAACCGTCCTCCCGGCGGCCGCGGCGATCGTGTCGATCGCCGTGGCGACCGCGTTCTGCGTGATGACGATCAGACGTCCCGGTGCGTGCTCGGTCACCTCGATCATGGCAACCACCCTGCCAGAGGGGTCGATCAGCCGCAGATGCTGAGGGCTGTCGACACAGATCGATTGAGCGTCGCGAGCTCTGTAGGCGGCCGGCTCGACCGTGCCGCGCGGAGCGTTGCGCCCCCTGCAGGGGGTACGCCGCTCCGACCCGTTCGAGATGCTCGGACGTCACACGGCCGGGGCGGTCGTCACCTGCGCCTTCGCTGCGATGGCGTCGGTGATCTCGGCGACGGCCTGGTCGACCGGGACGCCGTTGCGCTGTGACCCGTCTCGATAACGGAACGAGACCGCTCCGGCAGCACGGTCCTCCTCCCCCGCGATGAGGACATAGGGCACCTTGGACTTGCTGGCATTGCGGATCTTCTTGGGGAACCGGTCGTCGGAGGCGTCCAGCTCGACTCGAACTCCCTTGCGGTGCAGCTGGTCCAGCACGTCCTGGAGGTAGTCGGCAAACTCCTCGGCGACCGGGACGCCGAGCGCCTGGACAGGCGAGAGCCAAACCGGGAACGCGCCGGCGTAGTGCTCGACCAGGACGCCGATGAACCGCTCGATGGACCCGAACTTCGCAGAGTGGATCATCACCGGACGCTGGCGTGAACCGTCGCTGGCCTGGTACTCCAGCTCGAACCCGCGGGGCTGGTTGAAGTCATACTGCACCGTCGACATCTGCCAGGTCCGGCCGATGGCGTCGCGGGCCTGCACGGAGATCTTCGGGCCGTAGAACGCCGCACCACCGGGGTCGGGGACGAGCTCGAGCCCGGTCTCGACCGCTGCCCGCTCGAGCACCGCGGTGGCGTCGGCCCACTCCTCGTCGGTCCCGATGAACTTGTCGGGCTTTGAGTCGTCTCGGGTGGACAGCTCGAGGTAGTAGTCGTCCAGCCCGAAGTCGCGCAGCATGCTGAGCACGAAGCTCAGCAGGTGCTTTACCTCGGCTTCGGCGCCCTCGACGGTGACGTAGGAGTGTGAGTCGTCCTGCGTCATCCCCCGCACCCGGATCAGTCCGTGCACCACACCGGACTTCTCGTAACGGTAGACCGAGCCGAACTCGAACAGGCGCAGCGGCAGCTCGCGGTACGAGCGGCCGCGGGAGCGGTAGATGAGGTTGTGCATCGGGCAGTTCATCGCCTTGAGCCGGTATTCCGAGCCCTCCATCGCCATCGGCGGGAACATGGTGTCGGCGTAGTAGGGCAGGTGACCCGAGGTGTGGAACAGGCCGTCCTTGGAGATGTGCGGGGTCCCGACGTAGTCGAAGCCCTCCTCGATGTGCCGGCGGCGGACGTAGTCCTCCATCTCGCGTTTGACCACGCCACCCTTGGGGTGGAAGACGGCCAGCCCGGACCCGAGCTCGTCCGGGAACGAGTAGAGGTCGAGCTCGATCCCAAGCTTGCGGTGGTCGCGCTTCTCGGCCTCAGCCAAGCGGTCGAGGTAGGCCTTGAGGTCGTCCTTGCTCGGCCAGGCGGTGCCGTAGACGCGTTGCAGCTGGGGGTTCTTCTCCGAGCCTCGCCAGTAGGCGGCAGCCGACCGGGTCAGCTTGAAGGCGTTGCCGAGAAGTTTAGTGGTGGGCACATGCGGGCCACGACAGAGGTCACTCCAGGCCAGTGAGCCGTCCCGTCGGTGGTTGTCGTAGATGGTCAGCTCGCCACCCCCGACTTCAGCCTCCGCTCCCTCGGCCGCGTCGGCCACCGCGTCGCCCTGGCCGCCCTTCAGACCGATCAGCTCGAGCTTGTATGGCTCGCCGGCCAGCTCCGCGCGGGCCTCCTCGTCGGTGACGACCCGGCGAGAGAACGTCTGACCCTCGTTGACGATCTTCTGCATCGCCCGTTCGAGTGCCTTCAGATCGTCTGGCGTGAAGGGGATCTCGACGTCGAAGTCATAGTAGAAGCCGTCCCGGATGGGTGGTCCGATGCCGAGGCGGGCAGCGGGGTTGACCTGTTGGACGGCCTGAGCGAGCACGTGGGCCGCCGAGTGGCGCAGCACCGACAGCCCCTCCGGGGAGTCGACCCCGACCGGTTCGACCTGGTCGCCGTCCACCAACACGTGGGCGAGGTCGACGAGATGTCCGTCGACCCGAGCCACCACGACAGCGCGGTCTGCCTCGAACAGCTCACCGGCGGTGGTCCCCGCCGCAACCGATCGCTCGCTTCCGGCGACGGACACGGTGATGGGGGCAGGCATGGCGGAACTCTCCTCGTGGTTGGTGGCGGTGGATGGTGGCCTCTTGTCGCGGCCGTGTTCCAGGCTATCGACCGGTCTCGGCCGGCCGCGACGCAGTTGCGCCAGTCATCAGCGCGGATACCACTGTGCACGAGGTGCCGTCAGGACAGCAGTGGTGCCTCATTGGCCGGCGCGGTGAGATCGACGCGATGAGATCGGCAGCGCAAGATCGGTCAGGCAAGCGTCAACACGAGATGCTCACCTTCGCCCCGGTCCGACAGAAGTGTCGCGAGGGACGCGTCGGGTGCCACCTTGAGGATCGTGCTACTCGGGAGCGAGACCGGCTTGCGGAACCACACCGTCGACGTCCCGGCCATCGGGACGCGGGGTCCGAGGTCGGCCAGGACCCGCGCATACGTGAACATCCCGTGTGCGATCGCCCGCCGGAACCCGAGGGCTCGAGCGGTCAGCGCATGGAGATGGATCGGGTTGACGTCGCCCGACACCGCGGCATACCGACGTCCGGCGTTCTCGCCGAACCGCAGGCGCGGCCCACCTTGCCGGGCGCGCAACGTGCTCACGTCCGGCGGCCCCGGTTCGGTGACGCCCGCTTCCCCCGGGTCTCGCGCAAGGTAGGTGCTGACACCGCGCCACACCACATGCCGAGTGTCGCTCCTGACCTCCGTGACAAGGTCGACGAGCCGACCCCGCCGGTGCGGGCGCAGACTCTCGGCGTGGACGTGCACGTCGATCGTCTCGCCGTAGACCAGCGGACGGGTCCACACGATCGTGTTCTGCAGGTGGACCAGGCCGACGAGCGGCACCGGGAAGTCGCGCCGCACCATCACCGCCGCCTGCAGCGGGAACCCCAGCAGGTGCGGCCACGGCATCGGAGGGTGGGCGCCCACGGTGAATCCACACACGTGCGCGTAGTCGACCACCGCGTCGGGGTCGACGGCGATGCCCAGGCGGACGGCGGTGACATCCGGGAGAGACGATGAGGTATGCCTGGGTGCAAGGACCGCGCGGGCGAACAGCGGCCCGAGTTCGGGTGCCGCGTCGAACGAGAGCACCTGCGGTGGCATCACGCTCAGGCCCCGAGCAGGCTCTGCCCGCAGACCCGGATGACCTGACCGGTCACCGCCGAGGAACCGGGCTGGCTGAGCCAGGCGATCGTCTCAGCCACGTCGAGCGGAAGCCCGCCCTGCTGCAGGGAGTTCATCCGTCGCCCTATCTCGCGGGTGGCGAACGGGATCTTCGCCGTCATCTCGGTCTCGATGAACCCGGGCGCAACGGCGTTCACGGTAATACCCCGCGTTCGCACCTGTGCCGACAGCGCGGTGACCAAGCCGATGATCCCGGCCTTGCTCGCGCCGTAGTTGGTCTGGCCCCGGTTGCCGGCGATCCCGGCGATCGAGGCCACGCAGACCAGACGCCCCCCATCGCTCATCGCGTCATTCGCGTCGTTCATGTCATTGCCCAGGATTGCCTCGTTCATCCGCAGCACCGAGCGCAGGTTGACGTCCAGGACACTGCCCCAACGGGACTCGTCCATGTTGACGAACAGCTTGTCCCGGGTGATACCGGCGTTGTGGACGACGATGTCGAGCGATCCGTGCCGGCTGGTCGCCGCCTTGACGATCCGGCGTCCCGCGTCCGCTGCTGTCACGTCCGCCTGCAGGGCCTGACCCCGGATCTCGTTCGCCAGCCGGGCCAGGGCGTCGCCAGCGGCGGGGACGTCCACCGCGACGACGGTCGCGCCGTCCCGGGCCATCACCCTCGCGATCTGCGCGCCGATGCCCCGCGCGGCGCCGGTCACGACGGCGACCTTGCCGGTCAGGGGGCGAACCGGGTCGACATGGGGCCCTGGTGATGGGGCTGCGCTCTCGTCGACCACGACCACTTGCCCGTCGACGTACGCCGACCGACCGGACAGGAAGAATGTCACTGCCGCCAACACGCCCGCGCCCGAGTTCCCTTGGGCCAGGACGAGGTTCGCGGTCGCGCCGGCGCGCAGCTCCTTGCCGAGCGAACGCACCGCGCCCTCGAGCGCCCGCTGGGTGGTCACCTGTGACACGTCGGTCAAGGTGGCGGGGTCGGTGCCGACGACGACAACTCTGCCGTTGCGAGCAAGCCGCTTGACCGCAGGCCCGGCGATGGTCCGCAGACTGTCAAGGTCGCCCGGGTCGGTGGCCGAGCTGAGGTCGACGACGACGGCCCCGATCCGGCCGGCCGTCTGTTCGCCGTCGTCCGTCACGGCGAGCCCCAGGTCTCGCAGTGACCGACGCAGGCCGTCCTCGAACCGCCCACCGCCCGCGACGAGTACCGGGCTGTCACAGAGCGGTCCGCCCGGCTCATAACGGCGCAGCCTCGCCGGCTGGGGAACCCCGACCCTCTTGGCCACCGGCGACCTCACGAGAGACGTGAACAGGTCGGGCATCACGCCGCCTCGAGGATGGCGACGACGCCCTGCCCGCCGGCAGCACAAACCGAGATCAGACCTCGAGCTCCGGAGCCCTTCTGGTGCAGCGCCTTCGCCAACGACGCGACGATGCGTCCACCGGTGGCCGCGAACGGGTGACCCGCCGCCAACGAGGATCCGTTGACGTTCAGCCGAGTCTGGTCGATGGCCCCCAACGGCGTGTCGAGGCCGAGGCGGTCGGAGCAGAACTGCGGGTCCTCCCAGGCGGCCAGCGTCGTGAGGACAGTTGCGGCAAAAGCCTCGTGGATCTCGACCAGCTCGAAGTCCTGCAGCGTCATCCCGACGCGAGCCAGCAGCCGTGGCACGGCGTAGGCGGGTGCCATGAGCAGCCCCTCTCCCCCGTGCACGTAGTCCACCGCCGCCGCCTCGGCGTCGACGAGGTGGGCGAGCGGCGTCAGACCGTGGGCCGACGCCCAGTCGTCGCTGCCGATGAGGACGACCGAGGCTCCGTCGGTGAGCGGTGTCGAGTTCCCGGCGGTCAAGGTTGCCCCGTCGCCCTTGCCGAAGACCGGTCGCAGGCTCGCCAGCTTCTCCACCGAGGTGTCGGGCCGCAGGTTGGTGTCCCGGGTGACGCCGAGATAGGGCGTGACGAGGTCGTCGAAGAAGCCCCGCTCGTAGGCGGCGGCGAGGTAGTGGTGGCTCCGCACACTGAGCTCGTCCTGGGCTTCGCGAGTGATCCCCCATTCCTCGGCGGTCATGGCCATGTGCTCGCCCATCGACATCCCCGTGCGAGGCTCGACGTTGCGCGGTGCCTGTGGGGCGAGGTGGGCGGGCCGGATCGTCGCCAGGGCCTTGACTCTCTTGACAGACGAACGGGCGCCGTTGGCGCGCAGCAGCGCCTTGCGCAGCCCCTCGCTGACGACGATAGGGGCATCGGAGGCGGAGTCCACACCGCCTGCCATCGCGGACTCCACCTGGCCGAGACGGACCTTGTTAGACACCAGGATTGCCGCCTCGAGGCCCGTCGCGCAGGCCTGCTGCACGTCGTATGCCGGTGTCGCGGCGTCGAGTGACGACCCCAGCACACACTCGCGGGTGAGGTTGAAGTCGCGACTGTGCTTGATCACCGCACCGGCCGCGACCTCGCCGAGGCGCTCACCCGCCAGACCGGTGCGCGCGATGAGACCCTCGATCGCGGCGGTGAGCATGTCCTGGTTGGACGCCTTGGCGTAGGCGCCACCAGCACGGGCGAACGGGATCCGGTTGCCGGCAAGGATGGCTGCCCGCCGTGGGTCGGAGGCCGCCGGGCGAGCGGTTCGTCGGCGCGGGGAGGTGGTGGGAGACACGGTTAGCTCCTGCGTGAGGGGCACGATGCCCCTGGGGCGTCGGTCAGTCGGTGGTTGGACGGCTTCCGACCCTAACCGGTGGGCGTCCGCAACCGAGCCCAGGGTGCCCCATCAGTCGGTGGGCACGCCGACCGTCACCTCGTCGCCGACGGTGACGTCACCCGGGATGGGCACCGAGGCATACAGGCCGGGGCAGTCGCCCGCCCGTGCGGTGACCTCGAGCTCGGTGCTTCCGATCCGCAGCCGGTGCCCGACCAGGGCGTCGAGCTCGGCCGACGGGAGGTCCACGACCAGGTTGGCGCGGGGGTGGAGGTCGACGTAGTCCTCGACGGCCACGAGGTGGACGGGTGACTTCTTGCGTCGGTCGCCGTCGAGGCCGTCAGGTGAGACGAACGATGAGTGCAGCGCCTGGCCCGGCTGGTCCCGGTCCGGGTAGATGAGGATGCTGGAGACGCGCGCCATGCAGGACACGCTAACCGAGCGCGCCGACGGACCGAGCGTCCGGATCGTCACAGCTCGTCCACCCCCGACCCGCTCGAGAGCGGAGGGACCCAGGACGCCACCGCCTGTGCGGGCGGAGCGTCGGCCGACGTTCCGGCTGATGGGCGGTCGGACTCGTCTTGTTCGCCCACGTGCACCGCGCGTACGCCGGCGACTGTGGCTGCGAGCGACGCGGCTGCCTCCGCCGCCCGATCCGCCCCTGGCCCGACGACGGTGACGACGCCGTCGGTCACGGCGGCCTCCCAGGCAGGTTGGAGGTCTCGCAGCAGCCGGTTGACGTCTTCCTCGACGACGTCGTCATCCCGGGACATGGCCCGGATGATGTCGCTGCGACTCACAACGCCGACGAGCTGCTGGTCGCGCATCACCGGCAGGCACTTCCACGAGGTCCGGCGGAAGAGCTCGGCGACGTCGGCGACGTCGGCGTGCTCGGACGTCGTCTGCGGCGGCCCGGAGATCAGCTCGGCGACGCTGCCCGGCCCCCGCGCTGGCGAGGCGGAGGAGACGGGACGCAGGTGGGCGCGAGGGTCAGGCAGCTCGGGTAGTCCCAAGAGGTCCGCCTCGCTCACCACACCAACCAGATGGTTCTCGGCGTCGACGACGGGGAGCATCGTCAAGCGCTGTTTCGCCAGCAGGTGCACCGCCACCTCGGGTCGGGCGTCGTCACGGACTGTCAACGCCGGGCTTGTCATAATCTCGCCCACCAACATCTGTGCTCCTTCTCATGTCGCGGCGACGCCGCATACGCCTTCACTATCGAGCACCACCAAGGCCGTGAGCAGGGACGAAAGTCCCACTGTGGACGCGGTCTACTCAACGCCATCTCGCCAGGTTGACGGCCGTTCACGGTCAACCGATATCCCGACCTGATCTCTAGGGTTCGGTTACCGGAGGCCTACTACGTCGGTCGGTCAGCCGGTGTCCGAGCCCGCGTCCACGCGATCGCCCAGGACGGCCGCCCGCCCAGCCTAGAACCGGGCCATCGGCATCCTCGGTGGGTTGGCACGAGACGTAGTCGAGCCCGAGGTCGGCGCAGAAGCGCACCACGGCCGGGTCGCCACCGTGCTCACAGCACCTCGGCGACCGTCGCCTCGACCCGCGCACGGTCCTGCTTCAGCTCCTCCTCGTCGCTCGTTAGCGGGACCATGATCTCCAGCCGCGGTTGCGCTGTCGCAGGACCAGCCCGGCGTCGTGTCGTCGGCGCTCCTGGTTCACCCGGCACCCGCGTGAGACGGCGCCAACGTCCGTGCCGTGCGTCATGATGAATCCGCGATCGCCACCGTGACGATCCGAGGGTTGCCACCGGAGCTCCACACGGTGTTCTCCTCACCATCGACCAGGAGCCCCCATGCGCGCGATGACCTACGACCACTACGGCGACGATTCTGTGCTGAGCCTGACCGACATCGCGGAGCCGAAGGTCGGCCCGGGAGAGGTGCGCATTCGGGTGAAGCGGGCCGGCGTCAACCCGGTTGACTGGAAGGTCATGTCTGGTGGTCTCGACGGTCTCATGCAGGCCGTCTTCCCCATCGTGCCGGGCTGGGATGTCGCAGGAGTAGTCGAGACGGTCGGGATCGACACCCCGGAGTTCGCCATCGGCGACGAGGTCGTCGCGTACGCCCGCAAGGACATCCTGCAGGGGGGCACCTTCGCCGAGCTCGTCACGATGGCGGTGCGCGGTGTGGCCAAGAAGTCGGCGCGTCTCAGCTGGGACGAGGCGGGAGGCCTGCCGTTGGCCGGTCTGACCGCACTGCAGACCCTCGACCGACTGGGCCTCACCGCGGGCGAGAGCGTCCTCGTCCACGCAGGTTCGGGCGGCGTTGGCTCGCTCGCCGTCCAGATCGCCAAGGCACGCGGCGCCCACGTCATCGCGACCGCGTCCGCCGCCAACCAGGACTTCGTGCGGTCCCTCGGGGCCGATGAGGCGCTGGCCTATGGCGACGGCCTTGCTGACCGCGTCCGAGCCGTCGCACCGGGTGGTGTGGACGTCGTCGTCGACTACGTCGGCGGCGTGCTCGACGTGACGCTCGCCGTGCTCGCTCCGAGTGGTCGTCACGGCTCGGTGGCCGACGACAGCGTCCTTGCTGCCGGAGGGCAGTGGTTCTGGGTGCGGCCGGACGCCGACGACCTCGAGACCCTTGGCCGGCTCGCCGACGAGGGCCGGCTGCGGGTGCCCGTAGCCCAGGTGCTTCCGTTGGCGTCGCTCCCGGAGGCGTTCGCGATCAGCCGGGAGGGTCACGTACGCGGCAAGCTCGTGATCGAGGTGAGCGACTGACGCTGACTGTGGGTCTGGGTCCTCCGCTTACGGCCGTCAGACGCGGGCGCGGTCCCCAGGGCCCCCGGTCCATCTGCCGGGGCTGTGGCCGGTTCACCTGTGAGCGCCATCTGCGTTGGCTTCGCGAAGAGCCCCGACGATGAGTGCTCGACCGGCAGACACGGGGTGCCCATTTCGGCGTCGCGCCCACGGTGGGCCCCCTGTTGCCGGCGCGGGGTTCTTGTCCGCCGCCGATTTGCTCCCATGGATGACGGGCTGGTTCGGGCAAACGGGTGGCCGCCCTGGCGGCCACGCGGGCTGTGGTCAAAGTCGTTCACGCAGGGCTGCGGATGTGATCACGCGCTCAAGCGGGCGAAGCGCGTGGTGGGGCTGACGGGTCCGAAACCGAGCCGGAGGTAGATGGACAGTCCTGCCGCGCTGGCGTCGAGGCTGCCCGTCCGCGCACCCGACTCGTACGCCCAGTTCAGTGCAAACCCGGTCATGGCCGTGGCCACACCCTGACCTCGCCACCGCGGGTCGGTGTTGACGAAGAATGCATGGGCATCGGCGTCGAGGAAGCTGCAGCCGGCGGTCGCCTGCACCACGCCCTGAGCGTCGACCGCCGCCAGCAGTTGGGTGGTCTGAGGTATGGACCGCAGATAGTCGAGGAAGCCCGGCAGTGGAACTGCAGCCATCTGCGGGTCGGCGTTCAAACAGGCCCGTGCCGCGTTCTCCAACGGCACCCCGTCGCTGGGGTCGCCGGGCACGCGATGAACGCGGCGAAGGGACAGCCCCGCCGGCAGACTCAGGTTTGTCGGAACGCCGGAGAGATCACGGCAGACCATAGACATGGCCGGTTCGCCGTGCCAACGGTCCGTCCGCCACACCAAATCTGGCTCTTCGCAGATGAGGGTGTAGGCCCGGTGGGCGCGTCGCGATGGGAGGGTGTCGAGGTCTTCCGATGATGGGGGTTCCTACGCCTCCCACGAGGAAGACCTCGACGTGCCTGACGCTACCTTCGCGCGCCCTGACCTGACCACCTTCACCCGCCTGGACGAGCTCGGTCTCGTGGTTGTTGGTCAACGACTCGAGCCCGGTCTGGGGGTGCTGGCCTGCCAGGTCGTCGAACCCGACCGGTGGTGTCGCCGCTGCGGGTGCGAGGGCGCAGCCCGTGACACTGTGCTGCGCCGGTTGGCGCACGAACCGTTGGGGTGGCGCCCGACCGTGCTCGAGGTGCGGGTCCGCCGGTATCAGTGCACCGGGTGCGGGCAGGTGTGGCGGCAGGACACCAGCCTGGCGGCCGAGCCTCGGGCGAAGCTGTCCCGCCGCGGCTTGCGGTGGGCGCTGGAAGGGATGGTGTGTCAGCACCTGAGCGTGGCCCGTATCGCCGAGGGCCTTGCCGTGGCGTGGAACACCGCGAACGACGCCGTCCTGGCCGAGGGTCGACGGGTCCTGATCTCGGACCCGGCCCGGTTCGACGGTGTCCAGGTGATCGGGGTCGATGAGCACGTCTGGCGGCACACCCGACGCGGCGACAAGTACGTCACCGTCATCATCGACCTTACCCCGATCCGTAACGGCACCAGCCCTGCCCGGCTCCTGGACATGGTCGAAGGCCGCTCCAAGCAGGCGTTCAAGCAGTGGCTGGCCGCCCGCCCTCAGGCCTGGCGGGACCGGGTCGAGGTCGTCGCGATGGACGGGTTCACCGGGTTCAAGACCGCCGCCGCGGAGGAGCTGCCCGCCGCGGTCGCCGTCATGGATCCGTTCCACGTCGTCCGCTTAGCCAGCGACGCGCTCGACCAATGCCGCCGGCGGGTCCAGCAGGAGCTCCACGGCCACCGCGGACGGACCCTCGACCCCCTATATCGCGCTCGGCGGACCTTGCACACCGGCTCCGACCTGCTCACCGACACCCAGCGTGCCCGACTGACAGCCCTGTTCGCCGTCGACCAGCACGTCGAGGTCGAGGCCACCTGGGGCATCTACCAGCGGATGATCGGCGCCTACCGCGACCCCGACCGCCAACACGGGCGCCAGCTGATGACGGGCCTGATCGAGTCCGTCGGCCACGGCGTCCCCGCCACCCTGACCGAGATCTACCGGCTCGGGCGGACCCTGACCCAGCGCTCCGACGACATCCTGGCCTACTTCGACCGGCCCGGCACCAGCAACGGACCCACCGAAGCCCTGAACGGTCGCCTCGAACATCTGCGCGGCATCGCCCTCGGCTTCCGCAACCTCACCAACTACATCGCCAGATCCCTGCTCGAGACCGGCGGCTTCAGACCCCAGCTACACCCTCATCTGTGAAGAGCCCCAAATCTGTGCAGCGCTCCGCCTCGCGGAATACTGTCGCCACCCGCGGGTACAGATCCGGCATCAACGCCTCAACCAGGGGCGCAGCACGGTCATCGGTGATCAGAACCCGACCGCCGGGGTGTTCAACGGTGCCGTAGACACCGCAGATACCAGGTCGATCCACCGTCGTGAGGCCAGCAGTCGCCATGGCCGCGGTCCGACGCCTGAACGAGCTCCGGTAAAGCAGAACCCCTGACGACGCCATGCCGCTCATCGTAGGGAGTTGGGCGAATCCTCCTGCAGCCCATGAAGAGGCACCGACCCCGGTGATCATCCGTACCGCCCGCTCCGGACATGACCTGAGCGGTTCACCACCGCTTTCCTGCACCGCTCCGCTATCCGGCAGTGCCGCCAGGGGGCCGGCCAGATGCGCTCGCTCGCAGCCGTCGGTGGCTAGCGCCATTGAGTCAGCCAGTTTTGGCCGTTGGCGTCACCTGAGATGGTGGTGTCAGACCCAGAACCGACACCTCACCCGTGGCGCCGATGACGACGTTTCCGCCGGTCAGTCGGTGGACGTGAAGGGACTCGAACCCCTGGCCTCTCGCGTGTGAAGCGAACGCTCTAACCAACTGAGCTACACGTCCGGATGCGATGGAATCGCGGCCCTGAGAATAGCCGGACCGCCCGAGGTTCGGCTAATCGGGCGGCTCAGCGCGCAGGCACTCCGGGCAGCAGCTCGAGGACGGACTCGATCTGGTCGGGAAGCCATTGCGGCGACCCCTGCCACGCCACATACCCCCAGAACACCGCGAGGATCAGCGCCAGGGTGGCCACGGCGACGAGAGCCTTCACCCACAGGTGCTGCCGCATCATCCAGGCGTTCCACTCGTGCAGCCGAGCCCGCCCCCACCCAAGCAGCCGCTGCGCCCACTCGAACTCCGACGCCCAGACCGAGACCCCGACGAACACGATGAGCCACCCCGGACCGGGGGCCGGGACGGCGATCAGGCCGGCGACGACGATGACCAGGCCGAGGAGCGCGACCGCACCGCGGTAGAGGCGTGCGGTCGTGGGGTTGGCTCGAAGTCGTCGGCGCCAGGCCCAGTCGTCGTCCTGCGCGTCGAGGCCGATGTTGTCGTCGGTGTTGTCCGGCCGGGGTGTCGCAGGCGCTCGGGAGCGGCCCGCCGCCTTGCTCACGGGTCCATCCCCTCTGCTGCGCGGGCGGCGAAGACCTTGGCGGCACGTGCGGTCACCGGGCCTGGCTCGAGGATGCGGTCGTCGACGGCGTGCACCGGCAGGACGTCCTTGATCGAGCTCGTGATGAAGACCTCGTCAGCGGTGTGGAGTATGCCGAGGGGCACGGCCCGCTCTTCGACCGCCAGCCCATCCTCGCGGCACCACTGCAGGGTGAGCTCGCGCGTGATGCCCTGCAGCAACCCTGACTCGGTCGGCGGTGTCAACACGGTTCCGTCGACGACGACGAAGACGTTGGACCCCGTGCACTCGCAGAGCTCCCCCCGGGTGTTCCCTAGCACCGCCTCGATCGCGCCTCGACTCTTGGCATAGGCCAGGGCGATGACGTTGTCGGCGTACGACGTGGTCTTCAGACCCGCTGTGGCGGCGCGCTCGTTGCGGGTCCACGGTGCGACGACGACCTTGCCGGAGGCAGGCGTGGGCGCCTGCTCGACGGCGGCCACGATGTAGGTCAGCGGGTCGCCACCGATGCTGGACGCCGTGCGGTCGGACCCGAGTGGTCCGTCCCCAGCAGTCACGGTGTAACGGAGCCTCCCGAACCGGATCGGGTCGCCGGCCCCGAGAACGGCTTCGACCCCCTGCGCGATCCGCCCGTGGTCAGCGCCCGGAAGGCCGAGTCCGGCCAGCGAACGATCCAGTCGACGCGCATGGCGTGACAGTGCGAACGCCTGCCCGTCGAGGACCTTGGCGGTCTCGAAGGCGCCGTCCCCCACGGTGATCCCGTGGTCCAGCACGGACACCGCGGCTGTCCCCTCGTCGACCAACCGTCCGTCGACCCAGACCCGCACCGTCATACATCCAGTGTCCCATTCGTGTCACCAGCGCTGAGATCGCGACCGACCAGTGGGCTGGGCGCAGCCAAGCAAGGTCAACGGGATCCCTCAGCGCATCAACGACGCATACCACGCCCGATCAGGATGCCCACGACAACACCCACGGCTGCCGCGACGATCTGGGGGGCGTAAGAGCGCAGGAGCACGGGGAGGACGGTCGCCCCCAAGTCAAGCGCGTCGTCGGAGTCACGAGAGGGGTTGAGCTGCACGGGTGTGGTGACCCGCGCGGGGGCGACTGCCGCAGAGTCGTGGGTGGCCGGCGCCGTGCTCGCCGTGACGACTTCGTCCGTCTCGGTGGGCGCGAGGGCTGGGGATGCTGGCGTGCCCTCCGGGGCCGGGGCGTCGAAACGCTGCTCGAGACAGGCCACGAACTGACCGAGCAGCTTGTCCGACACGTCCTGCATGACGCCCCGCCCGAACTGGGCGGGTTTGCCGGTCACGCTGAGGTCGGTCTGGACGTCGACCGAGGTTCCCGAGTCGGCCGTCTCGGTGAGCGCGACCGTGACCGTGGCCCCGGCGGTGCCGTTGCCTCGCTTGTCCTTGCCTTTCGCCTCTAGAACCGCCCGGTGGGCGCCGTCGTCGCGCTCGACGAAGGTGCCCGAACCGGCATACAGAAGGGCGATCGGGCCGAGCTTGACCTTGACCGTGCCGCTGAACGAGTTGCCGTCGACCGACGTCACGGTCGCGCCGGGGAAGCACGAGGCCACCCCGGCGAGATCCATGAACGTCTCCCACGTCGTGTCGACCGAGGCGGGGACCGTGAACAGGTGGTGCAGCTCCACCGGCTCAGGCTCCCGCAGCTGCCAGCACTGCGCGCCGCGTGAGCACGGTCGCCAGATGGCGTCGGTAGTCACTGTCCCCGTTGAGGTCGGACGGGGGGTTCGTGCCGTCGGCCGCCGACTGCGCCGCTGCGCGAACCGCGGCCTCGGTCGCCGGCTGCCCCACCAGCGCCTCTTCCACGGACCTGGCCCGCAGGGGTACGGACCCCATGTTGGTCAACCCGATCCGAGCTTCGGCGATGGCGCCGCCCGCGACCCTGACAGTGGCCGCGACGGCAACGATCGACCACTGGTGCTTGACCCGCACGAACTTCTCGTAGCGCGCCCCCCAGCCGGTGTGCTTCGGGATCCGGACCTGCGTGAGCAGCTCGCCGTCTCCGACCGCAGTCTCGAACAGGTCGACGAAGAAGTCGTCGGCCGAGACGGTGCGGGTCGCACCGCCCGCACCGACGATGACGAACTCCGCACCGAGCGCCAGCGCCGCCGCGCCGACGTCACCGGCCGGGTCGGCGTGGACCAGTGCCCCACCGACGGTGCCGCGGTGCCGGATCTGCGGGTCAGCCACCTCGGCCACCGTCTTGCTCAGCAGCAGCGCGTGCTCGCGGACGAGGTCGCTCTCGACAACCGCCGTGTGGGTGGCCATCGAACCGATGACGACGAACTCACCGTCGTCGGTGATCTCCCTCAGGCCGGGTATGCGTCCGAGGTCGACGACCATCTCGGGCGCGTTGAGGCGCATACGCAGCACGGGAAGCAGGCTCTGACCACCGGCCATCACCTTGGCGTCGTCACCGGCCGTGGCGAGCGCGGCAAGCGCCTCCTCGATGGTCTCCGGAGCGAGGTAGTCGAACTGTGCGGGGATCACTGGGTTCCACCTTCCGTGCTGACGTTGGCAGCCGTGCCGGGGTCGTCCTGGTTGGGCAGGTCGTCTCCGAAGTGCGCCTGTGACGACGGCTGTGTGGGCGCCGCCTGGTGCGCTCCGGCAGACTGGATCGCCTTCCACACGCGCTCGGGTGTGCAGGGCATGAGGATGTCGTTGATCCCCATCGGACGCAGCGCATCCACGATGGCGTTGACGACAGCGGGGGTCGAGGCGATGGTGCCGGCCTCCCCGACTCCCTTGGTGCCCAACGTGTTCGTCGTCGACGGGGACGTCGTGTGGTCGGTCACGAAGCTGATCGTGTCGGCCGCGGTCGGCAGGGTGTAGTCGACGAACGACCCCGTGACAAGGGTGCCGTTGTCGTCGAACTCCGCGCCCTCCCAGAGCGCCTGCGCGATCCCCTGGACCAGCCCGCCATGGACCTGGCCCTCGACGATGAGGGGGTTGACGATGGTGCCGACGTCGTCGACGCACACATAAGAGCGCATCTTTGCCTCGCCGGTCTCGGTGTCGACCTCCATCGCGCACAGGTGCGTGCCGTGGGGGAACGAGAAGTTGACCGGGTCGTAGGTCGAGCTGGCGTCGATGCTGGGCTCCACCCCATCAGGCAGGTTGTGGGCGGCAAAGGTCGCAAGCGCGATCTCGGCCATCCCGATTCCCTTGTCGGTTCCCTTGACCTCGAACCGGCCGTGGGTGAACTCCAGGTCGTCGGCGCTGGCCTCCAGCAGGTGGGCCGCGATCGGTCTGGCATTCTCGATCACCTTGTCTGCAGCGCGGACGACCGCCTCACCGCCGACGACCAGCGACCGGGAGCCATAGGAGTCCATGCCCTTGGGCGCGATCTGCGTGTCGCCGTGCAACACCTCGACGTCCTCGAACGGGACGCCCAGTCGGTCGGCGACGATCTGGCTCCACGCGGTCACGTGGCCCTGACCATGCGGCGACGTCCCGGTGATGACCTCGACCTTGCCGGTCGCGAGCATCCGGATCGACGCCGACTCCCAGCCACCCGCGCCGTAGCTCAGCTGACCGAGCACGCGCGACGGGGCCAGACCGCACATCTCGGTGAAGGTCGACACCCCGATCCCGAGCTGCACGGGGTCCTTGCTCTGCCTGCGTTGCTTCTGCTCGGCACGCAGCCCGTCGTAGTCGAACAGACCCTTGGCCTTGTCGGTCGCCGCCTCATAGTTGCCCGAGTCGTAGGTCATCCCTGCAACGGTGGTGAACGGGAACTCGTCGTGCGTGATCCAGTTCTTCTCGCGGATCTCCAGCGGGTCCACGCCGACCTCGGCGGCCAGCTCGTCCATGATCCGCTCGATCGCGAACGTGGCCTCGGGACGACCAGCACCCCGGTATGCGTCCACCCACGTCTTGTTCGTGAGCACCGTCTGGCAGGTGAACTGGTAGGCGGGGAACTTGTAGATCGAGTTGTACATCCAGGCCCCGAGGACCGGGACCCCCCCGCCGACGATGGCGATGTAGGCACCCATGTCGGCGAGTAGTTCCACCTTGAGCCCCGTGACGGTCCCGTCCTTCTCGGCCGAGAGGGTGAGCTTCTGCCACTGGTCGCGGCCGTGGTGTCCGGACAGCAGAGACTCGGACCGGGTCTCGGTGTACTTCACCGGCTTGCCGAGGCGGCGCGCGAGAGCGATGGTGACGAACTCCTCGGGAGTCGTCTGCAGCTTGCCCCCGAAGCCGCCGCCCACGTCCGGTGCGATCACCCTGACCTTGGACTCGGGGATCCCCGTCGTTGCGGCGATGAGGAACCTCAGGATGTGCGGGATCTGCGTGGACGACCAGACGACCATCTGCTCGCCGGTCGGGTCGACGACGACGGAGCGCGGCTCCATGAAGGCGGGGATGAGGCGCTGCTGGCGGTACTCCCGCTCGATGACGATGCCGCCGACTCGAGCCTTCGCGATGGCCTCGTCGACGTTGCCTCCCGAGCCCTGCTCGGCCGAGTCGAGCTTCCACAAGGCGCTCTTGTTGGTGCCGAGGTCGGGGTGCGCGATGACCTTGTCCTCAGCCGCCTCCTTGAGGTCGAGGGCAGCCGGCAGCTCGTCGTAGTCGACATCGACCAGCTCGGCGGCGTCGCGTGCCGCCGCGGCGGAGCGGGCGACGACGACCGCGACGATCTCGCCGGCGCAGGCGACTCGGCCGATGGCGACCGGCAGGTGCGTCGGGGTCTTCTGGTCAGGGGTGATCGGCCAGGCGTTGGCGATGACTCCCTGCACGTCCTTGACGTCCTCGCCGGTGATCACGGTCATCACGCCGGTCGCCTCTTGAGCGGCGCTGGTGTCGATCTTGGTGATGGTGGCGTGCGCGTAGGGGCTTCGGACCATCGCGGCGTGCAGCATCCCCGGGAGGACGATGTTGTCGGTCCACTTGGTACGGCCGGTGATCAGCCGCTGGTCTTCCTTGCGGGTCCGGCGTCTGCCGACCTCGGTGGGCTCGGAGTCGGGGGCTTCGGCGGGGCGATCTTCGGTGATGGTCACTTCGTACCTCCGGCTGCCTGCTGCACGGCCTTGACGATGTTGTGATAGCCGGTGCACCGGCAGAGGTTGCCCTCCAGCCCGCTGCGGATCTCCTGCTCGGAGGGATGCGGGTTGTTGTTGAGCAGGTCGATCGACTGCATGATCATGCCGGGCGTGCAGTAGCCGCACTGCAGGGCGTGACACTCGTGGAAGGCCTGCTGCATCGGGTGCAGCTCGCCGTTCTGGGCGAGGCCCTCGATCGTGGTGACCTCGCCACCGTCGACCTGGACGGCGAGGACGTTGCAGGACTTCACGCTGACGCCGTCCAGATGCACGGTGCAGGCGCCGCAGTTGCTGGTGTCGCATCCGACGACCGTTCCGGTCTTTCCGACCTGTTCTCGCAGGTAGTGGACCAGGAGGGTGCGGGGCTCCACCTCGTCGGTGTAGTTCGTGCCGTCGACCTTGACGGTGATGCGGGTCATCGATGACTCCTCGGGATGGGTCGGTGATCAGATCGTGCTGGTTGGGAGGGCGGGCTGCAAGGGTCGTTCGAGTACGGGCGCTGGAAGGGCCGTCTCGGACGCTGAGTGGTGGATCGGACCGGACACCGAGGTCAGCCGGTGGCCGCGCCCGCCCCAGCGCATGGCGATCATCTCGGCCGCGATGCTGACGGCTGTCTCCTCCGGCGTACGCGCTCCGAGGTCGAGGCCGATGGGGCTGGACATCCGGTCCAGCTCGTCGTCGGTCAGGCCGTTCTCGCGCAACCGGGCCACGCGGTCCTCGTGCGTACGCCTGGAGCCCATCGCCCCGATATAGCCGATCTCGGGCAGCCGCAGCGCGACCTCGAGCAGGGGCACGTCGAACTTGGGGTCGTGGGTGAGGATGCAGAGCGCGGTACGCCCGTCGATGCGGCCCGCCTCGACCTCGGCCTGGAGGTAGCGGTGCGGCCAGTCGACGACGACCTCGTCAGCGTCCGGGAACCGGCTTGCTGTCGCGAACACGGGCCGGGCGTCGCAGACGCTCACCTCGTAGCCCAGGAACTTGCCCATCCGTGCGCATGCGGCGGCGAAGTCGATCGCTCCGAACACGAGCATCCGCGGAGCTGGAGCGAAGACGTCGACGAACACCCGCATCCCCTGTCCGCGCCGCTCCCCATCGGGTCCGTAGGTGAGGGTCTCGCTGTGGCCCGAAGCCAACAGCCCTCGGCTGTCGTCGGTGAGGGCGGCGTCGGCGCGCTCACTGCCGATCCGTCCTTGCCGGCTGAGCGCGGCCTCCTCCGGACGCACCACCAACCGGCGCCCCAGCCAGGCCGGGTCAGGGTGCTCGACCACCGTCGCAACGGCGACAGGTCGGCCGGCGTCGATGTCGTCGGCAACGTCGCCGAGCTCAGGGAAGCTGTCGGGCGAGACGCGCTCCACCCAGACGTCGAGGATCCCACCGCAGGTGAGTCCGACCGCGTAAGCATCCTCGTCGCTTACACCGTAACGCTGCAGGACCGGGGTGCCCGAGCCCAGGACCTCCTGCCCGAGCTCGTAGACGGCGCCCTCGACGCAGCCACCCGAGACCGAACCGACCGCTTCACCGCCAGGCCCGACGAGCATCGCGGCACCCGGCTGACGAGGGGCCGAGCGCCAGGTCGCGACGACGGTGCCGACCCCCACGGTCTGGCCCGCTCGCCACCAGCTCACCAGCTCGGGCAGCACGTCACGCATGGGTGACCACCGCCGCGAGGTCCTCGAAGGTCCGCAACGAGTGCCCGGCGACCAGCGCGTCGCAGTGCGGCAGCGCCGCCACGATGCCCTGCTGGATCGGCTGATAACCAACCTTGCCCCGGTGCGGGTTCACCCACACCACCCGGTGCGCGAGCGCCTGGAGGCGGCGCATCTGCTCCTCGAGCAGCTCCACTCCCCCGCGTTCCCACCCGTCGCTGAAGATCACGACCACCGCGCCCCGGGCCATGCCGCGCTGGCCCCACCGGTCGAGGAACGCCTTGAGCGACTCGCCCAACCGCGTTCCGCCGGACCAGTCGGGGACGACCTCGCCCGCGGCGGCGAGCGCGTGGTCGGGGTCGCGTTGGTGCAGGGCCCTGGTCACGTGGGTCAGTCGGGTCCCCATGGTGAAGACCTCGACGTGGCCCTGATGGTCTCGCCCCCCGGACCAGCGGTGCGCGAGGCGAAGCAGTGAGTCCGCATACGAGCTCATCGAACCGGACACATCCACGAGCAGGACGACCCGGCGCGGCCGACTCGCGCGACGACGCCAGGCGAGCGGCCCGGGCTCACCCATCCGCTCGAGCTGACGACGCAGGGTGCGACGGGCGTCGATCTCACCACGGTGCCACGGGGTGCGCCGCGACGCCCTCCGGCGGGGGGCCGGTCGAGGCAGAGTGGCGAAAAGTGCCGCCAACAAGCGTTTCTCGAGCTCGTCGAGCTGCGCCACGTCGCGGTGACGCAGCACCTCGGCACCACTCGCAATGGCGTGCAGGAGCTGGTCCTCACGGCGACCGGAACCGTCGCCCTCCTGGTCGCGCACGGTGGCCTGGGTCGAGGTCGCGACGCCCGGTGCCGACGCCGGCACGGCGACCGGCCTGCGGCTGAACCAGGCCGAGAACACCTGGTCGTACCTCGCGAAGTCGTCCGGACCGGCGCACAAGGTCGCACGTCCGGCCCAGTAGGTCGCCCGCTCGTCGTCGAGCCCGACCACGGCGACCGCCTCGAGGAACCCCGCCTCCCGGTCGGCCGTGATCGACAGTCCAGCCGCACGCAGAGCGCGTGCGAAACCGAGCAGGAGCGCGTCCGGTGCCGTCACTGCCTCACCCACCCAGCATCGTCGCGAGGTCGGCCCGGACGCGGTCGGCGTCCTCCCGGTACTTCACGGCGACTCCGAGGGTCGCGGCCGCGATCTCCACGTCGAGCTCGCCCGCGCCGAGGGCATCGAGCGCGCGGGCCCAGTCCAGGGTCTCGGCGACGCCCGGAGGCTTGAGCAGGTCGTCACGCTGGCGTAGGCGCTGGGTCAGCCGCACAACCTGCTCGCTCAGGGCAGGGGCCACGTGCGGGGCGCGGCTGCGGACGATGGCGAGCTCACGATCGAGGCCCGGGTGGTCGATCCAGTGGTAGAGGCAGCGCCGCTTGAGGGCGTCGTGCAGCTCACGCGTCCGGTTGGAGGTGAGCACCACCACCGGAGGCGTCGTCGCGCAGACCGTCCCCAGCTCGGGGATGGTGACCTGGTAGGTCGACAGGACCTCGAGCAGGAACGCCTCGAACTCGTCGTCGGCCCGGTCGATCTCGTCGACGAGCAGGACGGCCGGGCTCTCCCGCAGGGCCCGCAGCACCGGGCGGGCTAGCAGGAACCGCTCGTCGAACAAGGACTTCTCGACGTCGCTGGCATCCTCGGTGGGCGCCGTCAACCCGCTCTCCCCGGCGACCCGCGCACTGGCCTCCAAGGCGCGCAGATGCAGGATCTGGCGGGGGAAGTCCCAGTCGTAGAGCGCCTGGCTGGCGTCGATCCCCTCGTAGCACTGCATCCGGATCAGGGGGATGTCGAGGGCCTCGGCGAGAGCCTCGGCGAGCGCGGTCTTGCCCGTGCCGGGTTCTCCTTCGAGCAGCAGCGGACGGTGCAGCCGCAGCGCGAGGTAGCCCACCGTCGCGAGCGACTCGTCGACGAGATAGCCCGTCGCGCCGAGCCGCTGGGCAAGGTCAGCCGGCGAGACGATGGGTCGTCCCCCCTGCGTGGCCATTCCCCGATCATGACTCACGTCCCTGGCGGGCGACAGCCCGGCTGGGGTGTCGACGTCGACTCCGGTCGCAAGGTCGCCGCACTCGACGAGCATCACGTCGTGCTGGGCGAGGTAGTCACGTGCGCCACGGTCCCCGCCGGCGTCGGCGCAGATCCCGTCCCAGTGATCTCGGCCCAGGACCACGGGATGGCCGGGAACGCCCTGGTATGCCGCGCGCCCGAGGGCGTCGCGAGCATCACCGACCGTGTCGGTGACCCGACGAACTACCTCGGCCGAGACGTCCGGCAGGTCCACCAGGCTCACCACCGCGGTGGTGGACTCGCACCCGGCCAGCTCCTGCAGACCACGCCGCAGGGAGGCGCCCATGCCGGCTGCCCAGTCGGCGGCCTCGACCACCCGCACATCCGGCCCACCCGGGGCGACCGAGTCGAGGAGGTCGCGTGCCTCGCCAGCGCTGGCGCCGAGGACGACGACGACGGGCGAGCAGCCTCCCGCGGCGATCGAGCTCGCGGCCCGACGCAGCCAGGACGTCCCGTCGGGGTCGTGCAGCAACGCCTTGGGTCCCCCCATCCGCTGCCCAGCGCCCGCGGCGAGGAGCACTCCAGCCGGCGACGGCCTCGGCGACTCGCGACCATGCATGACCGCATGACATCACGGGTTGCCGGGGCGTGAACCTGTTCTCAGCGAGAGCCGTTGAGGATCAGGCGAGCTGTCCGAGCTCCTCGTCCTCACGTGCGGCTTTCGGCAGCGTCGAGGGGTGCGCACCTGCGGCGTGACGACCGAGACGGTCCCAGCTCAGCCGTCCCGCTCGCTGAGACAAGATGACCACCTTGGCGAGCTCCTCGACGACCCGACCGACGAAGACGCCGGCCACGCCGAGGGGGGTATGCAGACCGAGGACGAGTGCGATGGGCAGGCCCACGAAGAACGCACCCGTGACGTCGCCGATGATGACACCGCGCACGTCGTCGGCGCTCGGCAGCACCCCCGCGCCGAGGATCATGTTGCGGACCTTCACGACCTGGGACAAGGCGTAGAGCACGATCCCCACGACGGCCATCGAGCGGACCGCGTCGTCGGTGCTCGGGAAGAGCACGGTGAGCAGCAAGGCCGAACTCCCGTACAGGACCCCGAAGACTGTTCCCGTGGCCGTTCCGGCCTTCTTGATCCGGCGGACCCAGGCCGCCGCGCCACGGCTGTCGCCGTCGACCCGCTCAACTATGCGGCGAAGTCGAAGGTTTCGATCTCACATGAGCTGGCGGCGTGTCTCGTCCGAGTCAGCCGAGTGGGGCGAGAGAGCGCGTCGTGAGGACTGGCTCACCAGCCTCGTCGGACGCCTCGAGGTCCACATCGCAGGTGATCCGCCAGTCGTGGTCCCCCTGCGGGTCGTCGAGGATCTGGACCGCAGACGTCGCAGGGCTGGCCAGCGCGAACATGGCCGGACCCCGGGCGTCGGAACCGATGCCTACGTCGTCGTGGTCGTCGTAGTAGGCGAGGCCAGCCTCGGCCCACTCGTCGGCGGTGAGCCCGCGTCCCTGGTCCAGGTTTGCCAGCTCTTCCCAGCGACGCCGAGAGAGCAGCTCCACACGGCGGAACATCGCGTTGCGCACCATCACCCCGAACGAACGCACGTCCGCGGTGACCGGGCGCGGCGCGGAAGGGAGGGACCTGCGGTCGGCCACCTCTGCGAACGTCCGGTCCGGGTCGATGAGGGACTCCCACTCGTCCAGCAGGCTCGAGTCGGTCTGTCGGACGACCGCGCCGAGCCACTCTGTCAGGTCGGTGAGGGACTCGGTGCGTGCCGAGTCGGGCACGGTCTGCCGCAGCGCCTTGTATGCGTCGGAGAGATAGCGCAGGACGAGGCCCTCACCGCGGCTGAGGCCATAGAACGCCACATACTCGGAGAAGGTCATCGCGCGCTCCCACATGTCGCGCACCACCGACTTGGGCGACAGGGATGAGTCGTCCACCCAGGGGTGGCTGCGCCCGTAGGTCTGGAACAGCGCCGAGAGAAGTTCCTCGAGTGGTTTCGGCCAGGTGACGTCATCGAGGAGCTCCATCCGCTCGTCGTACTCGATGCCGTCGGACTTCATCTCGGCGACGGCCTCCCCACGTGCCTTGAACTGCTGGGACAGCAGCACTCCTCGCGGATCCTCGAGCGTGGCTTCGACGACCGAGACGACATCGACGGCATAGGTGGGCGACTCCCGGTCGAGCACATCGACCGCCCCGAGGGCGAACGCCGACAACGGCTGGTTCAGGGCGAACCCGAGCTGCAGGTCCTGCACGAGACGGGCGAGCCGTCCGTACTCGTCGACCTCGTCGAGCCGCTCGACGACCCCGGCAGCCAGGAGCGACCGGTAGATCTGGACCGCTTGACGGACGTGCCGGATCTGACGACGAGGGTCTTCGTCATTGTCCCGCAACAGCTTCCGCATCGCGGCAAACGGGTCCTCCCGCCTGGCCAGGACGTTGAGGACCATCGCGTGGGACACCCGCATCCGCGAGACCAGCGGCTCGGGGGGCGCCGCCACCAACCTGGTGAAGGTCTCCTCCGTCCAGCTGACCACCCCGTCGGGTGCCTTCTTGCGCTGCACCTTGCGGAGCTTCTTCGGGTCGTCCCCCGCCTTGGCCACGGCCCGGGCGTTGTCGATGACGTGGTCCGGCGCCTGGACGACGACCAAGCCGGAGGTGTCGAAGCCGGCCCTTCCGGCACGCCCCGCGATCTGGTGGAACTCCCTGGCTTTGAGGACCCGTTGCCGCGACCCGTCGAACTTGGTGAGTGCCGTGAACAGGACCGTGCGGATCGGCACGTTGATGCCCACGCCCAGCGTGTCCGTCCCGCAGATCACCGTCAGGAGTCCGCGTTGGGCCAGCTGCTCGACCAACCGGCGGTACTTCGGCAGCATCCCCGCGTGGTGGACCCCGATCCCTTGTCGCACCAACCGGGAGAGGGTGCGCCCGAAACCGGGTGCGAACCGGAAACCGCCGACCAATGCAGCGATCTCGTCGCGTTGCTCGCGGCTGGCCACGGGGGTCGAAAGCAACGACTGGGCGCGCTCGAGGGCGGCCGCCTGGGTGAAGTGGACGACGTAGACAGGCGCCTGACGGGTCTGGAGCAGCTCGGTGATCGATTCGTGCAACGGGGTCATCACCCACTGGTAGCTGAGTGGCACGGGCCGTTCGCCGGAGGCGATGACAGCCGTCGGCCGCCCGGTGCGCCGCACCAGGTCCTTTTCGAACCGCGCGGTGTCACCAAGCGTCGCCGACATCAAGAGGAACTGGGCGCGCGGCAGCTCGAGCAGCGGCACCTGCCAAGCCCAGCCACGGTCGGGTTCGGTGTAGAAGTGGAACTCGTCCATGACGACCTGGGCGATATCCGCCCGAGGACCCTGGCGCAGCGCGACGTTGGCGAGCACCTCTGCGGTGCAGCAGATCAGGGGCGCGTCTGGGTTGACCGCGGCGTCACCGGTCAGCATCCCGACGCGGTCGGCGCCGAACGCCTCGCACAGCGCGAAGAACTTCTCCGACACCAGCGCCTTGATCGGCGCCGTGTAGTAGGTCCGGCCGCCCGACGCGAGCGACGCCAGGTGAGCGCCGAGCGCGACGAGACTCTTGCCTGAGCCGGTGGGTGTAGCCAGGATGACATTCGACCCGGAGACGAGCTCGAGCAGCGCTTCCTCCTGTGCGGGGTAGAGCGCGAAACCCTGGTCGCTCACCCAGTCGACGAACTCCGCCAGGACCGCGTCCGGGGTCGGGTCGGCACCGGAGGCGGTGAGGCGTACCAGTGCCTGCGCCAGGGCGGGACGGTCGGGAGGCAGGAGCGTCGTCATCGTGTATCCATCCTCTCGCGGCCCACCCGCCCGGACCGACCAGCGGCTAGGGTGACGGGAACCGACGCGAAGGATGCCGAGTGAACCCTCTGAGTCTTGGTGTCATGGGCAGCACGCTGAAGGAGAACGAGCAGCGACTGCCGCTGCATCCCCGGCATCTCGACCGCCTTCCGGACGCTCTGCGGCCGAGCGTCTTCCTCGAGCTCGGCTACGGGGAGCGGTTCGGCTTGGCCGACGAGCGGATCGCGAGTCAGGTGGCCGGATTGCGAAGCCGAGCGCAGCTCTTCGAGCAGTGCGACATCATCCTGCAGCCGAAGCCACTGCCCAGCGATCTCACCGAGATGCGCGAGGGTCAGGTGCTGTGGGGCTGGCCGCACTGCGTGCAGGACCGGGAGATGACCCAGCTCGCTGTGGACCGCAGGCTCACCCTGGTCGCCTTCGAGGCGATGAACCACTGGAACGCCGACGGCTCCTACGGCCTGCACGTCTTTCACAAGAACAACGAGCTGGCCGGTTACTGCTCCGTGCTGCATGCCCTGCAGATCGCCGGGTCGACCGGTGACTACGGGCGTCGGCTGCGAGCCGTGGTGATCGGCTTCGGCGCGACCGCACGGGGCGCGGTGACGGCGCTCAACGCCCTCGGTGTCAGCGACGTCGACGTGCTCACCCAGCGTCAGGTCGCGGCCGTCGCCTCACCGATCCATTCGGCGCGGATCGTGAAGTTCGACGCGGACGACAGCTCCCGCCGAGTGAGCTACGCCATCACCGACGACGGCGAGGTGCCGCTGGCCGCGTTCCTGTCCGAGCACGACGTCATTGTCAACTGTGTGCTGCAGGACCCCGATGCCCCCCTGATGTTCCTGACCGAGGACGACCTCGACGTCCTCGCGTCGGGCACCGTGGTTATCGATGTCTCCTGCGACGAAGGGATGGGCTTCAGCTGGGCCCGCCCGACGTCGTTCGCTCGTCCCTCGTTCGTCGTCGGCGACGGTGTGCTCTACTACGCCGTCGACCACAGCCCCTCCTACCTGTGGAACTCCGCCACCTGGGAGATCAGCGAGGCGTTGCTTCCGTTCCTCCCCACGATGTTGGGTGGGGCCGAGGCGTGGGACGGCAACGACACGATTCGGCGGGCCGTCGAGATCCACGATGGCGTCATCCAGAACCCCGCGATCCTGTCCTTCCAGAACCGATCCCCGACCTACCCCCACCGGTCCCGAGGCCTTCTCCCACAATCCGGGACGAGCGCGGGACAGTAGTCCGGAGACCAGAACGCTGCGCCGGCAGCGCAGTCAGACCCGTTCTCCATCGCTGACGCAGCCTCCGCCCAGCCTTGCGCAGGGACCTAGAATCAGTGGGTGAGCAGGGCACGGACGGGGTCGTCGCAGCGCGCTGACGACGTGCTGCGAGCTCTTGCAAGCGGCTCTACCGGGGAGTGGTTCTTCCTGGACCTGGTGAGTGCCACCGGGCTCTCCAGTGGGAACCTCACGGTGATCGTCAGCGGATATGAACGTCGTGGTTGGGTCGAGAGCGACTGGGAGCACGTCGGTCTCGCGACGGTCTGCCAACCCCGCCGGTACTACCGGCTGAGCTCGGGTGGACGGTTGGCGACCCACCATGCCGGCTTGGACATACCAGCGACGTCCGGCGAGCAGGCGCGACCTCCCGTCACGCGGTCGTCGCGCACCACCCCGGTCGACGGGGACAAGCGCACGATGCTCGCGGCGGCCCTCTGTGACCTGGCTGCGGACGCCCTCCCGCCCGCCGACCGCGAAAGATATCGCTCCGAGTGGCAGTCCGACGTTCGTGCCGACCCTGTCCGCGGGCTCCGCTACTCACTCAGCCTCGTGACCCACGTGCACCGGCTCCGCGCGACCATCGCTGGGAGGGACGTGAAAGACGTGCCCTGGCCGTGCGTCCTGCATCACCACCGGTTCGTCACCATCCATGACAACCGCGAGAACCTGCGATCCATCAGTCATCTCTGCACGCGATGCGGATATGTCAAGGACGAATGGCGAGGAGCTCGCGAAGCGCGCGCCGACATCGCCTGGGGCGCCTTCAGCCGCGGGAACTCGTAGAGAATCGCTGTCCCCAGGGCTCGAGAGAGGTCCGAACGAGCCTGCCGGTGCTGACCGCCTCGTCGACGGCCAGCGAGACAAGGTGATCCTGGCACGCCTCGGCAAGGGGATATGGCGCCGGCCCCTCTCCCCTGGTCCAGGAAGCCATCCCCGTCAGCATCGACGCGATCGCGATCTCCTCGTCCATGAGTCGCAGGCCGAGGAACGGGTTGCGGTAGACCACGGCACCGTCGAAGGTGATGTGTTCCGTGTCGTAGCCATCGAGGTCCAGGTCGTAGCCCAGCTGGGAGCGGACCAGGGTGGAACGGACGATGGTGCGTGGCTCGGCGAGCCGGACGACGTCGTCGTTCGAGATCTCGCCGTGGCTTCCGCGGATGAGGATGCGCCGCAGTCGCAGCTGGTTGTGCCACTGGTTGTCGGTGAAGTCATACAGGCCGCTCAGCCCGTCGCCGAAGTCGATGGTGGCAAGGTCCGTGCTCGCCGGTTTGGCGGAGGCATCGTCCGTCCACCCGTCGCGGGTACGCGGATCGACCAACGGGCCAGTGAACCGGACACCGGAGACGGCGGTGGGCCCGAACCCGGCTGCAAGCAAGCCGCGCATCATCGAGATGGCGTGATATCCGTGTGTCGACGCAACGTGGACCGAGCTGACATCGCCGATCACGCCGCGCCGCAACAGTTCTCGGCGGGCGGCGTGACCAGGAAGCTGGAGATACTGCTCGGCCACCTGGACCACGTCTCGATGCCCGACGGCGGCCCAGAGCGCCCGTAGCCCTGCGAGGTCGGGTGCCGGCGGCGTCTCGCACAGGACGCGTGTCCCGGCCTCGACCAGGTCGACGACGACGCCCGGGTTCGCCGTCCACGGAACGCTGCTCACGACGAAGTTGGGTCGTTGCCTGCGCACCAGCTCCCTCGGTGAGGAGAACGTGGGGATTCCCCATCGACTGACGACCTGCTCGGCAACCTCGGCTCGTCGCACGGTCGCGCCGACCACGGCGAGCTGGTCGGGTAACAGCGCGGCGAGACGCAGAAAGAAGTTGGCTCGCCATCCGGTCCCGACCACTCCGACGGTGGTTGGCTCAGCCATCGTTGCGACCTCCTACCCTTTCCGGGAACCACGGTATGCGTGGGATCGACCAGGTCACGTCATCTCACCCCGGGACGGGGTCGTATGCGCTCGGCCAGTGCTCCGTCTGGTGCACGATACGGCTGTCCTGCACGTCAGAGCTGACGATGACCCTGGCCGACTGGTCGACTGGTCGCTGTCGGTGGTTGAGGGATGGTGAGCCTGGAGCTGCTCGAAGTCGTCGCGACCCGATTTGCGCTCCCCCGAGCAAGGCCAGTCCTTGACACATCCGGTGCTGAGGTGGTCCCCTGCGCGCTCCCAGTCGTTCTCCTGCATGGTTGCCCAGAGTGAACGCAGGACCTCACATGGCGACATGGGGTACTGGTAACGGTGCTGTCACCAGCCCCAATGCAGGGGTTTCCGGGTCATGGCAGGTCTGGCTCAGCTGCCTGCTGAAGCCTGTAGACGCTTGACTGTGCGGTAGACCGTCGAGCGGGTCACCCCGAACAACTCGCCCAGTTCGGCGGTGGTGGGCTCACCGGCTTCGTGCAGTTTCACGAGGTGGGCTTCTTGCTTGGGGTTCAGCTTCGGCTTCTTGCCACGCAGTCGACCCTTGGCCTTGGCGACCTTCATGCCCTACCTCGTCCGCAACCTGACTAGGTCGGCCTCGAATTCGGCGACCATCCCGAGGACGTTGATTAGCAAGCGGCCCACGGGGTCGGTCGGGTCGTGAACAGAACCACACAGGCTCAGCTTCACATCACGAGCCGTCAGCTCATCGACGATGTCACGCGCATCGGGCAGGGATCGGGCCAGCCGGTCCAGCTTGGTGACCACGAGGGTGTCCCCGGTGCGGCACGCAGCCAGCGCCTCACGCAAGCCCGGACGCGTACGGTTCGCTCCGGTCAGCCCATGGTCGACGTAGATTCGCTTCGGACTCACGCCGAGCCCGGCCATCACGTTGCGCGGTGAGGTCCTGCTCGTCGGTTGAGCACCGCGCGTACCCGATGAGCATCTCGGTCATCCGACGACGGTAGCGGTTAGCCCCCCTTCACCGGGCCTTCAACGGGCGGGTCTAACGGGACGAGCCACCGAGTGGACCCGTGGATGCGGGTTGTCGTCCGCTGGGGTGCCCGTTCGTGGTTCCGCTTACGAGCCGGTGCATAAGGACCGGCCGGGTCGGTGCTGCGGATGGTCGCGTGGTGTTTATGCGGCGGGGTCTCGTCGGATGAGTAGTGCGTAGGCGACGGTGATGGCGAATGCGATGGTGGCGGCCTGCACAGCGAGCCCGACAATGAGCCCGCTGCCGTTGATGTCGGAATCGAATAGCTGGGTCCAGCGCATCCAGTAGTGCACGGGAAGGATCACGACCACTGTGTGCAGCGCACGTACGTTGTCGATCATGGTGGCGCCGATGAGGAACGCGATGCTGATGGCGAGGGCTTCGACCGATTGGGGCAACAGTAGGCCTAGGGCCAGTGCGATCGTTCCGATGCTCAGTAGACAGACGGTCAGGTAAACGGTCGCGCCGGCGAGTGTCCAGAGCGCGTTCGCGGCCGAGAGATCGTCCGCGCCGGCGCGGTGGAGTGGGTGCCAGCCGAAGGCGGCGACACCGGCGAGCAGGGCGACTGCAAGGAAGGTGAGGAGCGCTAGTGCGGTGCAGACCACCAGCGCCCATGCTTTACCCGCGACGAGTCGTGCCTGGCTGACGGGTCTGGTGTAGAGGTAGCGCAGCGTGCCCCATTCGCGGTCAGCTCCGCCGAGGATGCTGCCGAAGACCGCGACGACGAGTCCGAACAGAACGGGATCCATGAAGCCGAGTCCGGACTCGGCGAAGTTGAGCGAGGAAGACGTCGCTGGGTGGTCTGGGCCCCTGGCCTGGGTGGCTGCGGCCACGCTCGGAAGCGCGATCAACAGTGCGAACAGGATTAAGCTCCATGGGCGGCGCAGCTGTGTGGCGAGTTCAACGCGCAGCATTGTCGTGCCCTATCAGGTCGAGGAAGGCCTCTTCGAGGCTGCGGGTGGCTCGCACGGCCTGCACGCCGACACCGGCGGTGACCAGCGCCTGGTTGAGGGTCTCGACTGCGCATCCTGGCGCGGTGACGACTAGGCGTCCGCCGCGAGTGTGGACGTCGTCCACGCTCGCGAGGGCGCGAAGCGCTCGTTCGGCCAGGCCTGGTTTGTCAACCTCGAACTCGTACCTGCCGTCGCCGAGTATCTCGCGCAGGGTGCCGCTCGCGCGGACCGTCCCCTTGCTCATGACCACCACGTGGGTGGCCAGTTGTTCGATCTCGGCGAGCAGGTGGCTGGAGATGAGTATCGCGGCGCCGTGGTCGGCCAGACGGGTGAGGTGTTCGCGCAGAGCGCGGACCTCGCCGGGGTCGAGCCCGTTGGCGGGCTCGTCGAGGATGAGCACCTCGGGAGCACCCATGCAGGCCTGGGCGAGCATCAACCGTTGCCGCATGCCCATCGAGTAGGTCTTGACCTTCGCCTCCAGAGCCCCTCCGAGGCCTGCGAGCTCCAGGCTCGCCTCCAACGCGGGCGGCGGCCAGGTACGCCCACCCGCTCTCCAGTGCAGCCGCAGGTTGCGCTGCCCGCTCAGGTGCGGGACGAAGCCGGGACCGTCGATGGCGACGCCGACACGGGACAGGACTGCGGCGGCCAGCCTGCTCGGCTCACCCAGCAGCGAGGCAGCCCCCCCGTCCGGACGGGACAGGCCGAGCAACAGCCGCATGGTGGTCGTCTTTCCCGCGCCGTTGGGGCCGAGCAGCCCATAGATCTGCCCGGGCTCGACGGCGAACGTGACCGCCTGGACGCCCGGGCGCCGGCCATAGCCCTTGGTCAGCCCTTCGGCGTGGATCAACGCTCGGGAGCTGTCACGCGTGGATTGCTGCATCAGAGTCCTCTCGGCGGTCCTCGATTGGACACCTCGATACTCTATGCCTAGACTCCATAGGTATGGCAAGTACACACGTAACCGGAAGCCTCGACCTGCTGTTGATGGGCGTCCTGCGCCGCGGACCGGCCCACGGGTACGCGATCATCAGCGCGTTACGTGATAGCAGCGGGGGACACTTCGACCTCGCCGAGGGCTCGATCTACCCGGCATTACACCGGCTCGAGAACGCCGGCCAGATCGCGAGCACCATCCAGATCGCGCAGGGCCGACGTCGACGCGTCTACACGCTCACCCCGCGCGGACGCGAGGAGTTCGTCACCCAACGGCGTGAGTGGGGACGCTTTGTAGCGCACATGCAGGCGGTGCTGGCATGAACGACGCGAACCAGTCACCGATCGAGGACTACCTCGATGACCTGTTGCGCCACAGCCACGCTGACGTGCGGGCCACCCGCAGGCTGCTGGATGAGGCCAGCGACCACCTGTTCGCGGCCACGGGCGTGCACCAAGCCGCAGGAATGACCCGTGTCGAGGCCGAACGCGAGGCAGTGCGGCGCCTCGGGCCGCGCAGTGCACTCACCCACCGATCGTGGCAGCGCTCGTTTATAGCAATGATCGGCGAAGTGATGCGCGCGGCGATCCTGCTCGGCGGGTGCGGGCTGGTCGCGGTCGGCGTCAGCGGTGGGATCGTCGCGGTGATGAACGCCCTGGCCGGCGACAGCTTCGTCGGTGCCGCCACCGTGCTCGGCACGAGTGGTCACTCCATCGCCGAGACCGCGCAGGACGCGCTATCGCTACGGGTCCTCGCCGGTGTCGTTGGCCTGGCCCTCTTAGCCTGCTACGCGCTGGCCAGGAGTCGCAGCCAACCCGCGAGCGTCCTGCCTGCGGGCCTGACCGACGCGCTGGGCGCGGCCGCGTTCGCCGCGGCAACCGTCGCCCTCACCGCCGCCTCGATCGACCAGGCGGTGACCGGTACCGCCGGGCACGGCGTCGGGCTCTTCCTCAGCGGCGCACTCGCCAGCCTCGTCGGCGCTGTCATCTTCTGCGCCCGCGCGACCCACGCCCTCATCCCGAGCCGCCAACGGCCCGCAGCGGAGGCGACCCCGGCCACCCGGTGAAGGTCGTTCGCGCGAAGCCGAGCACATCGGTGTAGAACGCGAGCGCGGCTCGCTGGTCGCCGACGAAGATGCTTGTCAGGGCAATTCTCATGAGGTGTCCTTCCTGGCCGGGAGCCAGCGTTGAGAGATGACAGTGAGCGGTTCGCTCTGGAAGTAGTGGAACTTGGAGCGACCGCGCCGCTCGGTCTTCACGAGGCCGGCGTCCTCGAGCACGGCGAGGTGTTGAGAGATCGCCTGGCGAGACGAACTGAGTCCGTGCTGCATCGTGAGCAGGGCGCAGATCTCGAACAGGGTCTGCCCGTCCCTAGTGGCAAGCTCATCGAGGATGAGGCGCCTGGTCTCGTCGTCAAGAGCCCTGAACACGTCAGCCACGCTCGCTAAGATAAGCAAGTGAATACTTGCCTGTCAACGCGGCCACCGCGAATACCATTCCGTCCCTCTGGTGGAGCGTTTATGCAACGCCCGCCGCGGCAGTGGGCCTTTCGCGGCGCGATTGGTTTGGCCGCGATGGATCAATCCGCACGATCGAGGCGGCGCAGTTACTTACCCACTGGACGCCCAAGCTCCGAGTTGCGCAGATCCGCTTGAGGTTCGGCTACTGGGCCGGCCAAGCTGGCCCGCTCCCGATATGAGGCCAGGCCTGGGCGTCACCGGCAGAAGGGGCCCGGTCGAGGGTGACCTTCCATCCGATGATGCCGGCGCCGGTGTTGTCGCTCGGCGCTGAGCGGTGGCTGACGTGGTGGGCCACAGAACCGGCGAGGCGGTCGGTGCGCCGCTGCGCGTGGTAGGAGTTGAGCGTGTCACCCATAGGAGAAACGGCGCCTGGTGGTGGGTCTGCGACTGTTCCGGTCTTCGATCACGATGACCACCTGCCTGCGGCTGTGTGGGTGATCGCCACGGCCTATGTCGTGATGGAACTGGCGGTCAGTGGTAGGTACGGGTTCCAACAGGACGAGCTGTACTTTCTGGTAGCCAGTCACCACCTGGCGTTCGGCTACGTGGACCAGCCGCCACTCGCGGTGCTGCTCGCCCGCACCTCTGACCTGTTCGGTGTGAACCCCACGGTTCTCCGGATACTGCCCGCGCTGGCTGGCGGCGCGATCGTGGTGCTCGCCGCGCGGCTCACTGCGCTCTTCGACGGGGCCCGCACCGCACGGGTGATCGCTGCCCTGGCTGTTGCCATCGCGCCGGTCTTCCTGGGTGCCATGCATGTCGGTAACACCACGCCGTACGACCTGCTCGCCTGGACGGTCGTCGCCACCTGCGTCGCCACGGCGCTGCTTAGGAACCGGCCGCGGTGGTGGCTCGGCGCCGGCATCGCGGCAGGGATCGGCATCGACGACGACTACCTGATCCTGATTCTGCTCGCCGCCCTGGTCATCGGCATCCTCTTCACCTCGGCGCACCAGGCCGTTCTGAAGACGCGGTGGCCGTGGCTCGGCGGTGTCATCGCGCTCGTATTCTGGCTGCCGAACCTCGTCTGGCAGTTCGAGAACGGGTGGCCTCAGCTCACGATGGCGTCCGCGCTCCACCAGCAGAACACCTCCTTGGCTGACTACCTCGGCGGACTACCGGCGCAGCTCGTCTACGCAGGGTTGCTCGGGATTCCGCTGGCAACCGCGGGGTTCATCACCCTCTGGCGCGCTCCGCAGCTCAGATTCCTCGGCGTCACCGCCTCGCTCGTCCTGATCTATGTGCTGGCCTGGATACCGGGAAAGGTCTACTACGCCGACGGGACCCTGCCCGCGATCCTGGCTGCCGGGTCGGTATCGGCCGGACGGTGGATCGCCACGGCGCGTCGTCCGCGGGCTCGGCGTCTTGCCATCGGCGTCCTCGCCCTGGTCGGCACGGTGGTCATCCTGCCGAGCACGCTCCCCCTACTGCCGATCGCGAGCCTGCCCAAGGTGAGTGGGACAACGAGCATTGCCGACGGCATTGGCTGGCCGCAGCTGACGGCCCAGGTCGCCGCCCAGGACGCAGCGCTCACCCGGGT
Source organism: Lapillicoccus sp. (assembly GCA_965277795.1). Taxonomy (GTDB): domain Bacteria; phylum Actinomycetota; class Actinomycetes; order Actinomycetales; family Dermatophilaceae; genus Lapillicoccus. The sequence continues at coordinate 1,777,865 of OZ255840.1, forward strand.
GGGCCAGCCGCCGACCTCCATCTTCACCGGCAGTTACGCCGAGGCCGGCGCCCTCAACGTGTACGGCGGGCCGTACCACCTGGCACCGGTGATCTCGGGCCACAACACGTTCTGGTTGTGGGGGCCGGGGAACGCAACCGACACGACGGTGCTGTACGTCGACGCAGCCGGGCAGCTGACGTCCTACTTCGCGAACTGCCACCAGCTGGGTGAATACAGCCCCCCTGATCAGGTGAAGAACAACTGGAACGACCTCGTGATCGGCGTCTGCACCGGCCCCTCCGGAACCTGGAAGACACTGTGGCCGCGCATGAAGCACTACGACTGACATCTCGACAAGGACCAGGCGCGCGCTCATGCCGGCGCCCGCAGCGCTCCGCCGGTCGACCGGCGACGGCGCGTCTCCGCTACCCGGATGAGGATCGGCTTACGGGCGCACCGAGAGCCCCACCACACTGGGGCGCGAACGCCGTCCATTCTCACTTCAACGATCTGGTCGCTGGCATCGACCCGGCCTTCAGCTACTGCTGGTCCTCCTTCTCCGCATGGAGTTGGGTGTTCGGGGCCTCGAGGGTGGCGATCTTGCGGGCGGTCGCCACCACCGTGTCTCCGGCAGCAAACCGCGGCCTGCGCGATCGATTGTCCAAAGCCGCTGCTCGTCCCGGGCACAGCCACACCTTGGGAGTGCTCACGACGATCTCCCCGTCTCGTCCCGCATCCCTCCATTCAGCGTGCCCGTCCCTTTGGCGGCTTGTCTAAGACCCGTCGTGATAGCGATGGGTTGTGGACGTGCACGGGCGGGATCTGCGCGAAGTGGTCAGTTGGCCTCCGCGGCGCCGGGTTGCAAGTGATCGAGCACCTTGCTCGCTATTAAGTCCAGTGTGCGTAATTCGGCTGGGCTGAGCAGGTCGATCAGGTTGCGGCGCACCGATTCGACGTGCATCGGTGCGGCCGCCTGCAAGGTCTGCCAACCGTGTTCACTCAAGGCGATCACTGCTCCGCGCGCGTCGTCGTTGGCGGCGCTGCGTGCGAGGAGCTCGCGCCGTTCCATCCGTCCGATTTGGTGCGCAAGGCGGCTGGTTGACCACCTCAATCGGTCGCCGAGATCACGCGCGCGCAGCGCTCCTTGTGGTCGGTCCGACAACATCGTTAGGACGTCATAGTCAGCGTCAGAGAGGCCGGAGTCGCGGCGCAGATCGCGCGAGAGTTCGAGATCGAGCAGCGTGCGCATGCGCCGGTACCGGCGCCAGGTAAGTTCCTGTTCGGCTGTCAACCAACGGGGCTTGGACACGGACGTCATAGTAACTGACATGTCAGTAAATCTTTGGTAAGCTCGCTGACATGTCAGCTAAATATCTCATCGGCTGTTCCGTCGATGCCGACGCCGGACCAGATGCCGATCCGGTCGCTGAGGCCCGGGTGGCCGAACGCCTCGGCTTCGACTTCGTCGCCGTCGCTGATCATCCGGCCGGGACTCACCCTACGTATGAGACCCTGACCCTGCTCGCCTGGATCGCCGCGCATACCGAGCGAATCGGCATCGCCACAAAGGTTCTTGGCGTCCCGTTCCGACGGCCGGCGATGGTGGCCAAGACAGCCGAGTCGTTGCAACGGCTCTCCGGGGGCCGGCTGCTCCTCGGCCTCGGCGGCGGCTTTGCCGACGATGAGATCGCCGCGCTCGGAGCCCCGGTCCCATCTGCCCGGACGAAGGTCGACGGGACGGCCGAGGCGATCGAGATCATGCGGCGGATCTGGTCCGGTCCAGACGTGACCTTTTGCGGTCGGATTCACTCGGTGGAGCACCTGACAATGACCCCCCGGCCCGCTCACCCAATTCCGATCTGGCTCGGAACCTACGGTCCGCGGGCGCTCGCCGTTACCGGCCGATACGCCGACGGCTGGATCCCGTCCCTCGGATTCGCAGCACCGGTGATGATCCCGGACATGCTCGATCGCATTCGCGCCGCAGCCGTCGCGGCCGGACGGGCGCCAGAAGCGGTGCGCGCTGTCTACAACTTTCCCGTCACACTCGACCGCAGGGCCCCGCGCACTACCGAGGCCGTCATCGGCTCGGCCGCCGACATCATCGAGCAAGTGCGCGAATTCGCCGCCCTCGGTTTCACCGGCTTCAACCTGGCGGTCGCGCCAGGCCAACTGGCGGCCGTAGGTGCTGAAGTCCTTCCGGCACTGCGCTAAGCCCGCACGTGCGCACCTACCGTGAGCTGTTCGGTGCAGTCGAATTCCGGACGATCTTCGCAGCCCAGTGCCTAACGGTGGCGTCGGCCTCGATCGGGAGCCTCGCGCTCGCGACGATCACCTACGCAGCGACCGGCAACGCGATCGTCAGCGGACTCTCCATGTGCGGCGGCCCCTTGATCCGCCTGATCGCGTCATGGTTCCTGCTCTCGGCCTCTGACCTGCTGCGGCCGCGAACCGCGCTCGGCGTGACGGCGCTCGTCAGTCTGGCGGCCGATTTGCTGCAGGCCATACCCGCTCTGCCGTGGGGAGCGCGGTTCGCGATCCTAGCGCTGCCCTGGGTCGTGATGTCGGCGACCGGCGGCGCGACGCTGGCGCTCGTCGCGGACATCCTGCCTGCCTCGGCGTTCGTGCTTGGCCGGGCCACCCTTAACATCGCCGTCGGGGGAATGCAGATCGTCGGCTACGGCCTTGCCGGCATCCTGCTCCTTCGTCTCAGCACTACCGACCTGTTCCTTTGCGCAGCCGCGGCATCGGCCGGCGCCCTCACGCTGGTCGTGTTCGGCATCGGCAACTATCCGGTGCGTGCAGTGAGCCAGAGCCCGGTCCGGCGGGCCCGCACCATCAATCGCGCCCTGCTCGGCTCGCTGGACCTGCGACCGGTCCTGCTCGCGAACTGGGTGCCGAACGGTTTGATCGTGGGCTGCGAATCACTGTTCGTCCCCCTCGCCGGACGGCACGCCGGCTACCTTTACGCCACCACCGCGGCCGGCATGCTGGCCGGCGATGTCCTGGTGGGCCGGTTCGTGCCCGAATCGATCCGGGACCGCTGTCTGCAACCGCTGCGGTTCCTGCTCGCGGCCCCGTACCTGCTGTTACTGATCCATCCGCCGCTGGGGTTCGCAGCCGCGATCGGTGGCGTCACGTCGATCGGATACGCCGCCAGCCTCCTGCTGCAGGAACGGCTGGTCACACGCACGCCGCCGGACGTGCGCGGTCAGGCTCTCGGCCTCAACAGCACCGGCCAGCTCGCGTTCCAGGGCGTCGGCGCCGTGCTCGCCGGCGCGCTCACAGAACTCGTGGGGGTCGGACCGACCGGGCGCCGGCACCGCGATCGGCATCGTCGCAGCGCTCGCGCTGGCCGTCACCATTGTGCTGACACCGGGGCTTCGTCGCACGACAGACCCCGGGCCAGAAAGCCAGCCCGGCGCGAGCCCGAGTGGCAGCTAATCGGTCGATACAAGCGCTCGGCAATGACCGGACAGCGATCGTCACGCTTGACGGCCATGAGGCCTGTCCCTGCTCGGCGCCAAGCACACCACCACGACCTGACATCAATCTGGCGCTCCACAGTCGGTCATCGCTGATCGAGCCCGGCGAGGATGAGATCGACTTCGGCATAGAACGCAGTGTCCGGGTCCGGTTCGCCGCAGGAGACGATCGATTCTCGTATCGTCGGAAACGATCCCGTCTCGAGCATGCGCCCGACGTAGGGGGCCATGCGTGTCTGCCACACTGGCATGCCGTCTTGGGTTCGACCAGCACGACGGTCCGCGACCTTCAACGCAGCGCACCGATCAAAAATCCGTTCACCGCACCCAGCGCAGTCCATCCCGTGCGGGGATCGGTCACGGCCAGCGCGCGCCGGAGCGCGTCGGCCATCGACTCCAACCGGGCCAGGCCGTTCGGGCCGAGGTGTGGACGGGAGCCGAGCAGGCCGACGACCCACTCGTGCTGAAGGACCACCGCCCGGGTCTCCGTCAGGATCGACCGCGTCCTGGTCCGCCAGGCCCCGCGCCGGCTGAGCCGATCGATCACCCTCGCCGTACACCGCGTCCAGCATCAGCTCGGTCAGCGCGGCCTGCAGCGTGAGGGTCAGGGGCTCGGCGTGCCGGCGCAAATGTGAGGGCGCCTCGACGGCCGCCCTGGCCCGCCACGCGTCCATCACCTTCGGCGCCACGTCTGCGAACATTCTGGCAGGTAGCCCGACCGCCCGGACTGCTTCGAGCTTGCTGATCTCGGTCATCATCGACTCCAGGCTCACGTTCCCCGGCATCGACTTGATCAGTCCGAACAGGCTGTCGGAACCTTGGGCTCCATCCTCGTCGACTTCAGCCTCAGCCTCGTCGTCGGCGTCGATCAGGCCCAGCAGGCGGGACCTCACCAGTGGGTCCAGCCTCATCGAGATCCGCAGCGTCCAGTCCTGCTCGACGGCGCGCAACGCCGAGCGCACCATCCGAAGCAGCCGTCCGGGCGTGGGTGGCTCGATCTGTTCCGCCCGGAACCGGGCGAGCAGCTCCGCACGGACCCGCTCTCGCCGGCGCTCGGCGTGGGCCACGTTGGCGGCCAGCCATGCCGTCAGCTTCTCCTGGTCATTGAGTGTGGCGACCCGAAAGCCCCGATGGGCACGGATCTGGCTGCGGTGGTACTCGATCGTGCTGCCAGACCACTCGTATGATCCAAGGTCCGCAGCGGGCACGCCCACCTGGCGGGCCACAAACTCGACCACGGCATCCGAAAACTCTGCGGCGCCGCGAGGAAACCGGTTGTGCCGGCTGTAGTGCTTCAGCAGCAGCGTGAACCCGAGCGCCGTTGCGCCTCGCCTGCCCTCAAGCAGCGTGTGGTCCTCATCGAGCAGGGTCCAGAACTCGACCAACTCGCCCACATCGTCCGCAAGTGCCCCATGACCAGCCATCATCGTCGTCCCATTGGGGCTGGTTACAGCAGCGTTACCGACACCCCGACATCCGCCGATCGTCACGACCACTGCAGACCTGGGTGCCGAACCGAGCACTCGAATCGGGAGCGGGCCTGCTCGAGTCCTCAAATGCCCTGCCAGGCAGGCTTGTCCGCCCATACGGCCGTGTAGTAGTCGAGCAGGTCGAGTCGCGAGGCCGCCGCCGGGTCCAGCACCACGGTGACATGGGGATGCAGCTGCAGCACCGAAGCCGGGCAGTGCGCGCTCACCGGGCCTTCGACCGCCTGGCGCACCGCCTCCGCCTTGCCGGCACCGGTCGCCAGCATGACCAGGTGACGAGCCTCGAGGATCGTGCCGAGGCCCTGCGTGAGCACGTGATGGGGAACCTCGTCCGCAGCGTTGAAGAAGCGCGCATTGTCGGCGCGCGTACGGGGTGTGAGGGTCTTGACCCTGGTGCGCGAGGCGAGGGACGACCCGGGTTCGTTAAACGCCAGGTGCCCGTCGGAGCCGATCCCGAGGAGCTGCAGGTCCACTCCCCCCACAGAGACGATGGCGGCTTCGTATGCCGCGCAGGCCGCCACAATGTCGGTGGCCTGGCCGTCCGGCGTGTACAACCGCTCGAGCGGAAGGTCCACCTGACCGACGAACTCGCGTTCGAGGACCTGGCGATATCCCTCGGGGTGACCCGGCGGAAGCCCGAGGTACTCGTCCAGCGAGAAGGCGGTCGCACGAGCAAATGACACCTCGCCGAGCTCGTGGCGCCGGACGAGCTCTGCGTAGACCGGGGACGGGCTCGAGCCGGTAGCAAGCCCCAGCACCGTCTCGGGGGCACTGTGCAGGAGGTCGGCGATGGCGTCGGCGACCAGCGCCGCTCGTGTCGACTGCTCGCCGAGGACGACGATCTCCACCGTCAGACCGCCAGACCTGCGACGGACCTCGAGGCCACGTCTGGACACATCTCGGCAGCAGAGTGTTCGGCAGCACAGTGTTCGGCAGCACAGTGTTCGGCAGCAGAGTGTTCGGCAGTCACGGTCGGCCTCTGGCAAGGAACCGGTCGAGAGCGGCAGTCGAGACGGCGGATGAGCCCATCGTATGCACGACCGTCCGTGCTCTCGCTGGTTCCGGCGCAGGCCATCCGAGCTCCACGAGGACAAGGTCGGGGCGCTGCCTGACCAGCTCATCCAAGGCCCGCCCGAGCCAGGGATGCCGCTTGCCACCTCGGGTCAGAACCACCACGGCCCGGTCGTCGTCGAGACGCGGCAGCGGGTCGTGCTCGTGGACGTCCACCATCTCCCGGCCGCCTCTGACCTCACCGTCCTCGGGAAGTCCCCAGGGGGCCAGCCCGACGGCGGGGCTCGCACCCGTGACGAGGCGGACAACGGTGGCGCCGGCAGACGGGCGCAGTGGCCCCACGAGGGAGATGGCCTGGGTCGCCGCCCGCCCGCTGGCGGATCGGGTTGCCGGCTGAGGGTTCTCACCCGAGATCGCGCCGACCGCGACCGAATGGCGCAGGGATGCCAGGCGCGTGCTCGTGGCGGCGACGCGGTCAGCCGCCTCCTGCAGGCGGGGGTGGGCGAGTCGGCCGTCGGCAGTCGCGGCGACGATCTCGTCCAGCACGTCCTGAACGCCCTGGTCCGTGAACGACGGCCCGAGGCAGAGCAGATCCACTCCAGCGGCCAGCGCCGACACGGCTGCGGCGGGGACGCCGATCTCCGCACTGGCACCTTGCATGTCCAGGGCGTCACTGACCAGGAGCCCGGCGAAGCCCAGCCCACCTGCTCCAACGCGAGCCCGAAGCAACCGGGTCGCCTCTCGACTGAACGTCGCCGGGCGGGTGGGGTCGAGTGCACGGACGACCACGTGTGACGTCATCACGGCCGTGGCACCGGCGGCGATACCGGCCCGGAACGGGATGAGCTCTCGCTCGTTCAGCATCTCGAACGACGCGTCGACGACCGGGAGGGCGAGGTGGGAGTCGGCGGTCGTGTCTCCATGACCCGGAAAATGCTTGAGGCAGGCACCGGCACCACTGGCCTGGAGACCGCGCACCCAGGCGGCGGTGTGACGGCCGACGAGGTCGGGGTCGGCACCGAAGCTGCGTACGCCGATGACGGGGTTGAGCGGGTTGGAGTTGACGTCGGCCACGGGCCCCAGGTCGAGGTCGACGCCCAGCGCCATGAGCTCGGCGCCGATGTCGCCAGCGACCTGCGCGGTCAACGCGAGGTCGTCGACGGCGCCCAGCACGGCGTGTCCGGCGTGCGGGCTACCGAGCCGGTAGTAGAGCCGGGTGACGTCGCCACCTTCCTCGTCGAGCGCCGTGATGGCTGAGGGATTGGCCTCGTGGATCGCGTCGTCCAGGGCGGCGATGGTCGGGCGGTCAGGGACGTTGCTGCCGTAGAGGCATACCCCGCCTAGCCCGGTCACCAGGCGCGCCCGAGCCCATTCGGGCAGGACGGCACCGTCGAAGGAGGCCAGCAGCGTCCGGGCCGCCAGCAGCGCCGTGTCGGTTGTCTCGGTCATTTCAGCCCTTCAGGCCGGTGGCCATCAGGCCGCGGGCCCTGGACGGCGAGGACACGCACATGAACAGAACAAGGACAAGGATGAGGACGATCATGGGAATGGTCATCATGGACAAGTATGACCGTGGCGACGAGAACGGCGATCGCCCTGCATCTCGGCGATGCTCATCCGTGGAATAGCCGACATACGGTGAAGAACCCTCACGAAGGAGCGTCATGCCCACCCTCACCATCACCCCCACCGCTGTCGTCACGCCGTCAGACCGGGTCCGGCAGGTCGGGGTCACCCTCGCCGAGGTCTTCTGCATCGTCGGCACGCTCATCGGCATCGGGGTGCTCGGCACGCGCGTCCAGGACTCCTCCGGAGGTGCTCTGTCGGCTGAGGCCACGCGCATCGCGCCCGCAGGTCCGGCGTTTTCCATCTGGTCAGTCGTCTACCTCGGCTTGCTCGCCTACACGGTCTGGCAGTGGATTCCGCGCAACGCCACGAGCCGGCGGACCCGCTCGACGGGATGGCTGGCAGCAGCCTCCATGGTCCTCAACGCCGCTTGGCTGCTGGTGACACAGCAGGGCTGGATCTGGGTCAGCGTGATCGTCATCCTGGCGCTCGCGCTGGTCCTCGGCGTCCTCCTCCGGCGCCTCACCTCGGTGTGGGCGAGTGGCACCGCGGAACGGGTGGTTGTCGACGGGACGTTCGGCCTCTACCTCGGCTGGGTTGCCGTGGCGGCCTGCGCCAACGTCACCGCCGCGTTCGTCTCGGCTGGGATCCGCCCCAACGACACGGTCAGCGACCTCCTCGCCGTCGTGGTCCTCGCGGTGGCGGCCGGCTTGGGCCTCGTCCTCGCCGCACGACTGGGCGGCCGGTATGCCGTCGCCGTCGCCATGGCCTGGGGCCTCGGGTGGATCGCCGTGGGCCGGGTGTCGGGCTCCCCGACCTCGTGGGTCACCGCGATCGCGGCGGCGGTGGCAGCCGTCGTGGTCGTCGGTGCGGCCGTACTGCGTCGTCGCACGGACGGCGCCTCAGGTGCCCCGTCCGCGTCTGCCGGCCGGCTCAGCTGAGGTGATAAGGCTCCACGTCCGACTTGTGGCCCTCATCGGCACCGACGGGAGCACTGGACGAGTCTGATGCGTGCGCCGACCCCTGGTCATCTGCTCCACGAGGAGCGAGACGGATGATGATCGACTTCGAGGTTGGGCAGTTGCTGCCGATGGCCGTGGAGTCCAACGGAACCAACGGGTTCGCCTCAGGATAGTAGGCGGCCGCGGTCCCACGAGGGGTGTCATACCCGACGATCCGGAAGGCGGTGACGCACCGCTCGGAGCCGTCGTTCCACTCGCTGACGATGTCGACCAGCTGCCCATCATGCAGCCCGAGATCGGTGATGTCGAGCTCGTTGACGAACACCACGCGGCGGCCTCCCGAGATCCCCCGGTAACGGTCCTCGAGACCGTAGATCGTGGTGTTGTACTGGTCGTGGCTGCGGAGCGTCTGCATCAGGAGCCGACCTTGGGGGATGTGCAGGATGTCGATGGGGCTGACCGTGAAGATCGCTGCCTTGGTGGTCGTCTGGAAGGTTCGCGAGTCACGTGGCGGATGTGGGAGCACGAACCCCCCTGGCTGGTCGACCTTCTCGGGGTATGCCTCGCAGCCGGGCACCACGCGTGAGATCGCACGCCGGATCTCGGTGTAGTCCGAGCGGAACGTCCCCCACGGGATCTCACCGACGCCCGGGACGGTGGCCTCGGCGAGACTGCAGACGATGTCGACCTCGGACCGCAGGTGCGGCGAGGCGGGGGTCAGTGGCCCTGTGGAGGCGTGCACCGAGGACATCGAGTCCTCGACGGTCACCCGCTGGGCCCGCCCGCCGGTCCGGTCCTTCTCACTGCGACCCATCGTGGGGAGCAGTAGCGCCGTCTCACCCGTGACGACGTGCGAGCGGTTGAGCTTTGTCGACACCTGCACGGTCAGCAGAGCCGACCGCATGGCAGTTTCTACAACCTGGGTATCCGGCACTGCGGCAACAAAATTGCCACCCATGCCCATGAACACGGATGCCTTGCCGTCTCGCAGCGCGCGGACGGAGTCCACTGTGTCGAGTCCGTGCTCACGCGGTGGGTCGAACACGAACTCCTTCTGCAGGGCGTCGAGGAAATGGCCGGGTACCTTCTCCCAGATGCCCATCGTCCGGTCGCCCTGGACGTTGGAGTGACCGCGGACCGGGCAGAGACCTGCGCCCGGTTTGCCGATGTTGCCCTGCGCGAACGCGAGGTTGGCGATCTCCTTGATCGTTGCGACTGCGTTGCGGTGCTGCGTGATCCCCATCGCCCAGCAGTAGACAGTGGCCCGCGACGCTGCCATCATCTCGGCCGCCTCCTCGATCTGCGGCCGGGTCAGACCGGTCGCGAGCGAGACGGCCTGCCAGTCGACGGCGCGCATGTGGTCCGCCCATGCGGAGAAACCCGTCGTGTGACGCTCGATGAAGTCGAGGTCGAAGACGGCCCCAGGCGCGTCCGCAGCCGCCGCAGCATCCTCCTTGGCGAGGAGAAGGGACGAGATCGCCTGCAGGAGAGCGAGGTCGCCGTTGACCTTGACCGGCAGGTGCAGGTCCGCGAGCTCGGTTCCGACTCCCGACAGCCCGCGTGGGGTCTGTGGGTTGCGGAACCGGCCGAGGCCCGCCTCCGCCAGCGGGTTGATCGCGAGGATCTTCGCCCCCCGTTGCTTGGCGATCTCCAGTGCGCTCAGCATCCGTGGGTGGTTGGTGCCCGGGTTCTGACCCATGATGACGATTAGCTCGGCGCTGTGCACGTCCTCGAGGCTGACGCTGCCCTTGCCGATGCCGATCACCTCGGCGAGCGCGACGGACGTCGACTCGTGGCACATGTTGGAACAGTCGGGCAGGTTGTTGGTCCCGAACGCGCGGGCGAACAGCTGGTAGAGGAAGGCCGCCTCGTTGGACGTGCGCCCCGAGGTGTAGAAGACCGCCTGATCCGGGGTGTCGAGGCCGCGCAGCGTGGCGGCGACCAGCTCGAAGGCCTCGTCCCACCCGATCGGCACATAGTGGGTGGCCCCGGGCCGCTTGACCATCGGGTGGGTGATCCGACCCTGTTTGCCGAGCCAGTAGTCCGTGTGACTCTCGAGCTCTGCGAGCGGGTGGGCCGCGAAGAAGTCAGGATCGACGCGCAGCTCGGTCGCCTCCTCGGCGACCGCCTTGGCCCCGTTCTCACAGAACTCGGCCGTATGCCGTTGAGAGGGGTCGGGGTCCGGCCAGGCGCAGCCCTGGCAGTCGAAGCCGTCGACCTGGTTCAGCTTGAGCAGTGTCTGGGCGGTGCGACGCACCCCCATCGAGCGCACCGCCCGGTCCATCGTGACGGCGATCGCCTGCACTCCGGCGGCGGCATCCTTGCTGTGACGGACCACGAGCTTGCTCTCGTCGATGTCGTCCGTCGGCGCTGACCTGATGAGGCGCATACTCCCCGCTTTCGCAGTCTGTTGAACCGTCACGCCACGGTACCCACGTCGCCTGGCAGTCCGCACCCTCAGCCCGTCGGGTTGGGGAACAGAGGGAACCCGTTGCGGTGTTGCCCCGTCATGAGCATCGTGATGCAAGCGGTTTGGAACGGTCAGGTCATTGCCGAGTCCGACGACACGGTGGTGGTGGAGAACAACCACTACTTCCCGACGTCGTCGATGAAGGACGGCGTGATGATGGCGGAAAGCGCCACCCATACGGTGTGTCCGTGGAAGGGCACGGCCTCGTACTACTCGGTGCAGGTGGACGGCCAGACCAACCCGGACGCGGCTTGGTACTACCCCGAGCCGAAGCCGAAGGCCGAGATGGTCCGGGACCGGGTCGCGTTCTGGCACGGCATCACCGTGCAGCCAGCAGCCTGAGACGTCCCCGCCGCCAGATCATGACCAATCCGAGATGTTTGGAGCGGTTCCGCCTTCAGTGCGTGTGACGTGCGGAAACACAGCGGTGTGATTCTCGTCCGGGCAGCGTCACCGGCTGGATGCGTTGCTTCTCGCTGATGATGGAGTTCACTCCTGTTCCTTCTGTGACGGATGAGTTCTAGAGTCGTTCGCACCCCAGAGATGCCCAGGGGCCGGTTGGCGTGACGGCGGGAGGCGACGATGCGTTATCTCGCCACGCTCAGGCATTCGGCTGTCGGCACTATCGTGGGCGTCGTGAGCGCCACGGGTGTGGCCTCCTTGGTCGCTGTCGTCCTCCTGTCGACCGCTACGAGTGCGCACGCAACGCAAGATGACCGCGGGGCCGTCTACTCGAGCGCAGGAGATGTCGCACAGGCCGGTACGGCCGTGGCTGGGGCAACCGCACAGGCGGGGGAGCTCGACCGCGAGCTCGCCGAGGCGCGGTCGGCGGCCGCGGCCCTTGCTGACGCGTCGGCCGCAGCCGACATGGCTGCCAACAGTGGGCAGATCCTGCTTCAGACCCGCACCGCGCAGAGCCGCACCGCAGCAGCGACGGCGAAGTCGGCCAGGGCAGCGTCCGACGCAGCCCAGCTGTCGTTGTCCTTCTATGCCGCCGAGGTGTTCCAGCAGGGCACCGAGACGCTGGGCCAGCTCGACGTCCTGTTCGGCACCGGCGGCCCGCAGGCGGTTCTCGACCGGGCGGCGGGCCTCGACGCGGTCGGAGATGAGCACGCACGCCTGGCCGCGAACGCCGACGCGGCGCGGTTGACAGCCGAGTCCACCGGGCGCGCGGCGGCCGAGGCCCAGTCTCGTCAGGCACTGGCATCAGCCCAGGCAGAATCCCTCAAGGCCGAGGCAGCAACAGCGGCCTCGGCAGCTCAGGCGGAGAGCGCTGCTGTGGAGAGTCAACAGCGCGCCGCGGTGGGACAGCTGGCTGCCTTGCGACAGACGTCGACCGTGATCGAGCAGCAACGTGAGGATGGGCTTGCGGCCGCGGCGGAGGCAGCCCGGATCGAGGCGGTTCGCCAGGCCGGTGCCCAGGCGGCGCAACAGGACGCTGCACAAGCCGCGCAGCAGGCGCAGGCTGACGCGGCCGCCCAGCAGGCCGCCGCTGCAGCGGCGGAACAGGATGCTCGGAGCACTCGCGACGCGGCCGCGGCAGCAGCGGCGAAGCAGGCGGCCGATCTTGCTGCCCGCCAGGCGGCGCACACGACGGCGCCACCGTCAGCCCGTCCGACCTCGCCGCCCTCGTCGTCCGCACCAGTGACGGTCACGTCACCTCCCCCACCGACGGCCACGCCGCCATCACCACCGACCTCAGGTCCGGCCGGCGTCCCGCTCAACCTCGCGCGAGCGGACATGTGGGACCGGATCGCCTGGTGCGAGTCCGGTCGCAACTGGCACATCAACACCGGGAGCGGCTACTACGGCGGCCTGCAGTTCGACATGCCGGCCTGGCTTGGCTTCGGCGGTTCGGACTTCGCGCCCAGGGCCGACCTGGCGAGTCGCGAGCAGCAGATCACGATCGCCAACCGCCTGTATGCGCAGCTCGGGCTACGTCCGTGGACCTGCCGCACCGCGGCGTGACCGGTTCCGCCATCGAGCTCGGTTCCCTCAGGTGAGTCAGGACGTCTTGCTCGTCAGTCCGGACAGGCTGGCACACTCAGCTGGGCACCTGAACCCGCCGTTCGCCGGTCGACGGCCGCCGCGAGGACGGCGACGAGGGCCGCCTCCACCGCGGCACGACGCTCGGCCACACTCGGCACGGTCGGGTCTGAAGGCCTACCCCGAAGCTGTAGCCGACCACCGACCAACCCCCTTCGACAACGACCGGGCGAAACCCAGTGCCCCATAGACTGACCCGCGCTTACCCGCGCGAGCGATCATCCTGCCGATCAACCTCCGTTTAGTGTCGTCAGGACAACACCAAACGCACATCAATCCGCAGGTTGATCCCGCGGTGGCCGGGTTCTACTCGAACGACACACGACGGGGTGGGCGATGACCGAGACCCAGACCGAGACCGCTGGTGCCAACGAGGCACGAGAAGAGTCCGAGGTGCAGCTGTTCGCCGCCGAACGGCTCGCCTTCTTCACCGACGCGGTCGTCGCCATCGCGATCACGCTGCTCGCGCTCGACCTGAAGGTCCCGGAAGGCTCCTCATGGGGCGCGATCTGGAGCGCCATCGGTGACAACGGCGACGGATACCTCGCGTTCCTCATCAGCTTCTTCATCATCGCCAACGCGTGGACCAGCCACCATTCACTGTTCCGATACATCACCCGGGCGGACCCGAGGCTGTTGTGGATCAACTTGCTCTGGCTCCTCACAGTGGTCGTGGCACCGTTCTTCACCCGGATGGTCGTGGACGGTCAGGTCTATTTCCAGTTCCGGTTCATCTGCTATGCCGCTGTGCAGTCGCTTCTCGGGTCCTCATGATCCGGATGGTCGTGCATGCCCAGCGGGCCCAGTTGGTCATCGAGTCGACCCCGCCCCGCTTCCTGCGCCGACTGAGGACCAGGTCCCTCGTCGTGACGGTGCCGTTCTCTCTGTCGATCGTCGCCGTCCTCGTCCCGGGAATCGGCGAAAGCGCCTACTACCTCTGGTGGTTCGGACCACCCCTGATGTCGATCCTGTTCACGGTGCGCCGCAAGTGGCGCGAACGTCGTGGTGTGCAGCTCTGAACGCCGGTCGCTCACTGCCCGCAGGTCGTAGGACGACGGAGAGTCAGATGCCGCGGCCAGGCGACAGGATGTGCTGGGGGTCGAACGCGTCCTTGATGAGCCGGTGCGCCGCGAGGGTCGCCTTGTCGAGCTGCCGAGGCAGTGCGTGCCGTTTCAGGGACCCGATGCCGTGCTCACCCGACAGTGTCCCGCCGAGAGCGAGAGCCGCGTTGCTGATCCGGTCGAGGACGAGCTCGCCATGGTCGCGGGCCGCTACGTCGACAGGGTCGACGATGACCGAGGGGTGCAGGTTGCCGTCGCCGGCGTGAGCGAAGGTGGGGATGGCGACGTCCTCCTCCCGACCGATCTGCTCGATGGCGACGAACATGTCGGAGAGTCGCGCGATCGGTACGGCGACGTCCGACGAGATGCGCAGGCCCTCTGCGGACAAGGCCCGGCCCGAGACGCGGCGCGCCTCGAGCAGGACGTCGCCCTCGGCCTCGTCGACGTCGATCGCCCTGGCCGCGCGGCATACTGCGGATGCTGCTGCCGACTCCTCGTGGGCCTGCCGCCCGATGAACTGACCGACGAGCACGGCTGCCGCACCGTCGGTGCTCAGCCCCGTGGGGTAATGCTTCTCGACGAGATCGACGCTGAGCCGGTCCATCAGCTCCAGCACCTCGGGAACGAGCGCGGTCGCCATGAGCGCTGTCACGGCCACCCCGGCCGCGGCGAGGGTCGGGAAGACCGCCCGAAACGTCACCGTGTCGCCGGTCGGCCGCGGGATCAGCCGGACGGTGACTGCGGTGACGACCCCGAGCGTGCCCTCGGACCCGACGAAGAGCCGGGTGAGGTCATAACCGACGACGTCCTTGCGGGTGCGGCCGCCGGTCCTGATGACGTCGCCGTTGGCGAGGACCACCTCAAGTCCCGCAACGCTGTCCGCCGTTACGCCGTACTTCACGCAACGCAGTCCACCCGCGTTCGTCGCGACGTTGCCGCCGATGGTCGACTCTCGGTAGCTGGCGGGGTCCGGCGCATACATCAACCCGTATGCTGCCGCCGCGTAGTCGATGTCGGCGGTGATGACGCCGGCCTGGACGTCGGCCAGCCGGTTGGCCGGGTCGACGCCGAGAACGCGGTTCATGCCAGCAAGAGAGACGACCAACCCGTCGGGGTATGCCACGGCGCCGCCGGTCAGGCCCGTGCCACTGCCGCGGACCGAGACCTTGACGTGGTGCTCGTTGGCCCAGCGCAGGGCGACGGCGACGTCGGCGGTCGCCTGGGCCGTGACGACCGCCAGCGGGAGCCCGTCGAGACTCGCGCGCGAGGCGTCGCCGCAGTATGCGGCCAGCTGGTCGGGCGCGGTGAGAACCTGCTCCGGTAGTGCGCTCAGCAGCGCGCCGAGCGATGCGGTGCCTGGGTCCACGCGAGGTCCTTGCCGTCGGTTTGGGGATGTTCGGAGGCTGGGTGCAGCGGGCGACTCGCTGCGGGAGGTCAGTTCGACCAGCTGCGCAGCCAGACCGCCTCGGGCGAGCGGCTCAACGCGGCCAGCGTCGCCTCATCGAGCTCCACGTCGGTGTCGGTCACGACGTATCCCAGCTCACCCCGGGTGGACAGGGACTGACCGAGGATGTTGGCGCCGGCGTCGGCCAGCCTGCGGTTGATGCCGGCCAGAACCCCGGGGACGTTGGTGTGCAGGTATGCCATCCGGGAACCGCCCGAGATCGCCGTCGGCAGAACCTCCGGCAGGTTCACCGACAGTGCGGTGGCGCCTCCGGCGACGAACTGGCGGAGTTTTTTCGCCACGAAATAGCCGATCTCCTCCTGGGCCTCTTGCGTCGACCCGCCCACGTGCGGGGTCAGGATGACGTTGTCCAGACCCCGCAGTGGGGACTTGAACGGGTCGCCCTGCGCTTTGGGTTCGGCTGGGAAGACGTCGATCGCGGCTCCGGACAGGTGCCCCGACAAGATGTGGTCACGCAGCGCAACGTCGTCGACCACCATCCCTCGCGAGGCGTTGATGAACGCCGATCCCGGTTTCATCAGGGCGAACTGGTCGGCACCGAACAGGCCGGCGTTGCCCGGACGTCCGTCCACGTGGAGGGTGACGACGTCGGCCTCGACCAGCAGCTCCTCCAGGGACCCCACCCGACGAGCGTTGCCGTGAGCCAGGCGGTCTGCGGTGTCGTAGAAGATCACCCGAAGCCCGATGGCCTCGCAGACGTTGGACAGCTGCGTGCCGATGTTGCCGTACCCGACGATCCCGAGGGTGCGACCCCGGATCTCGTGGCTGCCCTTGGCAGACTTGTCCCAGATGCCGTCGTGCATGCGCTGGGTCTTCTCGGTCAGCCGACGCGCCAACGCGACGATCTCCCCGAGCACCAGCTCGACAACACTGCGGGTGTTGGAGAAGGGCGCGTTGAAGACCGCCACCCCTCTGGCCGCCGCGTCAACCAGGTCGACCTGGTTGGTCCCGATGCAGAAGCACCCGACCGCCAGCAGGTCCGTCGCCGACTCCAGGACCCTCGATGTGACTTTGGTGTTCGAGCGGATGCCGAGCAGAGAGACCCCCCGCAGCGTCTCGACCAGGTCACCCTCGCTGAGCGATCCTGAGCGCGTCTCGACCTCGAAACCCTCACGTCGCAACGACTCGGTGGCGACGGAGTGGATGTTCTCCAACAGCAAAACCTTCACAACGACCACTCTCGCCTCGACAACCGTGCAGGAGAAACCACCACGGCAGGGGGCCGTCGCCGCATGCGCGACACGCCCCGGGTGCTCACGGGTGGGATGACGGCGCTCACCAGAGCGCCCCTGACCGCATCGGTGCAGGTCGAAACTCACTCTACGGGCGGTCCGGTGGTTCGTCCGAACCGGTCGGCGCCTCTGAGGTCGGACGTGCCCCGAGGCTCGGGTCCCTTGATCTTCTCGAGATGTGGCCGGATGACCGGCTCCAATCCCGGTCACGCTCGGGTCGAGGTGCCGGCAGGCACGGTGGCGCTTGCGTCTCTCGATGTGGCGAGAAGGGTCCCGGCGGCGGTGGTCGCACCGATACAGATCAGCGCGCCCAGCAGCAGAGCGGGCGCCTCGCCCGGCTGAAGCAGGCCGAGCTGGGTGCCGAGGGTGGCACCGGCCACTGGCACACCCAGCTGGGCTGAGGCCAACAGGGTCACCGGGATCGGCTGTCCGAACAACCGCATGGTGGCGTGGGACAGCACCGCACCCGCTGCGAGACACAGGCCCAACACGACGGCTGAGGGGTGCGCGGCGAGGTCGCGCAGGTCGAGCGAAGCCCCCAGCCAGATGAAGAACAGTGGTCCGAGGAAGCCCTCGGTAAGTCCGAAGAGCTGGCGGGCCAGGCGCCGAGGCTCACCAACCGCAGCCACCGCCAACCCGAAAGCGAATCCCGCCAGCATGATCGAGACATGCAGCGACACCGCCACCGCAGCCAGGCAGAACAGGATCAGGAGCTGAATGCGCAGTTCGAGGGCGAACCCGCGCTCCTCAGAGAGGCGGTGAAGACGATGACGGACTCCGGACTGCGAACCACCCCGCAGGGCCAGGTAGACCAGTGCCGCGGCCAACGCCACGGCCAGCGCTCCCAGTGCGGCGCGTGCGGCGTGCGTCGGATCGATGGCCAACGGCAGGGCGACGATGCACGCGGCGTCGGCGATGGCGACCTGAGGCAGCATCGCGAGCACCGACGAACCCCCAAGGCGCAGCGAGTCAACGATGGGCAGCACCAAGGCGGCAGAGGAGGATGCCATCACCACGGCATACAGGCCGGTATGCCCGGTCCCGAAGACCGCGTTGACGAGCACGGCCGCCACGACGGACGCGACGCCCACCAGGACCGCGCGCACTGCACCTGTTCGCAGTCCTCTTCTCAGGGTCGCGTCCCGGATGGGAACGTGCGACCCGGCGATGAACATGACCAAAGCGAAACCGACATCGGCGAGGAGTGTGAAGGACGGATCGGCGGCCTTCAGGACGCCCCACCCCGTCCTGCCGAGCAGGATGCCAGCGACCAGCTCGCCGATGACCACGGGGATGTGCCAGCTTCGTCGCCAGGCGAGGACCGGGCCGGCTAAGCCGGCGAGGGCGACGACCGCGAGGGTTCCGAAGCCCATCGAAATCAGTTCACGAGCTGGTGGGGCGCGCGGCGAGCCGACAGGGGATGTCGGTGTCCTCGTCAGTGTGGTAGCTGGCGCAGACGCGGTGGTACCCATCGGCCACCACCAGCGGCTGACCGGCAGGCAGCTGTCCACGGATCAGGAGTACCGGTGACAGCTTTTTGCCCTTGGCGATCTTGGCGAGGTCGGAGGCAACATGGGGGTTGTCGGTGCCCAGCAGAGGCAGCCCAGCCGCTCGCAGGATGTCTTTGGCCTTGAAAGTGACCACGGCGGTCGGCCTCAGGGCGTCGACCAGTGCCTGTACCTCAGCCTCCGGCGCCAACAGCGACAGATACGACGCCGCCGCAGGGTAGTCGTGGTCGTCGGGCTGGTTCTTCCACAAGACACCGCTCACGAGGCGCACGATACTCTGACGTGTCCGAGCAGTGGAGAGGACGAATCCTGCATGGCAGGAAGGTATGCCCTCCTGCTTGGCAGGACGGGATCCCCCTGAGTGCGGTCCCGACGTCCGCCGCTCACATCTTGACCTTCGATCCACTGATCCTATACGATCTATTCCATGTCCTATACGATGTCGTATGGCGCGAATGCTGCCGAGGACAGCAGCCACTCCCCACAGGCTGTTGGCTCGGCTCGGCCCCTGAGAACTCGCGGCGCTGTGAGCGCCGGACCCTCGTCCAACACGACTACGGCGCCCTGAGCACCTCGCGGTCCCGGACCCACGGGACCTAGGCCACATCGTGGCGTTCCGGGAGGCCGTGGTCCTGCACTCGTCGACCAGGTCCGGCCCCATGACGTCGCGGCGTCGCCCGCAAACCGCGATCGCGACTTCCTGACCGAACAGGAGACATCCATGACCCGCCTGTATGACGACCCAGCGTCGTTCGCCGATGACGCCTTCACCGGTTTCCTCAACGCCCACGCCGATCGCGTGGTCGGCGTCCCGGGTGGCGTCGTGCGATCCACGGAGACACCGCGGGGCAAGGTGGCCGTCGTTGTCGGCGGGGGGTCGGGGCACTATCCGGCGTTCTGTGGGGTGGTCGGGCCGGGGTTCGCCGACGGAGCCGTGGTTGGCAACATCTTCACCTCCCCGTCCTACCGGGAAGCGTGCACCGTGGGTCGCGCGGCGGCCTCCGACGCAGGCCTACTGTTCAGCACTGGCAACTATGCCGGCGACGTCATGAACTTCACCCTGGCGAGGGAGCAGCTGGCGAAGGAAGGTATCGACACCCGGTTGGTGTTCGTGACCGACGACATCGCCAGCGCTCCCGCGAAGGAGGCGACGACGAGGCGTGGTATCGCCGGGGACGTCGTCGTGTTCAAGGTGGCCGGTGCGGCAGCAGAGGAGGGCTACGACCTCGACGGAGTCGAGCGGGTCGCGTTACGCGCCAACGATCGCACCCGCACCCTTGGCGTTGCCTTCGCCGGCTGCACCATGCCCGGACAGGACGAGCCGCTGTTTGCCGTGCCGCCCGGCCGGATGGGCGTCGGCCTGGGCATCCACGGCGAACCCGGCGTCTCTGAGGACGACCTACCCCGTGCGGCCGACCTGGCACGACTTTTTGTCGACGGTGTCCTCGCCGAGAAGCCGGCCGACTCAGGGCCTCGAGTGGCGGTGATCCTCAACGGCTTGGGCGACACGAAGTACGAGGAGCTGTTCGTCCTGTGGAATACCGTGTCACGTCTCCTGCACGAGGCTGGGCTTGTCGCGGTCGACCCCGAGGTGGGCGAGCTGGTGACCAGCCTGGACATGGCTGGCTGCTCCCTGACCCTGACTTTCCTCGACGAGGAGCTCGAACGGCTCTGGTGCGCGCCGGCTGACACTCCGGCATACCGCAAGAACCCGGTGCCGACCGGAGGTGAGCGCCGCCAGGCTGACGACCTGATCTCGAAGGAGCCGGTTGTCACCGCGGGCTCGACGGCCTCCACGGCGTGCGCGGCTACGGCGGTACGGGCCTTGGAGCGGATGGCCGAGGAGATCACGGCTGCGGAGGACGAGCTGGCGCGTCTGGACGCCGTTGCCGGCGACGGAGACCACGGCCGGGGAATGGTCAAGGGCGTCACGTCCGCCGTCGAGGCAGCTCGGCACGTCCAGAAACAGGACGGAGGCGCCGCGAGTGTCCTCGGGGCGGCCGGCGACGAGTGGGCGGCCAGGGCCGGTGGCACATCCGGCGTCCTGTGGGGCGCTGCACTGCGTACCCTCGGTGACCGGTTGGGCGACGACAGCGCGACGATCACGCCCACCGACGTCACTGAGGCGGTGCGAAAGGCAGCGTCGATCATCCAGCGGCTGGGCAAGGCGGAGCAGGGTGACAAGACGATGCTCGACGCGCTGATCCCGTTCGCCGAGGCCCTGGAGCAGGCAGTCGCCGACGGGATGGAGGTGTCCAGCGCGTGGGTCGCCGCCGCACGCACCGCGCGGGAAGCAGCGCAAGGGACCGCGAAGCTGCGACCGAAGGTCGGCCGTGCACGCCCCCTCGCAGATCGCAGTGTCGGCACCCCCGACCCAGGGGCGCTGTCCATGGCTCTCTGCCTGCGCGCCGTCGGCGAGGTCCTGGAGCACGGCGTCGCACCGGAGAGTCACGACCGGCATGGCCGCCCGAAGGACTGACGTCATCCGTGATCCGTGTCGGGGGGGCGTACGGCAGAAATCCATGAGGAACGACGAGATGGGCGAACGGCCCACACAGGAGGAGCGCCATGCAGGACATGCTGAGGATCGCCATCGGCACCGCCGACGCCACGCAGGTGGGTCGGTGAGTGCCGCGTCGCCCTTCGTCGGCCCTTCTGCGGAGGTCGTCGACCTCAGTCTGCTGCTCGCCGAGGAGCTGCCCTGCTGGTGGTCCACCCACATGCCGTTCCAACAGAAGACGTTCACCTATTTCGACGACCGCGGCTCTTCGGCCAACCGGCTGGTCAACCGATTTGGCACCTACCAGACGCGATGGGTGCTCATGGACGAACACACCGGGACCCACGTCGACGCGCCGGCGCACTTCATCCCGGAGCTGGATACCGGGCTGGACGGCGCCGCGGAGATCGGGTCGGTCACCACCGAACAGCTGCCCCTGACCCAGCTCATGGGCCCTGCGGTGGTTCTCGACGTGCCTGACTCCCTGCCCGGCGGTGGTCCCGGGGTCAGCCCCGTCATCCCTCCCCAGCTCGTCGACGACTTCGAGAGCGCCCACGGAGCCATCTCACCGGGGGACGTCGTCCTGCTGCGTACCGGTTGGGACGCCCGCTACCTGCCGGGCGCCGCCGGGTCGGCCTACTGCTTCGACCCGTTCGTTGCCAAGAACACGCCCGGGTGGCCGGCGCCGGAGCCGCCGATGATGCGAGCCCTTCTCGACCGCGGGGTGCGCTGTGTAGGGACCGATGCGCCGAGCATGGGCTCCACCCACGACGGCGGCCCGGTGCACGTGGAGGGACTGGGCGGCGGCGCCGTCTTCGTCGAGGCCCTCAGCCACCTGGACCGGCTGCCGCCGCGCGGAGCCTTCTTCTGCTTCGCACCCCTTCTGCTCGCCCGCGGCACGGGGGCGCCCGGCCGGGCCTTCGCGTGGGTACCCGCCTCGAAGGACAACACCGCCACCGACGACAGCAACCAGCGTGAGGAGATCCGACGATGAGCATCCGGCAGACCCACACCGACGAAACCGAAGCGTCGGAGCGCCGGTACGTCATCTACCTGATCATCATCGCGGTCGCTGGGTGGTCGCTGGCCAGTTACGACACGAACCTGCTCGTCCTGACGTTGCCCGACATCCAGGAGGACTTCGGCCTGTCCGCCACATTGGTCGGCCTGCTCGGCTTCATCGTTTTCACCGCCGAGTTCGTCATCTCGTTGTTCATCGGCTACGGCATGGATCAAAAGGGTCGCAAGTGGATGTGGATCTTCTGCCTCGTCATGGCTGCGGCGTTCACGGGCCTGACGGTCTTCGTCCAGAACTACTGGCAGCTCGCGATCGTGCGAGCAATAGCCTCCGGGTTCGCCCAGGCCGAGCTCGCCGTGTCCATCACACTCGTCAACGAGCAGGTGCCCGCACGCCGCCGGGGCATGCTCTACTCGGTCGTGCAGGGCGGTTACCCGCTCGGTGTCTTCCTCGCATCCGCCGTCTACCTGCTCACCTCGTCGCACGGCTGGCGCTATGTGTTCCTCTGGGGCGTCGTGCCCCTAGTGGTCGTGGCCATCGGCCGGGTCAAGATCCGCGAGTCCGACCGTTTCCTGCACGTCAAGGCCGTCCGCGAGGCCGTCGAGGCGGGCGACCGGGAGCGCGTCGAGCAGCTGCAGCGACAGCGCCCGATCGACATCGAGGATCTGGAGAAGGGTTCGATCCGGGGACTGTTCGCGACTCCGGGTCCGGTTCGCAAAGCCCTGGTCCGGCTGTCCATCGTCTGGGTGCTGTACGGCACTGCCTTTGTCGCAGTCAACACCTACATCACCGTCTGGCTGACGAGCGAGAAGGGCTGGAGTGCCGACTCGGTGGCCGTTCTCCTGCTCGCTTCCGGCGGCATCGGTTACTTCTTCTACCTGCTCGGCGGGGCGCTTGGCGAGCGATACGGCCGTCGCAACGTGCTGATGGTGACAGGGCTCCTGGTCGGGCCGCTGAACCTCGCGCTGCTACTCACGACGAACCAGGTCGCTGTCGCCATCATCTACTTCCTCGCCTTCCAAGCCACGAACGGCACCTGGTCCGGCGCCGGATACTCCTACCAAGCCGAGAGCTTCCCCACCCGTGTCCGTGGCACAGCGATCGGCTGGATGAGCGGGATGTTCGTCGGCGGCCTCGTCATCGGCAGCCTGCTGTGGACCATCCTGATCGGCACGACGGGCGCCACGATCACCTGGCTCGTCATCGGCGTCATCGTCGGCTTCCTGCAGGGCATCAGCACATTCCTGCTCGCCGACATCAGACCGGGCCAGGAGCTCGAGGACATCGCCACATAGGCACGCGAGGATCGCCTCTCCGGCTCCCTCACCGCCGCCGCCGAAACCCCGACGACGAGTTCAACAGGACGCGTCCCCGGTGGGTTCGGAGGCCGCCTCCCGCAGGACGCCGGCCACGGCTCGGGGGTCGTGGGCGAAGCGTCCGAGGAAGAGACCGTCGACGGTGCCACGCAGATCGGGCAGCAGCCCAGGACCCGCACTCCCGCCGTAGATGATGACGATGTTGTCGAGATGGTCGCTCAGCGTGGTGCGTATCCGTCGGCAGACCTCGGCGACGTAGGCGATGGACGCCGGCTGACTGGCGCCGATCGCCCAGGATGGCTCGTAGGCGACGGTCATCCGCGGAGCGGCCGCCGCCGCGCCCCAGTCGGGTACGGCCGAGCGCACCTGACGCACGCAGAGGTCAGCAGCCTCCGCGGGTTCAGTTCGTGCGGGTTCGCCGACGCAGAGGATCGGGATGAGGCCGTTGCGCCACGCGGCGCGCGTCTTCGCGGCGACGACGGCTTCGGTCTCGCCGAACTCGGTGCGGCGTTCGGCATGTCCGATGACGACGTGCGTACAGCCGATCTCGGCCAGCTCGGCTCCGGAGACCTCGCCGGTGTAAGGGCCGCTGTCCTCGGCCGCGAGGTCCTGCGCGCCGACCAGCATGCCGCTGCCGCGCGCCGCCGCGAGTGCAGCCGGGATTGCGACGAAGGTGGGGAGGAGGACAAGCTCGGTGGCACCAGTCTGGACACCCTCGTCCGCGGCGGCCAGCGCGGCCAAGGCGCGGCAGAAGTCGACGGTGCGGGCGTGGCTGAAGTACATCTTCAGGCTGATCGCCACCGTCGTCCGTGCTGGCGTGCTCACGAACGGCTCTCGTAGGCCTCCAGCTCGGCGACGTTCGCCTGCGAGTGCGAGGTGGGGTCGAACTCGTAGGTCAGCCACTCCCGGACGAGGCGTCGGGCCAGCTCCACACCGATGACCCGCTGCCCCAGGGTGAGGATCTGGCAGTCGTTGGACAGGACCGATCGTTCGACGCTGAACGAGTCGTGGGCCACGGTGGCGCGGATGCCGGGCACCTTGTTCGCGGAGATGGCCACACCGATGCCCGTACCGCAGACAAGGATGGCCCGATCCGCCTCGCCGGCAGCGATCTTGGTGGCCGCCGCGATGGCGACGCTGGGATAGGTGCCGGCCGCGAGGTCGTCGGCCGGGACCCCGAGGTCCTCGACGCTGGCGACGTGAGGGTCCTGCTGAAGGTCGGCGAGAATCGCGTCCTTCAAGTCGAAACCGGCCGCGTCGCTCCCGACGAGGAGTCTCAGGTCCTTGGGCATGGGGGTCCTTAGCAAGAGGTCAGGCGTGGGCCGGTGACAGCACCGGCAGGAGGGCGCGCATACAGGCGGCCAACGAGACCGCCCCGGGGTCGGGCGTCCCCAGGCTCTTCTCCGCCAACACCCGAGAGCGGCCCATCCTGGCGACCATGTCGGCGGTCGCCTCGGCGGCCTGCTCGGC
This sequence comes from Lapillicoccus sp., assembly GCA_965277795.1. GTDB lineage: Bacteria > Actinomycetota > Actinomycetes > Actinomycetales > Dermatophilaceae > Lapillicoccus. The sequence continues at coordinate 1,802,444 of OZ255840.1, forward strand.
GGCGTCAACCGCGGCGGTCCAGGCGGACACCAGATCGGCGTCGGCCTCGAACCTGGCCTGGAGCGTGCTGGCGAACGGCTCCAGGACGTCGACCAGCGTCTTGTCACCGACCTGAGCTGCGCCGATGGTCATCACCTGCTCTCGAGCGTGGACGACTCCGGCAACGACATCGGCGCCGGTGACGGCAGCGTCAGCGGGCAGCCGGTCGGCGACGGCGAGCAGACCCGCACCCCACAGGGCACCAGACGTACCCCCGCCCCGGTCCGCCCACGCCTCCGCGCCCTGCCTCAGCACGGTGGGGGCGTCGGCGCCCACGTCACTCGCCGCTTGCGCCGCGGCCAGACACGCGGCCGCGCCGCGGGCCATACCCCGACCATGGTCACCGTCCCCGGCAACGGCGTCGAGGCGGCCGAGCTCCTCCTCCAGCCGGGTCAGCAGCCCGTCGAGGGCGGTCAGTGCGGTCAGGACGCACGACCCCGCCCGCCGGCCATCCTCGGTGGCCGCCGGAGCGACCGAACCTCTATGCGTGCCCTCCCGTACGGGCGTCGGGTCGAGCGGCTGCGAAGGGGTTCGGCGGAAGGCCACGCTGTCCGCGGGGGCCAGCCAAAGTCGTTCCAGCTCGTCGTCCAGCCAGGTGACGGTGAGCGAACAGCCAGCCATGTCCAGACTGGTGACCAGCTCACCGACCTCGGGGGCGACGATCTCCAGGCCGGCCGTTTCGAGCTGGTGGCGGACGGTGTTCCAGAGCAGGAACAGCTCCTCGTACGTGACGGCGCCCAAGCCGTTGACGAGCACGGTGACCCGGGATCCCACGTCGGACGGCCGGTCGACGAGGATCCTCTCCACGAGCTGGGCGGCCAGCTCGTCGGCGGTGGGCAGCGGCCCGTCGCTGATGCCCGGCTCACCGTGGATGCCGAGGCCCCAGGCGACGGTCTTGTCCGGCAGCGTGAAGAGCGGTTCGTCGGCTCCGGGGAGGGTGCAGCCGTCGAACGCGACCCCGAAGGACCGCGTACGAGCGTTGGCTCGGATGGCCACCGTCGCGACACCAGCCAAGTCGTATCCCTCTTCGGCGGCCGCACCGGCGATCTTGATGACCAGGAGGTTGCCCGCGACCCCGCGTCGTCGATGCTCCTCGCCGGCGGGAGCACTGGCCACGTCGTCGGTGATCGGCAACAGCTCGACGGCGGTGCCCTGCGCCCGCAGCCGGGCCGCGGCACCGGAGAAGTTCAGGACGTCGCCGGCGTAGTTGCCGAATCCTAGCCACACGCCGGCGCCCTGATCGACGGCTGCGCAGATGTCCATGACCTGCCGGGTGGACGGCGAGGCGAACACGTCGCCGCAGACCGCCCCGTCAGCCAGGCCGGTGCCGACGATTCCGGCGAACGCCGGATAGTGACCCGACCCGCCGCCGACGACCACGGCGACCTTCCCCGGTGCTCGCCGGGTGGACCGGACCACGCCGCCGGGGGCGGCCCGGACCCGGCCGGGGTAGGCACTGACGAGACCCGCCAGGCTCTGCGCCGCGAAGTCCGCGCGGGCGTTCAGGACCAAGGTCACCGTGACTCCTTCGCGGTCAGCCTGACAAACGCAGTGCTGGGACGGTTCAATGCAATCGGGTCAAGGCGATCGGGTCAAGGCAATCGGGCCGAGGCCGCGTCCACGGCGTCCAGGCGACCCGCCTCGACGTCGTTCGCCCTCGTGAACAGACCGGTGAGTGCGAACAGGAGCGCGCCGACGACCGCCCCCACCGCCAACGAGTACAGGCCGGCGTTGCCGCCCACATTCTCCTTGAAGTAGTCACGCATGTTGGGAGCGATGAAGCCACCGAGGTTACCCAGCGAGTTGACCAGCCCGATACCGGCGGCGGCGGCGAACCCCGTCATGTACTCGGTGGGCAGCGTCCAGAAGATCGGCTGCATTGCAACGAAACCGATGGCCGCCAAGGACAGCCCGGCGATCGCCAGGACAGGCGTGCCGCTCAGGGCGCCGGAGATGACGATGCCGACCGCGGTGACGAGCAGCAGCGTGGTCCCGATCAACCGGTGCTTGCGGGTCCGGTCGGCAAGACCCGGGAAGAAGGCCACCGAAGCCAGCCCGAACACCCACGGGATCGCGGTCACCAAGGAGGCCTGGAACCCCAGTTTCTGGCCGGTGATGGCCGTCACCTGGGCGGGAAGGAAGAACGTCACGCCGTAGACGGCGATCTGGATGCAGAAGTAGATCAGCGAGAAATACCACACCCGCCAGTTCCCCAGTGCCGCCCACACTTTCTGCGGCCCGTGGCCGGACGCCTTCGCGGTGTCCTCGGCCGCGACGGTCTCGACGAGAGCCTGCCGCTCGTCCTCGGGCAGCCAGGAGGCGTCGTGGGGCTTGTTGGTCAGATAGAAGTAGCACCAGACGCCCACGATGATGGCGAGCAGACCTTCGACGAGGAACATCCACTGGATGCCCCGCAGTCCAAAGACGCCGTTGAGCTCGAGGAGCCCACCGGAGAGCGGGTTGCCGAGGATGCCGGCAAGGGCGATGCCCATGTAGAAGTAACCGCGTGCCCGGCTGAGGTGACGAGCCGGAACCCAGTACGTCAGGAAGAGGATGATGCCGGGGAAGAAGCCGGCCTCGCACACCCCGAGGAGGAACCGGAGGATGTAGAAACTCGTCGTTCCCGTCACGAACATGAACGCCACCGCAACGATGCCCCACGTCACCATGATCCTGGCGAGCCACCACTTGGCACCAACCTTGTGCAGCAGGATGTTGCTCGGCACCTCGAAGATGGCGTAGCCGACGAAGAACAGGCCAGCGCCGAAGGCGTATGCGGCGGCGCTGATGCCGAAGTCGGCCTGGAACTCCTGTTGCGCGAACGAGACGTTGCTGCGGTCCAGGAACGCGATGACATACATCAGCAGCAGGAACGGGATGAGGCGCCGGAAGACCTTCCTGGTCGCCAGCTCGCTCAGGTCGAAACGCCGGGCGTCCGTCATGGCCGTGTCGGACATCGTTGTCTCCTTGGTGGGCGGGTGCTGTCGAGGTACGGGACCTGTCGCGTGCCGGTCAGTGCATGTACTTGCCGCCGTCGACCTGGATGGTCGCGCCGTTGATGTAGCCGCCGCCGTCGGACAACAGAAAGACCACGGTGGCCGCGATCTCGTCGGGTCGGCCGACCCGACCGAGCGGGATGCCGGCGGACATCGAGGTTTTGCGCTCGTCGGTCAGCCGGCCGCCCATGATCTCGGTGTCGATCGGGCCGGGCGCCAGCACGTTCACCGTGATGCCGTACTGCCCCAGCTCCCGTGCTCCGCCGTGCGCCATCCCCACCACGGCCGCCTTGGCGGTGGCGTAGACGCCTTTGGAGAACGTGCCGCCGCCATCGAAGGCGGTGATGGACGAGGTGTTGACGATCCGCCCCACGCCCTGCGGGATCATCCGGGCGGCCGCCGCCTTGAGCATGAGGAAGGAACCGGTGACGTTCACCGCCATGACCCGCTCGAACTCGGCGAGCTCACATTCGTGCAGCGTGGCGGTGCACGCGATGCCGGCCAGGTTGACCAACGCCACGACCGGCGGCAGCTCGGCGTCGATCCGCTCGAACAGCTCTTTCACGGACGCCTCAGAGGCAATGTCGGTCGGGACAGCGAGGACACCGTGGTGGCCCGCGTCGCGCAGCTCCGCCTCGACCTGCGCGAGCCCGTCGGCGTTGACGTCGACGAGCGCGACGTGCCAGCCGTTCTCGGCCAGCAGCCGCGCAGTCACTCGTCCGATCCCGGCGGCGCCGCCGGCTCCCGTGACGACGGCGGTGCGCTGGTCGGGCAGGGTTCCCGAGGCGGTCGTGGCTGGTGCGGGGGTGGTCATGCACTGCTCCTTTGGTGACGTGCGGTCAGTCGACGACGGTGGTGAGGATGTCTCGGATGTAGGCGCGGTTCTTCCCGATCACGGTGATGGCGTCGCTGCCGTAATGCTCACAGAGGAAGGCACCCCTGAAGCCAAGACCGATGGCCTGTGTGATGGCAGCCCGGTAGTTGATGAGGCCGAAGTCCATCGGCACCGGGAAGGTCATCACCTGGCCGGTCTGCGGGTCCTCGTCGCGCAGGTAGTTTTTCACGTGCCAGTAGTTCGCGTGCGGGAGCAGTTTGTCGAGCATGTCCTGGACCGGCTCGAGGGGCCGGTGCAGGCGGATGAAGTTGCCGATGTCGGGGTTGAGGCCGCAGGCCGGGTGGTCCACCTGCTCGAGGAACGCGACGGCGCCGTCGGCGGTGCCGACGTAGGTGTCCTCGTACAGCTCCAGGGTGATCTGCTGGCCGTTGCTCTGCGCGTGCTCGGCCAGCTCGCGGATCAGCGACGCGGCGCGGTGGCGGGCCTCGGGCGACTCGTCGTCGTGCCACCCGTCTTCGAGCCAGAACCACAGCGCCTTCTCCTGCGCCGGTGTGAACGCCTGGAAGAAGCCGAAGCTGACCAGGGGTATGTCGAGCTCGGCGGCCTTGTCGAGCAGCCGGTGGCTGTAAGCGAGGTACTCCTTGCCGCGTCCCGGGTCCATCACGCTGCGGCGCGAGGTCGAGATCGCAGGGATCGTCAGCCCGATGTCTGCGAGAACGCCCCCAAAGTCGGACAGTCGCTCCGGGGTGAGGTCACCGACGCGGACCCAGGTGTCGGTGGGGTCGACCTCGGTAAAACCTCGCTGGTGGACCAGGCGCAGATGCTTGGCCCACTCCTCGGGTTCGGCGTCGTGAATGGGTCCACCCGTGGAGTCGACGCTGCCGAACGGCAGCATGGCGGCGGCGATGGGCCACGTCTCGGCAGTGTAGGCAGCGGTGTTCACGGGGTTTCCCTCTCGTTCGCGACGTGCGTGGCTGGGACGGGATGGGGGTCGACGGACGGGGTGCCCAGCGGCGCAGGCCCGAGCTCCCGTAGGAGCTGACCGAGCCGGGCGTATGCCGTGTCGCGGTAGGCGATGAGGGCGGCCTGATCGCCCGGGGGGGTGACGAAACCCCCGCCCTGTTTCACGCCGTACTGGCCACCGTCGACGAGCTCGGTGAGGACAGCCGGCGCGGCCAGGCGCTCGCCGTAGTGCTCCTCGAGGGTGCGGAAACCGGCCTGGTAGACGTCGAGACCGGCCATGTCGGCGATGGCGAACGGTCCGAAGAACGGCAACCGGTAACCGAACGTCGTGCGCACGATGGTGTCGATGTCCTCGGCCGTGGCGACCTTCTCCTCGACGAGGTTCATCGCCTCCTTCAGCAGGACGTATTGAAGTCGGTTGAGGACGAACCCTGCTTTGTCGTTGACCCTGGCAGCAAGCTTGCCCGTCCTGGCGACAAGCGCCTCGACCGAGGCCACAACGCTCTCATCGGTGCCGGCGTGCGCAATGAGCTCGACCCCGGGGATGAACGGAGCCGGGTTGGAGAAGTGGACGCCAAGGAACCGCGCGGGACGGGTGAGGTTGGTGCTGAGTTCGCCGATGGGGATGGTGGAGGTGTTGCTGCCGATGATCGCGTCCGGGCGGGCGGCGGTTTCGATGCTTGTCAGTACCGGACCCTTGACCTCGGGCTGCTCCAACACCGCCTCCTCGACGAGGTCGGCGTCGGCGACGGCCTGCGACAGGCTGTCGGCGGGATGCAGGTTGGCCCGTACCCGCGCGGCCGACCCCGGGTCGAAGAGCCCCCGGGCCTCGAAGTCGTCGGCTTCTCGGCGCAGCCGGTCGAGGTGCCTCTGGGTGAGTGTCGGCTCGGCGTCGACGATCGTCACGTGCACACCGGCCAGGGCGAGGACCTGGGCGATACCTCCGCCCATGTAGCCGGCGCCGACGATAGCGACCCGCTCGATCTGGCGGGTCCGCTGGATCTGCTCGGTCACGCTGCGACAACCCTCCTTGCGAGGCGCGAGAGCGGCGTGAGCCGGGATTCGTCCTCGGACCGACCACCCTTGGCCTGCCACTCCTTCGGCAGGATTACTAAACCCTATAGGATCGATGCAAGAGGATCAATAGAACGCGCCGGGGGGCGCCGCCGCTACCCGTCAGCCAGGGCGCGCGAGCGGACGGCGACGAGGTGGCTCTCCATCAACGCCGCCGCGGCCTGCGAGTCACCGCTGCGGACTGCATCAAGGATGGCGGTGTGCTCGACCACCGCGAGCTCGACGTCGATCGCACCACGGTTCATCAACTGGCGGAGGCGGTGCATGTGGGGGGCGAGCGTCTGCGCCATGTCGAGCAGGTAGGGGTTGTGACTGTGCCGCAAGAGGATGAGGTGGAACTCCGAGTCGACCGCGTAGTAGGCGCGCAGCGTCTCCCACTGGAGGCGGCTCGAGTGTCGCGTCATCATGGTGACCACCCGCTGGGCCGCTCGGCGCTGCTGGGTGCTCACGGTCTCCAGCTCGGTGATGACCGCCGCCGAGACGGGCACCGCTAGCCGGACGGCGGCGACCTCGACGATCACCCGGGCGTCCATCAGCTCCGCCATCCGAGAAGGCGTGAGCGGCGGCGACACGCGATACCCCTTGAGCGCAGCGCGGGTGACCAGGCCGGTGTGCTCGAGCTGGCCGAGCGCCTCCCGCACCGGGGTCGGGGACACGCCGAGCTGCCGAGCCAGGCCGTCGATGGACAGCGACTCGCCCGAGGCCACCCGCCCGGCGAGCAACATCTCCAGGATCTCGTCGTACACGCCGTCTCGGAGGACTCGGCGCTGGACGACGCCGCCACCTGCGGCGGTTGCGCCAGTCACGTTCGCGTACCCCGTCGACGCCAAGAGACCCACGATGCCGCCAGGCACGGCGCGCACCAAATGAATGCAGACATACGCTAATCATATAGCCTGCACGAAGTTTCCCCCGCGACCTGCGGCGGTCCTCGGCGGTCCGGCACCGCACCGTCGCCTCAGTGGGCCCACGAGAGGCCCCACCCAGAATCGCAGGTGGAGTGAGGGTCCACAACTGCTTGGATATGGATGGAGTTGGCATGGCAGTCGTTCCGAAGGTGACCCTGAACAACGGGGTCACCGTTCCCCAGCTCGGCTTCGGCGTGTTCCAGGTCCCCCAGGGGCAGACCCAGCAGGTGGTCGAGGACGCTTTGGAGGCCGGGTACCGGCATATCGACACCGCCGCCGCGTACGGTAACGAGGCGGGCGTGGGGGCGGCGATCGCGGCCAGTGGAGTTCCGCGCGATGAGGTCTTCATCACCACCAAGCTGCGTAACGGGGAGCATGCCGCGGCGGCGCAGGCCTTCGAAGCCAGCCGGCGGGCGCTCGGGGTCGACGTGATCGACATGTATCTCATTCACTGGCCGGTGCCGTCTCAGGCCTTGTTCGTCGAGGCCTGGCAGGTCCTGGAGACGATCTATGCCGCCGGTGGTGCTCGGGCGATCGGGGTGTCCAACTTCCTGGCCGAGCATCTGGACACGTTGCTGGCGAACACGACGGTGGTGCCGGCGGTGAACCAGGTTGAGCTGCACCCGACATTCCAGCAGGCGGGGCTCACGGCCACGTGCAGGTCCCTGGGGATCGCGGTTGAGGCGTACAGCCCGCTGGGTCAGGGATCCGACCTGAGCCAACCAGCTGTCACGGCACTGGCCACCGAGCACGGTGTCACCCCGGCCCAGGTTGTCCTGGGCTGGCACCTCGGCCTAGGCAACATCGTGATCCCCAAGTCCATCCACCCGCATCGAATCCGCGAGAACCTCGCGGCAGCCGAGGTCACCCTCAGCCGCGGCGAGCTCGATGCTGTCACAGCACTGGAGGCTGGCACCCGGATCGGCACCGACCCGGCTAAGACGGCGCACACACAGATGTGAGGGCCTCCACGAGAGCCGCGCTCAGGTGGTCTTGAGGTCGGCCGTGGGAGCGAGCACCGTGATGACACTCGAGTCGTCGTCACCGGCGAGCCCCTGGGCCTGGCCGAGCAGGTAGAGCTGCTCGGCGGCAGCTGCGACTGGAGTAGAAAGGCCAACCTCGCGCGCGGCGGTCGCCACGATGCCCATGTCCTTGACGAAGATGTCGAGACGGCTGCGGACCTCTGCGCCGCCCTCGTCATACGCCTGCAGCATGCGCGGGCCACGATCACCGAGCATGAACGAGGCGGCCGCTCCCGAGCCTAGGGTGTCAAGTGCAGCCGCAGGGTCCAGGCCCAGAGCTGTCGCCAGCGCCAAGGCCTCTGCCGCAGCGGCGATATGGACCCCACACAGGAGCTGGTTCACCGTCTTCATGCACTGTCCGTCTCCGGGGCGTGAGCCGACTCGTTTCAGCGTCGACGCCATCGCCGTCAAGACCGGAAGAGCCTTCGCGTATGCCGTGTCGTCCGCGCCGACGGTGACGAGCAGGTCACCTTGGCCGGCCCGCACCGGCCCGCCTGAGACCGGAGCGTCGACGAGGAGCATCCCCTGATCGGCAAGGTGACCGGCGACCTCTCGGATGACGTCGATCCCGACGGTCGAGGTGAGCAGGATGACGGAGCCTGCAGTCAGGACCGGGACCACGCCATCGGAGCCCCAGAGGACCTCGTCCAGCTGGACGCGGTTGCGAACGGCGAGCAGGACGATGTCGGAGCCCGTGGCTGCCTCCTGCGCGGTGCTGCAAGCGGTCGAGAAGTCCTCTGCGGCAGCGCAGCGGCCGGGGTCGATGTCGTAGCTTCGTACCACGAACGAGCTCGCGAGGTGGCGAGCCATCGGCAGGCCCATCGCACCGAGTCCGAGGACGGCGACTGTGGGGGTCATGGGTGTCTCCTTCGAGGGGCTGTTGGGTCTCAGCGCGAGAGCTTGTCAACGACGTCGGCCAGCGCGCTTGGGCCGCCGACGTTGCCGGCGAACACGATGTAGGGGATTCCTCGCGCAGGGCCGTCCATGGGCTCCCACAGCGAGACGATCCCGGGGAGCATCGGCCCCCGGACCACGGCTCGCTCAATCTCCAGGCCGCGGCTGGCCACATCTGAGGAGGTGATCCCTCCCTTGGCCACGACGAATCGTGGCGCGTACCCCGCCAGGATCCGTCTAACCACCTCCACGACTGCTGTGGAGACTCGGCGCGAGAGGTCGAGGGAGTCGGCCCCGGCAGCCCCCGTGACGAGGCTGCGGCTCGTGCGGACCACGACGTTTCCGTGAGCCAGTGCCGCGACGGCCCGCTCGGCCACCTCGGCCAGATGCGCCTCGGGCTTGGCACCCAGAATGGTCGCGACGTCGATCTCGAGCTCGACGGGGGACGTGCGCTCGACAAGAATCTCGAGCTGTTTGGTGGTCATGGCTACGTGTGACCCGACCACGATCAAGCCACCGACAGCATCCTCAGCCAGGCCGCCATGCCGGATCCCAGCGATATCAGATGCCTCCAGCGGCGGGTGCGGTTCCTGGCCGATGAGGGCGCGAACGAAGGGAGGGCCGACTCGGAACAGCAGTCGGCACCCGGCGTCCTCAGCCTCGTTGAGAGCCAGTGCGAGCAGACGCAGGTCGTTCTCGTCAACGATGTCGACCACGGCCGGCTGCGCCTTCGACAGGCCACGAAGCACCGCGACGGCCTCAGGGCGGCTGGACCGCAGGGTCGCGAGGTCGATGTCGGCGACATCCGCTGCTCTCACCTGTCCCCCGGTCTTCTCCTGCACCCAGTCGCGCAGGTCCGACGATCGATACCCGAAGGTGGCGTCCTTGGCGAACTCGGTCTCGCCCGCGGGTGTGTAGCCGTCAGCGTCCGATCCTGCGTAGTGCACGGACCTCACGGTGATCCGCCCTGCGTCCCCGAAGGCGGGGACGATGATCACCCCGTCGACGGTATGTCCGCTCTGGGAGAGAATCTCCTCAGCGAGGACGTTGGTCTCCAGGGGGAAGTGTCCACGCAGGGTCGAGTCAGACCGCGAGACGAAGTCGACCTTGACGCCCATCTTCTCAGCCGCGGCGAACGCACTCCTGGCGACCTGTCGGTTGCGGTCTTCGGCGTCCTCGGGGGCCAGGCTGCGGGAGTTCGTCATGACGTAGACGGCGGGCTTGCCCTGCCGTAAGGCCCACTCCAACGAGCTCGGCGACCAGTTCATCAGGACCGGGAGGTCGGCGACCGACTGTGTCCCGGTGGGGTCGTCATCCAGCACGACCAGGACTCGATCCGAGTTTTCAGTCAGGGCCGCGACGGCGCGTGCTGTCACCTGCGGACCCTCCGGCAGGCCCAGCAACAACGTGTCGAGTGAGATGGCCACGACAACTCCTTGCGATCATCGGCTCGAGCGCTGGACCGACCCGGCATGTCCCGTGCACCTTCGTGGTGGACAGCTCAGCGGGTCGCTGGGTGATCAGTCGAGCGTAGTAGGCGACGTCGCGTCCGGCGGGCGGGGATCTCCTGGCGAACGCTCAACTCGATGGAGGCGACCGGGCGGTTGACGCTCGACCAGGACCTCGGCACCACACGAAATCTCGCCCGTCGACCGTGCGATTCACCACGAATCCCCCACGACGGCCACGACTGATGACGTCGAACAGGCGTCTTCGCAGGTCAGCGGCCTGTTTAGTTGGTGAGCGATACTGGGTTTGAACGTGTTTTGACGGTAGATTCGCGTCTGTGCGCTGACCTGCGGAAATGGCACCTGACCTGCGGAAACCCTTGTCCAGAGCGGGTTCCCGAGTTGGCAGCATCCGGCATCTACTGGCATCATTTCCGTTATGGCGAATGCACGACGAATGCACGCCCCGATACTGGAGGGCGGCCAGTTCGCCCCGGCCACCGGACAGATTCGGGCACTCACGAATGCACGCGAGCGCACGACGGTGTTGCCGAAGAGGCGTTCCCCACGCGGATTCGGGCTCGTCCGCAAGCTCCCCTCCGGGCGGTTCCAGGCCTCCTATCTCTCGCCGAGCAAGGAGCGGGTCACTGCGCCGGCGACGTTCGGCACCCGCCAGGACGCCGACGGGTGGCTGTCGAAACAGCGGACCAAGCTCGACGCCGGGACCTGGCGTGACCCCAAGTTTGGGACGGAGCTCTTCGGGTCCTACGCGATCCGCTGGCTTACCGAGAGGGACCTCAAGCCGCGCACCCGCGTCGAGTACCAGCGGCTCCTCGACGCGCACCTGATCCCCGCGTTCGGTGGCCGCGAGCTCAAGAGCATCACGCCCGCCAGGGTCAAGACCTGGTACGCCAGCCTGGACGCGTCGACGCAACGAGCCCGCACCTACTCGCTGCTCAAGACCATCGCCAAATCCGCTGTCGACGACGACCTGGTTACCGCGTCGCCGTGCCGGATCCGGAAGGCGGGCCAGAGCAAGCGGCGCATCAAGATCATGCCCGCGACGCTGCCGGAGCTCGAGGCGGTCACGGCCGCGATGCCGGAGCGGCTGCAGCTGATGGTGCTGCTCGCGGCGTGGTGCGGGATGCGGTACGGCGAGCTGGTCGAGCTGCGCCGTCGTGACGTCGACCTGTTGCGGGGGAAGGTGAAGATCACCCGCGCTGTCACCCGCGTCAAGGACTCGTGGGTCGTCGGCGACCCGAAGTCCGACGCCGGCGTCCGGGACGTGTCGATCCCGCCGCACCTGCTCGGGCTCGTCGAGGCGCACCTGGCGGAGCACGTCCCAGCCGGCCGGGATGCGTTGCTGTTCCCCGGTGTCCGCGGCGGCTACCTGTCCCCCGCGTCCCTGTACGACGCCTACTACCCGGCCCGAACCGCGGCCGGACGTCCCGATCTGCGGTTCCACGACCTCCGGCACACCGGCGCGACCCTCGCAGCGGCCACCGGAGCCACGCTCGCGGACTTAATGGCCCGGTTGGGTCATTCCACCCCCGGCGCGGCGATGCGCTACCAGTACGCCGTCCAAGACCGAGACGCGGCCATCGCGGCCGCCCTCTCCGGCCTCCACACCGCTCAAGCCGTCACCCTTCGACCCAAGGAGTCCGCATGACCGTCACGACCGCCCCCGGGTGCAACGACCACGTCGTCGTCGACGACTCGCGCGTCGACGACTTGTGCTCGCACCGCAGCAGCGGGGATGACCGGGGCCGGTATGCCGCCCTGGACGTGTGCGTCGGCGACGACGGTGAGGGGGTTGTGCACCTGCTCGGGTGGGGACACTTCGATGAGCTGAGCGTGGCGGAGGCGCGGGAGCTGGCGCGCCAGCTCCTCGAGGCTACGGCCCCGCTCGGGGTGGCAAGGTGACCGCCTCGACGACCACGGCCGTCCCGCACGCCTCCTGGTGCAACGACCACGAGGAGTGCGAGGACCCCTTCCGACCCGACGCGTGGGAGCCGGGGTACTGCAGCCACTACGTCGACGACGTCGGCGAAATTAGCG